>JAIPAM010000001.1 GCA_021740105.1 Flavobacterium sp.
CCACCAAATTCAGTATCTGCACTTGCAGCTATTCCTTCGATGTTGTTTATACCATTATTGATATTTAAAGCTCCTTTACCTAAAATTACTATTCCTCCCCAATCACCTTTAGTTCTTGAACCTACCGCTTTATCAGAAGTAAATACAATTGGACTAGTAGCAGTTCCTTCAGCTATTAATTTAGCTCCTTTAGTGATGAACAAACCTGCACCTGCTGCAGCAGCATCACCACGAACAACAACTCCTGGCTCAATAGTTAAGGTAGCATTGTTTTTTACATAAATTTGATTTCTCAAATAGTAAGTGTTTCCTGCTGTCCAACGTGTATCAGTTGTGATGTTAGCTGTTACGTTAACGTTTGGAGTAGGATAAACCGCATTTTGAGGGTCAAAGTTGGCCCAGTTGTCTGTCCACATTGCTGCTGGAGCTGGAGCAAATGCACCACGATAAGTAGTCGTTTCTAATTGTGCGTTCATTGAAGCTACAACTAAGAAAAGCATTGTAAATAAGTAGAACTTTTTCATATTGATTGATTTTTAATTTAATGTTAAAAGTAAGTCTATAAAATAATCAAATCGTTTTTTAATTGTTATCATACTGTTGCTATTGTGTTTTTAAATTGTTAAGAAATTTTATATTTTAATAAAAAGTTTGAATTTGTCGTGTCTCGTTAATTATTAAACTAATTTAAAAATATTTAGAAATTATAGTTAATAGATAAAGAAAAAGTAGGTCCAAATTTAGTCCTCCAAACTACATCGTCTTCAGCAGGATCGAAACCATTTTTATCTTGTGGATCACCTAATAAAACAGAATTGAAAAAGGCATTCACTCCTGACACTTTATCAGCGATGTCAAACTCATTGTTTTGGAAATAAATCAGATCCTGCGCTAGTAAATTTTGCACATTGAATTTCAATTCTAATTTATTATCCATGAACATTTTAGCGATTTGCATATCCAAGAACGTTCTTCCTTTCTCCCAGAAAGCTGGTGTAGCACCTCCTGGAGTTTGATTTCCGTGTATAGCAATTCGATCTCCTACTCTATTCATATTTAAAGTACCAGACCATCCAAACTCTTTATTCATATATTGAAAACCACCATTAAAAACATATGGCGATTGTCCTTGCATAGGAATATCTCTTAAAGTTGCAGAAGTCACTAAATTAGAAATGTCAACTTTCGAACGTATGATTGCCAAATTGGTAAATAAAGTCAAATCGTCAAAAATTTTGTAGTTTTCAGTCCCAAAAATTGAACTTACTAAAGTTCTGTATTCTAATTCAATACCGCTACTGGTTCCTTCTTTAGCATTTTTGTATTGGTTTGAATTATTAGCTTGTGCTTGAAGTTCAATTGGATTGGTAAATTGCTTGTAAAAAGCAGAGAAAGAAAACAATTGTCCTTTACCAGGGAAAATCTCATATCTAAAATCCAAGTTGTTGATTTCCGCAATTTTTAAGTCTGGATCTCCGAAAGTATTGAATCTAGTGGCACTATCAAAAAACAAGAAAGGAGCTAATTCTCTAAATTCAGGACGGTTTAATGTTTTAGAAGCACTTAATCTTAAGTTTTGGGTTTTAGTAAGACTGTAAATAAGGTTAAATGACGGAAGAAAATCAGTTTGTTTAGCATCCACATTAATAGGAGCTCCTGTATCTGATTTAGAATCTAATATTTGCTTATAACTTTCTAATCTTGCTCCCCAAATGAATCTGAATTTTTTATATGTGTTGTCAAACATAAAGTAACCGGCATCTAATAAAGAACTTGCGGTATAAGCGTCATTCCCTTTTGTCCCGTCAAACAATGTTAAACCGCTAGAGTTTGGTCCAAAAACACCCATGTTGGAAGGATTGAAAATAGTTCCATTTGGCTGGGTTGAAATACTTTGTAAAAAGGTGTTGTTTCCATAATTTACTCCATTAACGGTACCTGTAAATTGCACATAACCTAATTGTCTAGCTGCAAAATCACGAGATCTATTTTGAGTAATTCCACCTATTTTAATATCCGTTGTGAAATCTTCAGATAATTTTATCTTTTTGCTGATGTCTAATTTAGCACTGTAGATATTTTCTATGTTTAATGAAGTGAAAATAGAACCTGGATAATCGGCACCTACAATATTAGTTGAAAAATTGGCTACCGGTTGTGAAACCGTTCCATCATCAAATTTAATATATACGTAGTTATTTCTTCTCTCACTAGGAATTTCTCTATTTACATTACTATAGGATCCCACCCAATTCAATTTAATTTTACTTTCAGTTAAGAAATGATCTCCACTTAATTGTCCTGTATAAATTTTACTACTAGTGAAAATTCTAGAAGTTGTATTTATCCATAAAGGATCACTTTCTTCAGCCAAACTTCCATTTCGGTCCAACACTCTGTTGTCAGAAGTTATACTATATAAATTCTTAAAATTAAATGAATTATTGGCATCCGCTTTAAAAGAAACGTTTCCAATAGCTGCTAACAAAGTTTGAATACTATAATTTTGATCCAATTGATTGGTAACTAATTGCCCAGGAGCGTCGTATGTTCTTCTGTTTGTTTCATTGAAAACATTTGTTCTGTTGTAAGTAACTGAAGAGAGAAAACTTAAACTCTTAGTTTCATTTAACTTGAAATATCTTCCTAAAGTGTATTGAAAGCTTGTATTTGGACTAAATGCTTTTTCATACAAACTCCAATCAGAAGTAGAAGACTTAGCTATATCAGCGATTGCTAATGTACTTGCTTGACTTCGAATTCCTTGTAAAGCTTGAAAATTAGATACACTTGGAAAAGACGAAGGCAATCCTTTTGTACCGTCGTCAATACCTATCCAATCTGTTTTTCCAGAGGCACTATACAATTGTTTTTTACCTGTAGTAATAGTGTTATATCCAGAACCCAATGAAAGGGTTTCAAAGTTTTTGTCTGGAGTTGCTTTGGTATTAATTTCAATAATTCCTCCAGCAAACTCACCCGGTAAATCAGGAGTTGCTGTTTTGTAAATAACTAAATTGTCAAGCATGTTTGCTGGAAAGATATCAAATGAGAATGCTTTTCTATCCGGTTCCGTACTTGGTAATGGTGCACCGTTTAAATAGGTTGTATTATATCGGTCATTTAATCCACGAATAATTACAAATTTATTATCCTGAACACTCGCTCCACTAATTCTCTTTAATACATCAGAAGTCGTTCTATCTGGAGTTCTTTTAATTGTTTCAGCCGAAATTCCGTCAGAAACTCTTGCACTGTTTTTTTGAACTGATAATAATGAAGCTACTGATTCTGCTTTCATCTTGGTTTTCTTAATAACCACCTCGGTCAAAGAATTACTTTTTTCTGACATTGAAACTGTTAGTGTCGTGGTTTCATCTTTTAGAGCGTCTACGTCAGAAATAATTTTAGTTTCTAAAGTAAAATCAGAAAACTGAAGTTCCTGCTTTCCAACAGGGACATTTCTAATAATAAATTCTCCAGAGGCATCCGTTTTAGTAGCTAATTTTGTATTTAATACTTTTACCAAAACACCTGGGATTGATTTGCCAGTTCCTTCTTCAACTACTGTACCTTTAATAATTGCAGTTTGAGAATAAATTGCACTTGAAATAAGTACAATTAATAAAGAGTAAAAATACTTCATTATTATTATTTTATTTAAATTATTTTCTGCAAAACTAATATCCAATCCCTAGTCTAATGTTAATTTTAGGTTATGAAAAAGAAAAATTGATAAATAAGTGTAAAATTAAAGTTATCTTTTGAATTAATTTTTAACTTGCTTAACATTAAATTATTATTATTTTAAAATTTATTTAAAATAAAAAAATTAATATGTTCTTAATCTCGCGACAATTTGTCACTTTCTTTGAATTGGTATTCTATTTGAATGGAGATTTGTAAATCTTAAAATTTTAATTTATGACAACTGGAAAAATCAATGTTTCTGTGGAGAATATCTTCCCTTTAATTAAGAAATTTTTGTACAGCGATCACGAGATCTTTTTGCGTGAGCTAATTTCTAATGGAACTGATGCTACTTTAAAATTAAAGCACCTAACTAGTATTGGTGAGGCTAAAGTAGAATATGGAAATCCTATTATTGAGGTTAAAATCGATAAAGAAGGAAAAAAATTACACATTATAGATCAGGGTATTGGAATGACTTTTGATGAAGTTGAAAAATACATCAACCAATTGGCCTTTTCTGGAGCAGAAGAGTTTTTGGATAAATATAAAGATTCTGCCAAAGATTCAGGAATTATAGGACATTTTGGCCTTGGTTTTTATTCTGCTTTTATGGTGGCTTCAAAGGTGGAAATTATCACTAAATCATACAAAGACGAGCCAGCTGCACATTGGACCTGTGACGGAAGTCCCGAATTTACCTTAGATCCAAGTGATAAAACAACTCGAGGAACTGAAATTATCTTACACATCGCTGAAGATTCTTTGGAGTTTTTAGAAGATTTCAAAATCAATGAATTGTTGAATAAATACAACAAGTTCATGCCGATTCCAATTAAATTTGGAACTAAAACAGAAAAAATCGAACAGAAAAAAGGAGAATCTGTTGCTGAGGAAGACAAAGACAACCTATTTACTGAAGTGGAAGTAGATAATATTATCAATAATCCAAACCCAGCTTGGACCAAACAACCCACAGAATTATCAGATGAAGATTACAACAGCTTCTATCGCGAGGTGTATCCAATGCAATTTGAAGAACCGTTATTCCACATTCATTTAAATGTAGACTATCCATTTAATTTAACTGGAATTTTATATTTTCCAAAATTAGGTTCCGACTTACAAATTCAGAAAGACAAGATTCAATTGTATCAAAACCAGGTTTATGTAACTGATAATGTGGAGGGAATTGTTCCTGAATTTTTAACGATGCTAAAAGGAGTAATTGATTCTCCAGATATTCCTTTAAATGTTTCTCGCTCTAGCCTTCAAGCCGATGGTGCCGTAAAGAAAATTTCAAACTATATTACTAGAAAAGTAGCTGATAAATTGAAATCACTATTTACAGAAAATAGAGAAGATTTCGAGAAAAAATGGAATGACATTAAAATCGTTTTGGAATACGGAATGCTTTCTGAAGATAAATTTTATGAAAAAGCAGGGGCCTTTACATTGTATCCTACAGTTGATGATACCTATTTTACATTAGAAGAATTAAAAGAAAAATTTGCTCCAAATCAAACTGATAAAGATGGGAAATTAGTTGTTTTATATGCATCCAATAAAGAAGCTCAACACAGCTACATTCAAATTGCAAAAAATAAAGGATATGAAGTTTTATTACTTGATTCTCCAATTATCTCACATTTGATTCAAAAAATTGAAAGCGATAATAACACCATGACCTTTGTTCGTGTGGATTCTGATCCGATTGATAAGTTAATAAAAAAGGAAGAAACTTCAATTTCTAAGTTATCTGATGATGAAAAGGAAAAACTGAAAACAGTGTTGGAAGGATTTGTACCAAAGCAGAAATATTCAGTTCAAATGGAAGCTTTAGACAGTAATGAAGCTCCTTTTATTATCACGCAACCGGAGTTCATGCGAAGAATGAAAGAAATGAGTCAAACTGGTGGTGGCGGAATGTTTGGAATGGGCAATATGCCTGAAATGTATAATTTGGTAGTTAATACCAATTCTGAACTGGCCTCTAATATTCTAAATTCTAGCGATACCACCAATCAAGAAAACTTGGTTAAACAAGCGTTAGATTTAGCAAAACTATCTCAAAACTTATTAAAAGGGGAAGAACTTACGGCTTTCGTAAAACGTAGTTTTGAATTGATTAAATAAGCAATTTTGAATAAAATAAAAAGGACCTGTAATTACGGGTACTTTTTATTTTTATTGTATTCCATTTTGATCGATGAGGTACATTAATGCGGCCATTGTAGCAGCACCCAATTCTAATTCTCGTTTATTTACTCCTTCAAAATTATCGTTTGCTGCATGATGGTAATCAAAATAACGTTGAGAATCAGGATGCAAACCTGCTTTTATAATTTTAGAAGAAGTAAGCGGTTCAATATCGGCTCCAGAATGTCCTTTAGTGAAGCTATGAATCAAATAAGGCTCAAATAGCCCTTTCCATGTTTGAATTTTAGCCAAATTTACCTGATCGGTGTCAAATGAAAATCCTCTAGGCGTAAATCCCCCAGAATCACTTTCTAAGGCAAAAATATGATTTTCATTATTGGCTTTTGAAAGTTCCTCATATTTCTTACCTCCACGACCTCCATTTTCTTCGTTCATAAAAAGTACCGCACGAATCGTATTCTTTGGTTTGTAACCTATATTCTTAAAAATATTTAATACCTCCATACTTTGCACTACTCCTGCCCCATCATCCTGAGAACCATCAGCTAAATCCCAAGAGTCCAAATGACCTCCTACCACCATAATTCTTTCAGGGTACTCACTTCCTTTAATTTCACCAATTACATTGTAAGATAAAACATCCTCAAATTGCTCACAAGATTGCTTTAAATAGAATTTCAAATTAGGATTTGCTTTAAGCGATTTACTCAATAATTCTGCTGCATTAGTGCTTATTGCAGCTGCAGGAATGTATTGGTCTTTTGGGAGATCTCCATAACTTTGCGCTCCTGTATGTGGAAAATCATCTAGTCTCATATTCATAGAGCGAACGATGGTTGCCACTGCACCAAACTTAGACGCTTCTTTTGCACCGCCAAATCTTTGATCCACACAACCGCCATAGGAAGTGAAAGTTTCTATATTATCGGCTTGCATAGGGCGATTAAAAAATACGATTTTACCTTTAATTTTTTCTATGCCTAATTCAGCTATTTCTTTGATGGATTGTACTTCAATAACAGCAGCAGTTATTCCATTTTTAGGGGTTGCCACCGAACCGCCCAAAGCACAAACAGGAATAAAAATTTTGGATTTATTATCTAGGATATATGCAACTTCTTTATCACCACGAACCCACTTTGGAACCATCACTTCTTGAAGATATACTCGGTCTAAACCTAAAGTCTCTAGTTGGGCTTTGGTATATTCTACCCCTTTTTGAGCTCCAATTGAACCTGACAATCGAGCTCCAACTTTATTAGACAAATCGTCCAACCAAGAGTAACATTTGGAATTAGTTAATGCCGTTTTATAGATTTCTTTGAACTTGATTTCATCATTACTTTGCGCAAAAGTAACTGTCGAAAAGAGTATAAAGCCGTATAGTATGTTTTTCATAAACCTAAATTTTATTTCGTAAAAATAGGATTTTAAGTAATTAAAACAAAACTTCTAAACCTTATACAACAATTGGTTTATTGTGCTTGTTTAATTGCCGATGATAACCGTTTCCTCTTTTTTATCGTTGTTCAGTAAAATAGGAGTTTCTTTGGCCAGTTTATTCTTTGTTGGGATCTTATAATTTATGCTAAATCCAAATCGGCGCGTATCCAATTTATTGTTAGACAATAAAGGGGTATTGAAAGCCAAGAATTCAGATTGATTGGTATTAAAAATATCATCTATATTAATTGAAACAGATAATTGGTCACTCAAAAACTTTTTAGAAAATGACAAATCTAAAGTGTTATTAAACGGTTTATTTGCAATGAAATAAAAGTAATTTCCTTTGGCAGTGATGTAGCTGAAATTGGCTACAAATTTAATTTTACTTGGCAATACCATTTGTGACATTAAATTATAAACCCAAAAACCTTTAGTTTCAATAGCTGGCAATTCATGTAATTGGTAACCCGCATAAACAAAAAGGAAGTTCATTTCATCTGGATTCACATTCATTTTCAAGGTTTCAGTTAGGCCTTTAGTGAACAACATATAAGGAATAGGCATTCCAATATTAAAATTATGAACTTTAACTTCTGGAGCATTTATATTGGTATTAACGACACTATTTGAATTCAAACTCAACCTTTGGATCACTTGATTTTTAGCTGAGCTCAATGAATATCCAATAAAAGCGTAATCGTAAGCACTCAATTTCACTTCATAATTATCGTATATGGTTGGTTGCAAATTTGGATTTCCAATAGTACTAACGTTTTGATTTTGATAAGTTGTATTATTCGGATTTAAAGCGGAAGTACTTGGTAAAGTAATCTTCTTATTGTAATTTAAATTAAAGAAAACAGACTTATTTAAATTATACTGTGCGCTCGCATTTGGAAAAAAACGAAACTGTTTGAAAGGTGTTAAATAAGTGGTATTGGTTTTTCCAGTTATGTTGTAATCTTCAGCTCTACCTCCAAGTATAAAGCTCAAACTATTGAACTTCGTTTGGAATTCAAAATAACCTGCGGTAGTAATTCTTTCATAATCCAAGTTAATAACACCCCTGTTTTGTGTTTGAAAATTCAATACTTCATACAAACTCCCAAAACTCAATTTGCCCTCATCTGAGAAAGCAATTGGCTGTGAATAGTCAAACTTCAGGTTCGACAATTTTTGATCAGAGGAGTTCTCCAGATCAAAAGTAGAACCTGTTGTATTAAAAATAAAACTATTTTGATTTCGGTTGAAATTATATCTAAAATCTAATTTTTTGGTTTTATCTGTAAATCTTTTTTGATAGGTCGCGACCGCGTCTTGTCTCCATCCTTTAGAATCGGATTGGTCTTGGGAAGAAAAACCAGGTCCGTTAGTTAAAGTTACATTTCCATTGTTATTATGATTTAGATCGTAGTTTAGTAACAATCGGTCTTTTTTAAAATCGAAAGTCAGTGCCGATTTTAAGAAGTTATTTCTTCCCGTTCTGTCGGTTGCTGTGGAAGTAATTACGGTTTGACCTCCATTTTCTTCTTTGTATAAAGTAGCCCATACTGCACTTTCTCTATAGTTTTGACCCATATTTAATTGCCATCCGAAGTATTTGTTTTTAGCATTTAATAATACGCTATTATTAACTCTCCATCTTAAATGATCATAATTAGTTACATTTAAGCTATTGGTATAGGTTGCACTTAAGAAATTCTTTGCGTTTCGATTGGTAATAATATTTAGAATTGCTCCTCCGGAAGTTGCAGGAAATTCTGCTCCTGGCTGGGTAATTATTTCAATTTTTTCAATTGCGTTGGCTGGCATTCCTTCCAAAAATCCATTCAATTCATTAGATGAAATATTCAGAGGCCTTCCGTCCATAAAAACATCCAATTGCTTCCCTTGGTACATCATCCCTGCAACATCTGATGCAATTAATCCTGGAAGTTTTTTCAATCCTTCAAGAACAGAACCCGAATTCAAACTGGGCTGATTAGCAAAATCAAAAATCGTACGGTCTGCTCTTTGCTCAATTGCTTTCTTGCTTTTGATGATGGTAACTTCTTTCAGTTCCTCTGCTTTTTTGTTGGTTTCTTGAGCGGTAGAAGAAAGTAGGGCACCCAATAAAAAGGCTTGTAAAAAATAAATTTTTTTCATGTATCATTTCGTTTTATGCAAAACGAATAAAAAGTGTTTTTGTTACGATAGTAATTCTTTAATTATTTAAAATAAAAAAAGGATTTGCAAAAATACAAATCCTTTTAATAAAATAGTGTTAATTATTATTAATGACCGCCTGAAACTGGCTTGTCAAAATCAATGCCTTGATTTTTCAAGATTCCACTTACTTTCCAAGCATAAAATGCCAAATAAGCAAAACATAAAACGCCAATAATATAGCTGTTTTGTATGCCGATACTTTCAGAAATGATCCCTTGAATCCAACTCACAATTCCACCACCCATAACCATCATAATTAAGAAACTACTTCCTTGACTCGTATTTTTTCCTAATCCACTAATCGCTAATGTAAAGATACATGGCCATAAAGTACTACAGAATAAACCTACACTTGTAAAAGCATATACACTTGTCATTCCTGATGTGGCCATTCCAATCGCTAAAGCTACTATTCCCAATACAGAAAATATAAGTAACATTCTAGCTGGATTTCCTTTACTTAATATATCAGCAGCAATCAAAACTAAAATGATTAATCCGTAAACATAAAACGGCGTTAAGTCGTGTTTCGCAATTGCATTTACCAATAAAAATACTCCAAAAGCCAAATAGGGCGCTAAGAATTTGAATATTTTTTGCAAATTCATATCATTGGTAAAAGCTCCAACTGCTCCCGTCCAACGACCAATCATTAAACTCGCCCAGTACAATGAAATATAAGGCGCAATATCTTGTGTTAAGAACCCTAATTTTGATTCCATATAAGCTGGAAGATTACTTGCAGTAGAAACTTCAACCCCTACATAAACGAAAATTGCGATCATTCCCATGATCAATTGAGGGTATTTTAATGCGGAACTTCTAGATGAATTTGCCCCATTCTCGACTTCAACTACTGCTTCGGGTTTATCAGGAATAGAAGAAAACTTCAATAAAATAGCTACTAATAAAAATGCCAATCCTAAAACTAAGTAGGGAACTTTAACACTTTCAATACTCATTTCTGTATCTGCACCGCCAACACTTGATCCAAAAATTGCAAAACTAACTACTAATGGACCTATGGTAGTTCCGAAATTATTAATTCCGCCTGCCAATGTTAATCTTTGAGAACCAGTTGTAATTGGACCCATCGCAATGGCGAGAGGATTTGCAACAGTTTGCTGCAATGAAAATCCTAAAGCTACAATGAATAATCCAGACAACATTAATGTAAATGAACCCGTGTTTGCTGCTGGGTAAAACAATAAAGTTCCTAAGGCTGATATTCCTAATCCTAATGCAAGCCCGTTTTTATATCCAATTTTATTCACTAGATCTTCTTTCATCAAAAGTGAAATTCCCATATAAATAAGAGATCCTACGGTATACGCAATGTAAAATGCTAACGAAACTAATTGGCTTTGACCTTGGGTTAAATCGAAGGCTTTTTTAAATACTGGAATAAGGATATCGTTACTTGCAGCAACAAAACCCCAAAAGAAAAAAACAGTTACTAAGGGAATAAATTGTCCCCATTTGGTTTGAACATTTTCTGAATTCATAAAATTGGTTTAAGGTTGGTTAAAATAAATAATTTGATTGATTACAATTGAAAATTATTTAGCGTTAAAAATAAATACTATTATTTGATAAATAAACATTTATTGAAAAAGATTATAAAAATATTTATTAAATAAATTGATTACCGAAATTAATATACCTGATAATCATCTAAAAAAACCGGATCAATTCCCATCTACAAAATCTTGTAAATACTGGAATCTTTCGGTAAGCTTCCCGTTTTCGGTCATTTTAGCTCTTTCAAGTATTTCGTCTTTATCGCCATTGAAAAAAGCGGGAATTACATTTTTCATAAACATCTCTCCGAAACCTTCACTTGCATCTTTGGGCAATTCGCATGGTAAATTATCTACCGACATAACTACAATTGCTGCTGGATGAAACACATCTACTTCTTTGTGTTCACTAGGTAAATAGCCAAAAAGAGGTTCTGCAATAGTTGAGGCTTTAATGGTACAAGCAATTGGGCCATTGACATCACAGGAAATATCAGCAACTACTTTAATATTGCAATCATTGGCTTGAAGCATTTCTTGAGTTAATATATATGGAGCATCATTTCCATAAAAATGGCCCGCAATAAAAATATCAGATACTTTTGTAAATCGTTCAAAGTCAGAGATGTAATCTTTTGGATTAGAATAAAAATCTTTTTTATCTGTTACTTTTCCGTCTTTGCGTTTGTTATAATCTAATACATCAATTTGAACATAAACTGGTTCTGAATATTTTTTACAAAGAAAATTCTCCACAGAAACCTCCTTCATTTTCATGGCATCCAAAATTTCTTTAGCACCATTTCCTACTTTTCCGCAACCTGTTAATACCACTTTTATAGGTGGTAAAATTGATCTTTTTAACTTGATTACTAAATCTTCTTTTCCCGAAAGGGATTCTGCTTTTGGAATAGTAAATAATCCAAATTTTATTCCGAAAGCTCGAAAAGCATTATACGCTCCTACAATTCCAGCATACCTTCCAAAGCCAATTAGTCTATTAAAATTAGCGTCCACAATAGTTTCATGGTCATAAAATTCAATGTTCTTTTCGAGGATTGCTTGAAGTAGTTTTCTATTGTAAGGTTGCTTTTTTATCGTGTGGGAAAAAAAGAAATATTTTTTATTTGGTAATAACGACTCTACTGGAACTTCCTTAACTCCAAATAATACATCGCAATCATTCATATCATCAGAAACATCTATTCCAAGTTTAGAATATTGTTCGTCAGAAAAAATTCTAATATCGGAACTTTCAACTTTGATTTCAGCTGTTGAGAATTGATTTTTTAATTGGATCAATTCCTCTGGAGAAAAAACTACTCTTCTATCTGGTGGGTTTTTTCTTTCTTTAATGATTCCGAATTTCATTCTTTAATTATTTAATTTTCATCCAAAAGTAAGCTTAAGTGAATGGATGTCAAAATTTATTTTATAAAATTATTTTCCTTTTTTGTTGACAAACAACTTCTTATAATTTAGAGTAATTTTTTTATTTATTTCAGATAAATTTGAGTTTGAAAATACAATTCTTTCCTATATATTTGTTCTTTCCCTTGACCGATGACTTATAAAACTCCGATAATATATATTCAATTTTTTTTTATTTTCTTTCTTTGCTTATCCTGTAAAGGCAACGATAAAAATAATCCAGAATCAACAATTTCTTCATTAGAAATGACCCCTTCCGATTCCATTTTTCCAAAATTAACTGAATCCTATATCAATTCAAAAAAGAATAAAATTGAGCGTTTTTTCAATAAAAATTGGCCTTCTAAAAACAATAACATTAGTTTTTTGGTAGCAAAAGATGGGCAAATAATATATGAAAATTACGCTGGTTTTGGGGATGTAAGAAAGAAAATACCCATTACAAGTGAAACACCCATTCACATTGCATCGGTTAGTAAAGTGATTACAGCAACAGCAGTTTTGAAACTAATAAATGCTGGTAAAATTGAATTGGATCAAAAAGTGGCGACTCTTTTAAAAGGGTTTCCCTATCCTGAAGTAACTATCAAAAATTTACTAAGCCATAGAAGTGGAATGCGAAATTACGCCTATTTTACTGATGATAGAAAAATTTGGGACAATCATAAAATTATGAGTAATCAAGATATTTTGAATATTATGATTAATAAGAAAATAGGTTTGGAAAGTAAAACCAATACACGATTTCAATATTGCAATACCAATTATGCAATGTTGGCATTAATCATAGAAAAGGTAACCGGAAAAAGCTATCCTGATGCAATGAAATCGATGATATTTGATCCTTTAGGAATGAAACATACTTTTGTTTTTGATTACAAAAAAGACAAAACTGTAATCACTCCTTCCTATAGAGTTGGAGGTATGCAAATAGCATTTGATTTTCTAGACGCCATTTATGGCGATAAGAATATTTTTTCTACACCTCAAGACTTATTGATTTTTGACATGGCGAAAAATTCAAAATATTTTTTAACTCCGGAATTACGGAATCAAATATATCAAGGTTATAGCAATGAGCATAAAGGTCAAAAGAATTATGGCCTTGGAATTCGGATGATCAATTTTGAAACTGGTCAGAATTTTTATTTTCATAACGGTTGGTGGCATGGAAATATGTCCTCTTATATCACTTTAACTAAAGAAAATGTTACCATTATTGCTCTTACCAATAAATCCATGAAAAGTGTTTATAACATTAAAAGATTAGCTCCACTCTTTGGAGATTACCCTTTTAAAGTGGAGGATGAATTTGGAGAGTAAGTAATTGTAATTTAAAATTCTCAATTTCTAGAAAGTTTAGCAATGCCTTCTACTTGAATCTTTACACTTTTTAAGACTACAATAATGAATCATAAATCATAATTCCAAAATCATAATTAATAATTCAATAAGTGGTATATTTGCAGTTCTATTTGGGGTCGACTGGTTTTGACAGCAAGTCGAATTGAAAAGTAAGCACGTCGAGAACTGGGACAATTCTCGTTAATAAAAGGTTTCAAAACACATACACGGCGAAGGAAACTACGCTCTTGCTGCATAATCTGAATCATAGTAAGATTAGCCTCGTCCTACAAGGTAGGAAAGCAGGATTCACCACGAAAGCTTTGGTTTATGGCGGTCGATAAAGGTGAATCGTAAACTTAAACCTAGATTTTCATGAGCTTCGGGTGGATTTCGAAATTAAAGAAGATAAGTGTTGTGCGACTGTTTCTGGTCAAACACAACATCGAAAATTCAATCAGGAAATAAGCGTGTAGAAAGTTTTTTAGTTGCTTGTTTGGACCCGGGTTCGATTCCCGGCGATTCCACAAAAAAAGACAAACTTTTCTAAGTTTGTCTTTTTTTATTTTTACTAATTAACTAAACTAAGTAATTTTTTTCAAATCACTTGAAAGTGATGCTTGTAATTGACAAAAAGATAAAAACAGTTGGTTAGTTCACAATTGCTACAATAGGTCCCTCAACTTACATACAATTGCTGCTTTATTGGGTAAAAGCGGAACTAACCAAATGTTTTTATAAAATAAATTTAAATGGCGTGGATTCTAACTTAACTAATTTTGATCATGGCATTGACTTTAAATATCGGCGATTCTAAATTACCTCTTATTTTACTTTTATAACTATTGATGAATATTTTTTAAATAGTATTAATATTTTGGGTTTTTTAATTATTAATTTAGTTTATAAAACTTCTGATTTTTAAAAGTTTATTGATTTAATATATTGAACGATCGGAATCACATCTATTAAAGTTCTTGGTTTATTTTACAAATCTATGGGACAATATATTACCGAAGGCTTTAAAAAACGACTAGAAGTATTAAATTACTATGTTATTTTACAAATTAATATCAATTTGTAAGTCGTAAACTCTCGTTGTAAAAAAATTTTGATGGTTCTAATTTAAATTAAAGTAATTCACTCTTGTAAATTCTGAATTAAATACAGTTGCCTAGATAGTAGATTATCCTATTTTCCCATTAATATTCATTGTTATACAAAGCTTAAAAATAACTCCCAGACCTTATAGTTATGGTATTTTTATTTTAGTAGTAAAATAATTTATTTTAAAGGAACAATAATGTAAGTATTGAATCTTTGGAGATAGCCTCAAAAATTGAAAGTAGCATTAAGTCCAAAAAAATCAGGGTGTAATAATTTTATTATCTAAAACGTTACTTAACAATTTTTTAAAAATTACAGTCAACAATGAATTTGATGATATTAAAAAAAGATGGCAGTACTTAAAAATTGATATTATTTTTAATACTTTTTGTTAAAATAATTTTTGGCAGAATTAATTTTTCTAAAAGCATCTGGCGTTTGGCCAGTAATCCTTTTAAATACGCTACAAAAATTAGAGTAACTGCTAAAGGACAAATCAAAGGCGATGTGGGTTAGCAACTGATCTGTTTCGGTAATGAGGTATTTTGCCTTTACAATTTTCTGTTGGAGAATATATTGATAAGGAGTTAAATTCATATGAAGGGAAAACATACGAATAAAATGCATGTAATTATAGTTGGTTAATTCTGCTAGAATGCGAATATCTATTCGATGATCAATATGCTTTTCAATATATTTAATTACTGGTTTTAAAATAAAGGGAACATCATTAACTATTTTTTTGTCGTTACGAAGCACATCAATATTTTTATATTTATAGTTATTGAGCACCACAGCTACAGTGCAAGAAACATCAATGGGTTTAAACGGTTTTATAATTATCCCATGTGGACGAGTCGCTTTGATTCGTTCCACCATTTCTTTATCAGAAATACCTGTAATAAAAATAAAGGGCATCAAATCTCTAACTAAAAGATGTTGAGCGATAGTAATTCCGTCAAATTCTTTTTGTTTTAAATTAATATCTAGAATAACTAAAATGGGATTGTATTTTTCAATATCTATAATCGTTTCTTTGAAGTTATAGTTTTTAAAATTTATAATCACGTTGAAGCCTTCTTGCGATAGAATCCTCTTAAGATCCATGGCAATTATTAATTCATCTTCTACGATTATTATTGTTTGATTATTCATAGGTGTTATGATTATGGCTTATACGATTTCAATTCTAAGGTTTTATTTAATTACTTTTTAGAGAATGATAAATTGTTTGGTATCGATTTTAAAAACTAATATTGTAGAATGCGCCTTGATTATTTTTTCTATTGATTTCTCCGTTAATTTGTAGAACCATAATAGAAACTAAATCCAACCCGATGGCGTTTTTTGGTGAAGGTATTTCAGGAAATCCGATGCCATTGTCTTGCAATGTCAATTCATATTTCTTTAATTTCTTATTTATTATATCAATCTTTATTTTACCCGCATTATTTTTATAAAAAGCATGCTTAAATGAATTACAAACTAATTCGGTAATAATGAGTCCAATGGGAATTGCGGTTTCAACATCTAAAATGGTATTATTGGTATTTATTTCAATTTCTACATCATTTTTATAAATTTGAGACAAGTTATGGACGATGGACTCTAAATAATACTGAAGGTCAACTGAATTAGTAAATTCTGTTTCGTAAAGATTTTGATGAATTAACGCAATGGAATGAATTCGGGTTTGTACCTTAAATAAAAAATCCTCTACTGAATTATTGTTATTTTTAGCTTCAATATTGAGAAGGCTAACAATTAATTGCAGATTGTTTTTTATACGATGATGAATTTCTTTTAACTGAGTTTCTTTAGTCGCTAAAGTAACTTGATTGAAGTCGTTAATCTGATTTAACTGTGCAAGGTCTTTCTTAAGTTGAAAATTAAATCGGATTAATAAAAAATAACCCATTAAAATAAATAGCAATATTACTATCGCAAATTCGATACTATAAAATTTACTATCGATATAACTATTAAATTCTATCATTTATCTTTTTTTTATTTAGTATACCAAATCCTTAGAAGCTATAGAGTATAACTTTCTAGTAATCGATAACAATAAAATAATGGATAAAGAATACAATAATTCTTATTAGTTTGATAAAAATAATAAGATAATTATATGGCAATAAATATTACTTTACATTTTACAATTATATTGATTTAGAAATAGACCAGAGTATTAAAAAACTACTCATTCTATTAAAAACCGATTTAATTTCAGCAAAAATAAATTATATTTTTAATTAAACAGTTGTTAAATCGTTAATTAACTTTTGTATACTCTTTATCAATAATTTTACAACAAAAAGCTAAAAATTGACTTTTTGAGTTAACGCTAGTAAACAACGTTAAACAATGTAGTATGGGAATTAAACGTAAATTATTGAAATTAAAACACAATATGTTATTGGTATTTCACCAATTCCGGCTTTGAAATACCAAAATTTTCTAAACCAAAATCATTCGTTCTTATGGCATTTGTTTTAAACAATGATCCGCCATCCAATGGTAAATTTGGATAATAGGAAAATGAAAATTGAAACGATTTGAAAACCAAATAATCATTACTTATAATAAACCCTACTCCTATTTGCGAATACAATTTACTATAAAATAATCCCTGGTTGTCATCGCCAATTATCCCCATTGTATATCGAAAATAAGGGTTCAAACGAAATCCAGTAATTCTCCAAGGCGAATAACCTTGCGTTTGAAAACTAATTAAAAGTTTTTTTGTTCCGAAAAGAGATTGACTGTTAAAACCATTAATTCCGGAGTCGCCATTGAGCGTAATTCTATCTGAAACAAAATTAGGTCTGTTCATTCCAATTACGACTTCAGGATTGATAAATTGACGAAACTTCCAAGTGCCTAATTCTTGTAAATTGGTAAAATAAATTGCTTTGAATACAGCAGCGCTTTCTTCAACATTCCCACTATTGATATATGTTCCGTATTCTAAATTAGTCCCTAGATAACCAAAATCAAAGAAATTACCAAAAGCCGCTTTTCCTCCAATATAGGTTCTATTTATTTTATTGATATTTTGAAATCCAGCAGTTAATGAATAAATAAAACCGGCGGCAATATCTTCTACAATATTAAAATTAAAAATATACTTATCTTGAATGAACTTTCTTGACCCAACTCCGAGACTTGCTAAATATAACTTTTCATCGGCGTAAAGCCCTTGAATACCGGAGGTAATAACTGGATTTTCAACAAAATTCTTATTGAAAAAACGTGTCGTAGTAAAGAAATTGGTACTTCGTTCGTACTCCGAATTTCCTTTAAAAATTCTCGCAGAATGTCCAATCCAATAATCATTAAAATTAGCTTTATAACGTTGGAGTTCTATAGTTTGAGTTGGAGTAAATGTAATTTGAGTTCCATATACTTGACTCAAAGAAACGCCCCCTGCCCATTTGGTAAATATGGAATAAAATGGCCTTTCAATGCTAATTAATTTGGTATAATTTTGATTGAAATCGATGGAATATTCGAGGGTTGTTTTTACAAATGTGTTTTTAATATTTGGAATGATGTAACTGCTGCTAAATCCGTCATGAATTCCAATGAAATTTTTGGAATAAGAATTATAAAATTCGTGTCCTAATCCAAAAAAATTCTTTTCATTCAATGAAAAAGTCGATTTATTGCTCGTAATATCAAATTGAGGAACGGCGCTCCAAGAATCTAATATTCGAATGGACAAATCCACCGAATCTTTAGAAACTAATTTGGCTTCTAATAATAGCTCGCTTACATAACGTTGACTCCTAATTAAACGGGCTGATTCTTTAACTAAAAGAGAATCTAAGGGTTGGTTTTCCCTCATTAAAAGCAAATTTTTAATAGCAAATTTTTTGGTTTTTATATGCAAAGAATTACCTGCTTTTAAGAAGCTGTTTTTCGGGGTTTGCAAACTGTCATTTAGATAATAACCAAATGGATCAAAGGAGTATATTTTTATATTTCGAATGATTTTTCCTTCAAAAGCAGCATAATTCAATTTTTTTATTTTGCTAAAGGATTTCGTATTTATAACTGGTTTATAGACCGGCTCGAAAATGATTTTGTAAAGAAATTTCGTGAATTTATGTTTGTTTGAATAATTTTCAATTTTACTGTATTTTTTAGTTTCTTCTTTAGTTTTGGTAGTGTCCTGCGCCATTGTTTTTTGGCAGCTGTAGAGAACTAAAAAAACAAATAGATATCTAAAAAACATAGATGGTTTAATTTAAATTTCAAGTGTATTTTTATGCATTTTGTTAAATCGTTATTTCACTTCGATACACAAAGGTTTAAAGACATTCACTAAAGTACTATTTATAACGGTAATTCCATTTAATATTATGTTAAATTAGCAAATTCATAAGTTAAATCAAAAAAAAGACCCGAATTAATCGGGCCTTAAAAATAAAAAAATGATTCAAAATGGGCTGTCTAGAATCCATAAACCACAGCAAGGCAAAATTGTGCTGCTGATTTAGTAGGAGCTAAATTTGCATCAGCAAAAACTTTTTCCGAGGCATTGTCAAGTCTCGCTTCAGGAATAAAAGTTAAACCTCCTGATTTAATATTTCCGGTTAAAGTAAATGCTGTATAAGAAGTATCTGTGCTTTTTGATTTAAAAGATTCTGCACGCAATCCTAGGCTAAAATTATCTTTGATTTTATAAGATGGATACAAAGCAACTCCTGAAAAACCTGTATTGTCATAAATTCCTTTATAATCGGCAGCGTTTAAACCTAATTTAAATTTATCAGTCATTTGATAATTTGCAGTAAGGTCTAGAATTTTACCACTTGCTGATCCACTTAAATAATTAACATACGCCGTTAATTTCTCTGAAGGAGATAATGATAATTGAACACCAACGGCATTTAATCCTAATGATGAATTGGCTTGGTAGGCATTCCATTGGTCGTTAAACAATCCGACCATTAAACCTACTTTTTTGGAAAAAGTATAATTTGCTTTCACTCCACCATTTTGAAATGGTCCATTGGTAAACAAATAAGAAGTAGAATAATGAAAATTAGATAACGGAGAAATTACTTCATAACCTATAAATGTGCTCATGTATCCCGCTGTTAGAGTCAGTTTATCCGATGCTTCATAAGTTGCATATAAATTTTGAATGTGGTACGATTGACCATTTACATCAGGAATTGATTGTCCGGCGCCTCTTGGACCAAAAGAAATCTCCGCAACAAAGGAAGTTTTTCCTGTTTTTTTCTTTAGTACAATATCAACCATTCCTAATGATACTGAATTTTGATCGGAAGCAAAGCTTGTTGGAATGTTAGCTGTTTTTGAAAAATCATATTTGTAATACAAATCTGCTGATCCTGAAATTTCTAAGGGTTTGTCTTGACTAAATGTAAATGTTGCGCTTAACGAGAATGCTAAAATGATGATACTTTTTTTCATGTTATGTTTGTGTTAGTGGTTAAAAATTGAAAATAGAAATCCCAGTCCAGAACAAATTCTCAATTTTTTTTGAAAATTTGTTCCGAATAAAAGACCAATAAAAATTTATTGTATTTAATTAAAGGTGTTCTCCATGTTGAGAGATGTCCAAGCCTAGCTCTTCCTTATCTTCGCTTACTCGAAGTGGTGTAATTTTATTTACAATGTAAAATAAAGCATAAGAAACGGCGAAGGCGAAGACAGAAACAAGTACAAGTGCTTTTAATTGGATTAAAAATAAAGTTGCGTCGCCATAAATCAATCCTTGATTGTCACCAACAATAGCATTTACCGATTTTGATGCAAATACTCCAGTTAATAGCATTCCAACCATTCCTCCTACTCCGTGACAAGCAAATACGTCTAGAGCGTCGTCCACTTTGCCTTTAGGAAATTTTGATACCACTAAATTACTAACTACACTAGCTATTAAACCAATTGCTAATGCAGAGGGGATAGTAACAAAGCCGGCAGCAGGAGTTATAGCAACTAAACCTACAACCGCTCCAATACATGCTCCCATAGCTGATGGTTTGTGTCCAAGAATTTTATCTAAAAACACCCAACCCATTGCCGCTGCAGCGGCAGCAACTGTTGTAGTTCCTAGAGCTTGAGCAGCAAGACCACTAGCGCCAACTGCTGAACCGGCATTGAAACCGAACCAACCGAACCATAATAATCCTGTTCCTAACAATACATAGGTAATACGAGCAGGATTTGCTTTTTGAACTTTTCTTTTTCCTAAGAATATCGCTCCTGCTAATGCGGCCCATCCAGCACTCATGTGTACCACTGTTCCGCCCGCAAAATCTAAAACTCCCCATCCAAATAACAAACCATCAGGATGCCAAGTCATGTGACATAAAGGGGCATATACAAATAAAATAAATAATACCATAAATAAAAGGTAAGCCCAAAAACGAACTCTCTCGGCAAAGGCGCCAGTTATTAATGCAGGGGTTATAATTGCGAATTTTGCTTGGAATAAAGCAAATAAAATAAAGGGTATTGTTGGCGCTAATTCCCATGCTGAATTAGCACTCACGCCGTTAAAAAATAAATTTGATGTTGGGTCACCAATTAAACCATCTATTGAAGGTCCGAAGCACAAGCCAAATCCAACCACAACCCATACTACGGTTACAATTACCATGGCCATAAAACTTTGTAATACGGTACTGATTACATTCTTTTTTCCAACCATTCCACCATAAAAGAAGCCCAATCCAGGAGTCATTAATAAAACCAAACCGGTTGCAACAAGCATCCAAGCAGTATCTCCTGTATCTAATTTTAGGGAAACAACATGCGCTCCTAAAACGGTAGCTTCTGGGAATAAATAAATTGAAAAAATGGATAGTACCAAAATTGTGATGAGGATCACACTTAAAATAATTTTTCTCATTGTTTTTGATTTAAATTCTCAATAAAAGTATTAAATCATTTTATACCCCCATAAAAAAAATAAAAAAATTAGTAATTTTTATTAAATTTATAAATATACCCCCTAAATTTTAGGGGGTACTTTAAAAATAAAAATAAAAATTGTAAATTTCATAATGGCGTTTTACAAAAAAACCTGCTTGAATTAACAAGCAGGTTTATTTATTTGAGCGTTTTTCATAATAGTTATTTCACTAAGATACTCAAAGGTTCGCAGAGATTCGCTAAGTTAATTTAAGTTTTGTGTGTCTTTGAGTGTGCTTTGAGCTTTTTGTGAAATAGCTTTCAAATAAAGTTTCTAATTATTTTAAAATTCCTCTTTTTAATATTTGTCCAAACTCGTACATGTCTTCAAAAGAACAATATAATGGTGCTGGCGCAAATCGGATTACGTTCGGTTCTCTCCAATCTACAATTACTCCATTTGCCATTAAATAGTCAAATAAAGCCCTGCCTTCACCATGAAGTAATACCGACAATTGACTTCCACGCTGATTTGGATCAGCTGGAGTAATTATTTCAAAAGAACCGTTTACTTCCTTAGAAATTTCTAGTATAATAAATTCCAAATAAGAGGTTATTTTATTTCTTTTTTCAATAATAGCGTCCATCCCTATTTCGTCAAACATTTCGACAGAAGCTAAATAAGGCGCTAAAGAAAGTACTGGCAAACAACTGACTTGCCATCCATTTGCTCCACGAACAGGGTCAAACTTAGGTTCCATTTTAAAGCGTCTTTCTTTATTGTGCCCCCACCAACCCGCAAATCGATTGAGATTCATATTGTTGTGGTGCTTTTCATGAATAAAACAACCCGATGCATTCCCTGGACCTGAATTCATGTATTTATAACTGCACCAACAAGCAAAATCTACGTCCCAATTGTGCAATTCTAATTTTATATTCCCTGCAGCATGCGCTAAATCCCAACCTACAAAAGCGCCAACTTTATGACCAGCTTCGGTGATGGTTTTCATGTCAAAAACTTGGCCCGTATAATAATTTAATCCTCCAATTAATACCAGTGCTAATTCATCACCCACTTCTTCTATCTTAGCTAAAATATCTTCCAATCGAAGGTTATGCTCCCCTTCTCTTCGATGAATTTCCACAATTGCTTCATCTGGATTATAACCATGGAATTGCACTTGACTTTGCATCATGTATTGATCACTTGGAAACGCTTTGGCTTCGCAAAGAATTTTATATTTTTTAGGTTGTGGTTTGTAAAAGGAAACCATTAATAAATGAAGATTAACAGTCAATGTATTCATAACCGTTACTTCAGAAGGAAGTGCGCCAACAATAGTACTCAAAGGTTTTGCAAATCGCTCATGGTAATCTAACCACGGTTTCTCCGCATAAAAATAACCTTCAACCGCCAGATTTTGCCAGTCATTCATAATATCATCTACATACTTTTTTGCTCTTGTGGACAAAAGCCCAAGGGAATTTCCTGTGAAATATATTACCTGCTTGCCATTGACTTTAGGGAAATAAAACTCATTTCGATAATCTTTTAAATGGTCTTGAGAATCGAGTTCTTTAGCAAATTCGAGGGTGTTTTGAAATGTCATAAATTCAATTTTAATATTGGTAAAAATAAGAAAAAATATAGAATTTCTTGTCAGAATAAGAAGCAATAAATAGCTATAAATAAAAAATCTCGCCTTATAAAGACGAGATTTTTTTATCTATTTATAATATTTAGATGATTAACATGGCATCACCGTAAGAATAAAATCTATAATTTTCTTTCACCGCAATTTCATATGCTTCTTTCATTAAATCGTGACCGCAAAATGCAGAAATCATCATTAATAAAGTGGATTTTGGCGTATGAAAATTGGTAATCATACAATTGGCAATACTAAAATCATGTGGTGGAAAAATGAACTTATTGGTCCAACCATCAAATGGATTTAAAGTTCTTTGAGAAGAAACAGAGCTTTCGATTGCACGCATTGAAGTAGTTCCAACGGCACAAATACGTTTTTTAGCTACTTTAGCTGCATTCACAATGTCACAAGCTTCTTGAGAGATTTTTAACTCCTCTGAATCCATTTTATGTTTTGATAAATCTTCGACTTCTACTGGATTAAAAGTTCCTAAACCTACGTGTAAAGTCACTTCTGCAAATCCAACTCCTTTGATTTCTAATTTTTTCAATAGGTGCTTTGAAAAGTGCAAACCTGCCGTTGGAGCTGCTACAGCACCTTCTTCTTTAGCATAAATAGTTTGGTAACGATCCGCATCTTCTGGAGTTACTTCTCTATTAATGTATTTTGGAATTGGAGTTTCTCCAAGTTCAGTTAATTTTTTTCTGAATTCATCGTAAGGTCCGTCAAAAAGAAAACGCAAAGTTCTTCCACGCGAAGTGGTGTTGTCAATAACCTCAGCGACTAACAAATCGTCATCACCAAAATACAATTTATTACCAATTCTAATTTTACGAGCTGGATCAACCAAAACGTCCCAAAGTCGTTGCTCTGCATTCAATTCTCTTAACAAGAAAACTTCAATTCTAGCACCCGTTTTTTCCTTATTTCCGTACAAACGAGCTGGGAAAACTTTAGTGTTATTGAGAATCATAACATCTCCATCATCAAAATAATCGATAATATCTTTAAACATTTTATGTTCAATAGTTTTCTTTTCACGGTTGATAACCATTAAGCGAGATTCGTCTCTGTTTTCTGCTGGAAATTCAGCTAAAAGTTCTTTAGGTAAATTGAATTGAAAATGTGATAATTTCATTTAGAATAAATTATAAGTTATGGATTTCGATTCAAATTCAAAATCGTGTGCAAATATACGATTGTGAGACTGGCGTTGTCAAGTGTTTTCAGGTTTATTTTTGAAATCAAGCGCAAGGACGCTAAGTCACTGAGAAGGCCTATTTTAATCTTCTAAAATTTCAAATCCTAAAAGCTTCAAATCGCTCCAAAAGTTGGGATATGATTTTGATACTACCTCCGCATTCTCAATATTTAGATTCGTTTTTAAAGCTAATGGTGCAAACGCCATGGCCATTCTATGATCTTCATAGGTGGCGATTCTTTGATTGGAAGAAATTGATTTTGAAGGACTTAAATGCAAACTATCATCAGTTACTGAAACAGCTGCACCCAATTTTGAAAGTTCCTGTTGCAATGCTTCTAAGCGATCGGTTTCTTTGATTTTAAGCGTATGCAAACCCGTTAATTGACACTCTATTCCCAACCCAAAAGCGGTCACAGCAATAGTTTGAGCAATATCAGGAGCGCTATTTAAATCGAATTTTATATTCTGGTTTACAGGATTTTGATTCTTTACTAAAGTGATTTTCCCTTCATCAAAATGAGTTTTAACTCCCATTTGATCATAAATTGTAGCCAAAATAGCATCACCTTGTAAACTATTTTCTTTAAAACTAGAGAGTTCAATTTGGGTTCCCGCTTTTGAAAGCGCAATAATCGAATAAAAATAGGACGCTGAACTCCAATCGGATTCTACAACTATGGTTTTGGGTTTTGGGCTATGAGCGATGGGTTTTACGACAATTAAATTTCCTTTAAAAGAAGTCTCTACTCCAATCTTATCAAGTAAATTCAAAGTCATATTGATGTAGGAAATCGAAGTAATTTCTCCACTTAACTCCAATTCCAATCCGTTTTGAAGAGATGGCGCAATCAATAAAAGTGCAGAAATATATTGGCTACTCACATTTGCTGGAAGCGAAACCTTAGAAATAGTGAGTTTTTGACCTCTGATTTTTATAGGTGGAAAACCGTCTTTTTCAAGATATTCAATCTTCGCTCCTAAGTTTATTAAGGCATCGACCAAAATTTTGATTGGGCGTTGTTTCATTCTTGCAGTGCCTGTTAATATTATCGTTTTATTTTCTTGCGATGCGAAATAGGCGGTTAAAAAACGCATAGCTGTTCCTGCATGGCGCACATCTATAGTTTGTTTGTTGGCAGACAATGCCGCGCTCATTACTAATGAATCGTCAGAATTAGAAGCATTTACTATTGTAATATTTGGATAAAGGGCTTTTAGCAATAACAATCTATTGGTTTCCGATTTGGAACCAGTGATATTTATTTTTGATTTTGATTTTAAATCTTTAGCCGTTAGCCTTACATTCATTATTTCAATTTTTCATTGTCATGATGACGGTCTTTATCACGTATCGATTTTAGAGCCATTTTTTTTTCAAAAGCGGCCTGTAAGTCAATTCCAGTTTGGTTGGCAAGACAAAGTACTACAAAAACTACATCGGCTAATTCTTCGCCAAGGTCTTTGTTTTTATCGGATTCTTTTTCCGATTGTTCTCCATAACGGCGAGCAATAATTCGAGCCACTTCCCCTACTTCTTCTGTGAGTTGGGCCATATTGGTAAGTTCATTAAAGTAACGAACTCCGTGTTCTTTGATCCAATTATCAACTTCAAGCTGGGCGTTTTTTAGGTTCATAAGCACTTGTGTCTAAATAAAATTATATCTTCTTTAAAACAATTTTCTCCGTTTGTTTTTCAATTATTAATTTAAAAAGATTTTTTAAATAATCATAATCTTCAGCTGGGATAATAGTTGCATTTACATCTAAATTTGAGTTAATTGTAATTTGTTCGGCATTTGAAGAAATTAAAAAATCAAAAGACGCCTGCTTTTGTTTGATTCCAATTGAGATAGATTCTGGTAAAGTTTCAATTTTATATCCTTTTGGAATATTAATATTTATCAAATATTTACCTCTTGTTGGGTATAAAAAATTAATTGGAAACTGTCTATTATTTTGTTTAAAAGGATTTTGAACTAATCCAAAACACAACATAGGAGAAAAGAAAATCCGATCTCCTAAAATTTCACCAAAATTTTTATTACTGATGGTGTATTTCTCGTAAACTGGCTGATCCACTAATTTGTCATTTACTAATTCATAGTTTTCGACTTCAAATCCAGAATATTTTTTTTCAAAATTATCAATCAGATTTTCCTGGGAAGCTCCAGAGATGTTTTCTCTAAATTTCAATGCTTCAAAATCAAAATAGGCATTTACTACTTTTCCTATTACTTCTCCAGCAGAATCAATTTTGAAAGACATGGTCATTTGGTTAACTGAATTGTTATCAGAAACTAAATCTATTTCTGAAGTGATTCCATCTTTGCTGATAAGACGCCCTTTATCATTTAAATCCCTAATAGGAAGGTTGTTTATAGAACAATTTTTACAGGTTGCATCCAATAAATATCTTTTTCCATCGACTTCAGCTGAAGCAATTACATAATCAAACTTAGATTTATTTGGGAACAAAGTAACCCCATTTGTTTTGGTACTCAATAATACCGGGTTTGCCTCAATTCCGACAATTTTTAACATCGCAATAAGCATTAAATTGATTTCAGCTACATTTCCAGAGTTTTCATTATAGGCAGAAACCACTCCACTTTTGGTAAAAAAACCTAAATTTCCATTCCAATTCATCTTATTTTTTACATAATCAAAAATTACTTTTAAACGCACCTCCGTTGAATCTGTGCTTTTAACAATTCGTTTCAAATCTTTAAAAAAATAATCACTTTTGTTTAATTCTCCACCAAATTCGTCTGCTTCGAATATCGATTTTGCAACACTTTCCCAGGTTGAGGCTAATTGCTTTGGGGGCTGATTAGGAAATTGAACAGTTTTTAACTCATGAGCTATTTTACTGTAATAATTATTCATATTCCTCACATAATCTTCTTCAATTAATTTTGGTACATCAACAGCTTCATATTTTGTTTTTACTTGTTGATAGTTCAAATATTCTGCTTGTCCGTGTTCATTATCATATCGAACGGTAATTGGTTCAATTTTATCTTCATGTGAAACTTTAACAAACCCTAATTGCACCACATTGTACAGAAAGAAAGGTGGAATCTCAGTTATAAATTGTGCGAAATTCACTGGGATTTTATATTGATATTGAAAAAGAGGTAATTCAGATAAATTTTCAGATTTATACCGGTATTTCAATTCAATTATTGAACCTTCTTTTACATTTGGGAATGTAATTTTTTTTGTTTTCCAAAACTCATTTGTACTTTCCTGAAATTTGCTTTCTCCCAATACCTTTTCCTTGATAATTTTACCATTTTCGATATTGTAGGTGTTTGCATTTAAAATAGTTACATTTTCATCTGCCAATTTTTCGTAACCAACATAATAAGGAATTTCAAAATCAGCCCACTTTAAACCTTCTTTTTTATAAATTTTTATCCTTATGGAAAATTCTGTAACCATCGAAAAACCATTTGTTAAAGTATATTTATAAGTAGTTTTTGCTTTTTTATATAGAAATGCAGCGACAGCACTTGAATCTAATTTATGAGTGCTTTCTAGTAATTCTTGTTTTGAAACTTTTCCAAACTCCAAATTTTGAGCACTAGCTTTAAAAACTAATAATACTATTAAACTAAATAGGATTTTTTTCATGCTTTTTAAATCTTCTTTAAAACAATTTTCTCACTATGTTTATCAACAATTTCTTTAAAGAAATTTTTCAATACATCATAGTATTCAGCACCAACAATTGCTTGGTTGATATCTAATGTATAAACAATTTGAAATTTATTTTCGGTATTTGAAACTAGATAGGTAAAATTACAGATTCCATCAATCATAGCCACTGATTTTGATTGTGGTATAGTTTCAATAGCATAACCTTCTGGAATTGTGAAGCTAATATTGTACTTATCCTGATTTGGAAAAATAAAATCTACTGGATATTCTCTTTTTTCTTGAGTGAAAATATTTTTGGTTTCTGCTAAAAAGAAAACTGGAGAAAAATACATTTTATCTCCTATTACTTCAATTGCATTATTATGAGTAAAAGTATAATTTTCTACTACTGGCATTGATAAATCCGTTTTATTTTGCACATCATAATCACCAATTTCAATTCCAGGATATTTTTTTTCTAATTTTTCTATATAACTTTCTTTGTTTAAAGAATTGTACCTTTCTCTGAAGGAATACGCATTATAATCGAAGTAGTTTTCCCTAATTTTCCCTGTCATTGTTCCGTCTTTTTCAATAGTCGCCATCATATTGATAACATCTTTAGAGTTGTTTTTTGGCATTAAATCAACCTCTGATGATGTTCCGTCTTTTCTAATGATTCTTCCCACCCAATTCAAAGCATTAAAAGGCAAAATATTAGGCAACGTATTCTTGTGTGTGGCATCCAAAAGTAGTAAGCCATTATTGTATTCAACTCCTGCTATTACATAATTAAAAGCCGTTCGTGAGGGATAAACAGTTATACCGTTTGAGCGAGTACTCAAAACAACTGGATTAGCATCAATTCCTGCATAACGCAACATAGAAACTAGCATCAAATTAATTTCGGCAACATTTCCAGTTTTGTCAATATAAGCTCTTCTAACGCCTTCATCGCAATAATAACTGTTGTTGTTATTCCAATTCATTCTCGCTTTTACATAATTGAAAATGGCGCTTATTTTTTCTTCATTAGAAACTAATCCATTTAAAATAATATCGAGATCCTTTTCAAAATAGCCCGTTTTTTCAACTTCAAGACCAAAATTTTCAGCTAAATAAATTTTTCTAACCACACCTTCCCAGTCGGACGCATAGTTTTCAAAAGTACTTTGAGGCATTTTTTTTCCCGACAATTCATGAATTAAAGAAGAGGTATAATTGTCAATATTATTAACAAAAGCCTCGTCTTTAATTGCTGGTACATTTTCGGCCACATATTTAGTTTGCGTTTCTAAATAATCTATTTTTTCATAGTCAAATTTAGTTGTTTCGGTAGATGTTCCAGTAGCCCTATTTTTATCTGTTAGTGTAATGATTCTATTTTTGGTTTCTGTCGAAGTTGTAAATGAAATGAACCCTTTATTTCTTACATTGTAAATATAATATTCTGGTATACATGCTAAAAATTCTGAATAATTTACAGGAATCTCTTTTTGAAAATACCACTCTGGTAAAGTTGAAAAATACGGCGAGCGAATCACCACTTTGTATTCTATAATTGAGCCCTCTTTGACATCTGGAAGTGTGATTTTTTTTCTAAAATAGTTTTTAGATCTGTTTTCTGTAAACTCGCCTTCGCTTTTTAATTTCGTTTTTTGAATTTTGCCATCTACTAAATTAAAAGTCATCGCTTTTGAAAAAGTAACTGTTTCAGAGGGTGAACCTCCAGTATAATAATTGTACGCATGAGAAGCATTTCCATATCCTTCTTTTTTGTAAATTTTTATTTTAGTGTCTATTTCTGTAACCATCCCAAAACCATTTAATTCTGAGTATTCAAAATAGGTTCTACCAACTTGAAATAGAACTGCTGCTACTGCTGAAGTATCTATTGGATGGACTTTTTCTTTTAATTCTTCAACTGTTACCTTGCCCAATTCGTACTTTTTTTGGGAGAAAACAATAGTATTTATTAATAAAAATGCAATGGTGAGTCCTAATTTATTTTTCATTTTCTTTAATTTAAATTTTAGCTATTACTATTTTTGAATTGTCATTCCTTCTTACTTTTTCAATAAACATTCGAAATTCTTCGAATTCCTCTTTAGAATAAATCCCTTTTTTCAAAAGTAGTTTTCGCTTATAGACTATGTTTAGACCGTCTTTTTTAACAAGCTCCATTTTATAGTTTCCGAATTTATTGCTTAATTCAATATTTTCCGGCATTGCTTCAATTAAAAAACCTGATGGCAATGTGATGGTAATTTCATCATTATCTACGAAGCCTCTTTCTATTTCAAAAGGATTGTGACGGTTTCTGCTTTTTTTAAGATTTCCAGAATACTGGTTGAACGCATTTACTGCAAATAAAATTTTATTACCTGTGATTGCTCCATAATTCACAGCGCTAATTTGAACGTTTTCTGTAAAAGAAATTTTCTCTTTATCGTTAAAAAAAGAGGTATTATTAATATTTAAATTATTGATATTACTCCAATAATTTTTATAATTTCTTTCTTTTTCAGTTGGTGATAGTTTCTCTAATTGGTATTTTTTTTGGTATTGAGTACCCTCAGAAACTATTGAAATCCCCCCTTCAAAATCACCTGTTTCAGAAATGGAATACTGCCCCTTGCTGAATTGCGAGTTGGTATTTTCATCATAGTCTTTGGTTCGAACAATTTCACCGCCTTCGGGTTTTATTACCACTACATTTCGGTCATCAGTGAAATTAGCTTGAAATCCAAATGGGTTATCTTGGCTAGTACATTCTAAAAAAACATACTCCTTTTGATTTGGAATTGCCAAAATAACGTGATTCCCTTGAACGGAAAAAAAATCGGATTCAATATCTATTTTATCTGAATCACCATACAGTTCTGTATAATACGCAGGAACATCAACTGCGTTTAAAAGTGCTCTAGTATAATTCGACAATGCTTTACAATCTCCGTAACTTAATCGATCAACATCGCTAGCTAGCATTGGTTTAAAACCGCCAATTCCAACTTGAACGCTTATGTATCTTGATTTGTTTTGAAGGTATTGGTAAACGATTTTAGCTTTTTTAATTGGATCTTTTTCAACTCCTACTATCGATTTAATTTTGGCAATTGTTTCGTCTGATAAATCGCAAGTACCTTTTAAAATTTTTTCTGAAAACCACTGGCCATATTCCTTCCAGTTTTTGGCAGAACCATCAACCCCTTCTAAATTAAAAAACTCTAAACTCATCATAACCCTTGGGTAAATTTTGATAAAATCGGGACTTAATTCTTCTGGTTTTTGAGCCACTACAGCTTCTACTGCATAGGATAATTGAGTTGAAGTATCGGAAGTTTTTTTAACATTAAAGTTATCCAAATTAAACTCTTTCTTTTTAAAACCTAAATCATTAGGATAGGTAACTTTTAAAATACTTTTTTCAATACTCACGTAATAATCTGTGATTGGCATCCACTTTGGGATTAAAGCCGTATTTGAGGTTTGAATTTCGCAAGTAAAATTGACTGTAAATGGATAATTAATTGGGGTGTAATCTAGATAAACAACTCGACTATCAGAAAAAAGTGTACCCCCGCTTACGGCACTTTCATCAATAAAATCTTTTTTTCTAATTTTCTTGATTTCATTTCCAAAGGCATCATAAATAACTGCTTCAATAGCATTTAATGATCTAGATTTGTCATATCCCGTTATTGCACCAACAGCACTTAACCCATTTTTATTGTAAACGGTTACAACTCTATTGGTATAAATGGTCATTTTTCTTTGTGAAGAAATTAAAATTTCTTGATGGTTTAAGCGAACAACAGCATTTGAATTAGTCAATAAGCTATCTGCTATTTGGGTTGCCGAATATTTTATTTTTTGAGCTGTAACTGCAATTGTAAAAAATGCAACTAGCAGAATGGTAAGGTTTTGTTTCAAAATTTGGCTGAAAAGGATTTATAAAATCCAAATATAAACAAAATAAGTAATAATATTATGATTTGTTTTTACTGTCAATAATTAGGGTAACAGGACCGTCATTGACTAATTCTACTTTCATATCGGCACCAAATTTACCCGTTTGGATTTTCTTTCCAAGCTCCAATTCCATATGTTTTACAAAATTTTCATAAATAGGAATAGCCATCTCGGGTTTTGACGCTTTGATATATGAAGGTCGATTTCCCTTTTTTGTGCTGGCATGCAAAGTAAATTGGCTCACAATAATAATATCACCTTGAATGTCTTTAACAGATAGGTTCATCACATTATTTTCATCACCAAAAATTCGAAGATTGATTATTTTTTGGCTAAGCCAATTGATGTCTTCTTGGGAATCTTCGTCTTCAATTCCCACCAATACTAAAAGTCCGTTGTCAATTTGAGCAACTATATTTTCTGAAATAGTTACCGATGCGGAAGATACTCTTTGGATTACTACTTTCAAATTAATTGTAAATTGTAAATTGTGAATTATTGAAGAAATTCATAATTATTTTTTTAAGTTATTCTTCGTTGAAATAATTATTGAAGCTAGGAGTTTATTAATTTCTATAATATCCATATTTAATGATTGGTATTGGTCTTCACTCAAATATTGAGATTGAAATAATAATTCTAACCAATAATCACTCTCATTTGCTTCTTTTTGAGCAATGGCAAGTTTATGAATGAAATCTAATTTACTTTCTGCATGTTCAGATTCCCTAACCATTGCGCCAATTGATGTGCCGCTTCTCAACAATTGCTTACTTAATACAAACTCTTTTTTTTCAAAAATTAAGAATTGCTGCAATTTTACGATTCGTAAAGCAAAACTAAATGATTTTGTTTTTATTATATTTTCTGCCATAATTTGCATTACTAATCTAAATTACAATTTTTAACTATTCGAAATAATTCATAATTAATAATTCATAATTATTTATTCCTCGTTTCATCACTTGCCTTTCGATCCTCATCATAAATATCTGTTCTATAATGCTCCTCATCACCTTCCAAAATTTTGAGATAACTTTTATAACGAGACCAAGAAATTATATCTTCTTCGAGGGCTTTTTTAATGGCACAATGAGGTTCGTCTTTATGCAAACAGTTATTGAATTTACATTGATCTTTTAACTTGAAAAATTCAGGGAAATAACCGCTAATTTCTTCTTTTTCCATGTCTACAATTCCAAACCCTTTGATTCCTGGAGTGTCAATAATTCTTGCATCGAAACTTAAATCGTACATTTCTGCAAAGGTAGTGGTGTGTTGACCCTGCATACTTTGTTCCGAAATTACCTTTGTTTTTAATTGTAAATTAGGTTCCAAAGCATTTACCAACGTCGATTTTCCAACACCAGAATGTCCTGAAAACATGCTTACTTTCCCAATCATCATTTCCTTTAAGGCGGTAATCCCTTTCATTTCTGTGGAAGAAACACGCAAACATTGGTAACCAATTTCTTGATAGATATGTTGCAGGTATAATTGTTCTTCCATCGTTGCCTCGTCAAACGTATCGATCTTATTAAAAACCAACACCGTTTCAATTCCGTAAGCTTCAGCGGTAACTAAAAAACGGTCGATAAAATTGGTGGTTGTGGGCGGGTTATTTATGGTAATTAGAAGAAAAACCCGATCAATATTAGAGGCAATAATGTGCATTTGATGGGACAAATTCACCGATTTTCGAACGATATAATTCTTTCTTTCGTGAATAGTATGAATCGTTCCTGTAACCGAGTCGGAAGTTTCTTCGAGTTCATAATCTACCCAATCACCTACCGCAATTGGGTTGGTACTTTTAATGCCTTTTATTCGGAATTTACCCTTCATGCGACATTCAATAAAATTCCCTTGTTCCGATTTTACAGTGTACCAACTTCCAGTAGATTTATAAACTAGTCCTGTCATGAGGCAAAGATAGAGTTAATTAGAAGAATGATTTATGATTTTTTCCTGATGACTAATACTTTCTTGATGAATTGCCTTAAATAATTTTACAATAAATTCCTCACTTAATCCCTTTTCTTCTCCGTCAGCTATCATTTTTTTTAGAATTTCTGCCCATCGTTTATTTTGTAAAACCGATACATTTTTTGCTTTTTTAATTGCACCGATCGCTTCTGCAACCTTCATTCTGTTTCCTAATAATTCCAAAATTTTAGAATCGGTGATATCGATTTTAGCTCTCAACTTTTCCATATCAATATTAAAATCTTCTTCTTCAATCGATGCCTTTCGAATGACTAGCTCTTTAATAATTTGTTTCAAAGTTTGAGGGGTAACTTGTTGTTCAGCATCACTCCAAGCATTTTCTGGATCGTTATGCGTTTCAATCATCAATCCGTCATAATTCAAATCTAAAGCTTGTTGGGAAACTTCTTTTATCATTGCTCTTTTCCCCGTAATGTGTGAGGGATCACAAATTAGCGGTAAATCAGGAAATTTACTTTGCAAATCGATAGCAATTTGCCACTCGGGAATGTTTCTATATTTTGTTTTTTCATACGTAGAAAAACCCCTATGAATGACGCCTAATTTCTTAATTCCAGCATTATACAAACGCTCCACACCGCCTATCCACAATGCCAAATCGGGATTTACAGGATTTTTAACCAATACTATTTTATCTGAATTTTGTAAAGCATCAGCAATTTCTTGAACCGCAAAGGTATTTACCGTGGTTCTGGCTCCAATCCAAAGCACATCAATATCATGTGCTAAAGCTAATTTTACGTGAGCGGCATTGGCAACTTCAATTGCCATCATCAAACCGGTTTCTGCTTTTGCTTTTTGCAACCATTTTAAACCTATTTCTCCAACGCCTTCAAATCCTCCCGGTCGAGTTCTAGGCTTCCAAATTCCTGCTCGGAAAATTGAAACGTCCGAATTTTTTAATTCGTGAGCAATTTTTAATACCTGCTCTTCTGTTTCTGCGCTACATGGACCCGCAATCACTAATGGATGTGATAAGTTAAAATCTTCTAACCACTTTCTCATTTCAATATTGTTCTCCATGCTTTTCATTCTTGTGATTGCGCTAATTTGATATTGTGCAAAATTATTACAATTATCTTGAATACCCTTTTTGTTTGCTTATTATTTACAACAATTTTAGACTTTGTTCGTTTGTAAATTAATTAATTTATAGTCGGCTTTTAGGATTGATTATGGTAAACCTAAATTTTCTGCTTACTTTTGTTTAAAATAATTTATATGTCAATTGAAGTTGTAAATATATCAAAAAGTTATGGTGATCAGAAAGCACTGGACGCCGTTTCCTTCTCGGTTAAAAAAGGGGAGATTGTTGGTTTTTTAGGCCCAAATGGTGCTGGAAAATCTACTTTGATGAAAATATTAACAACCTACATCACTGCAGATGAAGGAAGTGCTGCCGTAAATAGATTTGACGTAAATTCTAACCAAAAGGCGGTTCAATTGTCTGTAGGTTATTTGCCGGAGCACAATCCATTGTATTTAGATTTGTATGTAAGAGAATATTTGGCATTCAATGCTGATGTTTTTAAAGTAGAAAAATCAAGAATAAATGAGGTTATAGAATTAACCGGTTTGACTTCTGAAAGTCATAAAAAAATTGGTCAATTGTCCAAAGGATATCGCCAAAGAGTGGGTTTAGCCAATGCGCTTTTACACAATCCTGATGTTTTAATCTTAGATGAACCCACTACTGGTTTGGATCCAAATCAATTAGTGGAGATTAGAAATGTGATTAAAAATGTGGGAAAAGACAAAACGGTATTCTTATCAACACACATTATGCAAGAGGTTGAGGCCATTTGCGATCGTGTCATCATTATCAATAACGGTAAAATTGTTACCGATAAAAAATTGGATAAACTAGTTTCCTCCGACAAAGAACAAGTTATTGAAGTTGAATTTGATTATAAAATCGAAGACCAAGCTATTGCAAAAATCCCTAATTTAAAATCCTATAAAAATATTCATGACTGCATTTGGGAATTGACTTTTATTTCTGAAACCGACATGCGTCCAGTTGTTTTTGATTTTGCTAATGAAAACGGATTAAAAACACTTCAATTGAATCAAAAGAATAAAAACCTGGAAGCAATTTTTAGGGAAATAACCAAAAAATAAATCTTTTTAAAAAAGTGCCTTAGCAATTTGGCGAATATTCTCTGATTTTCCCATTGAATAATAATGCAAAACAGGAACACCTGCTTGTTTTAATTCCAATGATTGTTGGATTGCCCATTCAATTCCCACCGCTTTTACCTCAGCTGCAGAAGTGCATTTTTCAACGGCAGTAATTAAATCTTCCGGTAAATCAACACGGAATATTTGCGGCAATAATTGCATGTGTTTCTTTACGGCAATTGGTTTTATCCCTGGAATAATAGGTATTGTAATTCCCATTGCTCTGGCTTTTTCAACAAATTCAAAGTATTTAGAATTGTCGAAAAACATTTGGGTAACCACATAATCAGCCCCTGCATCTACTTTTTCCTTTAACCTTTTTAAATCCGATTGGAGCGATGGTGATTCCAAGTGTTTTTCTGGATAACCAGCAACGCCGATACAAAAATCAGACTTGTTATCTACATCAATTAAATCATGTAAATATTGACCATTATTTAATCGCTTTATTTGTTTCACTAAATCGACAGCATAATTATTTCCCCCATTTTTAGGCATAAAATATTTTTCCTCTTTCATCGCATCTCCACGTAACGCCATCACATTATCTATACCTAAATAATGGCAATCTACTAGTAAATACTCTGTTTCCTCTTTTGTAAATCCACCACAAAGCACATGTGGAATAGTATCTACATTGTATTTATGTTTTATGGAAGCACAAATTCCTAGAGTCCCAGGACGCATTCTGGTAAGCTTTTTATCTAATAATCCGTTTCCTTTATCGATATAAACAAACTCTTCTCGTGAAGTAGTTACATCAATAAATGGAGGATTAAATTCCATTAATGGGTCGATATTATCATATAATTCTTGGATACTTTTTCCTTTTTGAGGCGGTATAATTTCAAAAGAAAATAAAGTATTCCCTTTCGCTTTTTCAATGTGTTTTGTTACTTTCATTTGTATAATTATTAATCAGCAATATTTGGATTCAACCATTTTGTTGCTACTTCTGTTGAAATATTTCTCCGTTTTGAATAATCTATAACCTGATCTTCTTTAATTTTTCCAAGGCCAAAATACTTACTTTCAGGATTTCCAAAATAATATCCTGAAACCGATGAAGCAGGCCACATGGCCATACTTTCCGTTAATTTTACGCCTATTTCTTGTTCTACATTTAGTAATTTCCAAATGGTAGGTTTTTCCAAATGATCTGGACACGCTGGATAACCAGGTGCCGGCCTTATTCCTTTGTATTTCTCCTCAATTAAATCATCCGGTGATAAAACCTCATCGGAAGCGTAACCCCAGATTTCTTTTCTCACTTTTTCATGTAGATATTCTGCAAAAGCCTCCGCCAATCGATCTGCAAGTGCTTTGACCATGATAGAATTATAATCGTCTAAATTCGTTTCAAATTCCGAAGCCCATTCATCAACTCCAAAACCTGTGGTGACACAAAAAGCACCCATATAATCTGTTTTTCCAGAATCTTTTGGGGCAATAAAATCGGCTAAGGCCATATTTGGAGCTCCAGCTGTTTTTTGAGATTGCTGACGTAAGGTTAGAAAGGTTAATGGCTGTTGGCTGTTAGTTGATGAAACCAAAATATCATCATCGTTAACTTGATTGGCCGGGAAAATTCCATAAATGCCTTTAGCTGCTAACTTCTTTTCTTTCAAAATAATTTTGAGCATTTCTTGAGCATCTGCAAAAACAGAAGTTGCTTGTTCTCCGACAACCTCATCTGTTAAAATAGTTGGATATTTTCCAAACAATTCCCATGTTCTAAAAAACGGTGTCCAATCGATGTAAGGAACCAATTCATCTAAATCGGCTTCTATGGTTTTTGTTCCAATAAAATTAGGTTGGAAAGGGGTGTAATTATCCCAATCTAATTTTAATTTATTGGCACGTGCTTGTTCGATAGTTAGAAAATTTTTATCTCTACTTCTATTCAAATATCCTTCTCTCAACTCATCGTATTCCGAACGAATATCGCTAGTATATTTTAAATTGGAATCCTCATTCAATAAATTTCCTGCTACCGTAACGGCTCTTGAAGCGTCGTTAACATGAATTACAGTATTCGAATATTGAGGGGCAATTTTAACAGCAGTATGTGCTCTAGAAGTCGTTGCTCCTCCTATCATAATTGGAATTTTGACGTTTAATCTTTCGAGTTCTTTAGCCAAATAAACCATTTCATCCAAGGATGGAGTAATTAATCCGCTTAAACCTATAATATCGACGTTGTTTTCAATTGCAGCAGCGATAATTTTCTCTGGCGCAACCATTACCCCTAAATCGATAATTTCATAATTATTACAACCTAAAACAACTGATACAATGTTTTTTCCAATGTCGTGAACATCGCCTTTTACAGTTGCCATTAAAATTTTTCCGGCCCCTTGCTTGTCGCCAACTTGCTTGCTAGCTTCTATGTAAGGAAGTAAATAAGCAACTGCTTTTTTCATTACACGTGCTGATTTTACTACTTGTGGCAAGAACATTTTTCCACTTCCAAATAAATCTCCCACTACGTTCATTCCGGCCATCAAATTGATTTCGATAACATCAATCGGTTTGGAAGCGGCGAGTCTGGCTTCTTCAATATCAAGGTCGATAAATTCATCGATTCCTCTTACCAAAGAATGTGTTAATCGCTCTTGAATAGTTCCCGAGCGCCATTCTTGAACCGCTTTTTCGTTTATCTTGGAATCTCCTTTTACATTTTCGGCAAAATCCAGTAATCTTTCAGTGGCATCTTCTCTTCGATTTAGAAGAACATCTTCAACATGTTCTAATAAATCTTTTGGGATTTCATCATAAATAGTTAACATTTCAGGATTAACAATTCCCATTGTCATTCCATTATTAATTGCGTGGAATAAAAACACCGAATGCATTGCTTCACGAACGGTATCATTACCTCTAAACGAAAAAGAAACGTTACTTACGCCACCGCTTACATGCGCATGAGGTAAATTTTCTTTAATCCATTTTGTAGCTCTAAAGAAATCTAACGCATTCAGTTTGTGCTCGTCCATTCCGGTGGCCACAGGGAAAATATTAGGATCAAAGATGATGTCTTGAGGCGGAAAACCAACTTCATTTACTAATATATCGTACGACCTTTTACAAATTTCGATTCTCCTATCATAATTATCCGCTTGACCCACCTCATCGAAGGCCATGATGATAACTGCCGCTCCATATTTTTTAATCAATTTTGCATGATGGATAAAACGTTCTTCACCTTCTTTTAAAGAAATTGAATTGACTACACTTTTCCCTTGTGCTACTTTTAAACCGGCTTCAATAATTTCCCACTTTGAACTGTCAATCATCAATGGAACACGAGAAATATCGGGTTCGGATGCAATTAAATTTAAGAAAGTGGTCATTGCATAAACGCCATCAAGCATTCCCTCGTCCATATTGACATCAATGATTTGTGCTCCACCTTCTACTTGCTCTTTGGCAATAGAAAGTGCTTCCTCATATTTCTCCTCTATTATTAATCGAAGAAATTTTCGTGAACCCGTTACATTCGTCCTCTCACCAACATTAACAAAATTGGTATTAGGCGTAATTACTAGTGGTTCAAGACCTGATAACTTCAAGTAGTTGTTGGTATTTGACATATACTTTTTTTAATCCTGCAAGGTTTCTAAACCTTGTAGAATAGTTGTTAGACTTTTCTCGGTTTATAATTCTTCGCCACTTCAGCAATTAATTTAATATGGTCTGGATTAGTTCCGCAACATCCACCAATAATATTGATTAAATTCTCATCCAAATACTCTTTAATTTGCGTTTGCATTTCGGCGGGTGTTTCATCGTATTGCCCAAATGCGTTGGGCAATCCTGCATTGGGATGCGCCGAAATATTAAATGAGGTATTGTGAGATAATTGTTTCAAATACGGTTTTAGTTGTTTGGCTCCAAGGGCACAATTAAATCCAACACTCAACAATGGAATATGAGAAATTGAAATTAAGAAAGCTTCCACCGTTTGTCCTGAAAGTGTTCTTCCAGAAGCATCCGTAATGGTTCCTGAAACCATAATTGGAATATCGATTTTGCGTTCTTCTTTTACTTCTTCGATTGCAAAAAGTGCTGCTTTAGCATTTAAGGTGTCAAAAATAGTTTCCACTAAAAGTAAATCTACCCCTCCATCAATTAGCGCTTCAACCTGCTGCTTATAGGCAATTCTTAATTCATCAAAAGTTACCGCTCGAAAACCGGGATCATTTACATCCGGCGACATGCTGGCGGTTCTATTGGTTGGACCTATCGAGCCCGCAACGAAACGAGGTTGGTTAGGGTTTTTTGCAGTAAATTCATCTGCCACTTGACGCGCTATTTTAGCCGATTCAAAATTGAGTTCGTACACTAAATCTTCCAAATAGTAATCGGCCATTCCGATGGTCGTTCCCGAGAAGGTATTGGTTTCCACAATATCGGCTCCTGCTTCAAAATACTGTGCGTGAATTGCTGCAATAGCTTGTGGTTGGGTAAGGGATAACAAATCGTTATTTCCTTTTAAGGAATGAGGGAAATTGGCAAAACGCGCTCCACGAAAATCTTCTTCAGAGAAATTATAACGTTGCAGCATGGTTCCCATTGCACCGTCGAGAATTAATATTCGCTTGTTTATTTCTTGTAAAATTGAACTCATTTATTTTTTTACTATTATTAATAGAAAGGCAAAAAAATAAATTATAGCCCCGGGTGAAGTGGAAATCCTGCGGTCTTTACCGCAGAATGCAACGAAAAACGGGAATACAATCCATCGAGATGCCTGTAATTGTGCTTCAAAAAAATAAAAATGTTATGGAAAGGGAGAGAAATTCTCGGGTTATCTGTTCACGCTGTGCGTGATAGAATGTAGCACCTTCTTTAGGAATAAAGGGTTGCTAAGCTTTCATCGGGTCTAATCCCTCGGGCTTTCGTGATAACAATCAGTAAATTTATGAACGGTGCAAAGAAAGTGAATTGTAGTTTATTTTACAACTTTATTGGTTAAAAAATAAAATAATAATACAAACGGCTTTAAATCAAAAAAGCCATCCCTAGATTCTGAAATATATCAGAATAAATGGAAAGCTTTTCATTGGTCTAACTACTAAACCGGGCTACGGGTTACAAAGCCGTAGCAAAACAACACAACAATCTTTATCCCGGATTATCGGGAACTTTTTTGGGCAAAAAAGTCACGCTGTTACACGTGACTTTTCCCAATTTAAGCGGTCTGGACGGGACTCGAACCCGCGACCCCATGCGTGACAGGCATGTATTCTAACCAACTGAACTACCAAACCAGCGCTTTATTGCGAGTGCAAATATACAATCTATTTCGACTCTAGCAAGTGTTTTATTATAAAAATTTAATTATTACAATCTATTTTATCCAAAAGATTGTTTTTCAACAAGGTATGTGGTGAGGATTTTCTCGAAATTGGCACCAACAGCAACGGGGACATACTTAATTTTATTCTGGGCGCAGGTAATTGCTACCTTTTTGAAATAATTGGTAACCTGATTCTCGTAGGTTTCCTTAATATTATCTGCAAAAATATTAATTTCTTCTCCAGATTCTAAGTCGATAAATTTTCTTGGAGCGGCATCGAAATCGAAATTTAATTCCGTTTTTTCATCAACTACATGAAACAAAACGATTTTGTGTTTGTTGTGTTTCAGATGTTGTAATGCCGTGAATAAAGCGTTTTCATTTCCTGATTGAAACATGTCTGTAAACAGAACAATCATGGAACGTCGATGAATTTTTTCAGCAATTTGATGTAAAAAGGAAATGGTATCAGTGCTTTTTGGGGTTTTACTGTTTTCTAATAATGATTCTAATTTGTTTAAAATCATTCGGTGGTGGCGATCGCTTCCTTTTTCCGGAGCATAATATTCATAGGTGTTAGAATAGACGCTGAGTCCAACGGCATCTCGCTGCTTTTTCAATAAATTCATTAGTACTGCCGAGGCTAGAATAGAAAATCCAATTTTGCTTTCATAAAATAGCTGACTTTCTTTCAGCTTTGGATAATGCATCGAGGACGAATTATCGATGATTAAGTGGCAGCGCAAATTAGTTTCTTCCTCGTATCTTTTGGTATACAGCCGATCGGTTTTTGCGAATAATTTCCAATCCATGTGCTTCGTACTTTCCCCAGGATTGTAGACTTTGTGTTCTGCAAACTCCGCCGAAAATCCATGAAACGGACTTTTATGCATTCCAGAAATAAACCCTTCAACGATTTGATTCGCTAACAATTCAAGGTGCTGAAAGCTAGAAATTTTCTCTATTTGGGATTTAATTTTCATCCTTCAAATGTATTAAAAGATTGATGGAATTGAAAATTAAAAGAGCGGAAATATAGCGCCTGGAACAAATTTCCTTAAAATAAAAAAGGTTTGACTTTGGTCAAACCTTTTTTATTCTTGCAACAATTAAATGTTTTATAATAAAGTATTCAAGCTGTCAGCATAGGTTTGTTTTGGTGCAACACCCACTTGTCTTGCAACCACTTCTCCTTTATGAAAGACTAAAACGGTTGGGATATTTCGTACTCCGTATTTTGCAGCAAACTCTTGATTTGCATCTACGTCTACTTTTCCAACTACTGCTTTACCAGCAAATTCTTCACTTATTTCGTCAATGATTGGTCCAACCATTCTACAAGGCCCACACCATGCTGCCCAAAAATCGACCATTACTGGTTGGTCTGATTTTAAAACTACTTCGTCAAAAGTAGCATCTGTTATTGCTAATGCCATATTTTCTATGTTTTTAAATTAATTTTCTAATGCAAATTTAATAATTAAATACCATTTGAACACTATTGTAAAATTACTTTTGATTATGAGTGTATTGGTTTAATTTATCTATTTTTATTGGCAGCCTTTTCCCGCTTTCATCCCAATCCGTGTTGTGTTTCGTACCTCTCCGCAACCCGGTATTTTCCCTTCTATCGGGGCTAGAGTTTTGAGAAATTAATTCAATTTAAAGTTCACTTGCATTTTCTCCAATTCCGAAAGTAACTCGTTCGAAATATTAATTTTCAATTTCCGACTTGGCATTTCCAATTTCGTAACCACTTTTATTTCTTCGATTTCTGTTAGCAACTCAACCTGTGGATTTTCTTCCTCATAAACAATATCGCTTTCTACATCGTCAAGAGCAATAACTTGGGGAGCAATTTCAACCTGGGTTTTTATTTTTTCCAATTCCATAACTTCAAAAATCACCGATTTGTCTCCTTTATTTTGTTGGAAAACAGTACTTAACTGATGAATAAATTCCGATTGTAAATCGTTAATATTAATATGAATTACCAGTTTTTTAGCAAACAGCCCAAGAATATCTTGAAGTATTTTAAACTCAATAAATTGAATTCTTGGTTCGCCTTTTTTACCTGTTTCTTTATCTGGCCACCCTTCTTTTACCATCAGCTTAATAAACGTAAAACTATTCGGGGTTAAATAGTGCCGGAATTTCATGTACTCTTCACCAAAAATTCTAAATTCATGGCTTTCATCATATCCCTCTAAAACAAAAGACCCCCAACCTTTTCCCGATTTATTAACCAGGTGTTTTACATTGGACACAATCCCACCAAAAGATAAGTTTTTATTTATTTGGCTATTCAAATCTTTTAAAGCTTCCAATTTAGAATTGCAATAGTATTTCATCTCATATTTAAAATCATCCAACGGATGACCGGAAAGATAAATTCCTACCACTTCCTTTTCTTTGGCCAGTTTTTCCATGGTAGACCAATCTTCGCATGGAGGCACCACCGGTTCTGCAATTTGAACTTCACTTGCTTCACCGAATAAACTAACCTGAGAGGAGTTTTCATTTTCTTGAAATTTTAACCCATATCGGATTGCTTTTTCATAAAAAGTAATTCCGTCCCCGTCATCATGAAAATACTGCGCTCTTGAAACTCCTTTAAAGGAATCAAAACCACCGGCTAAAATCAAATTTTCAAGTGCCTTTTTATTGGCAGCACGCAAGTCAATTCGCTTGGTTAAATCGAAAATAGATTTGTATTTACTTTCCTTTCTATTTTCTACAATGGTTTGAACGGCTCCCATTCCAACCCCTTTAACAGCGCCTATTCCAAAGCGCACAGCGTAGTTTTCATTTACCGTGAATTTATAAAAAGACTCGTTTACATCTGGCCCTAATACCTGTAATCCCATGCGCTTACATTCTTCCATAAAAAAGGAAACTTGCTTAATATCACTCATGTTATTTGATAAAACGGCAGCCATATATTCTGCTGGGTAATTCGCTTTTAAATAGGCCGTTTGATAAGCAATCCATGCATAACAAGTAGAGTGTGATTTATTAAAAGCATATTCAGCAAATGCCTCCCAGTCCTTCCAAATTTTTTCTAATTTTTCTTCATCATGCCCTTTAGCAGCTGCTTGGCTGATGAATTTTGGCTTCATTTTATCCAAAACGTCTTTCTGCTTTTTTCCCATTGCTTTTCGCAAAACGTCAGCATCTCCTTTAGAAAAGTCAGCTAATTTTTGTGATAAAAGCATTACTTGCTCTTGATAAACGGTAATTCCGTAGGTATCTTTTAGTAATTCTTCGCAGGCATCCAGATCGTACTCTATAGTTTCTTCTCCATTTTTACGTCTAACAAAACTTGGAATATAAGCAATCGGTCCTGGCCGATAAAGTGCATTCATAGCTATTAAATCACCAAAAACGGTAGGTTTCAATTCCTTTAAATACTTTTGCATTCCCGGAGATTCATATTGGAAGATCCCTATGGTTTCCCCTCGCTGAAAAAGCTCAAAAGTTTTTATATCATCTATAGGAAAAGTATCAGGATCTAAAACTATTCCTGATCTGTATTTCACTAATTTAACAGTGTCTTTAATTAAGGTTAGGGTTTTTAATCCCAAGAAGTCCATTTTTAATAAACCGGCACTTTCTACAACCGAGTTATCAAATTGAGTGACATATAAATCAGAATCTTTAGCTGTAGCAATAGGAACAAAATTGGTAATATCACTTGGCGTAATAATTACTCCGCAGGCATGAATTCCAGTATTTCTTAAATTTCCTTCTAATATCTGTGCTTGCTGAATAGTCTCACCAGAAAGATCATTTTCTTTAGAAATAGAAATCAGATCTTTAATTTTTTCAAAATCTTCAGGGCGAAGAATTTTTTTAATTTCAGGTTCGGCTTCTTTTAAGAAACGCGCCAAACTCCATTTTGACGGAATTAAATTCGGAATTAATTTGGCTATTTTATCGGCTTCAAAAAGGGGTAAATCCAACACACGAGCGGTATCTCGAATTGCCGATTTTGCCGCCATTGTTCCGTAGGTTATAATTTGAGCCACCTGTTTTGAACCGTATTTTTTAATCACATAATCCATAACTCGACTTCGACCTTCATCATCAAAATCGATATCAATATCGGGCAATGAAACTCGATCGGGGTTTAGGAAACGCTCAAAAAGGAGGTTGTATAATAAGGGATCAATATTGGTTATTCCAAGGCAATAAGCTACCACCGAACCCGCTGCTGAACCTCTTCCTGGACCAACAGAAACGTCCATTTTTCTGGCTTCGGCGATGAAATCTTGAACAATTAAGAAATATCCTGGATAACCTGAATTTTGAATGGTAAGCAACTCAAAATCGATTCGCTCTTGAATTTCCTTTGTTATTTCAGCATACCTTTTTTGGGCGCCTAAATAAGTTAAGTGCTTTAAGTAGGAATTTTCCCCTCTTTTTCCACCGTCAGTATCATCGTCGGAAACTAAAAACTCTTGTGGTATTTCAAATTTCGGCAAGAGCACTTCCCGCGCTAAATCGTAAATCTCAATTTTTGAAACCACCTCTGAAAGGTTGGAAATTGCCTCAGGCAAATTAGTGAAAAGCATTTTCATCTCCTCACCAGATTTAAAATAATATTCTTGATTAGGCATACCATATCGATAGCCACGACCTCTTCCTATTGGTGTAGATTGCTTTTCGCCATCTCGAACGCACAGTAAAATATCATGTGCATTGGCATCTTCTTTATTTAAATAGAAGGTATTATTTGTGGCAACAATTTTAATATCATTCTTTTTAGCTAACGAAATCAAACTTGCATTTACGCGATTTTCATCTTCTTGATTGTGACGCATCACTTCAATATACAAGTCAGAACCAAATTGTTGTTTCCACCAAATTAGCGCTTCCTCGGCTTGGTTTTCACCGATATTTAGAATTTTACTTGGAATTTCACCATACAAATTTCCAGTTAACACGATTAGATCTTCTTTGTACTTTTCTATAAGACTTCTGTCAATTCTAGGAACATAATAGAATCCATCAGTATTGGCTATAGAAGTTAATTTGGTTAGATTCTGATACCCCTTTTTGTTTTTTGCAAGGAATACAATTTGATATCCATTGTCTTTACGAGATTTATCTAAATGGTCTTCGCAAACATAGAATTCACAGCCTACAATAGGTTTAATAATAACTTCACTTGGCGAATCTCCATTGGCTAAAGCCTCTTCATTTTTTACCTGAGCGGCTTTATTATGATATAATATATCTCGAACAAAATGGAAGGCGCCCATTAAATTAGCATGATCGGTAATGGCAACAGCAGGCATTTTATTTTCCGATGCTGCTTTAACTAATTTAGCCACGCTAATGGTAGATTGTAAAACTGAAAACTGAGTATGGTTGTGCAAATGCACAAAATCGGCATCAATTAAAACTTGCTTATTTTCGGCAATTTCTTCTTGAGAAACCAGATTGGCTTGTCGCTCTCCAAACTGTTGTTTTATTTTTTGTGAAGCTTCTTTTAAATTGATATGTCTCAATCCGATTAGCGGAATGGCCTTCGGATTTTGAGTTTTGAATTTATTAAAATAATCTCCGTCTACTTGAAGTTCTTTTTCGGTGAAAATTTCTGTTCGAATCAATTCAAAAAAACAGCGAGTGGTCGCTTCCACATCGGCAGTAGCATTATGGGCTTCGGAAAATGGGGAATTGAATAAATAACTGTGCAATTCTGTTAATGTAGGTAATTTAAACTTACCTCCACGGCCTCCCGGTAATTGTAATAAAGAGGCGGTCACTTCGGTACAAGTGTCTAAAACCGGCATAGAACTCATTTGGCTTTCGATTCCAAATCGATGGAATTCGCAACCCATAATATTAATGTCAAATTTTAAGTTTTGACCTACAATAAATTTAGATTTGCTTAACGCAATATTAAATTTTTCTAGCACCTCGACCATTGACATTCCTTCGGCTTCAGCTAACTCGGTAGAAATACCGTGTACTTTTTCTGCATCATAAGGAATGTTAAATCCCTCTGGTTGAACTAAGTAATCCTGATGTTCGATCAACTTTCCCATTTCATCGTGCAACTGCCAAGCAATTTGAACACAACGCGGCCAATTTCCGATATCGGTAATTGGAGCGTCCCAACGCTTTGGCAATCCAGTGGTTTCGGTATCGAATATTAGGTACATAGGGTTTTAAAAAGTCAAATAAAGTAACACTATATCAGATTTTTTTTCTGAAGTGCCATTAAATTATTTGTTGTTGGAAATTTATTTGAACTTCAAATTTAAGTTTTTTTGAAGTAGGAATTTTGATAAGTTATCAACAAATGGAATTTTATAATTCTATTGAAATCAGGATAAATTGTAAAAAAAATGCCTCGCAAATTGCGAGGCATAAAATAGCATTTGATGCTAATAATTATTTCATTTTTTCCACTTGTGCTTTTACTTCTTCCAATGAACCTTCAAACACTTGTGTAATTTTGTTTCCATTATCATTAGTAATTACAGTTGCTTTAGCTTTTCCATTTTCGTCGCTAATTTGAACGTTCACTGTTTTCATTTCTGATTTTTTAGAACAACATTCCATTTCCACTTTTGGAGCAATGAATTTTCCGTCTTTATCGTAGTGTGATAAACACATCTCTTTTTCTTCAGGAGTACATTTAAGACTGTCGCACATTGCAGCACATTCGTCTTTAGTCATCGTTGCGCATTTGCTCATGTCGCATTTGCCCATCATTTTTCCTTCAGCACATTCCATTTTAATCATCATCACTTTTGGAGCTTCATTAGAAGAACCATTCCCCAAAATTGGAGCAATTACTAAACCAATCAAACAAGTTAATTTAATTAAAATGTTCATTGATGGTCCAGAAGTATCTTTAAATGGATCACCAACAGTATCTCCAGTTACTGCTGCTTTGTGAGCTTCAGAACCTTTGTAAGTCATTTCACCATTAATAATAACACCAGCTTCAAACGATTTTTTAGCATTGTCCCAAGCACCACCAGCATTGTTTTGGAAAACTGCCCAAAGTACACCAGAAACGGTAACCCCAGCCATATATCCACCTAACATTTCAGCGATTATTTGGTTATTTTCAGGATAAACTAATTTACCTAATAAAACTATTGCAATTGGAAAACCAATAGTTAATACTCCTGGTAACATCATTTCGCGTAAAGCGGCTTTAGTAGAAATTTCAACACATTTTCCGTATTCCGGTTTACCAGTTCCTTCCATAATTCCAGGAATTTCTTTAAACTGACGACGAACTTCATATACCATATCCATTGCAGCTTTACCTACAGAGTTCATTGCTAATGCAGAGAAAACTACAGGAATCATACCTCCTACAAATAACATTGCTAATACTGGCGCTTTGAAGATATTAATACCATGAATTCCTGTAAAAGTTACGTAGGCAGCAAATAAAGCTAATGAAGTTAATGCTGCAGAAGCGATTGCAAAACCTTTTCCAGTTGCAGCAGTAGTATTTCCTACAGAGTCTAAAATATCAGTTCTTGTACGAACTTCTTTTGGTAATTCACTCATTTCAGCAATTCCTCCTGCGTTATCAGATATAGGTCCGAAAGCGTCAATTGCTAATTGCATAGCTGTTGTAGCCATCATTGCCGATGCAGCCAAAGCCACACCGTAAAAACCTGCTAATGCATAAGTTGACCAGATTGCTCCAGCAAATAATAAAACCGTTGGGAAGGTAGAAATCATTCCTGTTGCTAAACCTGCAATTACGTTAGTTCCAGCTCCAGTTGATGATTTTTGTACAATTTTCAATACTGGGCTAGTCCCTAATCCGGTGTAATATTCTGTTACTGATGAAATAGCTCCACCAACAAATAATCCAATTAATGTAGCATAGAAAACACGCATTGCTGAAATATCTTTTATCCCTTCACCGAAGAAAGACATATTCATAGTTTCTGGCAACATGAATTTTACTAAGAAGAAACAAGACATAGCAGTTAAAGCAATAGAAACCCAGTTTCCAAAGTTTAGTGCTTTTTGAACTTGAGCTTCTTTAGCATCATCACTTGATATTTTTACTAACATTGTTCCAATGATAGAGAATAATATTCCAAAACCAGCGATTGCCATTGGTAATAAAATAGGTCCAATTCCACCGAATGCGTCTTCGATTTTACCACCCATATCTTTAATTACATAGTTTCCAAGAACCATTGCAGCAAGAACTGTAGCTACATAAGAACCAAATAAATCAGCACCCATTCCAGCAACATCTCCTACGTTATCTCCTACGTTGTCTGCAATTGTTGCAGGATTACGTGGATCATCTTCTGGTATTCCAGCTTCTACTTTTCCTACTAAGTCAGCACCTACGTCAGCAGCTTTAGTATAAATACCACCACCAACACGAGCGAACAATGCGATGGATTCAGCACCAAGCGAGAATCCTGCAAGCGTTTCTAAAACAATGGTCATGTCTTCTGTTGAAGTCCAAGTTCCTTTCATAAAGTATTGGAAAAAGAAGATAAAAAATCCTGTTAATCCTAATACTGCTAATCCAGCAACTCCAAGTCCCATAACTGTACCTCCACCAAAAGACACTTTTAATGCTTGAGGCAAACTAGTACGAGCAGCTTGAGTTGTTCTTACATTGGTTTTGGTTGCTATTTTCATCCCCATATTTCCTGCTAAAGCTGAGAAAAAAGCTCCAAAAATAAAAGCAACTACTATTAGAATATTGGTTGTAGGCACTACAAATGAAATTATTGCTAAAACAATACTTGCAATAACCACAAAAATTGCTAATAATCGGTATTCTGCTTTAAGGAAAGCCAAGGCGCCTTCATAGATATAATCTGAAATTTCTTTCATTTTACCATCCCCAGCATCTTGTTTTAATACCCACGATCTTTTGATTGCCATAAAAGCCAATCCTATTAAGGCCATAACTATTGGCACATAAATCATTAATGATTCCATATTCTATTTATTCGTTATTTAATAATCGGATGCAAATGTATGAAAACCATGACAAATAAAAAAGCACAATTCACATTTGAAGAGTGCTTTTTTGAATATTTGCTGTAAATTTTAATTTAATCTGAGGTAGCTGTTACTGTCAAAACTGTTTTTTGGGAATTTTTCAAAAAATCACAGGTTACAGTATTTAATATTATTTAAATAATTAGAAAAAGATACCAAAGGACCCTTTGATTCCAAAATTATTGGTTTGAGGAGTGATGTAGGAACCTCTCCAACTGAATTCTATTCTAAAAACCTTGAATATATTTCCAATTCCAGCATTGTATTCCCAATACACATTTTCTGGGGCTCTATAGTTTATTCCCGAAGCATTTAAAGCTCTACTATCATCAGAAATTGTTCCGTAAGCACCTCTTATTCCTATAGTTTCTCTCCAATTGAATTTTCTCAAATAGGGAATTTTTGCAAAAATTCGTCCACCAAAATTATGTTCCAACTGAAGTGTTACATATTGATCGGCTTCAAACTCATAGAAATTTAAGAGGTTAAAAGTATTTCTAATAGTGAAATAGGTTTGGTTTCCAGGAATAATACTCATCAATCCTAGAGGAACGCCACCAAAGGTTTTTCCTAATTCCATAGTAGAATTTAGAACCCCAAATGGGCCGATAATGATAGGCTGTTTGTAATAAATCTGTAGTTTTTTATAATCAAAATCACTGTCTAAAAACCCTTTTATTCCTTGACTGTAGCTAATAAAAAATCGAGGGTATGGGCTGCTTACAATTTGTCGTTCCACTGCATAACCAATTGTTTTTCTTCCCGGAGTATAATCAATTTGAAAATTAACTTCCGATTGATTTAGATCAGCTCTAATAATTCCACCGTTACCTAAAGCGTCTGGCTTAGTAATATAATAGTCTAATTTAAATTCTGGCGAGGCAGAAACTAAGGTTCTGTAGGAGAAGCCCGTTTGAATAGTTAGGTTTTTAACGGGTTCCATTTCAACAGCAAAAGAAGTGAAATTGATGTTGGTCAATTTACCGTTATTTCCTCCAGCAAATAAAGAAGACGATGCAAAACTTCTCCCTAAAACATCGTTAGAAGTGGTTAAACTTGCTCCAATTTGCTCGATATCTCGTCTTGTTCCTCCTTCTATAATTAACCGATTGTTTCTGTTTAAAAGCCATTTTCCTGAAATACCATATTTAATTTTGTTATCCTTAAATCCATAAGCAGTATAAGCTTGGATTCGCCATAAATCATTTGGACCAAAATAAGTTCTACCGCCAACTCGCAATCGGAAACCCTCCACATTATTAAAACCTACTGTTGATAAAACAGGCCCATAATCTATAATGCCATCATGATAATAGCCACTGCTTAAAATCGTAACAACATCATACAATTGCATGAATTTTTTATTGGTTTGTAGCGTATCCAACATTTTATATATGCCCTTTTCGTCTTTATTCAAATTCTCAAATCGATTTTGTTCCCAATATTCATCGGATTTAGTGAAAATAGATTCCTCTTTATCAAAAGTTTGTTCTTTGTAAAAGTCGGCGGGTTTACTAGTATTAAATTGATGATTTCTGTAAAGGGTAGTTCGTTTACCATACATTCCTCTGGAAGTTTCTTTTTTACTTAAAGCAAAATCGGTCATCATATAATCTCTAGTTAACAAGAAAACGGAGTCGTTCAATACTTCGAATTCTTGTTCTATATGGATGTCTTTTACCCAGTTTATATTTGCACTTTTGGTAGAAGCCATGTTAATATTCTTAATGGCATAAGTAGAATCGGCGACCCAAAAATCACCTTTAAAAGTCAATTCGCTTTTTCGTCTAGGATAAAACACAATATTATAACACCATTTTTTATCTATAAAGGAACTGTCTCTCAAAACATAATTATATACATCGATTCCAGTTCTTGAAAGCGGACTTGTAAAACTTTTATCAAAGAAATTTATGTAGTTATTGTAAATGTCGTTCTCATTATAAAGATCTTTTACAAACTCAATTATTTGTTGATTGGTATTAAAGCCTGAATTTTTATTGGCTTTCAAAATTTCTTTAACTTTTCCTCGCACATTATCTCCATATACATTAGAAAGTGCTTCGTTTATGAATATGGGCAAATAGGTTTTTCCAGTTACTTTTGAAGTATCTACTTGTTTGAAAACAAATTCCATTCCCTTAAAAATCTTGCTTTTCATAAAAGCACTGTCAATCGTATTCATGTCAAATTCCAATTTCTCATACTTTTCCATTTCATACTGATTGAACTGACGTAATCCATTTTTACGCCGATGCTCCCATATTTTTTTTAGGAGATCAATTGCTGGATTATTCTTTTTGGAGGTTTTACCAGAATAAATTAAAACTTCATTTAATTTTACTCCGTCTGAAATTTTGATTTTAAAATCATAATTGATTGCTTTTGGCAGCGCAACTTCTTTAGTTTGAAATCCTGAAAAAGACACTACAATTACTTTATATTTTTTTTGAGATTCTAAATAAAATCGACCGTCTTCATTGGAAACTACACCTTCATTTGTTCCTTTAAACATAATATTAGCATACGGAACGGGCAGATTTTTATCGTCAACAACAATACCACTTACCTTAGTTTGGGCATTGGAAAAAAAAGATGAAAAAAGTAAAAGAATTATAAATAATTTGAATTTCATATAAAAAAAAACTTCACCAATTTTTTTGATGAAGTTTCAAATATAGGAATTTTATTATATAAAAAATTTTAATTAAGAGCATTAAAATCTCTTATTAAAGTAACATTTTATTTTTTATACATCACTTTTTTAACCGCAGCTACTACATCCGATGCATTCGGCAACCATTCTTTCAAAAGTGTTGGAGAATAAGGCGCTGGAGTGTCAGCCGTTGTAATTCTTTGAATTGGAGCATCTAAAAAGTCGAATGCACGCTCTTGAACTATATAAGTGATTTCAGAAGCCACACTTGCAAATGGCCAAGCTTCTTCTAAAACTACCAATCTATTTGTTTTTCTAACCGAGGTTAAAATAGCGTCATAATCCATTGGACGAACTGTTCTTAAGTCGATTATTTCACAAGAAATTCCTTCTTTTGCCAATTCATCAGCAGCAATATGAGCTTCTTTAATAATTTTACCAAAAGAAACAATTGTTACGTCAGAACCCTCTCTTTTAATATCGGCAACACCAAGTGGAATAATATAATCTCCCTCTGGCACTTCACCTTTATCACCATACATTTGTTCTGATTCCATGAAAATTACAGGATCATTATCGCGAATCGCCGCTTTCAATAATCCTTTAGCATCATAAACGGTTGAAGGAACAACCACTTTTAATCCTGGAGTATTGGCAAACCAGTTCTCAAAAGCCTGTGAGTGAGTGGCGCCTAGCTGACCTGCAGAAGCGGTTGGACCTCTAAATACCATTGGCATTGGAAATTGTCCGGCCGACATTTGACGCATCTTAGCAGCATTATTAATAATTTGATCAATACCTACTAAAGAGAAATTGAAAGTCATGTATTCCACAATTGGACGACAGCCATTCATAGCAGAACCAACTGCAATTCCAGCAAATCCTAATTCAGCAATTGGAGTATCAATCACCCGTTTTGGACCAAATTCGTCTAACATTCCTTTGGAAGCTTTGTAAGCACCATTGTATTCGGCAACTTCCTCCCCCATTAAATATACCGCTTCGTCACGACGCATTTCTTCACTCATTGCTTCAGCAATCGCTTCTCTAAATTGTATAGTTCTCATATTATGAATAGGTGTTTCTTAAATTTTGAGCAAAAATAAATATTTTATACCATTTTATAAACATAAATCTGTAAAATTATTTGGAGCTTTTTCCTGCTTTCCTCTTTATCCTCGCCCAAAAGCGAGGGATACCGCTTCAATCAGGGCTACGAAATCGATTTAGTATTGCTATATTGTTGAAAAATAATATGCACGCATAGTAAATGGAATTGAATTAATTACTAATTTAGTGGCCGAAAATAGTTTACCTAAAAATTTACCTAAATGAATATATTAGTTTGCATCAGTCACGTTCCTGATACTACTTCGAAAATCAACTTTACCAATAGCGATACTCTTTTTGATACCAATGGAGTGCAATTTGTAATCAACCCAAACGATGAATTTGGTTTAACACGTGCCATTTGGTTTCAAGAACAACAAGGAGCAAATGTTACGGTTATAAATGTTGGTGGCCCAGAAACAGAACCAACGCTAAGAAAAGCACTTGCTATAGGTGCTAATGAAGCTATTAGAATCAATGCTGATCCAACAGACGGGTTTTTTGTTGCAAAACAATTAGCCGAAGTAATTAAAAATGGAAATTACGATTTAATAATCGCTGGTAAAGAATCATTAGATTATAACGGAGGAATGGTTCCAGGCATGATTGCAGGTTTGTTGGGATTCAACTTCATAAATTCCTGTGTGGCTTTAACCATTGAAGGAAATTCCGTTACAGCTTCAAGAGAAATTGATGGCGGAAAAGAAATTGTAAACTCTCAATTACCTTTAATTATTGGAGGTCAAAAAGGATTAGTAGAAGAAAAAGACCTTCGAATTCCTAATATGAGAGGTATCATGACTGCTAGGACAAAAGTTCTAACCATTTTGGAACCTGTGGGAGGCGATTCAAAAACAACCACGGTTAAATTTGAAAAACCAGCTCCAAAATCGGCAGTAAAATTAGTAAGCGCTGACAATTTGGACGAATTAATCAGCTTATTACACAACGAAGCGAAAGTGATCTAAAAAAATAATTATAAATTGTAAATTATAAATGTTGAATTTGGTTAACAAAAACATTTAAAATTTAACATTCAAAATTTAAAATATTAAAAAAATGTCAATATTAATATACGCAGAATCTGCTCCCGACGCTTCAGGAGGAAAATTAAAGAAAGTAGCTTTTGAGTTGGCTTCTTATGCTAAAAAAGTGGCAGAGTCATTAGGAACAACTGTAACGGCAATAACAGTTAATACAGATAATGTATCTGAATTGTCGAATTATGGAGTGGATAAAGTGCTGAAAGTAAACAATTCGAAGTTAGCAGAATTCACCGCAAAAGCCTATGCCGATGCAATTAAACAAGCTGCTCAAAAGGAAAACTCAACAATTATCATTTTATCTTCAACTACAGATAGTTTGTATTTAGCTCCTCTAGTTTCCATTTCGCTAGAAGCAGGATTTGCATCAAATGTAGTTGGACTTCCACAAAACTTAGCACCATTTCAAGTAAAAAGAAATGGCTTCTCCAATAAAGCATTTGTAACAACCGAAATTTCAACACCATTAAAAGTACTTAGTATTTCTAAAAATTCTTATGGTATAGTTGAAAATAAATCTAGTTTGTCAGAGGAAGATTTTAATCCTTCCATTAATGATACCGATTTTGGAGTAAAAGTAGTTTCAGTTGAAAAAGCTTCTGGAAAAGTCACAATTGCTGATGCCGATATAGTGGTTTCTGCTGGTCGTGGATTAAAAGGTCCTGAGAACTGGGGAATGATCGAAGAATTAGCAGGTGTTTTAGGAGCAGCAACCGCTTGTTCCAAACCAGTTTCTGATTTAGGATGGCGACCACATGGAGAGCACGTAGGTCAAACTGGAAAACCAGTAGCTGCCAATTTATATATTGCAATTGGAGTTTCAGGCGCAATTCAACACATCGCCGGAATTAACTCGTCCAAAGTAAAAGTGGTTATCAATACTGACGCTGAAGCGCCTTTTTTCAAAGTTGCTGACTACGGAATCGTTGGTGATGCATTTGAAATTGTACCTAAATTAATCGAAAAATTAAAAGCTTTTAAAGCTAATAATTAAATTAATATTTAATTTTATTGAGAAGGTTGCCAAAGTTTATATAATTCTGGTAACCTTTTTATTTTAGATAAATTTCTTTGTAACTTTATTCAATACATTGTACTTTTGCAACTATGAGCTTAGTTAAACTTACAATTCAAGGAATTTCATACAGTCAAACTCAAAACGGAGCTTACGCTTTGATTCTGAATGAAGTGGACGGTGATCGAAAACTTCCAATTGTAATTGGAGCATTCGAAGCTCAATCTATCGCAATCGCTTTAGAAAAAGAAATTAAACCCCCTCGCCCACTTACCCACGACTTATTCAAAAATTTTGCTGAACGATTTGATATTGTTGTAAAACAAGTGATCATTCATAAATTAGTAGATGGCGTGTTTTATTCAAGTATTATTTGTGAAAGAGATAAAATCGAGGAGATTATTGACGCCCGTACTTCAGATGCAATTGCATTGGCTTTACGTTTCAATGCGCCAATTTTTACTTATAAAAATATCCTTGATAAAGCGGGGATTTACATGAAAACTAACTTGATGGACGATGAAAATAGTCCTAAAGAAATGGACGGAAGTTTATCAAATGCTAATGCCTACGGAGTAGAAGATAATGCATTAACGGGAAGTGAGTATTCTAAAAACACTTTAGCTGAATTGGCTGAATTATTAGAAAATGCAGTTGAGAAAGAAGATTACCGAGAAGCTGCTAAAATTAGAGATGAAATTTCTAAGAGATAAAAACGCCTTTTCAATTAAATAAATTTATTATATATGAAAATAAAATACATCCTGAATCTACTACTAGTATTAGTTTGTCAAGTTTCATTTTCCCAAGATTATTATTTGCATTGCGGTACCATTATTGATACTAAAAGCGGCAAGGAATTAAAAAATAAAACAATTATTATTTCTAAAAATAAGATTGCAAAAATTGAAGAGGGCTTCGTTACAAAGGCAAAGGAAGCTGACATCGAAATTAATCTTAAAAATAAATACCTACTTCCAGGATTAATTGACTTACATGTCCATATTGAAGGAGATTACGATAGTCATAGTTACATTTCAAAATATGTAGACAATGAAGCTGATGTTGCATTTCAAGCAGTACGTGCTGCAGAAACAACATTGCTTTGTGGATTTACAACTGTGCGTGATCTAGGTGGAACGGGGGTAAATATATCCATCCGAAATGCAATCAACAAAGGGGTAGTTAAAGGGCCTAGAATTTATACAGCAGGTAAATCAATTGCTACAACGGGAGGCCACGCCGATCCTACCAACGGAAGTAATAGAAAGCTGGTTGGCGATCCAGGACCTCATGAAGGGGTAATTAATTCCCCTGAAGATGCTGTAAAAGCAGTTCGTGAACGCTACAAAGAAGGTTCCGATGTAATTAAAATAACTGCAACCGGTGGTGTTCTTAGCGTAGCAAAAAATAGCAAAAATCCGCAGTTTACAATTGAAGAAATTAAAGCAATTGTCTCAACTGCCAAAGATTACAATATGCTTACAGCGGCTCACGCCCATGGAGACGAAGGCATTCAAAGAGCAATAATCGGAGGTATTAAGACCATCGAACATGGAACTTACATGAGTGAAGAATCTATGGATTTAATGAAAAAATACGATGCCTACCTAGTTCCTACTTTAACTGCCGGAAAAGAAGTTGAAAAAAATGCAGAAATACGTGGTTATTATCCTGAAATAGTGGTTCCTAAAGCACGAGAAATTGGACCTAAAATTCAAGCTACTTTTTCCAAAGCCTACAAAAAAGGAGTTAAAATTGCCTTTGGAACCGATGCAAGTGTTTTCCCTCACGGAAACAATGCCAAAGAATTTTCATACATGGTTTTAGGCGGAATGCCCCCAATAGAAGCCATTCAGGCAGCCACAATTACTAATGCCTTTTTACTTGGAATTGATAATGAAGTGGGCCAAATAAAAGAAGGATTTTTAGCGGATATAATTGCTGTAAATGAAAATCCATTGTTGAAAATCAACACACTAGAGATTGTTTCTTTTGTGATGAAAGATGGGGTGATTTACAAAAACTAATTTCATTTGTAGCCATTTATAATTACGAATTTAAACCTATTAAATTAAACAGCTGATGAAGCAATATTTAGACTTAGTAAAACACGTTTTAGAAAACGGAACTCAAAAAGGAGATCGAACAGGAACAGGTACAAAGAGTGTTTTTGGATATCAAATGCGTTTTGATTTAAGTGAAGGTTTTCCAATGGTTACCACTAAAAAATTGCATCTTAAATCGATAATTTATGAGTTACTTTGGTTTTTAAAAGGAAAAACTAATATTGCTTATTTGAAAGAAAATGGCGTTAAAATTTGGGATGAATGGGCCAATGAAAATGGTGATTTAGGTCCTGTTTATGGTCACCAATGGCGCAATTGGAACAGCGAAGAAATCGATCAAATTTCAGAAATTATTGAGGCTCTAAAAACCAATCCAAATAGCAGAAGAATGCTAGTTTCAGCTTGGAATCCTAGTGTGCTTCCCGATACCACAAAATCATTTGCTGAAAATGTAGCTAATGGGAAAGTCGCTTTGCCTCCGTGTCATGCCTTCTTTCAATTTTATGTTTCTGAAGGAAAATTATCTTGTCAATTGTATCAAAGAAGTGCAGATATATTTTTAGGCGTGCCTTTTAATATTGCGTCTTATGCCTTATTGACCATGATGATTGCTCAAGTATGTGATTTAAAAGTAGGAGAATTTATTCACACTTTTGGAGACGCACATATTTATAATAACCATTTTGAACAAGTGGAATTGCAACTTTCTAGAGACACACGACCTCTGCCAAAAATGATTATCAATCCTGAAATAAAAAATATTTTCGACTTTAATTTTGAAGATTTCACCTTGGAAGGCTATGATCCACATCCAGGAATTCGAGGTGAAGTAGCAGTTTAAAAACAACCTTTTTTGTAATAATAATTGAAGTTTATTCCAATAATTCTAATTTAAATGAAAATATTAATTGCAGCGACTTCCTTAAATAATGCTCTTGGAAAAGACAACAAAATCATTTGGCATTTGCCGGATGACTTTAAGCGTTTTAAAGAACTTACTTCAGGGCACTATATAATTATGGGTAGAAAAACCTTCGAAAGTTTTCCTAAACCATTGCCCAATAGAACGCACGTAGTAATTACTCGGCAAGAAAATTATGCTCCCCAAGGTTGTATCGTAGTTAATAGTATCGAAGATGCCTTTGCTATTTGCCCAAAAGACGAAGATGTCTTCTTAATTGGCGGTGCTGAAATTTACGAATTGGGATTACCATATGTCGATAAAATTGAGCTTACCTTAATTAAGGAAACGTTTGAAGCAGACGCCTTTTTACCTAAAATTGATTTTTCAAAATGGGAATTAATTCAAGAAGAATTTCATCCTAAAGATGAGAAACACGCACACGAATTTAGCTTTCAAACCTACCTTAAAAGATAATTAAATACTTACCTTTGCCCCAAAATTAATACTAATGTCTAAGAATATTACTCCTTATAAAGATTCAGAATTAGGGAAAAAAGAGCAAGTTGCAAAAATGTTTGATACTATTTCTGGAAATTATGATGGTTTGAACCGAGTTATTTCTTTTGGGATTGACATCAAATGGCGTAAAAAAGTATTGAAATTAGTTTCCGATAAAAATCCGAAAACCGTTTTAGATATTGCAACAGGAACAGGAGATTTAGCCATTTTGATGACCAATACCAGTGCTGAAAAAATTATTGGTTTGGATATTTCAGCTGGAATGTTGGAAGTAGGAAGAAATAAAATTAAAGCAAAAAATCTATCGGATAAAATAGAAATGATTTTAGCTGATTCCGAAAATATGCCTTTTGAGGATAATACTTTTGATGCAATTACCGTTGCTTTTGGAGTAAGGAATTTTGAAAATCTAGAAAAAGGATTAGCTGAAATTCTTCGAGTTTTAAAACCCAACGGGATATTTGTAATTTTAGAAACTTCAGTTCCAGTTAAAACACCATACAAACAAGGGTATACTTTTTACTCGAAAAACATCCTTCCCTTAATTGGAAAACTATTCTCAAAAGACGATTCTGCGTATCAATATTTATCAGAATCTGCATCCGTTTTTCCTTATGGAGAAGCGTTAAACAATATTTTAATAAAAATTGGGTTTATAGAGGTGAAAGCGATGCCTCAAACATTTGGTGTTGCAACCATTTATTCGGCTTCAAAAAAATAAATTGAATAGGATCTTAAAATGAAAAAAAGAATAATCGTATTATTTCTACTGTTTTCAAGTATTGGATTTTCCCAAACCAAGGGAATGTTCAGCTATGATCCTCTTGTGAACTTAGAAAACTTCGATAAATCTAAAGTATATTGGGGTTATTTTTTAGGTTTTAATTCTTATGGTTTTAAAATTGACTATAAAAGTTTACAATATGAAGATGTAAAAGTCGAAAACACTACAGGATTCAATGTTGGTTTGGTAGGCGACCTTAGACTTCATGAATATATCAATTTACGCTTTGAACCGGGTTTATATTATACTCAAAGGAATCTAACGTTTCCCAATTTGATCAGAGAAATAGATTTCTACAGAGAAGTAAATTCTACTTATATTCACTTTCCGTTATTACTTAAATTCTCTGCACTAAGAACAGGAAATGTTCGCCCTTATTTAACAGCAGGCGTTTCTAGAACTTTAAATTTAGGGAGTAATTCCAATTCTACCGATGACAATTATCAGCAACGTTTTAGAGTGAAATCGTGGACATCCAATTATGAATTGGGTTTTGGAGTGGACTTATATTTTGAATACTTCAAATTTTCACCCTCCATTCGAGGCGTTTTCGGATTGGAAGATGAACTGATTCGAGACAATGATCCTTTAAGTCCTTGGACTACCAATATTGAGTCGATGAAAACTAGGGCGATTCTAATTAATTTTACTTTTCATTAAAAGAGAATTATCTTCTAAATTCACTTAAAATTATTGCTGTTGCAGAAGCTACATTTAAGCTTTCTGTAAGTTGTAAATCTCCAAATCGCGGAATAGTTAATCTGTTTTTAATGCTATTTTCAATTTCTTGAGAAATTCCATTGGCTTCATTTCCCATGATTACAATTGCCTCTTTCGGCAGATTTTCTTTATGCACATTGGACCCATCCATAAAAGTACCAAATATTGGTAAAGAAGAATTTTGTATAAGTGATTTTAAATTTACATAACTCACATTGACTCTAGAAATGGAACCCATGGTTGCCTGAACTACTTTTGGGTTGTATAAATCGACCGTTTGTTCTGAACAAATTACTTGTGAAATTCCAAACCAATCACACAATCTTAAAATAGTACCCAAATTTCCCGGGTCGCGAATATCATCTAAAGCTAGGATTAACCCTTTTTCTTCAATTGGCATTGAAGCCGGAATTCTAAATACAGCCAAGCAATTATTGGGTGTTGTTAAAGCACTGATTTTCTTTAATTCAGATTCAGAGATTATTGATTTTAAATCTGAAGAGACCTCATCAAACAAGGGTTCTGTGCAATACAAATGTTCCAATGTAAAGTTGGATTTCAACAATTCCTGAATTACTTTTACACCTTCAGCAATGAACAATTGACTTGCAATTCTATTTTTTTTTAGATGCAAACTTGATATAAACTTTATTTGGTTTTTACTAACCATAGAAATAATGTACTTTTGAATTAAATATTTCACATCCTTTGAGAAACCAGACTACAAAAATATCATTATTTATTCTAATAGCAGTAATTATCTCGGCTTGTAATTCTTTGCGAAGAGTTCCAAATGGAAAAATGCTATTGACCAAAAATGAAATTTTAGTTGATGGCAAAAAAGAAAGTAACGAAGACGTAACCAACCAATTGTATCAAAAACCAAACAGCTCTTTGTTTGGATACCGCTTTCGATTGAATATTTTTAATTTAGCTTCCCCAAACCCAGATTCGATTTATAAAGCAAAATTCATCCAAAATCCAGAAAAGTATATTGCGATGGGAAAATGGCTATCTAAAAAACAAGTGGATCGTTTGGGTAAATCCTTTTATTATTCTGGAATACACAGTTTTCTTAAAAAAACCGGAGAGGCTCCTGTTATATTAGATCAAAAAAGTACGGACCGATCTTTGTCAAGACTGCAATCCTATTACTTTGACAAAGGTTATTTTAATTTAAAAGGCAATTACAAAATTGATAGCATAAGCAACCTAAAAGCTGTCGTAAAATACACTATAAACAAAGGGAATCCATTTGTTTTGGATACTATTAATGTAAATATAAAAACTCCAATTTTAGATTCACTCTACAAAACTAATAAGGAATTGGCCTTTCTTAAATCGGGTAAACAATACAATAAAATCGATTTTGATGCGGAGAGAAATAGAATTACTACTCATTTTAGAAATAATGGGGCCTATTATTTTCAACAAAATTATATTAATTATTCTATAGATACTTTAAATTCTAATAGCAAAGCCAATATTGATCTTAACATTGAAAATCAAGCGATTAGAGTTAACGATTCTACTAAAATAATACCGTTTAAATTGTATAAAATTAGTAATGTAAATATTTATACCGACAACTTGACCTCAAAAACAAATTCAAGTATTTTAGACAGTGTTACTTATAATAATTTTAATTTATACAGTGTTTCAAAGTTAAAATTCAGACCAAAAGCAATCACTGATGCCGTTTTTATTTCTAAGGGGAGTACTTTTTCAGATATAAATACCACTTTAACTTCTAGGTCTTTAGGTGGATTACGCGTATTTAACTATCCATTAATTCAATATGTTGTTGACCCAAAAGATGAAAATTCATTAATAACAAATATCTATTTGTCGCCAAGACCAAAATTAAGTTTCGGATACAACTTTGACTTTACGCATTCGGCAATTCAAGATATCGGGATAACCGCAAGTACCGCTGTTTCCATTAGGAATATATTTCAAGGTGCGGAAACATTAGAATTGTCTGCAAGAGGAAATATAGGTTCCTCGAAAGAAGTGGCAAAGATCAATAATAGCTTTTTCAATGTTTCAGAATACGGTTTTGACATCAAACTCCATTTGCCAAGGGTGTTTTTTCCGATCAAAACAGAGCGAATAATTCCTAAAAGAATGTTGCCTTTTACCAGTCTGGCAGTAGGTTATATCAAACAAGAAAACATTGGTTTGGACAAACAAAATTTTACGAGCTCACTAAATTATAATTGGAACCCAAATCAGAGTGTGAAAGCTCGCCTAGAGTTGTTAAATATTCAATTTGTAAAAAATGTAAATACAAGTAACTATTTTAATATTTACAAATCATCGTATTATGTTTTAAATTCTCTGGCTCAAAATGCAAGTTATGCTGTGAATCCAAATTATTTTAACAGTAATCAAGAATTGATTATTGAGAGCGGAACCAATGGATTTACAAACGATGTTCTAGGTCCTAATCCAACAATTATTCCTACTCCAGAAGATTATAAAACCATCCGAAGTATCGAAGAAAGAAGAAGAAGGTTGACAGAAAATGATTTAATTGTTTCAACAAGTTACAATTACACTGAGAATACTAAAAAAGATCAGAACGATAACGATTTTATGATTTTCAGAGGAAAAATAGAATCAGCCGGTAACTTATTATCTCTTCTGGCAAGAGCTTCAAAACAATTAGATAATCAAGAAAGTACCAACAGATTCTTTGAAGTTGATTATTCACAATACTTTAAAGTAGAGGGGGAATTTATTAAATTGTGGGATTTACACCGCAAAAGAATATTGGCAATTCGTTCCTTTGCTGGGGTTGCAATCCCGTATGGGAATTCTAACAATATTCCATTTTCTAGAAGTTATTTTGCAGGAGGAACTAATGATAATAGAGCTTGGCAATCCTATGGTTTAGGTCCTGGAGCAAGTGGCGGTATAAATGATTTTAATGAAGCCAATTTAAAATTAGCGATAAGCGCCGAACTTCGTTTCAATTTATTTGGGCAGTTAAATGGAGCACTATTTATTGATGCAGGAAATATTTGGAATGTATTGGACAATGTTGATGATGAAAAATATGTATTTAAGAATTTAAATTCATTAAAAAATAGTGCTATTGGTTCAGGGTTTGGGTTTAGATATGATTTTAATTTTTTTATAGTGAGAATGGATTTAGGATTTAAAACCTATAATCCATCTGAACAAGATGGAAGAAAATGGTTTAAAGATTATAATTTAGATAAATCTGTAATAAATATTGGAATTAATTATCCATTCTAATTTTATAAATTATTAATTTTGCAAGCTTATAAATAATAAAACAACACATAAATGTCACACAACATCAAAGCTGGAGTTGCAACTGGCGATTCAGTCCAAGCAATTTTTAGCTATGCAAAAGAAAAAGGATTTGCCCTACCTGCAATAAATGTAACCGGTTCAAGCACGATTAATGGTGTTTTAGAAACTGCTGCAAAATTAAACGCCCCTGTAATTATTCAATTTTCAAATGGTGGATGTATTTTTAATGCTGGAAAAGGGTTGTCTAATGCAAATGAAAAATCCGCTATTTTAGGTGGAATTGCAGGAGCAAAACACGTTCATACCTTAGCAGAAGCTTACGGAGCAACTGTTATTCTTCATACTGATCACTGTGCAAAAAAATTGTTGCCTTGGATTGACGGATTATTAGATGCAAGTGAAGCTCATTTTGCTGCAACTGGGAAACCGCTTTACAGTTCTCATATGATCGATTTATCAGAAGAGCCAATTGAAGAGAATATTGAAATTTGCAAAACTTATTTAGCTAGAATGAGCAAAATGGGGATGACATTGGAAATTGAACTTGGAATTACTGGTGGCGAAGAAGATGGAGTTGACAATTCTGATGTTGATAGTTCAAAATTATACACGCAACCTTCAGAAGTTGCTTATGCCTACGAAGAATTATTGAAAGTGAGTCCGCGTTTTACAATTGCTGCTTCTTTCGGTAATGTTCATGGGGTATACAAACCAGGAAATGTAAAATTGACTCCTAAAATCTTGAAAAATTCTCAAGATTACGTTCAGGAAAAATTTAATACTGGAAATAACCCAGTTGATTTTGTATTCCATGGTGGATCAGGATCTACATTGGAAGAAATCAGAGAAGCTATTGGATATGGTGTGGTGAAAATGAATTTAGACACCGATTTACAATTTGCTTACACCGAAGGAATTCGTGATTATGTAGTCAATCATGTTGATTATTTAAAAACCCAAATTGGAAATCCTGAAGGTGCTGATCAACCAAATAAAAAATATTACGATCCAAGAAAATGGGTACGTGAAGGAGAAATGACATTCAACGCAAGATTGGAACAAGCTTTCGCAGATTTGAATAACGTGAACACTTTATAATTAACAATTGATAATTGACAATTAATAATTATCCATTGTCAATTATCCATTATACATTAAAATTATGTCTTGGTTTAAAAGAACAGAAAAAGGAATTACTACCCCAACAGAGGACAAGAAAGATGTTCCTAAAGGATTATGGTATAAATCTCCAACAGGAAAAATTATTGATGCCGACGAATTAGCAAGAAACCTTTGGGTTAGCCCAGAAGATGGTTTTCATGTTCGAATTGGAAGTAAAGAATATTTTGAAATATTATTCGACAATAATGAATTTAAGGAATTAGATGCTAAAATGACATCGAAAGACCCTTTAAATTTTGTGGATACTAAAAAATATTCTGACCGATTGAAAGACGCTATGGAGAAAACCAAATTGAAAGATGCGGTTCGAACAGGTGTGGGAAAATCTAAAGGAAATGACTTAGTAGTTTGCTGTATGGATTTTGCATTTATTGGTGGTTCCATGGGAGCTGTTGTAGGAGAAAAAATTGCGCGTGGAATTGATTATTCAATCAAAAATAAAATTCCATTTGTAATGATTTCAAAATCTGGAGGAGCGAGAATGATGGAAGCGGCTTATTCTTTAATGCAATTGGCAAAAACATCGGCAAAATTAGCGCAATTGGCCGAAGCTGGAATTCCTTATATTTCTTTATGTACCGATCCAACAACTGGAGGAACAACTGCTTCGTACGCCATGTTAGGAGACATTAATATTTCTGAACCAGGTGCTTTAATTGGATTTGCTGGACCTAGAGTAGTGAGAGATACAACAGGTAAAGATTTACCTGAAGGATTTCAAACTGCAGAATTCTTATTAGAACATGGTTTCTTAGATTTTATAGTTCCAAGAAAAGAATTAAAAGATAAAATTAATTTATATATCGATTTGATTTTAAATCAAGAAGTAAGATAATTTATTATCATATAGACATAAAAAAAACTCAAAGTTAAGCTTTGAGTTTTTTTTATTTAAACTATTTACATTCCGGTTCGAATGGCTTCTACAGGATCTAATTTGGAGGCAGAAATAGCGGGTAATATTCCTGAAATCAATCCGATAACGGCAGCCAATCCTGTTCCCAAAAGTATGTTTCCAATTCCTAATACAAAATCAAAATCCAATACATTTGTCAAAATAATGGATACAATCCAAACTAAAATAAGTCCGATTAAACCTCCAATTACAGATAAAATAACTGCTTCAAATAAAAATTGGAATAAGATAAAACGATTTTTTGCACCTAATGATTTTTGAATTCCAATTAAATTGGTTCGTTCTTTTACAGAAACAAACATAATATTGGCAATTCCAAATCCGCCAACCAACAAGGAGAATCCACTTATAATCCAACCTACAAGATTCATTTTCGAAATAATACCGTCCAATAAATCGGTGAACCCTGACAAGACATTGATGAAAAAGTTATCTATTTCGCCTGTTTTCATTCCGCGGTAATTTCTCAATTTTTGAATAAGTTCCGCTTTATAAGATTCCATGTCGATTCCTTTTTCTGGTTTAATTACGATTACTGGCGTCATAGAATCATTGTTATCTCCGTACAATCTTCTGAGAAAATTTACTGGTAAATAAACTGAAGTGTCGTCACTTTCTCCAAAAATTCCAGCACCTTGTTTTTTCAAAACACCTACAACTGTAAATTTTTGACCGTACATTCTAATGTTTTTTCCAATAGGGTCAGTTCCCTCAAAAAGCCCTTGAGCTACTTCATTTCCCAATACAACTAACGCCGCACCAGAATTGGCCTCCGCTTCATTATAAAAACGGCCTACTTGAAATTCTAACCCTTGGATATCAATAAATTCATGAGAAACAGGAACTACATTAACATCACTAACAATGTTCGCCTCGTATTTTAGCGATTGACTTGCGGTAAACATTTGATAACACATCTCTTTAGTGTTATTAACCGAAGATTTTAAATATTCGTATTCATCATATTTTACATTTGGAAACTGCTCTCTTTTCCATTGTGGGATTTCCGAAGGCCCAAATGAAAAGCGCATCAAGTAAATCGTATTTTTATCTAAACTGCTTAAGTCTTTTTTAATTTTTCTGTCCAATGAATCTACAGCAGCAAGAACTGCAATGATTGAGAAAATTCCAATAGTAACTCCTAATAGTGAAAGTAATGTTCGCAATTTATTGTTTCGTAGTGCATTCATTGCAAAACTGAAACTCTCTTTTAGCAATCGAAAATAAACAATCATGGCTTTAATTTAGTAGCGTAAAATTCAATATTATTTTATGAAAAACCTAATAAAATAACTATTTTTGCACTTTTAAATCTAACTACTCCAATGAACACCACTAAGAAAATCCAATCTGCTTTAATTTCAGTTTTTTCAAAAGACGGTTTAGAACCTATCGTGAGAAAATTACACGAACAAAATGTTACTTTTTACTCTACTGGAGGAACTGAAGATTTTATTAAAAACCTTGGAATTCCTGTTGTACCTGTTGAAGACGTAACTTCTTATCCTTCGATTTTAGGGGGTCGTGTAAAAACGTTACATCCAAAAATTTTTGGAGGAATTTTAAATCGCCAAGACAATGAAAGTGATGTGCAACAAATGCAAGAATTTGCTATTCCACAGATAGATTTAGTGATTGTAGATTTATACCCGTTTGAAAAAACAGTTGCTTCAGGAGCATCAGAAGCAGATAGTATTGAGAAAATTGACATTGGTGGAATTTCATTAATTCGTGCAGCAGCAAAGAATTTTAAAGATACCGTAATTGTTGCTTCAGTAAATGAATACAGTTCCCTTTTAGATACCATTACCACTCAAAATGGCACAACTACATTGGAAGACAGAAAATTATTTGCTACAAAAGCATTCCATGTTTCTTCGAATTATGATACTGCCATTTTTAATTATTTCAATACCGACGAGACGTATTACAAGAAAAGTATTGCCAACGGACAAATATTAAGATACGGAGAAAACCCCCATCAAAAAGGATATTTCTTTGGAGATTTTGACGCCATGTTCACCAAATTACATGGAAAGGAATTGTCCTACAATAACTTATTAGATGTAGATGCCGCGGTAAATTTGATTTTAGAGTTTAAAAATGAAGAACCAACATTTGCCATTTTAAAACACAATAACGCTTGCGGTTTAGCTACTAGAAAATCGATGAAAGAGGCTTATTTAACTGCTTTAGCTTGCGATCCAACATCTGCTTTTGGAGGGGTGCTAATTGCAAATGGAAAAATTGATGTTGCCACTGCAAATGAAATTAATTCGTTGTTTTGCGAAGTAGTAATTGCCCCAAGTTATGATGAAGAAGCAATAGCCATTTTAGAACAAAAGAAAAATAGAATTATATTAGTTCAAAACGATGTTGAATTGCCTAAAACTCAAGTTAGAACTTGTTTAAACGGACTTTTAGTACAAGATAAAAATAATATAACTGATTCAAAATCAGATTTAAAAACGGTAACAGTTACTGAACCAACTTCTCAAGAAATTGAAGATCTGATTTTTGCGTCTAAAATTTGTAAAAATACCAAATCAAATACGATTGTTTTTGCGAAAAATGGTACATTAATCTCCTCTGGAACAGGACAAACCTCTAGAGTGGATGCTTTAAAACAAGCTATTGAAAAAGCCGATACTTTTGGATTTGATTTACATGGAGCCGTAATGGCAAGCGATGCCTTTTTCCCATTTCCTGATTGTGTAGAAATTGCAAATTATGCAGGAATTACAGCAGTTATTCAGCCTGGCGGTTCCATAAAAGATGAATTGAGCATCGATTATTGTAATGAAAATAAAATTGCAATGGTATTTACAGGAACACGTCATTTTAAACATTAATTTGTTTAACTTTGTAAATAATTTTTTTTTTCAAACCTAACTAAACCCTTAAAAGACTTATGGGATTTTTTGATTTCATGACCGAGGATATCGCTATCGACCTTGGTACCGCAAATACATTAATCATTCACAATGGAAAAGTTGTAATTGATTCGCCTTCAATTGTTGCTCGTGATAGAATTACGGGTAAAATTACAGCCGTCGGTAAAGAGGCAAATTTAATGCAAGGTAAAACTCATGAAAACATAAAAACCATTCGCCCTCTAAAGGATGGTGTTATAGCAGATTTTGATGCGTCTGAAAAAATGATAAGCATGTTTATCAAAAGTATTCCTGCGTTGAAAAAAAGAATGTTTACCCCAGCACTTCGGATGGTAGTTTGTATCCCTTCAGGAATTACTGAAGTAGAAATGCGAGCCGTTAAAGAATCTTGTGAAAGAGTGAATGGTAAAGAAGTTTACTTAATTCACGAGCCTATGGCTGCGGCAATTGGTATTGGAATTGACATCATGCAACCTAAAGGAAACATGATCGTAGATATTGGAGGAGGAACTACAGAAATTGCAGTTATTGCACTAGGAGGAATCGTGTGCGATAAATCAGTAAAAATTGCAGGAGATGTATTTACAAATGATATCATTTATTACATGCGTACACAGCACAACTTATTTGTTGGAGAAAGTACAGCTGAAAAAATAAAAATAGAAATTGGAGCTGCTATTGAAGATTTAGAAACTCCACCTGATGAATATTCTGTTCAAGGGCGTGACTTATTAACTGGTAAACCAAAACAAGTAATCGTATCTTATAGAGAAATTGCAAAAGCATTAGATAAATCGATACAAAGAATTGAAGATGCCGTGATGGAAACATTATCTCAAACGCCTCCTGAATTAGCTGCTGACATCTACAATACTGGTATTTATTTAGCAGGTGGTGGATCAATGTTAAGAGGTTTAGATAAAAGAATTTCTCAAAAAACAGATTTGCCGGTTTACATCGCTGAGGATCCACTAAGAGCAGTTGTTCGTGGAACAGGAATGGCATTAAAAGACATCCCAAGATTCAGAAGTATTTTAATAAAATAATAGGCACAATAAATGCAGCAAATAGTCAATTTTATTTTTAAAAACAGCCATCGATTGCTGTTTTTGCTGCTTTTACTGATCTCATTAATCTTAACTATTCAATCACATTCTTTTCATAAAAGTAAATTGATTTCATCTGCTAATTTTCTTAGTGGAGGGGTTTATGAAAGAATCAATGGATTTAGTGAATATTTAAATCTACAAACTCAAAACGAAATTCTTGCTCTAGAGAATGCTCGTTTAAAAAGCCAACTATTTAACATTAAAGATTCTACTTTAGTTCCAAGTTTTGATAGTATCAAAGGAGTTGATAAAGTAAATTTGATTGTTTCAAAAGTGATTCATAATTCCTATAATGTTTACGAAAATTATATTACGATTAAAGGCGGAGAAAAAGCAGGTATTAAATCGGATATGGGAGTAGTGAATAGTTTGGGAATTATTGGAATAGTAGATAAAACCTCTGAAAAGTATGCTACGGTAATGAGTATTTTAAATAAAAAATCTCAGATTAATGCTAAAATTAAAAAAACAAACCATTTCGGATCTCTAATTTGGGATGGAAAAAGTACTGGTTTTGTTCAATTAATTGATGTACCAAGATTAGCTGCTATCAGAAAAGGAGACACCATAGTCACGGGAGGTCAATCTGTAATTTTCCCAGAAAATATAAACATTGGAACTATCGATAAAATATATATTGATAACCAAACCAATTATTACACACTAAATGTGAAATTGTTTAATGACATGACTAATCTTGGACATGTTTACATCATAAAAAGCAAAGACCGTGATGAGATTATCAACTTAGAAAATCAAACAAAAAATGAATAGCGCAGTAATAATGAGCTTTGTTCGATTTTTCTTGTTGCTTGCAGCACAGATAATTATATTCAATAATATTGATTTATTCGGTTATATTAACCCTTTCCCCTATATATTATTCATTATGTTATTTCCTGTAAATGGCAATAAACAACTATTGATTATTACCAGTTTTTTACTAGGAATTACCATGGACTTATTTAGTAATTCGGGTGGTGTACATGCAGCAGCTTGTTTGATATTAGCGTATGCAAGACCATATATTTTTAAATTTGCATTTGGTTTAAGTTATGAATATCAAACTATTAAAGTCAACGACACTTTAACTCCTGAACGGTTTTCATTTTTACTAGTTTCTGTAGTAGTTCATCATTTTACCCTTTTTATTTTAGAAGTTTTTCAATTGAGTTCTCTTTGGGATATACTACTTAGAACCATCGTTGGCACACTATTTACCTTATTAATTTGTGTGATCTTAATCTATATTTTTAAGCCAAGTAAACGATGAGAAAAGCGCTACTTCCTTTAATTATTATTATAGCTACTTCATTGTTATTAATAAGAATTTTTTACCTTCAAGTAGTTAATGATACCTTCAAATTACAATCGGAAAATAATGCTATTAAAATAAAATACGACTACCCAGAGAGAGGTTATATTTATGACCGATATGGTAAATTATTAGTTGCCAATCAGCCTTCCTATGATATCATGGTTATTCCACGTGAAATAAAACAAATCGATACTGCTGAATTTTGCATGTTATTAAATATTACTAAAGAATTCTTTGATGAGCGAATGGCGAAAGCTAAAGTGTATAGCCCTAGACTTCCCTCTGTTTTTTTACCGCAATTAAATAAACTGGAATATGCCGCTTTTCAAGAAAAAATCAGAAAATTTGAAGGATTTTATATTCAAAAACGTTCTTTGAGAGATTATCAAGTTACGGCTGGAGCTAATGTTTTTGGGTTTATTAGACAAGTAAGTGAAAAAGAAGTTGAGAAAAATCCCTATTACAATAGCGGTGATTTAATTGGAAAACAAGGGGTAGAAGAAAGTTATGAAAAAATTCTTCGAGGTATCAAGGGGGTAAAATACATCCAAAAAGACAAATTCAATAGAGAAATTGGTTCCTATAAAGATGGAAAATACGATACTATTGCAGTTCAAGGAGAAGACATCAACTTGTCTATTTCGGCAGAATTACAAAAATATGGTGAACAATTAATGATAAATAAACGAGGTGGAATTGTGGCAATTGAACCGTCTACGGGAGAAATATTAGCATTGGTAACTGCTCCATCTTATGATCCTGCAATTCTTGTAGGAAGACAACGTTCCAAAAATTACACAAGATTGTATAATGATTCCATAGCAAAACCACTATACGATCGTGGTTTATTGGCAGAATATCCACCAGGTTCCCCATTTAAAATTTTGACTGGATTGATCGGTTTACAAGAAAAAGTAATCAACGAGCAAACCACTTTTATGTGTAACCATGGATTTAGTTATGCACGAGGAAGATTCATGAAATGCCACGGATCAGGACCTCATCAATTGCACAATGGAATTGCATTATCTTGTAATGCCTATTTCGGGAATGTGTATATGAAAATTATTAATAAATATGTTAGACCCGAATCGGCAGTAAATATTTGGAGTAATCACGTAAAAAGTTTTGGCTTAGGCCAATTTATGGGCTACGATTTACCTACAGGTAAAAAAGGTAAAGTGCCTACCGGAAAAACCTATAACAATATGTATCCAGGTTGGCATTGGGATAGTAAAACGATAGTTTCTAATTCAATTGGCCAAGGAGAAGTATTGATGACACCTATTCAATTGGCAAATATGATGGCGACGGTTGCCAATAGAGGTTATTATTATACTCCTCACATTATTAAAAAAATAAAAGGAGAGCAAATAGATCCAAAATTTAGAATAAAACACCAAACAACCATTGATAGAAAATATTTTGACCCGGTGGTTGAAGGTTTATTTGGCGTATTTAATTATCCTGGCGGTACTGGAAATGCACTTCAGGTAAAAGGAATTGATATTTGTGGTAAAACAGGAACGGCTGAAAATTTCGCAAAAATAAATGGTAAAAGAACCAAACTTCAAGATCATTCCATTTTTGTTGCTTTTGCACCAAAGAATAAACCTAAAATCGCAATAGCTGTTTTGGTAGAAAACGGATATTATGGAGCTAGAAATGCTGGCCCAATTGCTGTTTTAATGATTGAAAAATATCTAAAAGGTAAAGTTTCTCGAACTGATTTAGAAAAAAGAATGTTTGAAGTAAGTTTACTAGGAGAATACAATAAGTATTTTAAAACTAAAATAGACTCTTTATTAATTCCAAAAACGGAAGAAAGTTTAGAGAATTAATTGATATGAAAAACCAAAGTGTAACAAGTAACTTAGATTGGATTAGTGTAGCTATCTATATTATTTTGGTAATATTAGGATGGTTGAACATTTATTCCTCTTCATTATCTTCAACTGTTGAAGACGCTTCACTTTTTGATTTTACTCAAATTTATGGTAAACAGATGTTGTTCATCTTCTTTACTATTCCTATGGTATTTATGATATTGGCAGTAGATGCAAAATTCTATGAAAAGTATTCTAGTGTTATTTTTGGAGTGGCCTTGGTTTTATTAGCTGGCTTATTTGTAGCTGGAAAAACCATAGCTGGACAACGCTGTTGGTATGCAATAGGAGGATTTACTTTGCAACCTTCTGAATTTGCAAAAGCTGCAACTGCATTGGCTTTAGCCAAATATTTGAGTGACGTTCAGGTAAATTTAAAAGATTTGAACAGGCAAGTACAGGCCCTATTAATCATTTTTTTACCAATACTATTGATTTTACCTCAACCGGATCCAGGAAGTGCTTTAATTTTTAGTGTTTTTTTATTAGTTCTCTATAGAGAAGGATTGCCAGCATGGTACTTATGGACCGGTTTTGCAGCAATTATCTTATTTGTGATGTCACTACTTTTTGAGCCTTGGGCAGTAATTTTAATAGCCCTATTGGGTATTGTCTTTTATTACTTAAAAAGCCGAATTGGAAATAGAAATATAATCGCAAGCTCAATATTATTGCTATTAATTTCAGGCTATGTTTTTTCTGTAGATTATGTGTTTGATCACGTTTTTAAACAACACCATCGAGACCGTTTCAATATTTTATTAGGTAAAGAAGTGGACATGAAAGGCATTGGATACAACACGAATCAGTCGGAAATTGCAATTGGTTCCGGCGGTTGGTTTGGAAAAGGATTCCTTGAAGGAACTCAAACAAAAGGAGGATTTGTACCTGAACAACACACCGATTACATCTTTACAACTGTTGGTGAAGAATGGGGATTTCTAGGCTCTTTAATTGTAATTGGATTATTTGCAGGTTTATTTTTACGTATAATTTATCTCGCCGAAAGACAAAAAACTAAATTTAGTAGGATTTATGGGCAATGCGTTGCTGCAATATTATTCATTCACTTCTTTGTAAATATTGCCATGGTTGCCGGGATATTTCCAACCATTGGAGTTCCACTACCCTTCTTTTCTTATGGAGGTTCGGGACTTTGGGGCTTTACCATTTTATTGTTTATTTTCTTAAAAATGGATGCCAATAAAGTAAATGAGTGGTAACTAAAATATTAAAAAGCCCAAGCTTTATAATCACTTTTTCGCTCTAGTTCATTTTCAACGCTATCATTTAATTGAGGGAAAAAGTCAATTCCAGTCATTTTTTCAATTGAATCAACGGAAACAACAAATCTATACAACGGCTCTTTGCTTTTTACACTTGGAATTAAAAACGCAACCATTTTATTTTTTCCTTGATAATTACAATAGAGTATTTTATAAAAGTAATTTGGAATCGCTACTTTTTCAAAGCCAATTGTAGGTAATCCTTTTTGTAATATTCCTCCAGTAACCACATAAATTCCATTGTATTTGGTTGCCCAATACCTTGATTTTTCTTCTAATTGCTTCCAAATACCATCATTGAAATTATGCTTTTGGGGTGCAACATTTGAAGTGTAAAAAGTATCATCAAAGGCCAATTTTGAAAACCTCATATCCGCAGCTGCACATAAATGACCTCTATCATAACCCGATTTTTTATAATTATCAGATACTGCAGATTTAGTGGTCACTTTGGGATCCTTAATAAATCGAGGTCTTTTAAAATGACCAATACCCTCATTTTCGCTTCTTAAGAAATACGAAACCCATTCTGCTTGTTCGTATTTTTCATTATAAGAAAGTGCATAATAACTGTGCTTAATTACTTGCTTTGTAGTAGATGTTGGTAAATAGGCAAACGGATTGTGATCCTGTAAAGAAGCTGATTTAGTAGTTAAACCAATTGAGGAAGAAAATAAAAATAAGGAAATAAATAAAATTAAAATCCAGTGAAATGATAAACTCTTTTTCATCCTATTTAATTTTTTTCGTCTTTTATAAATCGATACATAACGGATTGTAAAAGCGAAAGTACAATGCTGAAAATCAATGCCGTAATGAAAGAATCTACTCTGAAACCACCAACAATTTTGGCACATAAAAGTATTAAAACTGCATTAATAACCAACAAGAATAATCCTAAAGTAAATACGGTAACAGGAAGTGTAAAAAGTATAAGGATTGGTTTAACAAAAATATTTAACAAGCCTAAAACTATGGCTACAATAATAGAGGTGGTGAAATTTTCAACATATACTCCTTTTATAAAATGAGAAAGGAACATTACTATTATTGAACTAAATACAATTTTCATTAATAACTTCATGATAGTCTATTTTTTTACAGATATAAATTTAGTAAATAATTAATGTCAAATTACATTTTCAGGAAATTAGTAGTCCGTTCAAAAAATTCTTGGGGTTTTTCGGCATGAAGCCAATGACCAACGCTAGAAATGGTATTGAAAACTGCTAAATGAAAATGTTGTTTGATTTGATCGAAATCGGAATCAAGAATATAGTTGGAATTTCCACCTCGAATAAATAATGTCGGCTTTTCAAAAATAGCGTTAACAGGAAGAGCCGTTCCAATTTGATCTATTTGAACATTAAAAACAGGTAAATTAAACCGAAATGCCAATTGACCTGGCTCGATCCAATACAAATTTTTCAATAAAAATTGTCGGGTTCCAAAATCAGTAATGTACTTTGAAAGTGTCTCTTCCACTTCACTCCTACTTGGTTTTTGGGAGAAATCAATTGCATTTAATCCTTCTAAAATAGTTTGATGGTGCTGTGGATAAAACTTGGGACCTATATCGGCAACAATAAGCTTGTCAATTAAATTTGGAAATTTAGTTGCTAATAGCATGGCTACTTTTCCACCCATAGAATGTCCAATGCAATTACTATTTTCAAGATTATTCTCAAGGCAGTAATCCACCACATCTTGAACCATAACCTCATAATTGAAAATGTCAGAATGAAAACTGCGCCCGTGATTTCGAAGATCTACTAAATGAACTTGAAATCCTTCTTGTGAATATTGTGCGCCAAGGGTTTTCCAATTGTCGGACATTCCCATAAATCCGTGGAGAATTAGTAGTGGTTTTCCTTGACCTTCAATTTTTGAATAGAGCATAATTATGATTGATGTTTGGGATTGCGTGAGGGATGTAAGAGGAAATCCCATGCTTTTTAGCGTGGATTGCAACGTACAGCCCGACCCTTGCGGTCACGCCCCAATTATTATTTTAATTTTTGCAAATACATGTTTACCACATTGTCTAATCCGAGATATAACGCTTCGCAAATTAAAGCGTGACCAATGGAAACCTCGAGTAAATTAGGTATATTTTGATTAAAAAATTGGATGTTATCCAAGCTTAAATCGTGTCCAGCATTGATTCCTAAATTCAATTCGTTGGCTAATTTTGCGGCTGCTACATAAGAATCTATCCCAGATTTATTACCCAATCCATATTGGTGTGCAAAATGTTCTGTGTACAATTCGATTCTATCAGTGCCAATTTTTGCTGCGCCTTCAATCATCTCTAATGTAGGATCAACAAAAATGGAAGTTCGAATTCCATTTCTCTTAAATTCCTGTACCATTTCGGTTAAAAATTCTTGGTGCTTTATTGTGTTCCAACCCGCATTTGAAGTGATTGCATCAGTTGCATCAGGAACTAAAGTTACTTGTGTCGGCTTTACTTCTAAAACTAAATTTACAAATTGTGGTTCAGGATTTCCTTCGATGTTGTATTCGGTATAAACGATATTTTTTAAATCTCGTGCATCTTGATACCGAATATGACGCTCGTCAGGCCTTGGATGAATCGTAATTCCTTGGGCTCCAAATTTTTGAATATCAGTGGCTACTTTAAGTAAATCGGGAGCGTTTCCTCCACGTGCATTTCTTAATGTAGCAATTTTATTAATATTTACGCTTAATTTTGTCATTGACTTATTGCTTATTAATTCTTGACAAAAATACAAAGTAAAACAAGTTGATTTATGCTAAATTTTGATTATTTTGCAGTCGTTTTAACCACATCACTAAATGTTAGAAATTACCGATTATATTAACAACGATTTTAAAGCAATTAACAGCTCGGATGCTATTGATTCGGTGGTGAATTTTTTTGAAGAAACTCGTTTTTCACACTTTCCAGTGGTTGAAGAGGGTACATACATCGGTTGTATTTCTTCAGAAGAAATGGAAACATTTGATTCAAGTAAGAAAATATCCGATTATCGATATGCTTTGAAAGGATTTTTTGCAAGAACATCGATGTTTTGGGTTGATGTATTAGACGTTTTTTCAAGAAATAATACTACTGTTATTCCCGTTTTAAGCGATGAAAATACTTATGTTGGTTATTACGAAATTACTGAGGTAATTCATAATTTCTATGAAACTCCATTTGTAAAAGAGCACGGAGGAGTGATAATTGTGGAGAAATCCATTTTAGATTTTACAATGAGTCAAGTAGTGCAAATTGTGGAAAGCAATGAAGGGAAAATATTAGGATTGTATGTTTCAAATACTTCTCCTGACAAAGTTCAAGTGACCATTAAAATTGTTTTGGGTGGAATGAATGAAATTCTGCAAACTTTTAGAAGGTACGGATACGATATCATATCGGAATATAAAGAGGATGCTTTTCTAAATAACTTGAAAGATCGATCGGACTATTTAGAAAAATATCTAAGCATTTAATAATAAGTTTCTAGTAAATTATAAGAAATGAAAGTAGCAATTTACGGACAATATTATCAAAATAGTACGGAACCAATTATCCGTGATATTTTTGTTTTTTTCAATGATAATCATGTTGAAATGGTTATTGAAGAGGCGTTTTTGAAACTTTTATATGAAAAAGAAATAGTAAAAAAAGAATATAAAACTTTTCAATCTCATACTGAATTAGATGCTAGTTTTGATATCATGATTAGTATTGGTGGTGACGGAACTATTTTAAGAGCCGCCACTTTAGTTCGTGATTCTGGAATTCCAATTTTGGGCGTCAACGCAGGTAGATTAGGGTTTTTAGCGATGGTTCAAAAGGATGAAATTGCTGAATTTTTACAATTAATAATTGAAAAAAAATATACCATTTCAGAAAGAAATTTAATCAGCTTAACGGGGACTCCAGATATTCCTGAAATTTCAGATATCAATTTTGCAATGAATGAAATATCGGTTAGTAGAAAAGATACGACATCGATGATAACCATTGAAACCTATTTGAATGATGAGTTTTTAAATTCCTATTGGGCAGATGGATTAATAATTTCAACTCCTACAGGATCTACGGGTTATTCATTAAGCTGTGGTGGCCCTATATTAACTCCAAACGTTGCCAGTTTAGTAATCACTCCAATAGCTCCTCATAATTTGAATGCACGGCCATTAGTAATTCCAGACGATACGGTTATTCGATTAAAAATAACCGGGCGAGAAGAGCATTACTTAGTTTCTTTAGATTCAAGAATTGCTTCGGTAAAAAATGAATCGGTGTTAACAATACGTAAAACCCCTTTCAAGATTAAAATGGTCGAAATTCATGAGGAGACCTTTTTAAAAACCCTTCGCAACAAACTTCTTTGGGGAGAAGATAAAAGAAATTAACTAGTATTTTTTTAAGGTTCGGCATACTACAGCCGCTCAATTTTCGTTCTAAATAATTACTATTTAGAAAATTGCCAATTATTTGAAAAATCAGGTTGATAAATTCAAACTTTTAGGCCATTTAGAACCTATAATTGTTATATTTGCAAGCTATTTTTAAAAAGAATGAATAGAAATTATATCTTATTTATTTTACTCCTTGGTTTTACTAGTGTAGATGCTCAAATTCATGAAATAGGAGTATTTCTTGGAGGGAGTAATTATATTGGAGATGTTGGCCCAACTACTTACATAGCTCCAGATGAATTTTCTTTTGGCCTGTTGTACAAATGGAATAAAAGTCCACGTCATTCTTGGCGAATTTCTTACAATCAAGCTAAAATTACCTCTTCCGATTTAAATTCAAATTCACCAGGGAGAACTCAAAGAGGTTTTAATTTTGAAAATAATTTAAAAGAAGTATCTTTAGGGCTTGAATTCAATTTTTTTGATTTTAATTTGCATGAAGCTGTCCCTAAAATAACACCCTACGTATATAGTGGTTTAAGCTATTTTGCTTATGATGAATTGTTTTATATTGCAGGAGAACAAAAAATAGATTTTAGAAGTGGTACATTGGCTATTCCAATGACCTTAGGGATGAAAGCAACATTAATTGATCATCTAATTTTAGGCGTAGAAGTTGGGGCTAGATATACCATGACAGATAATTTAGACGGGAGTAATCCAAAAAATAAAATATTAGCACCATTAAAATTTGGTGATATAAATAGTAATGATTGGTTTGTATTTTCAGGTATAACTTTAACTTATACTTTTGGAAATCAACCATGTTATTGTATACATAAATGAACATAGAAGACACCATTAATAAAGACAATCTACCCAAACATCTTGCTATTATTATGGATGGGAATGGTCGTTGGGCTAAACAAAAAGGATTCTTAAGAGCTTTTGGTCATGAAAATGGAACAAAATCAGTACGAACGGTTGTAGAAACTTCTGCAAAATTAGGTATTGAAAATCTAACTTTATATGCTTTCTCAACAGAAAACTGGAACAGACCTAAATTAGAAGTAGAATTGTTAATGGAATTGCTTATTAATTCGTTGAAGAATGAATTAAAGACACTTCAAGAAAACGATATTAGATTAAATTCCATTGGAAATTTAGACTTATTACCAAAATCAGCCCAAAAAAAATTACAGGAAGTGATTGAAACCACCAAAAGTAATTCAAGAATGGTTTTAACATTAGCTTTAAGCTATGGCTCTAGAGAAGAGCTCATAAATGCGGTTAAAAATATAAGTAATAAAGTTAAAAATAATATAATTTCAATAGACAACATTGATGAATCAATAATAAATCAGCATCTTTACACACGTGATTTACCAGAAGTAGATTTATTAATTAGAACAAGTGGCGAACATCGAATTAGCAATTTTTTGCTTTGGCAAATAGCTTACTCAGAATTATATTTTACTGAAGTACTATGGCCAGATTTTAAGGAAAATGATTTATATGAAGCGATTATTAGCTATCAAAAAAGAGAACGTAGGTTTGGAAAAACAAGTGAACAAATTAAATAAAGTATTAGTGTTAAATAAAAGCATACAATTATTGCTTACGATTATATTTTTCGGAAGTATTTCTCAAATAGCAGCTCAAGAAAGAATCCCATTTGACCAAGGAAAAAAATACATACTTGCCGATGTTGAAGTAACTGGAAAAATTAGCTTTAATAAACAAACAGTTGTTACCTTCGCAGGCCTTGAAAAAGGTCAAAATATCACTGTTCCTGGTGAAGAAATTAGTAATGCAATAAAGAAATTAGGCAAACTTGGACTTTTTAGTGAAATTGACTTTTTTGTTACTCAAATTAAAGCAGACAGTATTTTTCTAGAATTGAATATCAATGAACTTCCTAAATTAACAAAAGTTAAATTCAATGGTGTTAAGAAAAATAAAATTGAAGATTTAATTAAAGAAAATGGTTTGACTCCAGGAAAAGTAGTGAATGAAAATCTTCTAACTACTACCAAAAATTATATCGAAAACAAATATAAGAAAGACGGTTTTTACAATACCAAGGTTGCTATTAATGTAGTAACCGATACTACAGAAAATAACAGAGTGAAACTTGTTGTTGGGATTGATAAAGGGGAAAAAATTAAAATTGGCAGTATCAATTTTGAAGGCAATTCTAAATTTTCAGATAAAAAATTGCGCAACGCAATGTCTGATACAAAGCAAAAAAATCCAATTAGAATTTTTAAAGCTTCTAAATATATTAAAGACAAATTCAAAACTGATTTAGCAAAAATTATAGACGCTTACAAAGAAAAAGGATTTCGTGATGCTAGAATAGTATCGGATAGCGTTTATTTTAATAAAGAAAAAAATAGTCTTTCTATAAATATTAATGTTGAGGAAGGAAACAGATACTACTTTGGAAATATTAAATTTTTAGGAAATACGGTATATTCTGATCAAGGTTTAAGAAGTATCTTGGGTATAAAAAAAGGGGATACTTATAATGGAGTTTTACTTGAAAAGAGAATTTCAGACAAATCAAAACCGGATGGAGAAGACATCACTAATTTATACCAAAATAATGGTTATTTGTTTTCAAATGTTAATGCTGTAGAAGTAAAAACCGCAAACGATACTATTGATTTTGAAGTTAGAGTGGTTGAAGGGCCAATAGCCTATTTTAATAAAATAACGGTAGTAGGAAATGACAAAACACATGACGAAGTCATTTACCGCGAGCTTAGAACTAAACCGGGAGAAAAATACAGTAAAGATGATCTTGTTAGGACAATTAGAGAAATTGGACAATTAGGATTTTTTGATCCAGAAGCAATTGATCCAAAATTTAAAAATGTAGATTCTTCAGCAGGAACAGTAGATATAGAATACAATTTAGTTGAAAAAGGGTCAAGCCAAATTGAACTTCAAGGAGGTTATGGCGGTGGAGGTTTTATTGGAACTTTAGGTTTGTCATTTAATAATTTCTCCTTGAGAAATGTATTCAATAAGGAAGCCTATAGGCCCTTACCGATGGGAGATGGACAAAAAGTATCGTTACGATTACAAGGGAGTATGTTTTTTCAAACTTACAGTATGTCGTTCTCAGAACCATGGTTAGGCGGTAAAAAACCAGTTCAATTTAGTACGTCACTGTCCTATAGCAAGCAATTTTTGAATGACTTTGCTACTGGTAGTGTTGATAAAAGCAAAAGCTTCAATATATTATCAGCCTCAATAGGATTAGCAAAAAGATTAACTGTACCCGATGATTCCTTTGTGCTTTCAAATTCGTTAAGTTTTCAATACTATGATTTAAATAATTATAATACAGGATTATTTACATTTGGTAATGGTGCCTCTAGAAATTTTGCTTATACAATTGGATTAAGTAGAAATAATAAAGGGGTAAATCCAATTTTCCCAACCTATGGTTCTGAATTTAGTGTTTCGGCAAAATTCACTCCTCCATTTTCTTTATTTAATAAAATAGACTATGCTAATTTAGGTAAACTGGCAGAATATAAATTAACAAATACTGGCGTTGGTTATTTTGATGTAAATAACAATTGGGTAGCTCCTGGAGAATACATCGCTACGCAAGAAATTAATGGATCAAATTATCAAGTTAAAGCAGACAGTTATGTTGAAGCAGACACCGATCAAGGTAAAGTAGATCAGAAAAAATTTGAATGGTTAGAATATTATAAAATTAAATTTAAGGCAGATTGGTTTACCAAAATATATGGCAAACTAGTACTCCGTTCATTAGGTGAATTTGGGTTCCTTGGTTCTTATAATCAAGATCGTGGGATGATCCCATTTGAAAGATTTTTTGTAGGGGGTGATGGTTTGGCCAACTTTGCATTAGATGGACGTGAAATAATTGGATTAAGAGGTTACCCTAACCAATCTTTAACTCCATCTGATAGCCGTGGAGCACAAAATGGCGCTACAGTATATAACAAATTTTCACTAGAATTAAGATACCCACTTACGTTAAAATCATCCGCTTCAATTTATGCACTTACATTTGCTGAAGGTGGAGCAGCCTATGATTCATTTAAAAATTACAATCCATTTATCCTTCAGCGCTCTGCCGGATTTGGGTTAAGAGTATTTATGCCAGCATTTGGTTTATTGGGTATCGATTTTGGATATGGTTTCGACGCATTACCTATACAAGGATTAACAAAACCTAACGGATGGGAAACACATTTTATTATAGGTCAACAATTTTAACGAAAGTAATATTTTCTAATAAAATTAAGTTATGAGAAAACAATTTTTACTATTTTTGACAATTCTATTTACAGCTATAACCTTTGGTCAAACAAAAGGGGTTAAAATTGGTTATATAGACATGGAATACATATTACAAAATGTTCCAAGCTATACAGAAGCAAAAAACCAATTGGAGCTTAAAGCGCAAAAATGGAAACAAGAAATTGAGATTAGAAATAATGAAATTACAAAACTTAAAGACGCTTTAAAAGCAGAACAAGTATTGTTAACAAAAGAACTAATTGCTGAAAAACAAGAAGAAATTGCGTTTCAGGAAAAGGAGTTATTAGATTACAATCAAAAAAGATTTGGACCCAATGGAGATTTGCTAATTCAAAAATCAATTTTAGTAAAACCCATTCAAGATCAAATATTTACAATCGTTCAAGATCTAGCAGATTCTAAAAAATATGATTTTATTTTTGACAAATCATCTGATTTAACGATGCTTTTTGCATCCAAAAGATACGATATTAGCGAGCAAGTTTTAAGGGAATTAAATAGAGCGGAACAAAAAGAGCAACTAACAAAAAAACAGCTTAAATTACAGCAAGAAAAAGATGCAAGAGAGGATGCAATAAGAGAAAATCCTGAAATGCTTGAAAGACAAAAAATTCTTGATGATAAAAAATTAGCTAGAGAAAAAGCAATTGCCGAGAAAAAAGCCGAAGCTGAAGAAAAGAAAAAATTAGCAGACGAAGCAAAAAAGAAAGAACTTGAAGAAAAAGCCGCTAAGGTTAAAGCTGCTAATGATGCAGCTACTCAAGCCAGAAACAAAACGATAGAAGACAGAAAGAAAGAGCAAGAAGAAAAAGCAACCGCTATAAAAGCACAAAATCAAGCTGCTATTGACGCAAAAAAGAAAGAGTTTGAAGAAAAAGCTGCCGCTTTAAAAGCTCAAAATCAAGCAGCCGCTGAAGCTAGGGCCAAAGCACTTGAAGATAAAAAGAAAGAACTCGAAGAAAAAGCTGCTGCACTAAAAGCACAAAATCAAGCTGCTGCAGAAGCTAGAGCTAAAATAATCGAGGAAAGAAAAAAAGAACTCGAAGAAAGAAATAAAAAAATTATAGAGGACAGAGAAGCCGCTAAAAAAGCAAGAGAAGAAAAATTAAAAACAAAACCAATAAATTAATAATTAATACTAAAAATGATGAAACAATTAAAATGCTTACTAATAGCTACAATCTTTTTCCTAGGTGCTAACCAAATTTTTGCACAATCGAAAACAGCTCATGTAGAAGTGAATGAAATCATGTCTAAAATGCCAGCAATTCTTGAAGCTCAAAAACAATTAGAGAAATTAGGAGTTGAATACCAAGCAGTATACAAAACAATGGGCGAAGAGTACCAAGCTAAAATCAAAAAATACGAAGGTGAAGTAGCAACTGTATCTGAAAAAATGAATATTGAACGTCAAAAAGAAGTTCAAGATATGGAAAAAAGAATTCAAGAATACGGACAAACTGCACAAAAAGAATTACAATCGAAAGAAGCAGAATTGATGAAACCTATTCAAGAAAAAATTAAAGCTGCAATTCAAAAAGTAGGAAAAGCAAAAGGTTTCCAATATATATTGAACTCAGAAAGTCTATTATTAGCTGAAGGTCCAAACTTAACTGTAGATGTTAAGAAAGAACTAGGATTCTAATTCCTTTCAATTAAAATATTTAAAAACTGCTCAAAATATGAGCAGTTTTTTTTTACATTTGTTTCTATGATTAATACTAATCCCATCGGTTTATTTGATTCAGGAATAGGAGGTACTTCCATTTGGAAAGCCATCCACCAATTGATGCCAAATGAAAACACCATTTACCTCGCCGATAGTAAAAATGCACCTTATGGAATAAAATCTAAAGAAGAGATTATCGCATTAAGTAAAAAAAATACCGAATTATTATTAGATAAAAATTGCAAAATTATTGTTGTGGCTTGTAATACAGCAACTACAAATGCAATTAAAGAACTTAGGGCCACTTATGACGTACCTTTCATTGGAATTGAACCAGCCATTAAGCCAGCAGCTACTCATTCTAAAACACAGACTATTGGTATACTAGCTACAAAAGGCACCCTTAGTAGTGAGCTATTTAACAAAACAGTATCTTTCTATCACGATATAAATATTATTGAGCAAATAGGATTTGGATTAGTTGAATTAATTGAAAATGGCGAAATAAATTCTCCTAAAATGGAAGAGCTTTTATCTTCCTATTTAACTCCAATGATCGAAAAAAATATTGATTACTTGGTTTTAGGTTGTAGCCATTACCCCTACTTGATACCAAAAATTAAACAAATACTTCCTAAAACCATTCAAATAATAGATTCAGGAGAAGCGGTTGCAAAACAAACTCTAACCGTTCTACAAAATCAAACGGGAATTAGTAATTTAGAGAAAGGAAAATATGAATTTTATTCCAATATCGAACCGAAAGTGCTTAATGATATTTTGGAAAATAAATACAATGCAGTTAAAAGTGATTTTTAGTTTTCCTCTTTAAACCAACTGGAATACATCACGTAATTATTAGATATTCTTTCGATTTCCCCCGCAAAATCGGATTGATCAATGTCCTTGACTTTTCTTGCAGGAATACCGGCCCAAATAGTTCCAGAAGGAACCACCGTGTTTTGAGTAATTACTGCTCCAGCCGCAATAATGGAATTACTTTCAATAATACAATTATCCATCACTATGGCTCCCATTCCAATTAATACATTATCATGAATGGTACACCCATGAACAATGGCATTGTGACCTATTGAAACATTATTGCCAATAATTGTAGGATGCTTCTGATAGGTACAGTGAACTACTGCCCCATCTTGAATATTGACTTTATTACCAATTTTAATAAAATTCACATCTCCTCGAATTACTGCATTAAACCAAACGCTACAGGAATTTCCAAATGTAACCTCGCCAACAATAGTAGCATTTTCAGCAACATAACAATCCTCAGGGATAGAAGGCGATTTTCCGTTTACAGCTTTTATCAACATAGTTAAAAAAAATAGTCCCGAATAATCGGGACTGTATATTTAAAAATTAATTTAATTATTAGCAGGACAGTTACAGTGGTATCTTTCTGGTTCACAGAATAAATTTAAACCAATTGTAATTTGATGGAATCCTGGATTGTCAAACTTTACATCTCCAAATAATTGTGAATAGGTATATGCAAACATGAAATTTTTGTAATTTACTCCTAAAATAGGCGTAAGATATTGTAATTTTTGTTCCGCTATTCCGTTACCCTTAATGTATTGAGCACCATCAAGGCTTCGTCTATATGAAAGACCACCCCAAATTTTCCCGTCTTCGAAATTTTTATACGCTTTTAAGTTAAAATCTATTGTGCTTTCTTTTGTTTTTTCTACCGATTGAAACATTATTGAAGGCTCCCATAAAACAATATCTGAATCTCCAAAAGTATATCCAGCGCTAAAAATTAATTTTCTAAGGTTGTCACTCTCGTAGGCAGTATAAATATTTCGTCTGGTTTCAACAGCATTCTTAATGGTTAAATGAGAGAAAAATTCTAAATAACTATAAGAAGCTCCAATATCAAAATTCATGTAAGACTCTTTTTGAACAATCGTTCCATCCACAATTGGATCATAATTCCCAGAATTTCTAAACTTAGTTTCGTCCAATTGACTCTCAATCAAAACTCCACTAATTCCAAAAGAAAGTTGATTCAAATCAGATTCATCTCTTGAAAACATCAAGTGGTGAGCATAAGTCATTTTTAATCCTTTTTGAGAATGATAACCATTTACATCGTTAAATACGATCATACCAACACCTGATTTTTCATTCAATCGGCCATTAATACTTAATGTTTGTAATTGAGGGGCATCTTGTTGCTCAAACCATTGCTTACGAGCTGTTAATCTAATTTTGGTACAACTTGAAGCTCCCGCCATTGATGGATGTATCAAATAATAATTATCTGATAAATAATCTGAATATACCGCAACACCTTCCTGAGAGAAAGTAAATTGAGCAATAAACATCAGACCCAAAATGTATAATTTTTTAATATTCATTTTTTATAATTCTTTTATGAATTGCAATAGAGAGTGGTGATAAAACAAAATAAATCTTTCAAGTTTATAATTCATAAAAAGAAATATGAAAATCGAAAAATCTCTCCTTTTATTGATTAAAATCTAAGGTACTCTTTTTTATTCCGGTCAAATATATAAATTTTTAAGTTACTTATCAAATACAACCTAATATATTTATAGCTATTCGAAATTAAATAACGCTTTAAGTTCCTATTTTATTGTAAGGGTTCCTTTCCAAAAAACCAATACAATCATTTTCTAAATTGCCTTCAATATTTAATGAAATTATTTACCTTTGTAGCTCCTTATTTCAAAGGATATAAATAGATTTAAAATGATGAAAATAGCAATAAAAAGCACTCAAAATCCTACCATATTAAAATTTGAATTCCCGGATTTTATTACTCAAAACGAAAGTTTTGAATTTAAAAATATAGATGAGGCCAAAGATTCTCCACTGGCTCAGCAATTATTTTATTTACCCTTTGTAAAGACAGTTTATATTTCTGGAAATTTTGTTGCTATTGAAAGATATTCAATCGTAGAATGGGAAGACGTCCAAGAAGCTGTCGCCGAACAAATTGAGGAATTTGTAAACAACGGAGGTATAATCATTAAAGTCGATGAAAATAAACTTAAAAAACAACCCATAACCGTTTATGGCGAAACGACTCCAAATCCTGCAACTCTAAAATTTGTAGTAAGCAGAATGTTAACTAAAACCGGGGTGGAATTCAAAAATATTGACGAAACTAAGGCGTCTCCTTTAGCTAAAGAATTATTCAGTTTCCCCTATGTGAAAGAGGTTTTTATTGACGAGAATTATATTTCAGTAACCAAATATGAAGTCAACGATTGGAATGAAATTACATTAGAATTACGCAGTTTTATTAAACTTTTCATAGAAAATGGTGGCACAGTATTGGACGAATTTTTAATAGAAAATACCGAGAAACTAGAAAAACAAAAAATCAGCAATTTTGATAATTTAGACACTACTTCCCAAAAAATTATCAATATTTTAGAGGAATATGTTAAACCCGCAGTTGCTGCAGATGGTGGTAACATTCTGTTTGATTCTTACGATGAAAAGGAAAAAAGAGTAAAAGTGGTACTTCAGGGCGCGTGTAACGGTTGCCCCTCTTCTACTTTTACCCTAAAAAGTGGAATTGAAAATATGTTGAAAGACATGCTGAACGATGAAAATATTAAAGTGGAGGCTATCAACGGATAATTTCAAACAATTATAGTAGAAGTATTTTAAATCGCTTTTTATTTTTTGAAGCTTTATCCAGCTGTTCGCTACAATCCACGCAAAAGCGTGGGATTTTCACTGCCATCTGGGCTAAAAACGTTACCATGAACCAACTAATTTCTGAAACCAGTCCTTACCTTTTGCAGCATGCAAATAATCCCGTGCATTGGAAAGCATGGAACAAAGATTCATTAGCTCAAGCTGAAAAAAATAACCAACTAATTGTCATTAGTATTGGTTATTCCGCTTGCCATTGGTGTCATGTGATGGAACACGAAAGTTTTGAAAATGTTGAAGTGGCCGAAACAATGAATCAACACTTCATCAATATTAAAGTGGATCGGGAAGAACGCCCCGATGTAGATGCAATTTACATGAAAGCGATTCAAATAATTACTGGCCGTGGCGGCTGGCCATTAAATGTGGTGGCTCTTCCCGATGGAAGACCGGTTTGGGGAGGTACTTATTTTCGAAAAGAAGAATGGATTTCAACACTTGAAAAATTACACCATATATATCAATCAAACCCTGAAAAAATGATTGAGTATGCTGAAAAATTGAAACTTGGAATTGATAGTTTGAATTTTTCAAACACTGAAATAACCTCAGAACAATTAAACCAAAATTGTATTGAGCCGTTAATTGAAAAATGGCGAAAGAGTTTCGATTTAGATTTTGGAGGAATGGCGCGTGCACCAAAATTTATGATGCCAAACAATTATAAATTTCTATTGCGATACGGTCATCAAGAAAAACAACAAGACATTCTAAACTTTGTAAATTTAACATTGACAAAAATGGCTTTTGGCGGTTTGTTTGACACGGTTGACGGAGGTTTTTCACGTTATGCTGTAGATATGAAATGGCATGTTCCCCATTTTGAAAAAATGCTTTACGACAACGGTCAATTGATGTCTCTTTATGCTGATGCTTATAAATTAACCAAAAATCCATTATACAAAGAGGTAATTGAAAAAACACTTCAGTTCGTTTCGAGAGATTTAATAAATAATGAGAACGGATTTTATAGTGCCCTTGATGCTGATAGTTTAGATCGCAATGGACATTTGGAAGAAGGTGCTTTTTATGTGTGGAATCAATCTGATTTAGAAAAAATAATACCCGAAGATTTTCTTTTATTTAGTCAAGTTTTTAATATCAACGAATTTGGTTATTGGGAAAATGATAATTACGTGCTGATTCAAAATCAAGACCTAGAAACTATTGCAAAAAGCAATAAAATAAAACTCACCGACTTACAAAACAAGAAAAAAAATTGGGAAAAATTACTTTTTGATGAAAGAGAAAAAAGAAGTAAACCAAGATTGGATGACAAGTCATTGACCTCATGGAATGCCTTAATGCTTAAAGGATATATTGATGCATTTAAAGCATTGGGTGATGAAAAATATTTGGCAATAGCTTTAAAAAACGCTGATTTTATTATTGATAAATTATTGTTATCAGAAGGTAATTTACTTCATAATTACAAAAATGGAACCGCTAATATTAATGGCTATTTAGAAGATTATTGTTTTGTAATTGAAGCCTTTATATCACTTTATGAAGTAACAATTGATGAAAAATGGCTTCGTATTTCTAAGCAACTTACCGATTATTGTTTTGATCATTTTTATGATGAAACCGAGCAGTTTTTCTCCTTTACTTCCAAAAATGATGACCCTTTAATTGCAACTCATTTTGAAACCGAAGACAATGTAATTCCTGCTTCAAATTCAGTTATGGCAAATAATTTGTTTCAATTGAGTGTCTATTTCCAAAATCAATATTACGAATCCATTTGCCTGAAAATGCTAAAAAAAATAATTCCAAACATTGATTACCCCTCGGCCTATTCTAACTGGTTAAATGTTCTGTTGAACTATTCCGAACAACAAAAAGAACTAGGTATTTGCGGTGAAATGGCATTGGAATACCTAACCAAAATAAATCGGGTATATCATCCTAATTTACTTCTTGCTGGTGCGAATAAAATTTCGGAATTGCCATTTCTAAAAGACCGATATATAGAAAATGAAATGTTGTTTTATGTTTGTCAAAACCAAACTTGTCAGCTTCCAACCTCCAATTTCAATGAAGTGCTAAATAAAATTTAATTATTTTTTAGCTACTGTAGCCATAAAATCTTTAAGATAATATGGTTCAAAATAGGCTACATCTTCAAACTCATTTTGTTGGAATTTCTGATAACTCAATGCACTCATTTCATTTGCCGAAGGATAAATAATTTCCTCATGAAAAATAAAATGGGTATTCGTTAAAACTGTTTTTGCTTTTTCAGCACAATCTCCAACAAAGTGAATCGTTTCAGAAATACCTTCAAATGAATTTTCAGTAAGAATTTCAGCTTGAACTTCTCTAATTTTATCCCATTTAGAAGTGAAAATTGCCGAATAAACTTCCATTCTTCGTGCATCAATCATGGGGATAATTACTCCTTCCGTAATTGATAATTGAGACGCTAAAACCTGTAAGGTATCAACCGAAATTAATGGTAAATCCAGTGCAAAACAAAGCCCTTTAGCTGCAGAAACTCCAATTCTGAGTCCAGTATAGGATCCTGGACCACGACTAACTGCAATTGCAGATAAATCGTTAACGGTTATTTTTGATTCTTTTAGACATTCTTCTATAAAAACGTGTAACCTTTCAGCATGAGAATAACCTACTTCTGCAATTTCCTTACATAAAATAGTCTTTCCATCTAGTGAAATGGATACAGAACAGTTTTTGGTTGCTGTTTCTAAATTGAGAATATAAGTCACTCGATAAATTTGATTATTATTTCTTTTCTGTTTTTTCAATTCCAGAACTTACAATAATTTTATCACCAGAATTCAAATCTTTTGTTACTGTGGTGTAAGGTCCAACAATTACGACATCTCCTTTTTTAAGTCCGGAAAGCACTTCGATATTGGTATCGTCTTGAATTCCAGTTTTGATTATTCTAATTTTAGCTTTGTCACCAACTTTTACAAATACGCATTCAAATTTCTTATCACTTTTTGGTGCAACTTTACTTTCTTTATCTTTTGAATCTTCAACCACCATTTTTGATGTTGCTGTGGTGTCTGATTTTACAACAACTGAACTAATTGGAATTCCAATAACATTTACTTTTCTTGTTGTAATAATGTCAACTGTTGCGGTCATACCTGGTCTAAACGGCGAATAAGTTAATGGTTTTCCTACTAATAAATCCAAATAAGATTCCTTTAGAATTCTAACTTTTACTTTAAAATTGGTTACTTGATCAGCTGTTAAGGCAGAACTTGCAGAATTTGAAATACTAGTAACTACTCCTTTAAATTCTTTTTTCAAATAGGCATCCACTTCTACTTTTGCGGTATCACCAACATTGATTTTTACGATATCATTTTCATTAACATCTACTTCAACTTCCATATTGTTTAAATTGGCAACACGCAGAATTTCAGTTCCAGTCATTTGTTGTGTTCCTAAAACGCGTTCTCCTAATTCTACATTCAACATTGAAATAGTTCCATCTGCTGGAGCATATATTGTGGTTCTACCTAAGTTATCTTTGGCTTCGCTTACAGTTGCTGAAGCACTTTGTACATTATAATACGCAGATTCTTTAGAAGCTTTTGCAACTTCAAAAGAGGCAATAGCTTTGTCCCACTCTGATTTTGAAATTATCCCCTTATCAAATAAGGTTTTACTTCTATCATAATTTGATTTCGCTTCCTTGAAAGAGGCGTCCGCTTGACTCAAACCAGCTTTTGTTCCAGATAAATTAGAAATCGTACGTTGGTAACCAGAAGTATATAAATCAGGGTTTATTTTGACTAATAAATCTCCTTTTTTAACCACTTGTCCTTCTTTAACTGGCAAAGCGATAATTTCACCTGAAACTTCTGATGAAATTTTTACTTCAATTTCAGGTTGTATTTTACCAGTTGCCGAAACCGTTTCAACGACTGTAATTTCATTTACAGTTGCTATTTCAACTTCTGTCCCTTTATCTTTTTTCCCAATAACCCCAGTTTTAGATAAGATTAATAAAACGGCGATTAGTGCAACTGCTGAACCTAATAAAATATAAATTGTTTTCTTTGACATGGGTACTATTATTTAATTATTGGAATTCCAAAATAGAATTCAATTACTTTAACTCTAAAAATATAATCGTATTTAGTGCGAACCACTTCGGATTGTGCATTTACAAATAATGATTGTGATTGGTTTAAATCGAAGGCGTTTAGCATTCCAACTGCAAATTTCTCTTTTGCATAATTGTAAGCTTCTTGTCTCGCTTCTAATGTAATTATTGCCGATTCATAAGCTTTCATGGCTCCTTTTGCATCAGTAAACGCGGTATAAATATTTCTCTCTAAATCTAATTCTTGTTGGCTTAATGCAATTTTAGAACGGTCCAAAGCTATTTTAGAACGCGCTACATTATTCTTTGTTGCAAAACCATTAAGCACTGGAATATTCATCTGGAGACCAAAAGAATGCCCTTTATTTAAATCAAATTGTTTCAATAAAGTAAATGGAGGTTGAAAACTTGGATTTCCAGCAGCATCAAAAACAAGTCTATCAGAATAAGCTGCTCTTGTGCTAAAACTATAAAACCCTTGTATGGAAGGTTGGTATGCGCCTTTTGCAATTTTTACATCGCGTTCGGCAATTTCTAAATTGGTTTTTGCAATTTTTAATTCAACACGTTCTTCCTTTGCTTTAGTATATATTGCAGCAGGCGTTTGAAGTAAAGTAGCACTTTCCGTAACTGGATAATTAGCATCTACAATATCAAAATCTTGAAAATTCTCCAATTGTAATAATTGAGCTAAACTTAATTTTGAAATTAACAATGCGTTTTGTGCAATTACAATCGCTTGACTATTGGAAGCAACTGTCGCTTTAATATCAAGTAAATCTCCTCTTGGAACGACTCCGGCATTCACTAACTCTTGCGAACGTTGCAACTGTTTTTCATTATTTGAAAGTTGTTCTTTTTGAACTTTTAAATTCTCTTTATTGAATAATATTTGTAAAAAAGCATTAGCGATATTTAAAGAAACGTCATCCTTCATTTTTGAAAGCTGGTAAGAAGACGCCAGAAGTGCCAGATTGGCTCTTCGTAAACGGTTTTGATTTTGCATTCCGTTATAAACATCAATATTAGAATTTAATCCCGCAGCTGTAAATTGTGTGGTTTGATTTTCTAATAAACCCGTGGTTATGTTTTGGTTTAAACCAATATTCCACGAATGGGAACCATTGATATTCAATGAAGGTAGGAAACCACCAATCGCCGAAGATTTATCTATTGCGGCAGATTTTCCATCTAATTCCGATTGTTTAATTGAAATATTGTTTTTGATGGCGTAGTCAACACATTCTTCCAAAGTCCACTTTTTTGACTGTGCTTGAGAAAACACACTCAACAAAAGAAAAGATAGAAATGCGATTTTAGTAATATAAGTTTGTTTCATGTGATACCAATTTCTAAATCGATGGATGCAATTGCAAAATTAACTTTTTTTAGCAATTTATACCAAATTTAACTTAATCTTATTAAACGAATTATTAGTATTTATGTTACTGAGATTTTAGTTTTTAAGGGAAATTAAAATTATTTTTGCACTTTAATTATATAATAAAATCCTTTTGAGAACAATTTCTAAAATCAGTCTTCTTTTTGTGCTAACTCTTTTTTATAGTTGCGGCACTACTTCAAAAATTACCGCTTTAAAACCGGAACCAGATGATGCTTCGCCTTTAGTGTACGAAAACACACCTTCTTTTATAAGTATTCCAATTGACATTAAACTAAAAGATATTGAAAATCAGACTAATAAATTAATGAATGGACTGATTTATGAAGACAATAAAATTGAGGATGACGATATTCAAATATCAATTTGGAAGTTGGCTCCTATTTCAATTACCAATTTAGATGGAAAAATTAAAACCGTTTTACCTTTAAAAGCGGCTATTAAATACAGAATTGGAACTGACAAATTAGGAATTGCATTGTATAGCACTCAAGAATTTAATTTGAATGGAAATATTACCCTTTTAAGCGAAGTGAAATTATCCAACTGGAAGTTGAGTACCAAAACAGAATTTAAATCTTTGGATTGGAATGAAAGCCCAACCACTGTGGTTATGGGAAAATCGATTCCAATTACTTATCTTATTAATCCTACCATAAAATTATTTAAATCGAAAATTGAGCGAACTATCGACGAAGCAATTGAAAGTTCAATGGATTTTAAACCGAATGTTCTTGAGGCATTAGAAAAAATTTGTACCCCTTTTCAAATGAATGAAACCTTTCAAAGTTGGTTGCGAATTGTACCAATAGAATTGTACGCAACGGACGCCCGATTTATTAAAGACAATATATCTTTAGCCATGGGATTAAAGTGCAATATGGAAACTTTAATAGGTCAAAAACCATTGACTAAATATGATAAGAACAAAATAGTTTTAAAATCGGTGACTCAAATGCCGGATGCTATTTCTGCAAATATTGTTGCGGTTTCTAGTTACCAAGATGCATCAATGATTATCACTAAGAATTTTGCTGGTCAAGAATACGGTTCTGGAAGTAAAAAAGTAACTGTTCAAAATGTGGCTGTTTGGCACAAAAATGGCAAAATGGTTATCGCATTAGATATGTTGGGTTCTATTAATGGAACGGTTTATTTAGCGGGAATTCCCAAATATAATGAAACTACGAAAGAAATTTATTTTGACGAATTGGATTACGTTTTAGATACGAAAAGCAAATTGATGAAAACTGCCAATTGGTTGGCTCAAGGGTTGATATTGAAAAAAATTCAAGCAAGCTGTCGTTATTCCATTCAATCGAATTTAGAGGACGGAAAGAAAAGTATGATGAATTATTTAAAGAATTATTCTCCTATGCCGGGAATAGTAATAAACGGTAAAATTGATGCTGTAGACTTTCAAAAAATACAACTGACCAACAAAGCGATTATTGCATTTGTTAAAGTAAATGGAAATGTAAAAGTTGCCGTAGATGGTTTGAAGTAACTAGGCTTTTATTTTCTTTTGGTACATTTTATAGACCGCAAAAAAAACTAAACCTACTAGAACATAAGGAATAACCATTAGGTAAACTATACCGTCGTTAATTCCTTTGGCTTTGGCGGTATTTCCCTCACTTTCTAGAGCTGCTCTACACATAGCGCATTGCGCATTTGCTGTAATTGAGAAAAAAATAGAAAGTAAAAGAGCAATAAAATTCTTAGAAATTTTATTTTGAATTTTAACTTTTAAATGTTTTTCCACTTTAATTAACATAATAAGGAGAGATCATCACATAGACTAAAACTCCAGTAACCGCAACGTAAAGCCAAATTGGAAAAGTGATTTTTGCAATTTTTTTGTGCTTATCGAATTTTTCAGCCAAGGCACGAACATACGTTATTAAAACAAGTGGAATTGTAGCAATTGACAATGTGATATGAGAAATCAGAATGAAAAAATAAACAGATTTTAAAGCTCCGGTTCCGCCGTAAGGAGTAGAATCGGTAGTCATGTGATATACGATATATAAAACTAGGAACACTAACGAGCAACCAATTGCAATTTTCATCAACAACTCATGAAGTTTACGATTGCCATTTTTAATTGCCATTACAGCAGTAACTAACAAAGCAGCTGTTATTCCATTTATAGTCGCATAAATTGGTGGTAAAATCGGCATTGGAGCTACGTTAAAACCTAAATCCTTAAGTTTGATTTTGAATAGAACTGCAACAGCAACAGGAATTATTACTGATAAAGCAATAATCCAATTGTTGTATTTTTTTTCAATGTTATTCGTTTCCATAATTATTCTTTTAATAAAATTGCAATGTCTTGTTGTAGGGTTCTAACGCCTTCTTTTTCTAATCCATCATAGTAAAGAATTGGATTTCCAAAGTTGTCTTTTCGACAACGAATATCGCCATTTTTATCTATTAATGCAAATAATCCTGAATGTTCGAAACCGCCATTTACTTTTGAATTTTGTCCAACATAAACATTAAACCCTTTGTTGGCTAAATCAAAAATCTTAGTCTTATCTCCCGTTAGAAAATGCCAATTCGATGATTTTACTCCTAATTTATTAGCGTGTTCTTTTAGCACTTCTGGAGTATCATTTTCGGGATTGATGGTGATTGACACTATTCCAAAATTAGGATTTCCAAAAAAAGTATTTTGAATAGTCAACATATTCATATTCATTTTTGGACAAATTGTAGGGCAAGTGGTAAAGAAAAATTCTAATACATAGATTTTTCCAGCGAACTCTTTATTGGATATCAATTTGTTATTTTGATCGGTAAGTTCAAATTCAGGAGCTGGACCAATTGTCAATAGTTTAGCGTTTTCTTCGGAAGAATGATTGGAAACATTATCCAATCGATCGCCTTTTACTACTTCTCCATTTTTAATTCTATCGATAATTCTAGGAACTGCAAAGATTCCAAAAACCAAAATAACAAAGAAGATCCCGATGTATGATTTATTTTTTATCATTTTGAAATTATATTTTTCGTGATGCGTTTTTATTTTTCTTCAAAGCAGCTCTGTATTCATACAAAATAATTTTGAAATCGTCCAACATGATATTCCCCAACTCCGCTGGCGATGAAGTATCGTAACCTTCTTTGTATTCACTCTTTTTCTTACGGCCACGAAGGTTTCTGTTTTTATCTACAATAAACACATTCGAAGTCCCAAAGTCGGAATTAAGTTTGTTTTGCAATTTCATTTGATTGTAAAATTGTTGGATTTGATCGGTTGATGCAAAAACAAATTTCCATTGCGTTACATCAGTAAACTTAGAAAACTGCTCTACAATATACTTGGCATCCTTTTCTGTTCCTAATGGGCATACTACTACAAATTGCAGGTCTTTAAATGCATGGTATTGTTGGTATATTTTCTGATTTAGATTGAAATAATTTCCTCTATTTTTTAATAAATCAGTTCCTGAAAAGCTAAGAATCGTAATTTTATTGTTAAGGGTAACTTTCTTGCTATTTAACGAATTCCAATTTCCAAGATCGGAAATTTTAGGAGTTACCGTTGGAAGTGTAGTAAAACTATTCACTCCTGAAGCGAAAAATAGATAGGCGACAATAGGCAGGATAAACAAGACAAATAGAACTATATTTTTTTTCATTTTTTCTTAATGATAATTTATGCAAAAATAAAAAAAGGTACGCAATGCGTACCCTTTTTATGAATTAATATGTTGTTAAAAATTCCATTTAATGGTAGAATTTTTGAAAACTTCAAAAATATAATCTGCTTCAGTTAATAAAATAAACAAAAGGTAGATTACTAAGAAAATTACTGGAACTACTACTACTTTTCTAAGTATTGATGTTTCGCCCTCCATGTGCATAAATGCCCATACAATATAGTAGGCTTTAAAAATAGTTAGGATATAGAAAATCCAGTTTAACAAATTCATTCCTAGAAAATTGGTCAAGTGCAATGATTCTGGTTTTATAATTCCTAAGAATACTTCTACCGTGGTTACCACTGATAACAATCCGAAAACAAACCAAATTCTTTTTGTGTTAGAAACGTGAACGTCTGACATAATATAACTTTTGAAAAATTAAACGAGATAGAAAACTGTAAATACGAATACCCATACTAAATCGACAAAGTGCCAATATAGTCCTACTTTTTCTACCATTTCATAGCTTCTTCTTTTCTCATAAGTTCCTAGAAGAACATTAAAGAAAATAATGATATTAATAACTACTCCTGAAAATACGTGGAAACCGTGGAAACCGGTGATAAAGAAAAAGAAATCGGCAAATAATTTACTTCCGTATTCGTTTCTTATCAAGTTAGCACCTTCAACTACTAAAGTAGCACTTTCTAATCTATGCTCAGATTCTGCTCTTGTAAGTATCGTTTTTTGTTTTACTTTATTTAAAGTAGTATTGTTTTTTGGATCTGCTTTAGAAGCAGCATTGTCTTCATAAATAACTTCAGTTCTGATTAACAATTCAGGATGCGCTTTGAAACCTGCTTGTACCTCCGCAACAGTATAGGTTGGTAATGAAGCTTCGTCCATAAACCATTTTCCTTTATTTTTAGTTAATTGTTCTCTTTCTTTAGGTAGAGAAACTACAAAATCAGATAGCTTTACTCTGTGTCCCGTATTATCAACGAATTGAAGTAAACTTCCTCCTTTAGTTTCGATTGCACCATATTCACCACGAATAAAATTAGACCATTCCCAAGCTTGTGAACCCACGAATATTAAACCTCCAATAATGGTTAAGAACATGTAAAAAGTAACTTTTGCTTTATTAAGATGATGACCTGCATCAACAGCTAACACCATTGTTACAGAAGAAAAAATCAAAATAAATGTCATTAATGCTACGTAATACATTGGCGCTGAAACACCATGTAAAAACGGAAAGTGTGTGAACACCTCATCGGCTAAAGGCCAAGTTTCTATAAATTTAAATCTAGAAAAACCATAAGCTGCTAGAAATCCAGAGAATGTTAAAGCATCTGATACGATAAAAAACCACATCATTAATTTACCATAACTTGCTCCCATTGGCTCATTTCCGCCACCCCAAGTATTTTCTTCACTATTTGCAGTAGTAACTGTCGATCCCATATTAGTTATTCATTAAAAAGTTCCCAAATTTAAGCATTTTTCTTATTTAAAGAAATATAAAAACAAAAACAAATATACCCAAAGGAAATCCAAAAAGTGCCAATACATTGCACCAAGCTCAATACCAAGGGTTTGTGTTGAATTGTATTTTTGTTTAAAATGATTATAAATTATAATTAAAAGCGAAATTAGCCCTCCAGCAAGGTGAGCAAGGTGCACTATTGTTACAATATATAAAAAAGTGGTCGTTATAGAACTCGCACTTCCAGTAAAAAAATAACCGCTATCTACAATTTGTCGAAAACCAGCGAATTGAAGAATTACGAATACAATTCCGAGCGCAAAAGTAGCTAAAAGAAATGAAGTTGTAGCACTTCTTTTGTCTTTTTGTATCGCTTTTTTTGCTAAATGAAAAGTGATGCTACAGCAAAGTATTGCCACTGTACTATAATAAAAAGCGCTCGGCAATTGAAAGTCTTTTACCCAATCTGCTCTAGATTTACTTACAACAAATGCACTTGTTAATCCAGCAAACATCATAAACATACTGACCATTGCAAACAACAATATCAATTTATATGATCTTGCGTTTCTTTCTTTAATTTCATTGATTGATGTACTCATAATTATCGTAAAAATTTATCTAAAATATAAACCAACTGTAATATTGTAATATAAGAAACACTGACTAACATCAAAGTTCTTGCTGATTTTGCTGTTCGTGTTTGGTATAATTTAACGGCATAAAATAACATCCAAAGCCCTAATAAAAATACAACAACCGCTGAAATTTTCGTGATAAAAAACTGTCCTGTAAAACCTAACACCGGCAATAATGAGGCAATAATTAACCATAGCGTATATAATATTATTTGGAGTGCTGTTGAATTGTCTTTTCTCCCCGAAGGCAGCATAAAGAAACCTGCCTTTTCATAATCTTCATATAAAAACCAACCGATTGCCCAAAAATGTGGAAACTGCCAAAAGAATTGAATTAAAAATAAAGTTCCAGCTTCAATTCCAAAGTTTCCTGTCGCAGCTACCCAACCCAGCATAAATGGAATCGCCCCGGGGAATGCCCCAACAAAAACAGAAAGCGGTGTTACCGTTTTTAAAGGAGTATATAAACAAGTGTAGATAAATATTGAAATAGCCCCAAACATTGCCGTTTTTTCATTGATGGTATATAAAAGTACAATACCCGTAATAGTTAACAAAAAGGCAATCGATAAAGCCGAGTTCGGAGACATTCTCTTAGAAGGTACCGGACGATTTTTTGTTCGATCCATTAATACATCTAATTCTTTTTCAATTACTTGGTTAAATGCATTAGAAGCACCTACCATACAATATCCGCCAATTATGAGTTTCAATAGAACCATCCAATCTAAAGAGTGAAAAGATGAAATCCCCAACATAAAACCTGCAATAGAAGAAAAAACAACACTTACAGCCAATCTGGCTTTCGTGATTTCAAGAAAATCAGTGTAAATAGATTTAAAGGAAAGATTGTTTATGGTAGCGTTCAAAGCTGATTTATTGGTTTTAAAACTGGTGCAAAGATACTTTAAAAAATAGCATTTCACAAAAGGAAAACTATATAAAATAGTGCTACAAATTATAATTTAACAAATGTTTAGAAATCAATAATTAACAGAGGTTAATTCCCCGCTTGCAATACTTTTTGCGGCGGAAGTTCCAATTCTTTTTACTCCCAAACGAATTAAATTTACAGCTTCTTCGTGATTTCTTACTCCGCCTGCTGCTTTAATTGGTAAGGGAGAAGCGTTTTCGAGCATCATGATTATAGAAGGAAGGGTTGCTCCGTTGGGCAAATTGTCATTCGTTTTATAAAAGCCCGTTGACGATTTCACAAAAACTGAGGGATATACGTCTTCTTTAAAATTAGAAATAACTACATTTTTTATCAATGTAGAAAGCTGGATTATCTGCTGGTTGTTTAAAGCTGCAACTTCAATAATCCATTTGATCACTTTATTATTTTGTATTGCAAATTCAGTACATTTTAGAATTTCTTCTTTTACAAGAAGGACATTCCCTTTTTTAAAAGCCTCGTAATTGCAAACAAAATCCAAGTCATCTGCACCATTGGTAATGGCCTTTTTGGCTTCTTTAATTTTTTTTAAATAATTGGAGTTGCCTTTTGGAAAATCAATTACCGTTCCAATTGCAACTTTTGATTTTTGATCCGCTACCATTTTCTTAGCTAGAAAAACCATATTAGGACGAATCATGACGAGCTTGAAATTCTCATCAATAGCTTCTTGAATGCAATTTGCAACTAATTTTACATTTTCATTTTCACTTATTCCAGCCTGATCTGCCGTTTTTAAGTAGGTAGAATCCAAAAATGATTTAATATTCATTGGCCCTCAAAATAAAAATTGCAATTAAATTTTGGTCTTATTATTTGAATAATAGTTTGTCGAAAGTAAAATAACCAAAGCTGAAAAAGCACCTGCTATATTTGAAATCACATCTAATACATCTCCTTTTCTAGAAGTTGTTAATACTTGTTGCGACCATTCGATTCCGATTCCGAAAACCAAAGACGCAAAAAACAAAATAACAGGAGTTTTATAATTAATTATTTTAGTAGCTGATTTAAAATACAAATACCATAAAATAATGAATACAAAGTGAAAAGAAAAATGAGCCAATTTATCAACATTGTTAATTTCAATTTTAGGCAAGTCACTTGCTGGCTCTAAACAGAGGAGCAAGATGGAGAAAGTCCAAATTAACGCAACCGATAAATAGCTGTTTTTACGCACCAATTAGCGCTTTATAATCATCGCTTGACAATAAATCCTCCATTTCTGAAGCATCTGAAAATTTAACTTTTACCATCCATCCTTTTCCATAAGGATCGCCATTTACAGTGTCAGGGCTAGATTCTAAATCGTCATTAAATTCAACTATTTCACCTGATAATGGTAAAAATAAATCAGAAACTGTTTTCACTGCTTCTACCGTTCCAAAAACTTCGTCTTTAGCTAAGGTTTGATCTAAAGTTTCTACTTCTACGTATACAATATCGCCCAATTCTTTTTGAGCAAAATCAGTGATCCCCACTGTTGCAATTTCACCATCAATACTTACCCATTCGTGGTCTTTTGTGTACTTTAAATTTGAAGGAATATTCATTTTTAATTTTATTATAGTTATAATTATTTTTTTACAAAGGTATTATTTACAATTCTATTTTCAATTAATTTCCGAAATTATATCTTAGTGTAAATCCTGCACGAATATTAGTCATCGGGAAAGAAGTCGAAATTACGGCTTTAGAAAAGGTATGATCGTAATAAAATATAGTAGTCAAATTTTTACTTAGCGAATAATCAGCAGTTATTCTTGCAGACCAAAGATTCTGACCTCCAGCCAATTGGTTGTTGTTGTAATCTAAATAACGAACAATTGTTTGGTTGTTTCTATAAGAAAAATCTCCTTTTATATTAATATCTCCTTTTAATACCCCTTGAGCATTATCAGCAAATTTAGAAGAAATAGTGACGTCTTTAAATCGATAGCCCATTCCAACAACAAATTCCACACCACTTACCTCAGTCAATAAATTATTATCAAAACTCATTGACAAAGCTCTGTCTTTTTTCATTTCTGCTAAAAACTTCATGGAATTTTTAAGTTCAAAATCTACTCTTACTAAAGGATTAAATTGTTCTACCAAATTCACATTACCTATAATTATTTTATTAAAGAAATTTCCACCTTTATCCAACCCATTTGGATTTAGATTGTAATCTAAATTAGATCTAAAGGAATTAATTGTATACGAAGATCGGTAACTATGTTGAATTGAGAATCGTTTAAAGTTCTCTTTGAAAAATTCATATCTCATTAATCCGCTGTATTTGGCTGTCCAGTTTGGAATTGGAAAATCTCTAAAGGCAGACAATGAAACGCCTTTTGCAGATTCACCGATTTTATCACTTATTGCTCCCGTATAGGCCGCAAGGAATGATGGAAGCAAAACCGCTTGACTGTTTTTACCAAAGCCTGCCGGATAACCTTCAGCGTCTCTTGGGAAAGTGGTATTGTTATAATATTGCTCCGCTAATCGATTGGCGATAATTATTCTATTTCCTCTAAAATCATCAAATGCCGACGATTGATTGATGTCACTATTTCTGAACGCGGTTTTAATCATTATGGTTGAAATTGCAAAGTTACCTGTATTATAAGGTGATCTGGAATTGTATTGTCCTGCCGAAACATCATACTGTTCAGAGAAATTATCCGCATACGTTCTGTCGGCTGTTAAATCAATTTTAAAATCGGGAAACAAGTCGATATTTGCGGTGATGTTCAACGCTTTATTGGTTACTTGAGTAAAATTCTGATTGAATTCAGGATAATTGGTCAACCAGCCATTTTTAGCCGCTTCAAATCTCACATCGTCCTGAGCTCCAAAAACGAAACCTAAAGTTGGTTTTGAGGTTCCTAAAAATCCTAGCCCTGGAAGATAACCTGGCAATGCGGTACCTTTATTTTCAGTATAATTAATTTGAACATTTTTTACACTTGTTAGTATTCCTCTAAGTCCAGCAATAAATAAATTGTCATCAGAAACATTTTGTTGTGGCTGATTACTAATTACTTTTTGACCCGGAACAGGTGCTTTTTTAGGCGTTTGTTGTACCGGTTTTTTAGCGGTTTTTACTAACCCGATGTACCTGTAAAATGACTCCATATTAAATGAAGTGTTCAATTTTTGAGCTGCAGAATTTTGAATGGTATTTCCTAAATTATACAAAGTCCCATCAGTTGCATCTATTGAAGTTAAAGCCTGAGACGATTTTAGCCAGCTATAATTTCCAGTGTAAGAATAGGTAGATTTAATAAAACTAAATAAAGGGATTTTATTTATTGGCAAATCATAATTCATTGTCAATTGTTGCGTGTGCTGATTTGGATCTCCAACATCTAAATAGTTGTCCCAAATAGTTACGGTATTATCTGGAACATTATTATCATTGATATAGTTTCTAACAATATTATTAGATGAAGCAGTGAAGTTAAATTTTAACGCTTTTGTCAAATTATAATTGAAACCATATTGATAATTAAATAGAAAATTTCTTCTGTACAAAGGATCCAATCCAATACCTGCCACTTCCACCTGACGGAATTCTTGACGATTGTACTGTCTAATAATGTTGGTACTAAATGAAATATTAGAAGGTAAATAATTAAAATTAAAGTCACTTAGCAACTTCCAATAATCGCTTTTTTTGAAAATTTTTGTTTTTTTGAATGGCTCAAAAGGTTTGGGCTGAAAAGTATAGGCATAATCAACCGTAGTGTTTACCTGTTTGTCTTCATAACTTTCAATTTCAAAATTATGTCGTTCCACTTCATTGTAAGAGTAGGACAATGTTAAATTCTCCGGATCGTAAATATGAGGTTTTTGTTTTTCGCCTCTTTCTTTTTTAACACCAATAAAATTGATACTTCTTCTTTTGGTATAGTCAATAGCTCTGTTTCTAATATTGTCTCTTTCCGCTTGATTCGAAGTGATATCTAACAACTGTTGTAATCTAATATCTTGATTAAAAGGATCGTACTCTGGAGTGATTGTTTCCTCACCAACTGCATAGTTGAAAGGCAAATTGATTCCCCATTTTTTTGGCAATAATTTACCGATACTCAAATTAGTTACTACATTGTATTGGAATAAATCTTCTCTACTTCTTTCATTAGGGCCTTGTTCCAATGCCCCGAAACCAACAGTGCTTTTCTTACTTGAGGCAGAAACGGTGGCTAGATCTGCTAAATTAGTATCTAAACTAACTACGGCTGCCATTCCACCTTCGTTATCCATTTCGGCCAATCTTAGTTCGTTAAACCAAACTTCCCCTCGAATGTTGCTGGTATTTGTCGCTTTGTTTTTTACCCCTACCATTAAGGTTCTTACCAATCCAAAATTTGGATTTCCACGAATTCCAAGTCTTAATTTACCTCGATTTGTATTGGTTGCCAATGAAGGATCTAAGATATCATCATCAATAAATCGAATCCCATTGATATCTTCTGCAGGGGCATTTCCTCCTAATGCTAATACTTTCAATTTCGTTAGTAAGTCCAATGGCAAATTAATTTCATTTAATTCCGGCCATATTTCTTCAGGTGATGAAGCGCCTTCAGGAGTTACTTTTAATGGGATCTCAACTTGATAAAAATTCTGAGTAAAGTCATTTCCGAATCTAATAAAACCGATCATTTGGTCATTTTGCAACGGAGTAGGATCTGATGGTGAAGGAAGTGCTTCAGCGTGCAAAAACATTTTTAGTTTATTGAATTGACGCATATCAACACTTACATTTTTAAAAACCGCTCTTGAATCACCTGGTTGCAATCCGTCGCCTCCCACTCTCATCGCTAAAGACTGTTCGTTTTGATTGATCACTGAATTATTATTGAACAATTGTTCTCTAACCACCCCCGGAGGTGACACATAACGAATCGGACTTCTATTGCCGTTCTCTTGAATATTTACAGTAAGTACATCTAAGTCTGTATTGTCATCTGAGGGATTAGTATCTGCTGCATCAAGTGTATTAATATAGCGTCTCCACTCTCCACGAACTAAATCTAAAGCACCAAAACGTACTACCATATTATCATTAAAACCAGTCATGAACATACGCATATAGCTAATCGATCTAAAATCTGAAATTCCTCCAATTGTATTTTCGGGTTGAGAAATTGGAATTTTAAACTGGATCCATCTTGCCCGAGTTGGATTGGCACCGGTTGGTAAATTGGATGCATCGGTCTCTCTAATATCCGTTACATATCGGTCAACTCCAATAGTCATATTTCTATGTAAATCAATGCTGTATTCAAAATACGCATTAATAGTATTCATGGTATTATCACGATTAATGTCTTCCACATCCGGAAGTGTGGTGGATCCTCTGCTAACGTCGGTTACGTCAATTGGTGAATTTCCTTGGGTTCCATTATAATTTTTATAACGGTCAATCACAGTTCCTTCGGCAGCAAAATAATACTCATAATCATCGGCTGAAGGATCAGGAAAACCAGAGAAGTTAGGGAATTTTGACGCTTCTTCAGTATTGCTTAATCCGTCTAAACCAATATCTTGACTCGACCTATTGGCTGGATTGGTATCAAATGCATAAATTAAAGATTGTGAAGCAGGAACATTTCCCCAAATAGGCTGAGGAGAAACTAAAACCTGATCCGCACCAAGTCCGTTTTCAAATTGCTTTCTTCCGTCTTTTAAAACATCTTCTGATATAGATCCTAAGTTAAAATATATTTTTCCGGTGTTATTAGGGGATGCTTCACTTGATGAATTTCCTGGATCATAATAAGGGTCTAATAACCAAAATTGCAAATATTCAACATTACTTTGTTCGAAATTGGTAGCGCTCAACGACCGCATGATTCCCCCAAAGTTACTTTGTGGATTAGGCAACTCATTTGTTGTGGCAGCGGAAGGATTGTAATTGTATGCTCCTCTTTCTTTTGGATAATAGACAAGATCTAATGTGTTTACAACTTGTGTTTGTCCAATTGCAATATCTGTAACGGGGTAAAGTTCGTCACTGTAAATTCTTCTTGTAGCATTCAATGAAATGTCTTGAATTGAAACTCCCGAAGGTCGTGAGGCGTAAAATGTTGGATCTATACTGTACCAAGATAATTTAGCTCTTTTATATCCATAACTAAGATCGGTTGCGGTTGCGTTAAAATCGTAGCTACTTCTAATTGATTTCTCAGGCGTAGATGACAAAGTCCATGAAAATGGGGATCTCATGTCTATTGATGTTTGTGATCCTTCAAAATCATCAACATAAATAGTCGACTCTCCTTGAAATTTATCTCCATCAGGGGTATCTGGTTTTAAAAAGGCAACTTCTCCTCGAAAAGATAAATTGGAGGCTACATCGGTATCTACATTCGGCAATTTATTAACTAGCCTTGTAAAGAAAGGTACTTCAGTAGAAAAATTAGTGTTAAAACCAAAAATGGTATTGTTAACTGACTCTTGTCCATAACTTGATTTTTGGGTAAATGGCTTTTCAGACATTTTTAAAAAAGTCCCGCCTACCATAAACTTCTCAGAAATTTTATGTTCTACATTGAAACCAAAGAATCTTCTGGTTTGTTGACCAAAAACAGCATTATTTTCTAATGAAACTTTAATTTCAGAATTGGAGGCTTGAAGAGACGGATCTAAAATTTGCACTCTACCCAATTGATAATTTACACTATAATCTACTCCTTCAACCAATAAACGTCCACCTGCGGTAACCACAACCGATCCTCTAGGAACGTTAAAAGCTCCAATAGAAATGCCATCACCACCTGTGGATTTGAATTTACCTCTTAATTGAAATTTATTTTTTTCACTGTCTTGTAATGCCGTTGCTTGCGTTTGGCGGTACATGTTTCTGTAAACATATTTTGTTTGATTGGCATTGTAATTACCAACATTATAATCTTCTATATTATTATTTCTTAATTTCTCAAATAAGTGTTTTCCAAATGGCTCAACAGTGGTAAATATTATCCTACCATTTTGAGTGTCTACTGTTAGACCTGGTATAAAATCAAAAAAACCGTCACCTCCGGTTTGCGGATCATTGTTAAAGTTTAATTTATCAACGTTGAAAACTTTCAATAAAGGCGTACTAGTTACAAGATCTTGAGGTTGAGGAAGGGGTGGAACTAAATTAATGTAGTTTAAAGGCGAAGGATCTGTATATAATATATTGAATCTAAAATCGGTTTGTTGCAATTGAAAAGCCCCAGGAATTTGATATATATTTTTCATCATCAAGTTCCAAATAGGGGTGGTAACCCGTGTGGTAGGATTTTCTACACTTGTTAAATTGCTTTTCAGCATTTTTAATAGTAAACTTTGAGTTGAAACAGAAGTTGGTTGGGTTGAGCCTGGTGTTGTACTTCCAGTTTCAGTAGCTTGAACACCATCGGTTCCAAATTCTCCTACCTGGTAAACGACATCTCCAATTGTATACTGAAAGGCCACGGCCAAAACCTCGTCATTAGCCAATTTTTGTTGTAACGAGATATAACCCAACTGTGGATGAAACGTAAATTCCGAAGAAGTTAATTTCCTTGCGTTTTCCAATTTAGAATAATCTTGTCCTTCGCTTACAGTTACTCCGTTAAACCCGGAACTAGCAGTTACGATTTCTCTAATGTTGCTATTTAATCTACCGCCATTATCTATTAATGCGGGATCGTATTTGTTATTTTTATTGTCGGCAGGACTATTTGGTGGCGCAATAAAAAACCCCGTTGATGGGTTTGCAACTACAATTTCATTATTATTAAAACCGGTAATTGGAGATTCCCCTAAATCCTGAAGTGCGATAATATTTCTTAAATTATTATTAGTTGTAGTTACCCTATTTTGTCTATTGGTAATCCAAGCCTCAACTCTAGTTATTTGAACTCTACTATTTATATACGGGTAATTTTTAAGCGATTCATCGTATTTATTTCTAAAATATTGCGAAAGGAAGAAATGGCGATCAGCATCGTAATCCAAGGCAAATAATTCAAACTCTTGAACCGTTCCGCCCCCTTGGGAAGTTACCGATTTGGTTTGAGATCTCTGTTCAGAGAAAACTCCAGTCACGGTGGTTTTACCAAACTGTAGTTGCGCTTTTACCCCAAATAAACTCTGAGCTCCTCGAATTAAAGAGGTGTTTAATGGCATGCTTACATTTCCAACTTCTATCTTTTGGATAATATCATCTTCATTGGCTTTGTAATCTGGATTGTATTCTAACTTAATTAAATTTTGAAATGCAAAAGTGGATTGCGTATCGTAATTGGCATTTACATTTAATCGAGTTCCAACTTTACCCATTAAGCTCATGCTAATCCTTTGATTAAAATCAAAAGTGGTATTTGAGGCATTTTGAGTGGAAAATGAAGGATTGTCTTGCTTAGTATAACGAACACCAAGATCCATTTCCACAGATCCAGTTGGTTTTACATCGATAGTATTTCCTCCAAATATGGTTTCAAAAAAACTATTATTTACATAATATTTTGGTAATAAATCTTTTTTAGCTTCTTCAGAACCCTTTTTTACTCCATCTATCGCGTCTAATTTTTTCTTGTAATAATTACGAATCGATTCTTTCAAAACCATCGCTTCGTATTCTTTTGGAGTAAGAAATTTAGGGTAATTTATGGAATAGCCCGCAATGGTACTTGTAAATATATAGCGATCTGATTTGGGATCGTAAACATATAAATTCACTACACTTGGCGGGTTATTTAATCCAAGTTGTCCCACAGAAAAACCCATCTTTGTTGAGTCCTGAACAGGAGGATTATTTTGAGCTAGTGCTATAAAACCAGAAAAAAATATCAGTAAAAAGATACTTATTTTTAATATTATTTTACTGCTTTTTATATATAAAGTTTTCAAGAATTATAAGTTTTTTAATGCTAATTTGATGATGTTTTCTACGGTAGCTTCCGGGTTCTCTTTCACAATTTTTTCCACCACTCTTTCGCTAGATTTTCTAACAAATCCCAAAACCTCCAAAGCAGATAACGCTTCATCTTTATTTGTATTGTTTTGAATCATAGAAACTTCGTCTAAATCATACAATTTTAACACTTTATCCTTTAAATCTAATAATACTCTTTGCGCTGTTTTACTTCCAATGCCCTTAATTGATTGAATAGTAACAAGGTCTCCAGAGGCAATTGCCTGAATAATTTGTTTTGGTTCTAATGATGAAAGCATCGTTCTAGCAATGCTTGCGCCAATACCAGAAACGGAAAGTAACATTTTAAAAATCTCACGTTCTGATTTCTCTACAAATCCGAAAAGGGTATGTGAATCTTCTTTTATTTGAAGATAAGTAAACAGTTTAATAGCTTCAGAATTTGGTAAGAGCGAATAGGTATGTAACGAAATGTTTACATGGTAACCTACGCCATTACAATCAATAATGACTTCTGTTGGATTTTTCTCTACTAATTTCCCTTGTAAGTGTGCTATCATTTTATAAAGTAATTTCCAAATATAAGAAAAATCTTCTACACTATATTTTGTATTGTTCTAATTAAACCTGGTGATTATTCTAATTACTTTGGTCTATTTCTCTTTTCTTTTTCTTGAGCATCAACAACTGCTACCGCTACCATATTTACCATTTCCTCAACACTTGCGCCCAATTGGAAAATGTGAACTGGTTTGTCCATTCCTAACATAATTGGACCAATAGAATCTACTTTATACAATTCTTTAAGTAATTTATAGGTAATATTCGCCGATTCCAAATTTGGAAATATTAAGGTATTTACTTTTTTTCCAGCTAGTTTAGAAAAAGGAAATTTGTCTTTTAACATTTCAGAATTTAGTGCAAAATCCGCTTGAATTTCACCATCTACTTGAAGTTCAGGGTGGTTTTCATGTAAGAATTTTACTGCATCTCTAACTTTATTGGCACTTGGATTTGAAGAAGAACCAAAATTTGAAAATGAAATCATTGCAATTACTGGTTCTATTCCAAACATCCGAACAGTTTTTGCTGTCATCAAAGCAATTTTAGCTAAATCATCAGCAGATGGATTTGGATTAATTGCAGTGTCCGATAAAAACATGGGACCGCGATTGGTCATCATCATGTTGGTGGTAGCCACTAATGAAATTCCAGGAGCTTTATCAATTAATTGTAAAATTGGTTTTATTACAGACGGATAACTTCTTGAATATCCTGTTACCATAGCATCAGCGTGCCCTTGATTGACCATCATTGCAGCAAAATAATTTCGCTCTCGCATCCATTTTTGGGAATCTAAAAGAGAAATTCCACGTCTTTGTCTTGAATTCCAAAAAATGTCAGCATATTCATTTCTCCTTTTATCTTCCTCATTCGTTTTTGGATCATAGATCGGAACTTCAGCAAGGAATCCAATTTCTTCTTTTAACTCTAATATAATTTCTTTATTTCCCAATAATATTGGAAAGGCAATATTGTCTTCAAATGCAATTTGTGCTGCTTTTAAAACATCCAAGTGATCCGCTTCCGCAAATACCACTCTTTTAGGTTCCGTTTTGGCTCTATTAGCTAGCAATCGAACCATTTTATTATCAGATCCTAATCGGTCTAATAATTCCTCTTCATATTTCTGCCAATCTAAAATAGGATTTAAAGCCACTCCCGATTCCATTGCCGCTCTAGCTACCGCAGGGGCAACTGTAGAAATTAATCTAGGATCAAATGGTTTTGGGATGATATAATCTCGGCCAAAAATTAGTTTGGTTTCTCCATAAGCAATATTGACTTGTTCTGGAACCGACTCTTTTGCTAAAGCAGCTAAAGCTTCAACAGCAGCCATTTTCATAGCTTCATTTATTTTGGTCGCACGAACATCTAAAGCTCCTCTAAAAATATAAGGAAATCCAAGTACATTATTCACCTGGTTCGGATTGTCCGACCTTCCAGTGGCCATAATTATGTCTTCTCGCGTTGAAATAGCAAGGTCATAATCAATTTCAGGAATTGGATTGGCCATTGCAAAAACAATTGGATCTTTTGCCATTCCAAGTAACATATCTGGCGATAATATATTTCCCGCAGATAATCCTAAAAATACATCAGTTCCTATAAGCGCCTCTTTTAAATTAGTTTTTTTGGAACCATGAGAATATCTTTTTTGTAAGTCTGATAAATCTGTTCTATCACTTGACAACACCCCTTCTTTGTCAAACATAATAATATTTTCGGGTTTTACTCCCAATAAAACATATAAATTGGCACAAGCTAAAGCGGCAGAACCAGCTCCAGAAATAACGATTTTTACCTTTTCAATTTTTTTATCAGCTAATTCTAAAGCATTCAATAAGGCAGCAGAGGAAATAATTGCGGTACCGTGTTGATCGTCATGCATCACTGGAATATTCAATTCTTCAACCAACCGTCTTTCAATTTCAAAAGATTCTGGCGCTTTAATATCCTCTAAATTTATTCCTCCAAAAGTGGGTGCAATGTTCTTAACTGTGGCAATAAATGCTTCAATGTCCTTGGTATCAACTTCAATATCAAAAACATCAATGTCGGCGAATATTTTAAACAACAATGCTTTTCCTTCCATTACTGGTTTTGAAGCTTCTGGACCGATATCTCCCAATCCTAAAACGGCAGTTCCATTGGTGATTACTGCAACTAAATTTCCTTTGGAAGTATACTTATATACGTTGTTAACGTCTTTGACAATTTCTAAACAAGGTTCAGCTACACCTGGAGAGTAGGCTAAAGATAAATCTCTTTGAGTTGCATATTTTTTGGTAGGTACCACTTGGATTTTTCCAGGTGTAGGTTTCGCGTGATATAGTAGTGCTTCTCTTCTTTTATTGTAATTATCCATTTCAATGTTAATTTTTCAACACAAAGATAAAAGTTAGAATTGAATTACAACCTCTTTACTGCGTTTAGTTTTATTAAAATTCGGTAAAATAATGGCTGAATCAAGCACTAAAAATTTAAAATAAAATTACTTAATAAAATTGATGTTCCTTTTAAAACCTTCAAATTTTGTTCTTTTAACTGCTGAATTTTTGAAAACTGATTTAAAAGTTTCTTCTGTAATTTCTTCCCAGTCTGTTTTGGTCATTGACAAAATTTCTGGATTTGGATTAAAAAGGGGTTCGTTATGGGGTTTTGAAAATTTATTCCACGGGCAAACATCTTGACAAATATCACAACCGAAAGCCCAATCATCAAATTTTCCTTTCATTTCAGCAGGAATATTATCTTTAAGTTCGATTGTAAAATAGGAAATGCACTTACTCCCATCAACAATATAAGGGGCAACTATAGCTTCTGTAGGACACGAGTCAATACAAGCGGTGCAGGTTCCACAATGATCGGTAATTACGTGATCGTACTCTAGTTCGAGATCAATTATAAGTTCCGCAATAAAATAAAAAGAACCAACTTGCTGCGTCAATAAATTACTATTTTTCCCAATCCACCCCAGGCCGCTTTTGGCAGCCCAAGCTTTGTCCAAAATTGGTGCAGAATCTACGAAGGCTCGGCCATCAACGGCTCCTATATTTTCTTGAATTGAGAATAATAATTCCTTCAGTTTATCTTTAATTACAGAATGATAATCTTGTCCGTAGGCGTATTTTGAAATTTTGTAGCTCTCTTGATTTTGAATTTCTGAAGGATAATAATTCAATAAAAGTGACACCACACTTTTGGCTCCATCAACCAATAAAGTTGGATTGAGGCGTTTGTCAAAATTGTTTTCCATGTAGGACATTTGTCCGTGTTGGTTCTTGTTCAACCAATTTTCCAATCTTGGTGCTTCTTGTTCCAAAAAACCAGCTTTGGATATACCACAAGCCAAAAACCCGAGGCGCTTGGCTTCGGATTTAATGAACTGAGTATAATTTATGATTTTAGATTTCAGATTTTAGATTTTTATGAACTGAGTATAATTTATGATTTTAGATTTTAGATTTTGAGATTAGTGCATTAACCCTGTCTTTAATAGTTTTCATGGAACTGACAAAAATTGCTGTTAATTCATTCCCCTCTTTCCATATTCCATCAACCTGAGATTTGTTTACCCATTCTTTTTGTAGAATAATTTCTAACCAAAATAAAGTTTCATCGGATTCTTCAATTACTATTGACATTTTAGCAATAAATTCTCTATCGCTTCTAGCTCTGCAAACTGCTCTATAATTTGCACCAACTGAAGTTCCACTTCTTACAATTTGATTAGAAACAGCCCTACCAGAAATTGTATTTGGCAGCATTTCAACAAGATCTAAAATTGCAATTGAATATTTTTTTGTTCTATTCTTAAGTTCGTTTGAATCCATAAATTAATATTCTACAATCTTAAATCAAATATCTTCAATTAAAAGAGTCCTCCTTGAATATTCCCTTTTATTTTACCTAAATGCTTGTAGGCTTTTTCAGTAACTTCTCTTCCCCTTGGCGTTCTCATGATAAAGCCTTCTTGGATTAGAAAGGGTTCGTATACTTCTTCTATTGTTTCACTACTTTCGGATACGGCTGTCGCCAAGGTTGATAAACCGACAGGACCGCCTTTGAATTTATCGATGATGGTATTTAGTATTTTGTTGTCCATTTCGTCCAATCCATGGGCATCAACGTTGAGTGCTTTTAATGAATATCTTGCAATTTCAATATCGATACTTCCGTTGCCTTTGATTTGAGCAAAGTCACGAACGCGACGTAAAAGTGAGTTGGCTATCCTTGGTGTTCCTCTACTTCTTCCGGCTATTTCTATTGCCGCTTCCATGGTAATTGGCATTTTTAATATGGAGGAACTTCTTTCCACAATAGTGGTTAAAAGCTCGGTGGTGTAATATTGTAAACGGCTTTGAATTCCAAAACGGGCTCTCATGGGAGCCGTTAATAATCCGGAACGAGTGGTTGCGCCGACTAATGTAAATGGGTTTAGGTTGATTTGAACTGAACGAGCATTTGGCCCAGATTCAATCATAATATCGATTTTAAAATCTTCCATTGCTGAATATAAATATTCCTCAACTATCGGGCTTAAACGATGGATTTCATCGATAAATAACACATCTCTTTCGTCAAGATTGGTCAATAACCCTGCTAAATCTCCGGGCTTATCTAATACTGGCCCTGAAGTTATTTTTATTCCTACACCTAACTCATTGGCTAAAATATTGGCTAAAGTAGTCTTTCCTAATCCTGGAGGGCCATGAAAAAGGGTGTGATCTAGCGCTTCATTTCTTTGATTTGCCGCCTCTACAAAAACTTTAAGATTTTCTAATATTTGATCTTGACCAGCAAAATCATCAAAAGATAAGGGCCTCAATCTTTTTTCAAGATCAAGTTCTTCCGGATTAAAATTTTGGTTGGTAGGGTCTAGGTTTTCGTTCATATGACAAATATAGGAAAGTTATAGGCAAATAAAAATGCCTTTCATCCCGAAATTTCGGGAGAAAGGCATTTTATATTATTTATTTAAATTTTAGTGATGTAACACTTCTTCTCCTTTTTTCATAGGCACATTTTGAGGAACAAAATCATCATCATGACCTGGCTTACTGTAATCGTAAGGCCATCTATGTACATGAGGAATTTCCCCAGGCCAGTTTCCGTGAATATGTTCAACTGGTGCAGTCCATTCTAATGTGTTAGATTTCCAAGGATTTTGTTCTGATTTCTTACCGTAGAAAATACTACTAAAGAAGTTGTATAAGAAAACCAATTGGAATGCTCCTCCTATTAAAGCGAAAGTGGTAATTAATACGTTTACGTTTTGTAAATCGTCAAATAATGGGAAGTTCGTGTTGGTGTAATAACGTCTTGGCAAACCAGCCATTCCGATAAAGTGCATTGGGAAGAAAACTCCGTACGCACAAATTGCGGTTACCCAAAAGTGAACGTATCCTAAATTCTTATTCAACATTCTACCGAACATTTTTGGGAACCAGTGATAGATTCCGGCAAACATACCGTAAAGTGCAGATATACCCATTACTAAGTGGAAGTGAGCTACAACGAAATAAGTATCGTGAACATTAATATCCAGTGTACTATCTCCAAGAATAATCCCTGTTAAACCACCAGTAATAAATGTAGAAACCAATCCAATTGAGAACAACATTGCAGGGTTTAATTGCAAGTTGCCTTTCCAAAGTGTCGTGATATAGTTGAATGCTTTTACTGCAGATGGAATTGCAATTAATAACGTTGTAAAGGTAAACACCGATCCTAAGAATGGATTCATTCCTGAGATAAACATGTGGTGACCCCAAACGATAGTTGATAAAAATGCAATTGCAAGAATTGACATAATCATCGCTCTATAACCAAAAATTGGTTTACGTGAGTTGGTAGCAATAACTTCAGAAGTGATTCCTAAAGCAGGTAATAATACGATATAAACTTCAGGGTGCCCTAAGAACCAGAATAAGTGTTCGAATAATACTGGAGAACCTCCTTGATTGTGTAAAACTTCACCAGCAATATAAATATCTGACAAGAAGAAAGAAGTTCCAAAACTTCTATCCATAATTAATAATAGCGCTGCAGATAATAATACTGGGAATGAAATGATACCGATAATTGCAGTAACAAAAAAAGCCCAAACAGTAAGAGGCAATCTTGTCATTGACATTCCTTTAGTTCTCAAATTAATAACCGTAACTACATAGTTCAAAGATCCTAATAAAGAAGAGGCGATGAAAATAGCCATAGATACTAACCAAAGCGTCATTCCCATTCCTGATCCAGGAATTGCTTGTGGAAGTGCACTTAAAGGTGGGTAAATTGTCCAACCCGCTGATGCTGGTCCAGCTTCTACAAACAATGAAGCAATCATAATTACACTTGAAAGGAAGAACAACCAATACGATATCATATTTAATATCCCTGAGGCCATATCTCGTGCCCCAATTTGAAGTGGTATCAAGAGGTTACTAAACGTTCCACTCAGTGCGGCCGTTAATACAAAGAATACCATTATGGTACCGTGAATAGTAACTAAAGCCAAGTAGATATCGTTTGTCATTACTCCATTTGGAGCAAATTTTTCTCCTAAAAAGAAGCTAAAAACTTTGAATGACTCTTCTGGCCAAGCCAATTGCATTCTGAAAAGCATAGATAATCCCACACCAATAACTCCCATTATAATACCTGAAATAAGGTATTGTTTAGCAATCATTTTGTGATCAATAGTAAAGATATACTTGGTTATAAAAGTATCTTTATGGTGGTGTTCGTGTTCGTGATCGTGTTCTAAATCGTGTCCGTGACCTTCTGCTGACATATTCGTTTACTTTAAATTAAAATATTATTTCATGGCAACTTTTACCTCTTTTGCAGGGGTAATTACTGCAGTATCTTTTGCATTAGCTTCTTTTTTAACTCCTTCTGCAGGTGCTTGACTCGCTAATTTTTCTGCTTTTACTTCTTGAGTAACTGTAGTTTGTTTTTTCAACCATTTAGCATAATCTTCAGGTGTATCAACTACAATTTTCATTTGCATGTTGTAGTGAGAAGCTCCACAAATTTTATTACAAAGCAATAAGAAATCAAATTCATAAGGATCTAAAGCTGTTTCTCCTTTAGCAACTAACTCAGCACTTTTTTTAGTTCGAATAGCGTTGATATTAGCCACTTTTGCAACCATGTAAGGCAACTCTCTGTATTCTGCTGTAGTATAAGTTGGCTCAAAAGCAAATTCAGTAACCATTCCAGGCACACAGTTCATTTGAGCTCTAAAATACGGCATGTATGCTGAGTGCAAAACGTCTTGAGAACGCATTTTGAAATGCACCTTTTTACCTTTTGGAATATGTAATTCTTTAGAAACTACGTCATCATTAGCATAAGGATCCTCAACATCAACACCTAAAGTATTTACTCCTTCAATGTATCTTACATTTGCTTTTCCAAGAACATTATCATTACCCGCATAACGAGCAGTCCAGTTGAACTGTTGTGCATATAATTCGATTGTTACGGTGTCTTCTTCGTCTTCAATGAACATAATATTAGTCCAAGCATACAATCCGAAAAGGATCAATCCAGCCAATACAATTGCAGGGATCACTGACCAAATTACTTCTAACTTATTGTTATCTGCAAAATACAATGCTTTATTACCTTCTTTACCTCTGTATTTAAAAGCAAAATAGTGTAATAATACTTGAGTTACTGCTTGAACAATAAAAATCAATACCCAAGTAACGTTCATTAAATCATCTATAACTGGACCATGAACAGAAGCAGGGGTGTGTAAAACTAGTGGTCCCCAGGTGATCAATCCATAGATAGTAAATATATAGATGAATGCTAAAAACCCAAACATTAAATACCCTTGTGTGTTATTATCTTTGTCATCTGCAACTTGAGAATTATTCTTGTATTCACCTACTTGAGATAAATCGAATATCTTGGTCAATTGCCACAATGCAATAGCTAATAAAACTAAAACTATAATTACCAACAAACTTGTCATCTGTTTACTTCTTTAAATATTAATAATGAAAATGTTTACTTTCTTCAATGAAAGGATTTCTCTTAGGCACTAAAGGCGCTTTTGTTAATGCAGTAAACACTACATAAAGGAACAATCCAAGGAAGAACAATACCGAACTAATTTCTGGAATACCTATGAACCATTGATCACCTACTGATGATGGCATAATCATATTGAAGAAATCGACATAATGACCTAATAATATAACTGTTCCAGCCATAACTAATACCCATGAAATTCTCTTGAAATCAGTATTGATTAAAATTAACAGTGGGAATAAGAAGTTCATAGCAACAGCTCCAAAGAAGGGAAGATTATACAATTCAATTCTTGTAACGAAATAAGTTACTTCCTCTGGAATATTAGAATACCAAATCAACATGAACTGTGAAAACCATAAGTAAGTCCAAAACACACTGAACCCAAACATAAATTTAGCTAAATCGTGAATGTGGCTAGAATTAACATGTTCTAAATATCCTTTAGATTTTAAATATAAGGTCACCATACATATTGTAGTAATTCCACTTACAAAGAAACTTGCAAATACATACCATCCAAATAAGGTACTAGACCAGTGCGGATCAATAGACATAATCCAATCCCAAGACATGATAGACTCAGTTACAATAAAGAATACTAAGAACATCGCTGAAATATTGAAATTCTTTTTGTAAAAACTATTATCAGAAGCTTCGTCTTGTGCCAAGCAATTTTTTCTTGAGAAGTAACGGTAAGCGTTCCATCCTAACAAGAATACAGCTGCTCTAATGATCCAAAATGGAAAATTTAAATATCCAGATTTATTTGAAATAATTTTATCAGCTGCTACTACTTCAGGATCCAACCAAATAAATAAGTGATTAAAATGTAGTCCACATAAAATTAAGAATACAAAAAGAAAAATAGAACCTATTGGTAAGTAAGCTGTAATTCCTTGCATTACTCTAAACAATAAAGGTGACCATCCTGCTTGAGCTACTTGTTGAATGGCATAAAATACTAAAACTCCCAAGGATATTAGCATAAAGAAAATACAAGCTACATAAAATGCCGCCCACGGCTTGTTTTGCAATTGGTGCAATACATGCTCTAAGTGTTCTTTGTGTTTTTCAGCAGCTACGGCAGCATTGCCTTCAACTTCATGAGTTTCGTGAGCATTAGCATTACTTCCTTCTTCGTGATGTGATTCAGCTGAAAGCATTGTTTCAACTTCTTGAATATCTTTTGGTGCAGTTAAAAAACCATAACCTATTCCAAGTACTCCTAGAAGTATTAGAATTAAAGAGAATGTTTTTAATTTACTTGAAAATGTATACATATCTATAAAGATGATTTTGTTCTAAAATTATAATTCGCTTTTAAGTTTCATTACATAAGTTGCAACTAACCAACGTTCATGAGCGTTCAATTGATTTGAATAAGCTCCCATTGAATTCAATCCATAGGTTTGAACGTGGAAGACACTACCTGTGGTAATTACTCTGTCTTTATAATTAGGAATTCCTAAGTATTTTCCCTGAGTAACTAATTTACCCAATCCATTACCTGCATCCCCATGGCAGATAGCACAATAAATTTCATATAGACCTTTCGCCTTTTCCATATCTTCGGTAGACAATGTATCTAAAGGAGATTTAAGATTTGCTTTGGCCAATTCATAACCTGCAGTGGTGTTTTCATACTCATACACTTCAAAACCTCTGTTTAAAGATCCTTCGGCAGGAAGTTGACCTTCTTTTCCGTTCTTGAAAGCGTCAGACTCGGCGTAAGTATTATAACTTATCGGTTCATACATATTAGGCATGTACTGATAATTTGGTTTTAAATTATCGTGACAAGAAGTTACTAATCCAGACAAACCTAATAAAATGGTAATTTTATATATCGTTTTCATATCCTTTATTAATGCTTTTCTATTACTTTAACTTCTACTGCGCCTGTACTTTTAAAGAAAGAAACTAATTCTTTTTCATTGTCGTGAATGGCAACTTCCATTAAAAAATGGTCGTCAGTAGTCCTTACATCTGGATTTTCTGCTTCTTTAAATGGCCAAATTCTACTTCTCATGTAAAAAGTAATAACCATTAAGTGAGCCGCAAAAAATACCGTCATTTCAAACATAATCGGCACGAATGCAGGCATGTTTTGCAAATAACTAAAACTTGGTTTACCACCAATATCTTGAGGCCAATCTTGGATCATAATGTAATTCATCATAGCGGTTGCTACAGAAATTCCAATACATCCATAAATGAAAGCACAAATTGCTAATCTTGTCGGAGCCAATCCCATTGCTTTGTCCAATCCGTGAACTGGAAAAGGGGTGAAAACTTCTTCAATATGATGATGAGCAGCACGTGTTTTCTTTACGGCATCCATCAAGATATCATCGTCGTTATATATAGCGTAAATAACTTTATTACTCATGATGTGAATCTTTATTTGCTTGTCTATCGTTAATATAATTTTGTCCTGTAGCTTTCAGAATTGTTTTAACCTCTGCTTGAGCAATTACAGGGAATGTTCTTGCGTATAATAAAAATAATACAAAGAAGAATCCTATTGTTCCTATGAAAATTCCAATATCTACGAAAGTAGGAGAAAACATGGTCCATGAAGACGGAAGGTAATCTCTGTGTAATGAAGTTACAATGATCACAAATCTTTCAAACCACATACCAATGTTTACAACAATAGAGATGATGAAAGAGAACATGATACTTGTTCTTAATTTTTTGAACCACATGAATTGTGGAGAGAATACGTTACAAGTCATCATTGACCAATAAGCCCACCAGTAAGGTCCTGTTGCTCTATTTAAGAATGCATATTGTTCGTACTCTACCCCTGAATACCAAGCAATGAATAACTCCGTAATATACGCAACCCCTACAATAGAACCTGTAATCATGATTACAATGTTCATTAATTCGATGTGTTGAATTGTGATGTAAGCTTCCAAATTAGAAACTTTTCTCATAATAATAAGTAAGGTATTTACCATAGCAAATCCTGAGAATACCGCTCCCGCAACGAAGTAAGGAGGGAAAATGGTAGTGTGCCATCCTGGAATTACCGAGGTAGCAAAGTCCATCGATACAATAGTGTGTACAGAAAGTACCAGTGGAGTTGCTAAACCTGCAAGTACCAAAGAAACTTCTTCAAAACGTTGCCAATCTTTAGCTCTACCGCTCCATCCGAAACTTAATATAGAGTAAATTCTTTTTGTAAAAGGAGTAATGGCTCTGTCTCTTAACATGGCAAAATCAGGTAATAAACCAGTCCACCAGAAAACAGTAGATACCGATAAATATGTTGAAATTGCAAATACGTCCCAAAGTAATGGAGAGTTGAAGTTTACCCATAACGATCCGAATTGGTTTGGAATTGGTAATACCCAATAGGCTAACCAAGGACGACCCATGTGTATAATTGGAAATAAACCCGCTTGGATTACAGAGAAAATAGTCATTGCTTCTGCAGAACGGTTAATGGCCATTCTCCATCTTTGACGGAATAACAATAATACTGCAGAAATTAAGGTTCCAGCGTGACCAATACCTACCCACCAAACGAAGTTAGTAATATCCCAAGCCCAACCTACTGTTTTGTTCAATCCCCAAGTACCAATACCTGTCGAGATAGTATAAATAATACAGCCTATTCCCCAAAGGAAAGCAGCAAGAGCGATTGAAAAAACAATCCACCAGTGTTTATTTGCTTTACCCTCTACAGGCGCAGCTACGTCTACGGTAACATCGTGATAGGTTTTATTTCCTATAACTAAAGGTTTTCTAATACTTGAATCGTGTATATGAGACATATCCTTTTTAATTTTATTAATTTATTTTTACTTATAAAGTCAGAATTGCAAGCCATTTTGCAAGGTTCAAACTTTATGAATTTCTAACTTTAACGTGATAAACAACATTAGGTTTTGTACCAACGTGCTCTAATAAATGGTAGGCTCTTTCGTCTTCCACTAATTTAGCGATAGGACTCTCTTTTACATTTATATCACCAAAAGTCATTGCTCCAGTAGAACAAGCTTTAGAACAAGCAGTTTGGAATTCGCCTTGAGCAACTTCTCTACCTTCGTTTTTAGCTTTCAAAATAGTTGCTTGTGTCATTTGAATACACATAGAACATTTTTCCATAACCCCTCTTGAACGAACGTTTACGTCTGGGTTTAGTACCATACGACCTAAATCATCATTCATGTTATAATCAAATTCACTGTTTTTATTGTATAAGAACCAGTTGAAACGACGCACTTTATAAGGACAGTTGTTGGCACAATATCTAGTACCCACACATCTGTTGTAAGCCATTTGGTTTTGACCTTGACGACCGTGTGAGGTAGCAGCAACGGGACAAACTGTTTCACAAGGTGCGTGATTACAGTGCTGACACATTACTGGTTGGAAAGAAACTTGTGGATTATCCGCTGCTTTTTCCATTTCTCCAAATCCACCCAAAGAACCTTTGTCCCCAAACAAACCATCGAAATTTTCTTTTTTCTCATTGTCATGAGCAAAAGTATCTTCAGAAGAATAATATCTGTCAATACGCAACCAATGCATATCACGACTTCTTCTTACTTCTGATTTACCAACAACAGGAACATTGTTTTCTGCGTGACAAGCAATTACACAAGAACCACAACCAGTACAAGCATTTAAATCGATAGAAAGATTAAAGTGATGTCCTACTGAACGATCAAATGAATCCCATAAATCAACTTTAGTTGCATCTACTTCTTCGTGGTTTAAAGAAACTTTGGGTTGTATATTCCATTCTTCAGCCTCTTTAGTGTTGAATATTTCTAAGGTAGTCTCTTTGATAATATCACCTCTACCCATTAACGTTTTTTGACCTTGAACACATGCAAATTCATGTACTCCGTCACCTAATGCCAACTGTGCAGATTGAGTAGTATTAAAACCATTATATAGAGCGTAAGCATTGATACCTACCATCATTTCTTCTTTCATAGCCGCTTTACGACCGTATCCTAATGCCAAACCGATCGTTCCTTTAGCCTGTCCAGGTTGAACAATTACTGGAACATTTTCAAGTTTTATCCCACCAACAGTCAAGGTAGCATAACTTCCATTAAGACCACCGTTGGCAACGATTTCATTAGACATTTTTAATTGATCGGCATCAAATCTTGAAACAGTTACATAGTTATCCCAAGATACTCTTGTAATAGGATCTGGTAATTCTTGCAACCATGGATTGTTTGCTTGTTGACCGTCACCCAAACCTGTTTTAGTGTATAAAACCAATTCAAATCCAGCTACTTTTTTGGCAGACGCCAATGCATTTGCAGCAGCAGAATAATTAAATGCGGTTGCAGTTGCAGTTGGAAGTACCGCAGAAACATGAACTCCGTCATGCAACACTTTGTTCCAAGAAGCACCTTCAGTATATGCCGCAGCATTCGCTTTTAGATAATCATAGAAATTTCCAGCCCCACCATTAAATGAAATTAAGGCATCTTGAAATTGTTTGGTATTAAATAAAGGACGAATAGTTGGTTGAGTAAGTGCGTAAGAACCTTTAGTGATGCTAACATCTCCCCAAGATTCTAAATAATGTGGAACAGCCGCAGCAATTGTAGTAATTGAAGCTGTTTCATCTTCTTTTAATGAATAGGCAACCGAAGTTTTTACTTTTTTCAAACCTGCAACAAAATCCTTGCTATTTGGCAAAGTATAAACTGGATTTACTCCACTCATAATTAAAGTATGAACACTACCTGCATTCATATCTTTTACTAATTGAGCTACTTGTTGGTTGGACCCTTTTCTTATTTGTCTTGTTCCGCTTGTTGAGAAAGCTTCACTTGCTAATGATTGATTAATTGCTAAAACTAAAAGCTGCGCGTTTTTGTCTTGTAATCCAGAAACTAAAACTCCTTTGCTTCCTGCTGCTTTTAATTGCTGAGCTACTTTTGTAACATCAGCATCAAATTCTTTATCTAATGAAGTACCTACAGCAGCACCTGTAATTACGTTGTATAATTTTACTAATGCTTGTTTTTGATTTGCAACCGACATTGGTAAACGTTTATCAGCAGAGGCACCAGTCAAAGTCATATTAGCTTCTAATTGATAATGACGTGACATTTTCCCGTTTTGAGGAATTCTACCTTTTGCATATCCAGCACTAAAATTTCCACCTTGCCAGTCTCCTAAGAAATCAGCTCCTACAGAAACGATTAAAGACGCTTTTGAGAAATCATAATTTGCTAAAGCTCTTTCTCCATATACTGCTTGGAAAGCATCTAAAGCTTCTGATTCAGATACTGCATCATACACAACGTGTTTAGCATTTGGGTGCAAAGCAATGAATTCAGCTATTAACTTTTCAGTTGACGGACTTGCTAATGTATTTGTCAAAACTACTACTTGACCTCCTTTTGCTTTTGCTTCAGCTAAACTCGCTTTTACATTTGCATCTACAGCAGACCATGTAGCATTTTTTCCTGCAATTTTTGGTTCTTTCAAACGCATACTATCATATAATGAAAGTATCGATGCGTGAACTCTAGCGTTGGCAACAAAATTTGCTCCAGCGATAGTATTGTTATCAATTTTTATTGGACGCCCTTCACGAGTTTTTACTAATAAATTAGCAAAATCAAAACCATCAAAGAATGAAGTTGCATAATAGTCTGCAACACCAGGGATGATTTGTTCTGGTTGTAAAACATAAGGAATTGACTTATTTACTGGACCTTCACATGCTGCAAGAGATGCTGCGGCAGTAGTAAATCCAACGTACTTAAGAAAATCTCTTCGAGTTGTTGCTGATGATGATAAAGATGATTTATCTCCTAAAAATTCGTCTGTAGGAATTTCTTCAACAAATTCGTTATTTCTAAGCGTATCAACAATAGAACTATTTACGTCTAGTTCTTCAACACTTTTCCAGTATTTTTTGTTTGATGACATTATATATATATTAGCTTCTTAATAATTTTTTAATAGTGACATTTTCCGCATTCTAAACCTCCCATTTGAGCGGCTGTAAGCTTGTCAACTCCGTATTTTTTAGAAAGTTCTTCGTGGATTTTGGTGTAGTATCCATTACCTTCCATTTTAACTTCTGTTTTCCTGTGGCAATTAATACACCAACCCATTGTTAATGGAGCAAATTGTTTTTGAATTTCATAAGTTTGAACTGGACCGTGACATTCTTGACATTCAATTTTTGCCACAGTTACGTGTTGTGAGTGATTAAAATATACAAAACTAGGTAAGTTATGTATTTTGACCCATTTCACTGGTTCCGTTTTCCCTGTATATTTCTGATTGTCTTTATCCCAACCCACTGCTTTGTATAATTTTTGGATTTCTCCATCGTAAAATGCTTTAGAATATTCTGGCGTAGCGGTAGTATCCGAAACCTCAGCAATGTTTTTGTGGCAATTCATACAAATATTTAAAGATGGAATACCTGCATTTTTACTAACTCTCGCTGCAGAGTGACAGTATTTACAATTGATTCCATTGCTTCCGGCATGAATTCTATGTGAATAGTGAATTGGTTGAATTGGCTCGTAATTTTGATCAACACCTATTTGCATTAAGTATCCATAAACAAAATAAGCACTTGCCAATAATAAGAATATAGAAGTTACTAAAACTAAGAATTGATTTTTAGCGAATGCTTTCCATATTGGAATCGTAGGCTCTGGTTTTTCGATTTCGATACCATTTGCTTTAGCTACTCTAGTAAGCACCTTGTTTACTAAAAACAACATTACAATAAGCATCAACATTACCAATGCAAGCGCACCTAGAATCAAGTTGCTTGAAATTCCATCACCACTAGTTGCTGTTCCCGGAGGTGCTGCCGAACCAGCTGTTGGCACCGGAGCTTCCATTTTTGGTTCAGAAGTATAAGCGATGATATTATCAATATCAGCATTAGATAATTGAGGGAAAGCGGTCATTACTGAACCGTTGTATTCTTTGCTCACTCTTACCGCTTCTGCATCACCAGATTTAATCATTTCCTGACTGTTACGAATCCACTTGTAAAGCCATTCGTTAGTCAATCTTGAAGAAATCCCTCTTAATGCAGGACCAGTCATTTTAGCATCAAGCTTATGACATGCAGCACATTGAGAATTGAAAAGTTCTTTTCCTTTTACAGGATCTCCACCTGAGGCTGCTGGTGCAGCAACTGCTGTAGGTGCAGGCGCAGGTGCAGCGGGAGCAGCGGTTTGCGCTAATGAAGTAAATGATAAAGCTAGCATTGCTGCAAAACTGAAAATCAAACTTCTTGAAATCGAATTATGGTTACCCACGTTTTTCATATTATATATATAATTTTCGACTATTATTAAGCTATTTTTTTGATGAAAAATGACATTAAAAAAGTATAGCTCTTTCTAAAATTTGCACAAAAATACGACTTAAGAACTATTCTCAAAACCATTAAATGTACTAAAATATTAATTTATATTAATTCTAAATAAGAAAATGAATTTCAAGTATTTTATAAATAGTACATTTGCATAAAAATCACCACTTTATGAAAATTTTAATCCAAAAAAGCGCATTTCAACTGGCATTATTATTTTGCTTTTTCAGTATAAATTTATTTTCCCAGGAAGAGAATATCACGGTTTCGCAAAATCCGAAATTTGAGAATTTACTAAATGAAAAAAGGAAAATTAATGCGTCAATTACCGTAAATGATATTTACAAAATTCAAATTTATAATGGTGATATTGAATCTTCTAAAAAAATTCTAATTGATTTTAAAAAGGAATTTTTAACCCTTGATGGCACCATTGTTTTTTATACTCCAGCTTATAAAGTTTGGGTGGGTAATTTTAAAAGCCGGATTGAAGCTGAGAGAAATTTGCTGGTTCTAAAATCTAAATATCCAAATTCAATAATTATTCAACCGAATAAATAAATGATAAAAAAAACGTCTCAATTTCTTGGGACGTTTTTTTTATGAACTATTTTAATTTCTTTTTGATTGCAACTTCGTGATACGATTCGATAATATCTCTTTCTTCAATATCGTTGTATCCTTTTATTTGAATACCACAATCATATCCTTTGGCAACGTCTTTTACATCGTCTTTAAATCGTTTCAATGCCAATAGTTCTCCATCATGAACAACTACTCCATCTCTTATAATTCTAATTTTAGAATTCTTAACGATTTTACCATCCATAACCATACTTCCTGCAATTGAACCCACTTTCGAGATTTTGAAAATTTCTCTAATCTCAGCAGTTCCAAGAACTTCCTCTTTCATTTCTGGAGCAAGCATTCCTTCCATCGCGTCTTTCAAGTCATCGATTGCAGCGTAAATAATAGAGTAATAACGAATATCTATTTCTTCTTTATCTGCTAATTGTCTCGCATTTCCAGCAGGACGAACGTTAAATCCGATAATAATTGCATCTGAAGCAGAAGCCAACATTACGTCGGTTTCAGTAATTGCTCCAACCCCTTTATGAATAATATTAATTTGAATCTCTTCTGTAGATAATTTAGAGAACGAATCAGATAATGCTTCCACAGATCCATCCACATCCCCTTTCAAGATGATGTTTAATTCTTTAAACTGACCTAAGGCAATTCTTCGTCCAATTTCGTCTAAGGTAATATGTCGTTGAGTTCTTACCGATTGTTCACGCATTAATTGAGAACGTTTTGAAGCAATTTGTTTTGCTTCTTTTTCATCTTCAAATACGTTGAACTTATCACCTGCTGTCGCTGCTCCATCTAATCCTAAAACAGATACTGGTGTTGAAGGTCCTGCTTCAATTATGTTATTTCCACGTTCATCATGCATGGCTTTAATTTTACCATGGTGTTTTCCAGCAAGCATGTAATCGCCAACTTTTAAAGTTCCATGTTGAACTAAAATAGTAGAAACGTATCCTTTACCTTTGTCTAAGAAAGCTTCAACAACAGTTCCTTGAGCAGCTTTATTTGGATTCGATTTTAAATCTAAAATCTCTGCTTCAAGTAATACTTTTTCTAATAATTCTTTAACTCCAGTTCCAACTTTTGCAGATATATCATGCGATTGGATTTTTCCTCCCCAATCTTCAACAAGTAAGTTCATACCTGCTAATTTTTCTTTAATCTTATCTACATTGGCATTTGGCTTATCAATTTTATTGATGGCAAAAATTATCGGAACACCCGCAGCTTGTGCGTGTGAAATCGCCTCTTTTGTTTGTGGCATGATATCATCATCGGCAGCAATCACAATAATAGCGATATCGGTTACTTGAGCACCACGGGCACGCATTGCCGTAAAGGCCTCGTGTCCTGGTGTATCTAAAAAGGCAATTTTTTGTCCGTCATCTAAGGTCACTCCGTAGGCACCAATGTGCTGAGTAATTCCTCCCGATTCTCCTGCGATTACGTTTTCTTTACGGATATAATCCAGCAACGAAGTTTTACCGTGATCGACGTGACCCATAACAGTTACAATTGGAGCTCTAAATGCTAAATCTTCTTCTTTATCTTCAACAACTTGAATCGCTTCTTCAATGTCTACAGTAATAAACTCAACATCATAGCCAAATTCATCGGCAACAATAGTTAACGTTTCTGCATCCAAACGTTGGTTCATCGTAACCATGATTCCAAGTGACATACACGTTCCAATCACCTTAGTAATTGGCACATCCATCATAATTGCAATTTCACCCACGGTTACGAATTCAGTAACTTTAATAGTTTTACTGCCTTCATCTAAAGCTCTTTGCTCTTCATCCGATTTTTGACGGTGCGTATCTCTTTTGTCTCTTCTGTATTTCGCTGCTTTCGATTTGCTTCCTTTACCTTGAAGTTTCTCTAAAGTTTCACGAATTTGGTTTTTAACTTCTTCTTCTGTAGGCTCTACTTTTGCAACAATTGCTGGTCTTGCTCCTTTTACGAAACCGGGTCTAGCACTTCTATTTGCATTAAATCCTCCTCCAGTATTTGGAGTGATTTTATTCGGATTAGCTTCTCCTGGAACTCCCGGAGGCCTTGGAGCTCCTGGTTTTGGAGCAATCCTTTTTCTTTTATTTTTATTTGAATTAGCAGAACCAGCTGCTCCAGGTACGCCAGGAGTTCCCGGTTTGTTTGGAGTAATTTTAGGGTCTTCTTTTTTCTTTTTAGGCTTATTAAACTGAGACAAATCTATGACTTGCCCAGTTAATGTAGCTCCAGATAATTTTTGGTATTGAGTAGTAAAATCTTCGACCGGTGCTTCAACTTCTTGGGCAGCCACTTTGGCTTTTACAGCTGGAGTTTCTTTTGCTACTTTTTTCACGGTAACTTCAGGTTTAGCTTTATAAACAGGCTGACTATCCGTAACAGGTTCTGCTTTAGCTACAACAGGTTCTGTTTTCTTAGGATTTAAATCCAAGGTGCCAACTTGCTTTGGTCCAGCTACAGTTGTTGCTCGAGCTTTGATAACTTCTTGTTGCTTTTGGCGTTCTTCATCAAACTTGCGTTTGTTTTCAATTTCTTTTTCACGCTCAATACGCAAAGCTTCTTTCTCTTTTCTTTTTTCTTCGCTTACTTCTTTAGAAGCTTCTTTGTTTCCTTTATCGCCTGCAAATTGGTTTTGAAGGATACTGAACTCCTTTTCAGAAATTTTTGCGTTTGGATTTGCATCAATAGCAATTCCCTTATCTTTAAGATAATCCACAGCTCTTTCTAAAGAAATATTCAATTCCCTTAAAACCTTGTTAATTCTAATTATTCTATCTTCAGACATAAAACCTTTTTATTATTACCTAATTGTGTGTTGTTGGAAGAAAATTCAACTACCCTTCAAATTCTTCTTTCAATATTCTCATTACATCTAAAATTGTTTCCTCTTCTAGATCTGTTCTTCTAACTAAATCATTTACATTTTGTCCTAAAATACTTCTTGCCGTATCCAGTCCAATTTTTGCAAATTCTTCGATAATCCAAGCATCAATTTCATCTGAGAACTCTGTTAATTCAACATCATCATCATTTTCAACAGTACTTCCTTCTCTGATCACATCCAATTCATAACCTGTTAATTGACCTGCTAATCTGATGTTGTGTCCACCACGTCCAATTGCTTTAGATACTTCTTCTAATTTTAAGAATACTTCCGCTCTTTTAGTGTCTTCATTAATTTTGATTGAAGAAACTTTTGCTGGACTTAATGCTCTGGTTATTAATAATTGAATGTTGTCTGTAAAGTTGATTACATCGATATTTTCGTTTCCTAATTCGCGAACAATTCCGTGAATTCTAGAACCTTTCATACCCACACAAGCTCCTACTGGATCTATTCTATCATCATAAGAATCTACGGCTACTTTTGCTTTTTCACCTGGAATTCTTACTACTTTTTTAACCATAATTAAACCGTCAAAAACTTCAGGAATTTCTTGTTCAAATAATTTCTCTAAGAACAATTCTGATGTTCTAGACATAATAATTTGAGGCTTATTCCCTTTTAATTCAACGCTTTCAATAATTCCACGAACGTTATCTCCTTTTCGGAAAAAGTCAGATGGGATTTGTTTTTCTTTTGGTAATACAATTTCATTTCCGTCATCATCAATCAAAATTACAACTCTTGGACGGACATGGTGCACTTCTGCAGTATATATTTCTCCAATTAAGTCTTTAAATTGTTTGTACAAATTAGTATTATCATGTTCGTGAATTTTAGAAATTAAATTCTGACGTAAAGCCAAAATCGCTCTTCTTCCCAAATCAACTAATTTTACTTCTTCAGAAACTTCTTCTCCGATTTCAAAATCAGGTTCGATTTTTCTTGCTTCAGTTAAAGTTATTTCAAGGTGGTCTAAATCCAAATCATCGTCAGCAACGATAACTCTTCTTTGCCAAATTTCCATATCTCCTTTATCAGGATTGATAATGATATCAAAATTTTCATCTGAACCAAATTTCTTTTTTAATGCGTTTCTAAACACATCTTCTAAAATCGCCATTAGCGTTACACGATCAATAAGTTTATCGTCTTTAAACTCTGAAAACGAATCGATTAAAGCTAAATTTTCCATGCTCTATCTATTAAAAAATTATTACAACTATTGCTTTTTTTATTTCTGAATAAGGGATTTCTTGTCTTTTTTGAACAGTTTCTTTCCCTTTTCCAATTTTTTTAGGCTCTCTTGCCTCCCATTCTACTACTATAAAATCATCATTAGCTTCCGTTAATTTCGCTTCTATTGTATTCGTTTGGGTTTCCACTTGAAGTGTTCTTCCAATATTTTTTTTGTATTGTCGATTAATTTTTAATGGAGAAGAAACTCCTGCTGATGCCACTTCTAATGAGAAATCACATTCTTCTCTATCTAAATTATTTTCTATAAAACGGCTTACATCAATGCAATCTTGAAGGGCTACGCCCGTATCGCCATCCAAAGTAACTGTTATTTTAAAACTATCACTTATGGTTAAATCAATTAAGAAAAGTGATGGCTTTTCTAACAATGCTTCTTCTAATGAGCGACTTACCTTATCTTTAAATGTCATAGCTTTTATAAAAAGAGGCACGCAATGCGTGCCTCATTATCTAATCTTTCATATAAATAACGATGCAAATATACTATTTTTTTTATAAACCAAAAATCAATCTGCAATCTTATTGTCAAATCAGTTAATTGTTAAGGTTTTAAGCATAAAAAAACTCCTCAATTTCATGAGGAGTTATTTGTTGGTCTACTAGGACTCGAACCTAGAAAGACTGCACCAAAAACAGTTGTGTTACCATTACACCATAGACCAATTCCATTGCTTTAAAGCGAGTGCAAAATTAAACGAAATTTTAAGTTTCACAAATTTTTTACCTAAAAATAATTAAAAATAAATATTTAGCATTTCTTTAAGCAAAAAAACATTTTCTTTGTACATCAAAAAAAGTAAAATTCATACCATATATATGACAAACTTCAATTTTAATAAATGGAATACCATTTTAGGTTGGATCACATTTGCAATTGCATTAACCACTTATACGCTAACAGTAGAACCTACCATGAGTTTTTGGGACTGCGGAGAATACATTGCTACAGCTGCCAAATTAGAAGTGGGACACCCTCCAGGAGCGCCATTATTTCAAATGATTGGAGCTTTTTTCGCAATGTTTGCAACCGATGCTAAGCACATCGCCTTAATGGTAAATATGATGTCGGTTTTTTCAAGTGCTTTTACCATTTTATTCCTATTTTGGTCGTCAACTTTATTAATTAGAAAAATAGTTAATTCAGTAGCAAATTCAAACGATTACGATGGTTCAAACGAGCCAGTCTCCAAAGATAATGCAATTGTAATCCTTGGAAGTGCATTTATAGGTTCTTTGGCTTTCACCTTCTCTGATAGTTTTTGGTACAATGCGGTTGAAGCCGAAGTTTATGCCATGGCAACTTTATTTATAGGATTGCTATTTTGGCTAGGATTGCGATGGGAACAGGACATGAATACTCCACGTGGAAACAGATGGTTGCTAGTAATATCATTAGTTGTTGGACTATCATTTGGAGTTCACTTCATGGCATTATTGACTATTCCTGCTATTGGGTTCTTGTATTTTTTCAAAAATTATAAAACCGTAACTATTAAAAATTTCGTAATTGCCAATGTGGTAGTGGTGGCCGTTTTATTATTTATTTTCAAATTGTTATTGCCTTGGACCATGGCGTTTTTTGGTAAAGCAGAAATATTTATGGTCAATAGCCTTGGATTGCCATTTGACTCTGGTACTATTTCCGTAACCTTATTATTAATTGGTTTGTTTTATTATGGTATTAAATACACAAAATCAAAAGGATATGTTCAAATGAACACTTTGATTTTATGTATTTTATTTATCCTAATTGGTTTTTCTACTTGGATGATGTTGCCTATTCGTGCAAATGCAAATACGGTAATTAATGAAAATAAACCATCGGATGCTGCGGAAGTATTGGCTTACTATAATAGAGAACAATACGGAGTGAACCCTTTGTTTTATGGCCCTCAATATTCAGATACGTTTGCTGGTTTAGACAAAGAAACTCCTTATTTAGATAAAGCTCCAAACTACGAAAGAGATTATAAAACAGGAAAATATATTATTACTAACAATTATAAAAATGCTGAACAAAACAGTGATGACAATCAGAAAGCATTTTTACCTCGTTTATGGAGCACGGAACACGTAGAGAATTATATGGATTTTACACATCCCCCGGAATTCCGAATGAACCCAAATTATGCTTATGAAGAAGAGTTAGGTCAGTATGGAATCGATATAGATCAGCTTTCTGAAGAAGATGTTGCAAAAGCAAGTGCTCAATTAAGAGACGAAGTTGAAAAAACCGTTAATGAATTTAGAGCTGCCTATGCTGCCAAAAAAGTGGACAACGGAGATTATGTTACTTTTTTAAAGACCTATGGCGATTACCTAATAATTGAAAAACCTTCAACACTTGATAATTTCGGGTTTATGTTTGAATACCAATTTGGATATATGTATTGGAGGTATTTAATGTGGAATTTTACAGGTCGCCAAAATGACAATCAAGGAAATTATGATTTAGTAGATGGAAATTGGTTAAGCGGCATTGATTTAATTGATGAGTACCATCTTGGGCCTCAATACGATTTGCCTTCCGATACCCTTAACAACAAAGGTAGAAATGTATATTATTTTATACCGTTTTTACTAGGTTCAATTGGGCTATTATATCACGCTTATAAAAACCAAAAAAGCTTTTATGTACTTTTAGTATTGTTTTTATTCACTGGATTAGCACTAAAAATCTACTTAAATGAAAGACCTTTTGAACCTCGTGAAAGAGATTACGCTTTAGTAGGTTCCTTTTATGTTTTTGCAATTTGGATTGGAATTGGAGTTTATGCCATTTATGATGTGCTGAAAAATTACCTTCACCCAAAATTTGCCGGACCTGTTGTACTAGCAACTACATTATTAGGCGCGCCTTTACTAATGGCTTCTCAAAACTGGGATGATCATGATCGCTCAGGGAAATATACGGCTATTGCGTTAGCAAAAAACTATTTGAACTCCTGCGATAAAAATGCTATTTTATATACCATTGGCGATAACGACACTTTCCCACTTTGGTACGCTCAAGAAATTGAAAACATTAGAACTGACGTTAAAATTGTCAATACTAGTTTATTTATGACCGATTGGTATATCGACCAAATGAAGTGTAAAACCTACAAATCAGATGGTCTACCAATATCGTTTACCCACGATCAATATGTTGGAGATAAATTAGATTATGTAGTATACAATCAACTAACCGATACCCGTTGGGACATTAAGAATTTTATGGAATTCGCGAAAAGTGAGGACCCTAAAACTATTGTAGATATGCCGAATGGGCAAAAAGTGCATTTTTATCCTACCAACAAAATCCGATTGGTAATTGATAAAAACAATATCATAAAAAATAAGGTAGTAAACCCAAAATTCTATGACTCTATTGTACCATATATAGATATAGACATTAAAGGTCGAGCGATTTATAAAAACCGATTAATGATGTTGGATATTTTGGCTAACAATAATTGGAAAAGACCTATTTATTTTTCACCAGGAAGTTTTGGCGATGACGATTACTTGTGGATGAAAGATTACCTTCAATTAGATGGGATGCTTTATAAACTTGTTCCAATTAAAACTCCTGTCTCAAAGGATGCAAGCCAACATGATATGGGTTATATTGATACGGATGTGATGTATAACTTAGTGAAAAACTGGGAATGGGGTAATGGAGATAGTCCAAATATTTATCACGACAATGAAACTCGAAGAAATAGTATTTCCTATAGAACCAATATGTCCCGATTAATGGAGCAATTAATCAATGAAAGAAAATTTGCGAAAGCGGAGGAAATCATTGACTTAGGAATGAAAAAAATGCCTATTAGATATTACGATTATTATACAATGGTAGAGCCATTTGCTAGCGGATATTATGCTATTGGCAAAAAGGAAAAAGCCAGAAAATTATTGACTGAATTATCGGCGAAATATCAAGAACAATTAAAATATTTCAGCAACTACAAGCCTTCTGAACTAGGGGCAGTGGCTATGGAAGTGGTAACCAATATTGAAAGATACAGAAGTCTTTTAGAAGTAATGAAAGATAGTAAAGATTTAGAATTCTATAATGAGAATAGAAAAGTCTTTAATATGTACAATCACTTATTCAAACTATTTGACAGAGAGGATGAGTAAAAAAAATAAAAAAAAGTATGATTTTGATGAAAAATAGGTGTTAATTTTTCATTATTAGGTATAATAAAAGTACCGAAATTGCTTTAATTGATCTTAAATTTGGTCTTGAACCAAGCTAATTATTGTATTAGCATCCAACTCACCAGATTGTCTCCAAACCATCTGACCTTGTTTGTAAATCATTAAAGTTGGAAGGCCTTTAATTCGTAAAGCATCGGCCAATTCCTGATTTTTATCAACATCGATTTTTATCACTTTTGCTTTGTCACCAAGGGCTGCAGCCACATCTCTGATAACAGGATGCATGGAAACAGATGGCTCGTTCCATTCTGTGTAAAAATCAATTAGCACTGGTAATTGAGTATTTATTAGTTCTCCAAATTTTGACATAAAACCAAAAAATTTAATATAATTTAGACTTCTAAATAGAGATTATACGGTACAAATATAAGGATTTTGACAAATTACACTGTATATTTTCCTTTTTTTAGTTCTATGACCGTAATTTCAGGCATAATCCCTACGCGTCCAGGGTACGCATGAAAGCCAAATCCCCTATTTACGTAAACGTATCTTCCTTTATTTTCGTACAATCCAGCCCATTGCTTATATACATATTGTACCAAACTCCATTTAAAATAGCCTGGTATTTCTATTCCAAATTGCATTCCATGCGTGTGTCCCGATAATGTTAAATGGAAATTTTTCTCATGATCTTTTACTTCATATTCCCAATGCGACGGATCATGACTCATTAGTATTTTAAAATCGTCCTTAGTTAAATTGGCGGAAGCCTTATTGATATCACCCGCTTTTTTAAAATTATTTCCCCAATTTTCAACTCCTACCAATGCCATTTTATCTTCCCCATTTTCAATAAAAACATTTTCATTAAGTAGTAACTTAAAATCAATTTGACCATATAAATCTTTAATTGCTTCAAAATTTTCATCTTTGGCTTCTGGAGATGGCCAAGTCACATATTCCCCATAATCATGATTTCCCAGCACTGAAAATTTACCGTATTTATGTTCTTTGATTCTTTTGAAAGTGTCGATCCAAGGATGCATTTCTTTAGCGTGGGTATTCACGATATCACCTGTAAACAAAATCATATCTGAATTTTGCTCGTTAACTAAATCTATTGCGTAATTTATTTTATCAGGATTGTCGAAACTACCACTATGAATATCTGAAATTTGGGTAATGGTGAATCCGTCAAAAGTATCCGGTAAATCTTCAAAAAATAGTCGTTGCTTGATCACTTTGTAATTGTACTTTCCAAATGTCATTCCGTAAATTAAGGAGGCAAATGGAATTGCCGCCAGTCCCAAGGCTATTTGACTTACGAATTTTCTTCTCTCAGGAAAAAAACTCACGTCTTTATTATAATTTGAAAAATAATTTGAAGTGCCCACAATTAATCTATACAGGTCTTCAAAAAGTAGCATTAATGACAGTAAGAATTTTGGAAGTAAAACTAATAATAACAGGCCAAAAGTGATCATGGTCATTTTGGTTTGTCCCACACTTCTATCGAATTTTGTAAATTGATATCCAATAAAAACAATTGCAGATAGTGATACCATAATGTACACAATCAAAACCCATCTTAGTCTTGTGATTGTTTTTATAGCTTGAAAAGCATAAAGCTCTAATAATGCTACAAGTATAAATAAAATCAGAAATCGAAACACCATTATTAAAAAATTTCAACAAAAGTAAAAATCTAATTATAGGATAAAGCATAAATTTTAGTTAATCTTTACTTTAATATTAATTATATTAAAACTATTTTTGTTTGAACTAAAATTTTCACACCAATGAAATCCCTTTTTGCCTTTTTTTTTCTAATAACTTCTTTTTTTAGTTTTAGCCAAGAGGCATTACTATTTAAAAGCCCTAGTAAAGTCCTGAATTCTGATAAAGAAAAATTAACGCCCACAGAAGTTAGAGATCTATTTGCTACCAATCCTGAAGCGCTACGACTTTATAATTCTGGAAAATCAAAACAAACATTAGGAAATATCCTTTTATATGGTGGAATTGCAACCGTAGTAACTACCCATTTAATTAGAGTAACAGATTCAAAAACAATTGACCAATATGGAAGATTAATTATTAAAGAAAGAAGTAATATTCCCTACTTTGTGGGTTTAGGCGCAATCTTAATCGCTATTGCAATCAAAATTGGTTTTTCAAAAAAAATTAAAAAAGCCGTTTCTTTAATAAATGAAGACTTAAGAAATCCCAAAACTGGTTTGAACATCGAATCTACTTCTCTCATTTCTAATTCTAATGGTTTGGGAATCTCTATTACCTTTTAAATTTAAATCATGTCACAAAAACGATTGTTCCTATTAGATGCTTATGCTTTAATTTTCCGAGGTTATTATGCCTTCATAAAAAACCCTAGAATCAATTCAAAAGGACTCGACACTTCCGCCATCATGGGTTTTATGAATTCATTAATGGATGTGATCAAAAGGGAAAAACCAGACCATTTAGCCGTAGCATTTGATAAAGGAGGAAGCGATTTGCGAAATGATATTTTTCCGGAATACAAAGCCAATCGTGACGCAACTCCTGATGCAATTAAAATTGCTGTTCCTTATATACAAGAATTATTGAAGGCAATGCACATTCCTATTATTGAAGTAAAAGGATATGAAGCCGACGATTTAATTGGTACTATTGCAAAACAAGCCGAAAAACAAAACTATAAGATTTTCATGGTAACCCCCGACAAAGATTTTGCCCAACTGGTATCAGAAAATATTTTTATGTACAAGCCAGCTAGAATGGGTAATGGAATTGAAATATGGGGAATTCCTGAAGTACTTGAAAAATTTGAAATTGAAAGACCAGAACAAGTAATTGATTTCTTGGGAATGATGGGCGATGCAGCCGATAATATTCCGGGACTTCCAGGCGTTGGCGAAGTCACTGCAAAGAAATTTTTGAAAGAATTTGGTACGATGGAAAATTTATTGGCCAATACCGATAAGCTTTCAGGGAAAATGAAAGACAACATTGAAGCCAACAAAGAAAAAGGAATATTATCAAAAAAATTAGCTACCATCCTTTTAGATTGCCCTGTAGTTTTTGATGAAACTGATTACGAATTATCCACTCCAGATGTTGCAAAAACAGATGCTTTATTCAATGAATTAGAATTCAGAAGAATGGCAGAACAATTTGATATCATCTTTAAAAAAGGAGGGGCTCCATCTCAACTTAATCAAGTTGACGAAGCCAAATTATACAAGAAACCAGCCCAGAAGGCTCTCGGGAATAAAAACGAAGAACAATTTGATCTTTTTGGAAGTACGCTTCATGATGAAACTTCTGATGAAACACGTCATCAATATTACAGTTCGTTAGAAAATACGGAGCATTTTTATCAAAGTATTCAAGGGGAATTAGCGATAAAATTGCTTTTGCAAAATTTACAAAATCAAACTTCTGTTTGCTTTGATACCGAAACAACAGGGCTTGATGCATTACATGCCGAACTAGTTGGAATTTCATTTTCCTATGAAAAAGGAAAAGGATTTTATGTTCCCTTCCCCGAAAATCAAGAAGAAGCGACTGCTTTAATTGAGAAATTCAGACCTTTTTTTGAAAATCAAACCATTGAAAAAGTGGGTCAAAACCTGAAATATGATTTAAAAATTCTTTCCAACTATAACATCCAAGTCAAAGGTAAATTGTTTGATACGATGATCGCGCATTACTTGATTAATCCTGACATGCGTCATAATATGGATATTTTGTCGGAAACTTATTTGAAATATTCCCCAAAATCAATTGAAGATTTAATTGGTAAAAAAGGAAAAAATCAACTCTCCATGCGAGACGTTCCCTTGGAGGACATAAAAGAATATGCTGTTGAAGATGCCGATGTAACTTTACAATTGAAAGAAAATTTTACTCTTGAATTGGATAAAACAGAGACCAAAAAACTCTTTGACGAAATTGAAATTCCATTAGTTAAAGTATTGGCAGCCATGGAAAAAGAAGGGATTCGAGTGGATGTAGATTTCTTAAAATCTTTATCTCACGATTTAGGAATTGATATTCAAAAACTGGAAAGTACTATTTATGAAATTGCTGGAGAAAAATTCAATTTAGCTTCCCCAAAACAATTAGGAGACATCTTATTTGACAAATTAAAAATTGGCGGCGCAAAACAAAAAAAGACAAAAACTGGGCAATATGCGACCGGCGAAGAAATTTTAAATTACTTGGTAAACGAGCATGAAATTGTAAAAGCAATTTTGGATTGGCGACAATTGGTAAAACTACAAAACACCTACGTGGACGCATTACCCAATCAAGTGGACTCGGTTACCAACCGAATTCATACCGATTATATGCAAACTGTTGCTGCAACAGGAAGGTTAAGTTCCAATAATCCGAACTTGCAAAATATCCCAATTCGAACAGAAAGAGGTCGTCAAATTAGAAAAGCATTTGTGGCTCGTGATGAAAATTACACGCTAGTTTCTGCCGATTATTCGCAAATAGAACTTCGTATTATCGCGGCTTTAAGTGGAGAAGAGAACATGATTCAATCTTTCCAAAAAAATGAAGATATCCATAAAGCAACGGCATCAAAAGTATTTAATATTCCATTGGAAGAAGTAACACGCGAACAAAGAAGTCATGCTAAAACGGTAAATTTTGGAATTATTTACGGCGTTTCTGCTTTTGGTTTAAGCAATCAAACTTCACTTTCCAGAGCTGAAAGCGCTGCATTGATTGAGGCTTATTATCAAACATATCCGAGTTTAAAGTCTTATATCAATAATCAAATTCAATTTGCAAGAGAAAACGGTTATGTCCAAACTATTCTAGGAAGACGTCGTTATTTAAAAGATATTAATTCGCAAAACGCAATTGTTCGCGGTGGTGCAGAAAGAAACGCAGTGAATGCTCCTATTCAAGGAAGCGCTGCCGATATCATAAAAATTGCTATGATTAATATTCATGAAAAACTAACCTCTGAAAATTGGAAAAGTAAAATGCTTTTGCAGGTTCATGACGAATTAGTTTTTGATGTACATCACTCGGAATTAGAGAAAATAAAACCGATGATAAAGCAGGAGATGGAAAATGCTTTTAACATAAATGTCCCTTTGATTGTTGAAATTGGAGAGGGTAAAGATTGGTTGGCAGCACATTAATAAAAATTCAAGATTTAATAGCATTATGTTTTCACTTTCAGAAAAGTCCATAAAAACGATAAAGTCCATTACTAATAGTAAGTATTTAGATATGATTGGATTGGTAATCGTGCTCGTTGGATCTATCTATTTAGGGTACCACAATACTGAAGTGACCATTCCATTTAATTCACAAACCTATCTTTTCCCATTAGGAATTTTTTCAATTATTAATGTTGGTTTTTCTATGATCTCCACTCGTTTGGTGACCAAGAAAAATAACATTGGCAACTTCATTGGAACTTTTAATACCGCTTTGAGTGGCGTTATAGATTATCTATTAGGAAATATAGCCGCAATATTAACCTACCCTATTTCATTTTTTGGAAATTATTTTGCTTTTAGAATTTGGAAAGAGAAGCGAATTCTAAATAGTATTGACGCTATATTTTACAGAAATTTATTTTTTGGTATGGCATTATCCCTTGTTTTGAATTACATTGGATTTAAGTATTTAAGTGACAAGCCTATCGATTGGGCATTGTTTTTTGCAATTGCGGTTCCTGCAGGAATTAGTTTTGGGGGAACTTTTAATAACAGTAGAATGTATCCTGACAATTGGATAATGTGGCAAACCTATAATTTATCGAAGATTGTTCAGAGTGTTATGATCATGAATATCGCCAATGTAATAAAATATGTATTCTACCTTATAAACGCAATGCTGGGTTATGTCACTTGGAAAGACGACAAGAAAAAAGGGATTACTTTGCCTTCTTCGTAGATTCTCTATCTCGTAATTCGGTTTTTATTACCGTAGTCTTATAAACAAGCTCTTCTTCAAAGTTGGTGTTTTCTAATCTTTCAATTAGGAGTTTTGCTGCTGCTTCACCAATTTCTGGACCATGCTGACTAACCGTTGTTAAACTTGGAGATAAACGGCGGGAGGCTAAGATACCATCGGCAAAGCCAATTATGGAAAGGTTTTCTGGGATATTGTATCCGAATTTTAATCCGAATTTTAAAGCTGCTACAGAATCATTTTCATCCAATGCAAAAATTCCATCTATTTTATGATTTTCAAAAAGTTGCTTGATTTTTATCATAGAATCTGCCTCGGATTCCGCTCTAACAATTATGTTTTCATCTATTGGAAAATTATTGTCGTGAAGTGCTTTCAGGTATCCTTCGTATCTTAATTTTCCAACACTCAAATTGTCAATTGAAGAGAATAAGGCTACTCTTTTACACCCTAAATCAATCAAATGTTGGGTTGCGTTTCTAGCAGAATCAAAATCGTCTACAATTACTTTATCACAATCCACCTCGTCAGAAGTTCTATCGAACATCACAATTGGAGTTCCGTCATTGATAATTTCTTTAAAATGCTCGTATTCATTTAACTTCTGCGCTTCTTTAGAAATCGATAAAATAAATCCATCTATAGTTCCATTACTTAGGATTTCCAATGCGTGAATTTCTTTTTCAATAGATTCATTAGAAATACACATGATGACATTATACCCTTTAGATTCGGCAACTTTTTCTATACCTGTGAATACTTTTGCAAAAAAGGAATTTAGAATATTAGGGATAATTACTCCAATGGTTTTGGTTTTTCTACTTTTCAAATTGATACCAATAACATTTGGTTTGTAATTTTTAAGTTTTGCGTATTCTTTAATTCTGATTTTAGTTTGGGTACTAATTTCAGGACTATCGTTCAAAGCTTTAGAAACTGTAGAAACAGAAACTAAAAGTTCTTTTGCAATTTGTTTTAAAGTAGCTTTTGATTTCATTGAAATAAAATTAATCGTAAAAGTACAAAAATTGAATAAAATATTTAAAAATAAATTCTCTTTTAATAAATAGGAGATGGAAAGTGGATAATTTGAAATTTTACAAAAACTATTTGATAGAAATCTAAATTTAAGATGAAATTTGCAGATGAAATTTAAATATTACAATATCGATAAATAAGAGTACTAATTATTTTTAAAATAATCTTAATCAGGTATTTGGATTTAAAATAAATAATTGTACTTTTGCAACCCCTTTTTATTGGGGATGGAATGTTTAATTAAAAATATATTATGGACGCATTAAGCTACAAGACACAATCAGCAAGCAAAGCCACCGTTACAAAGGAGTGGATCATTGTTGATGCCGATGGGCATAACTTAGGTCGTCTTGCTTCAAAAGTCGCAATGATTTTGAGAGGTAAGTACAAGCCAAGTTACACACCACACGTCGACTGCGGAGATAACGTTATTGTTATCAACTCAGAGAAAATTAACCTTACAGGTAACAAAATGGATGACAAAACGTACATCCGTCACACTGGTTACCCTGGAGGACAAAGATCTTTAACTGCTAAAGTATTGCAATCAAAAAATCCTGCATTACTGGTAGAAAAAGCCGTAAAAGGTATGTTACCTAAAAATAAATTAGGAGCAGAACTTTTCAGAAATTTAAATGTTGTTGTTGGTTCAGAGCACAAACAAGGGGCTCAAAAACCTAAAACTGTTAACCTAAACGATCTAAAATAATGGGAGTTATTCACAAAATAGGTAGAAGAAAAACCGCTGTTGCAAGAGTTTATGTTACAGAAGGAACAGGAGTTATCGTAGTAAACAAAAAACCGTTTGCAACTTATTTTCCAACAGCTACTTTACAATACAAAGTATTACAAGCAATGACATTAACTGACAATGCTACTAATTATGATGTAAAAGTAAATGTTTACGGAGGTGGTTCAACTGGTCAAGCAGAAGCTGTGAGAATGGCAATTGCGAGAGCAATGTGTGAAGTAGGCGAAGGAAACAGAGCTGTATTGAAACCAGAAGGTTTATTAACTAGAGATCCAAGAATGGTTGAACGTAAAAAATTCGGTCAGAAGAAAGCTCGTAAGAGATTCCAATTCTCTAAACGTTAATATTCAATCTGAACTCGTTTCAGATTCTCTTATTGAGAAATTGATATTTATCAGAGTAAAAGATGCAGAAATAAATTCAGCATAAAATTAAAAACAATGTTGTTGTTGTCAAGCAAAAGCTTGAAATTAGTTTAGCATCTAAATGAAGCCAACTGCAAATAGCTAATCGCTAACCGCTTATTGGACCATTGCTAATCAACAGAACGTAAACTAAACAAAAAATGTCAAACAAAGTAGAAGTAAAAGAATTACTAGAAGCAGGTGTTCACTTTGGACACATGACTAGAAAATGGGATCCAAATATGGCTCCATACATTTATATGGAACGTAATGGAATCCACATTATCAATCTATATAAAACGGCAGCAAAAATTGAAGAAGCAAATGATGCTTTGAAAAAAATCGCTGCATCAGGTAGAAAAATATTATTTGTAGCTACCAAAAAACAAGCAAAAGATATCGTTGCTGACAAAGCAAAAAATGTAAACATGCCTTACATCACTGAAAGATGGCCAGGTGGAATGTTAACTAATTTCGTTACTATTCGTAAAGCTGTTAAAAAAATGGCTACTATCGATAAAATGAAAAAAGACGGAACATTCATGACTCTTTCTAAAAAAGAGCGTTTACAAGTAGATCGTCTTCGTGCAAAATTAGAGAAAAACTTAGGTTCAATTTCTGATATGTCTAGACTTCCTGCTGCATTATTTGTAGTAGATATTAAAGCAGAACACATCGCAATTAAAGAAGCTCATAAATTAAACATTCCAGTTTTTGCAATGGTGGATACCAATTCTGACCCAAGAGAGGTTGATTATGTAATCCCTGCAAATGATGATGCTTCAAAATCAATTGAGAAAATTCTAACTTTAGTAACTGCAGCAATCACAGACGGGTTGGCTAACAGAACTTCTGATAAAGAAGGAGACGCTGAAGCTCCAGTTGCTGAAGAAGCAGTTGCAGCAGTAGTGGCTACTGAAGTTGAAGTAGTAGCAGAAGTAACTGAAGAAGTGGTTGCTGAAGAAGCAGCTGCAACGGAAGAAACTCCAACAACTGAAGAATAATAAAAATAAATTTAAAGATTGAAAGATTTAAAGATAACTTAAAGTGTTGATTTCAAATTAACGCTACTTTTATCCTTAAATTTTTCGATCTTTTAATCTTTAAATTAAATAATTATGGCAACAATTACCGCTGCAGACGTAAATAAATTAAGAACAATCACAGGTGCAGGAATGATGGACTGCAAAAAAGCATTAGTAGAAACTGATGGAGATTTTGACTTAGCAATTGAAAACCTTCGTAAAAAAGGTCAAAAAGTTGCCGCGAACAGATCAGACAGAGAATCTACTGAAGGAGCTGCAATTGCGGTTGTAAACGCGGATAAAACTGCTGGTGTAGTGATCACATTAAATTGTGAAACAGATTTCGTAGGAATGAACGAAAGCTTCGTAAAAATGGCTTTTGAAATGGCTAACTTGGCTTTGAATTTCAATTCAAAAGAAGAGTTTTTAGCTGCTGATTTTAATGGTATTACTGTTGCTGAAAAATTAATTGAGCAAACAGGAGTTATCGGAGAAAAATTAGAAATCAGAACTTTCGAAAAATTAGAAGGTGCTTTCATCGGGTCTTACATCCACTCTGGAAACAAAATTGCTACTATTGTAGCTTTATCTGCTAACATTGATGGCGCTGAAGAAGCAGCAAGAAATGTAGCAATGCAAGCGGCAGCAATGTCTCCAATTGCTTTAAATGAAGAAGGTGTTGATTCTGAAATCATCGCTAAAGAAATCGAAATTGCAAAAGATTTATTACGTCAAGAAGGAAAACCGGAAGCGATGTTAGAAAATATTGCAAAAGGTAAATTAGCTCGTTTCTTTAAAGACAATACTTTAGTAAACCAAGATTATATTAAAGATAGCAAAATGAGCGTTGGTGCTTATGTTCAATCTTTGGATAAAAACTTAACTGTTACTGGTTTCAAAAGAGCTTCTTTAGGATAGTTCATTTAAGATTTTTGAATTTAGATTTAAGAATTCTAATTCCATATAAATTCCATTTCAAAACCAATTGAAATGGAATTTTTTTATATTTGAAATCATCAAAACAAATAAACATGGAAGAAAAAAAGAGATGTAATTGGTGTGTGGGTATTGATCTTTATGAAAAATACCACGATGAAGAATGGGGAGTTCCCGTTTATGACGACCAAATACTGTTTGAATTTCTACTATTAGAGTCCTTCCAGGCCGGATTAAGTTGGATTACCATCTTAAAAAAAAGAGAAAACTTCAGATTAGCATTTGATCACTTTGACTATTTAAAAATAGCATTATATCCTGAAAAGAAAATTCAAGAATTGATGCAAAATGCAGGAATCATTCGAAATCAATTGAAAATTCGCGCTGCAGTTACCAACTCAAGTTCATTTATAAAAATACAAGAAGAATTTGGTAGCTTTAGTAATTACATTTGGGCTTTTACTGATAATAAACCAATTGTAAACAACCCAAGCAGTTTAAAAGAAGTTCCGGCAACTTCAGCTATTTCTGATAAAATAAGTAAAGACTTAAAAAAAAGAGGGTTTAAATTTGTAGGTTCAACAGTAGTTTATGCTCACATGCAAGCTACCGGGATGGTAAATGATCATGTTGCTGATTGTTGGAAAAGAAATTAAGATCCCGAATTTAAATACTTCATAAAATCATCCCGATCAATTTCTCTACAACCCAAACTAGCTAGATGCTCATTATAAACTTGACAATCTAATAATTTATAATCCTCGTTTTTCAACTGATTTGCTAAAGAAATAAAAGCTACTTTCGACGCATTGCTCACTTTTGAAAACATACTTTCTCCACAAAAAACACCGCCTAGATCAATTCCATAAAGACCTCCCACTAATTCATTTTTCTGCCAAACCTCTACCGATTTAGCAATCCCCAATTCATTCAGTTTACAATAAGCTTCCCTCATTTCTTGGCTAATCCAAGTTCCACGTTGACCTTCTCTTTCAATCAAACTGCAATTTGAAATTACTTCACTGAAATTTTGATTGAAAGTAACTGTAAAAGTATTTCTATTCAGTATATTTCTCATGCTCTTGGAAACCACTAATTCATCAAAATACAAAACCATTCTTAATTTTGGAGCCCACCAAAGTATCGGTTCTCCTGGATTAAACCATGGAAAAATTCCACTCTTATAAGCGAGAAGTAATCTCTCCGAAGACAAATCACCACCAACAGCGAGTATACCCTCAAAAGAAGTCTCAGACACTGGAGGAAAATATAAAGCGTCGGAAATTAAATGCATTTAGTTTAGAAAAAGAGCTGAATTTATTTTTATTGATTTAAAATAAACAAAATTAACAATATCTTTATCAAAAAAAATTTAAATGAGAAAATTAGTAATTCTATTCTACTTTTTATTTACTAGTTCTGTTGTTTTATCTCAAATAAAAGACAGTCTCCCTAATGCATCTAAATTTCAAAATTATGCCACTAAAAGCGGAGAAATTTATACATATAAAAAACCTCGTTTCATTGAAATGATTACCAATATTCCAAGAAATGTTTACGGAACGGTCAATGATTTTGGCTATAAGGAGAATTTAATAGCTTTAGGTGGAGCAACTATTATGACCGTTGCCATAATACCTGAAGATCAAGAATTGCTTAATCAATCCAGAATCTTCGGGGAACGGATAGGACTTAAAGACTTTGCAAAATATAATGATTTTGGCCCCCTTAGAAATATACCATCCGACTTAACATCGGCAATATATTTAATTGGGAATGGAACTACACCCTTATTGATGAGTATGGGATTCGCAACATTTGGATTAATAAAAAAAGATTATCGTGCTCTAAATACTTCTACTGGATTAGTTGAAAGTTTATTGGTTTGCGGTGTTTTTAGTCAAACTATAAAAAGAATTTCAGGCAGACAAAGTCCAGCACCAGCGATTATTGACGGAAATCCGGGTGGGGATTGGAATCCTTTTCCGAGCTTTAGTGCCTATGGAAAAAACACCCCAAATTATGACGCCATGCCATCTGGACATGTGATGACTGCAACAGCGGCTTTAAATGTAATACTATCAAATTACCCCGATAAAAAGTGGATAAAGCCACTAGGCTATAGTCTGATTGGGCTATTAGGATTTGAGATGGTCCAAGCGAATGTTCACTGGTATTCCGATTACCCAATTGCATTAGTAATGGGTTATATAATTGGAAAAAATGTTGCAAATAGTAAAATTAAAAAAACGAATTCAACCATTGATGTTTCTAAAAAATTTACCTTTAATGTAAACGCCTCCAGAAGTTTTGGTTATAACTTTATCGGCACAAACATCACTTTTTAATTTTACCCCATGAAAAGTAAAATAATTATTGCGTTTACCTTGCTTCTTACTTTAAAGGGGAACGCACAACAAAAAGATTCCATCCCATTCCTAATTAAAGAGGATAAACTGAGCTTTAAGCAATTTGTATTTCCAGCTGTGTTAATTTCGGGAGGCTTATTAATGAAAAATACTCCTATGAATACAAATCTACAGAACGAATTTAGAAAAATTTTAGGAGAAGATTTTCATAATAAAGTTGATAACTATATACAATATGAAGCCCTATTACAAATATATGGAGGCCGCTATTTAGGATTGAAACCAAAAAATGATGCACTGCGTCAAACGATTAATATTGTGGTTTCCAATGCAATTATGGGAGGAATTGTTACTTCAATGAAATTCTCATTTAAAGAATTACGCCCTGATGGAACCGATGAATTGAGTTTCCCTTCTGGCCATACAGCCACTGCTTTTACAAATGCCTCAATATTATTTTACGAGTATAAAGACGCCAATATTTGGTATGCTAGTAGCGGTTATTTATTTGCAGCAGCAACCGGTTTTTTAAGAATTGCGAACAATAAGCACTACACTTCTGATGTTTTAGCAGGGGCAGGCATTGGAACAGCGGTAGGACTTGCGGTTTCCTATTGGAGTCCGTTTAAATCGCTAACATTAGGAAAAAATAAAACCCATGCCTTAATTTATCCTCAAATAGGATACAATTATGGCATAGGTTTATTACTTAAAAATTGATTTTATTTAATCAATTCTATTTTTAGAACGGCAAATCGTCGTGCTCTTCTTCTTTAAAATTTTCAGCTGGAGCAAATGTTTCAGTAGCTGGCATTGGAGCGGAAGGTGCAGGTGCAGCAGCCCCTAACTTTTCAACCCTCCATCCTTGAATAGCATTAAAATATTTAGTTACTCCTTGAGGATCAACCCATTCGCGACCTCTTAAATTGATAGCTACTTTTACAGCATCTCCCACCTGATAGTTATTTAATAAATCACATTTGTCTTGAACGAATTCAACTAAAATATGTTGCGGATATTGCTCGTCAGTGGTAACCACTAATTCTCTTTTTAAGAAACTTCCGCTTCCTACATTTTTTGATTCCCCAAGCATTTTAATTTTCCCTGTTACTTCCATTTTACTTCTTTTATTTTATTATAAATTATTTTGCTAATAATACTTTCCAAGCAGAATCAACCTCATTCTGATCCAAATATTCCTTTGCTTTTTTAAATTGTTTTAATTCATCGTCAGCACTCAAAACCCCTTTAACAGCAAAATTCTGCTTTACAAATATATTAATTTCTTCTGTTGTAGGCAACGCTTCAATATTTCCTAATTTTCCTAAATCATTACCATCAAAAATAGCACTTTCCTTAACAAAATTTGGAATTTGATCTACTCCAATTCCTAAAGTTGTTATTGGTTTAGCTACTTCAAATAATCCTTGATTGGCTCTTGAATACCAATTTCCACCCATTCTTGAAACTAAATCAATTTTAACAGGATCGATATTCCCATTTTCATCCAATACAGATTCGCTAATATGCATTTTTAGTATTTCACAAATAACCAAATTTCCGGCGCCACCTTGCGTTCCTAAACTAATAATTTCATTCACTTTACATTCAAATTGAACTGGTGATTGAGCTACACGATAAGGTTTTACTGTTTCAGAAGGTATTGCAGTAAATCCAGCTTTAACAAATTCATTCACTCCATCTGGATATTCAGAACTAGACAAAGAAGTTTGTTGAACAATATCAAAATTTACGACGTTAATAACTACTTCGCGAGTCGCTTCGGCATTGATTAAAGTGTGTTTTATCGTATTGTCTCGAACCCTTCTAGCAGGAGAAAATATTAATATCGGGGGATTTGCACTAAAAATATTAAAAAAGCTAAACGGCGATAAATTTGGAACTCCATTTTTATCGATAGTGCTAGCAAAAGCGATAGGTCGCGGACCAACAGCACTTTGTAAATAGCCCTGCAATTTAGCTGAAGAAATGTCTTTTGGATCAATACTTATCATATAAATCAATTTTAACAAATATAATAAATTGGTTTCAAAAACGCAGTAATTAAAATCCTAATATTGATTTTGAAATTACAATTTACATTTCTATTACCCTAATCATATTATTTTATTATATTTATCGTTATTATGACTTTACAAAAGTAACTTATGCAGTTTTCCAATAAACGAAATTTTACTCGGTGGTTTATTATATTTTCCTCGTTTATATTCATTGTTTTCATACTTTGGAACACCTATTCCTTTTTTCAGATTTTCAAAAATGAAGAACGTTTAAAGATGGAATATTGGTCGGAAGCTCAAAAAACTTTGATTACTTCTGACATCAACACCGAAGTAGCGCTGCCTATTAAAATAATCGAAGACAATAAAACAATCCCAATCATTTTAACTGATGAAAAAGACAGTATAATTGGTCATAACAATATTGACGAAAAATTAATGTCGATCCCAAAGGAAGCCAATACTATTTTAAAAAAGTTAAAGAAGGAAAACCAACCGATAAAATTTGAATATGTCCCTGGAAAATTCCGAAATATCTATTACGGAAATTCCGATCGTTTGAACAATCTAATTTATTTTCCAATAGCCTTTTTATTGATTATTTTACTCTTCGCTCTGTTAGTATTTAATTTCTACAGAAGTACCAAAATGGCCACAGAAAACAAACTTTGGGCTGGAATGGCTAAGGAAACGGCACATCAAATTGGAACGCCACTATCTTCATTAATTGGATGGTTGGAAATATTGAAGGCAGAAAACGTATCGGATTCCACCGTTGCAGAAATTGAAAAAGATATTGATCGACTCCAAAATATCACGGATCGTTTTTCAAAAATTGGTTCGGAACCAATATTAGAAACTAAAGATATTATAATAGAAACCGAAAACTCATTTAAATATTTACAATCTAGATTTTCAAAACAAGTGGCTTTTTCATTTAATGCACCTGATTTTCCAATTTTAGTTTCTCTAAATCCAATTCTATTCAGCTGGACTATTGAGAACTTAGTAAAAAACTCTATTGATGCTATGAGAGGAAAAGGGAAGCTGGCGGTTGCAATTAGTATAGAAGGCGAATTTGTAAAAATAAACGTAACCGATTCCGGAAAAGGTATTCCAAAAAAGCAATTCAAAAAAATCTTTGAACCGGGATTTACAACAAAAAAAAGAGGCTGGGGATTGGGACTTTCTTTAACAAAAAGAATAGTTGAAGAATACCATGACGGCAAAATAAAAGTGCTAAATTCTGAGGTGAATAAAGGAACTACTTTTCAAATTAGTTTTAGAAAAATATAATTCGAGAGGAATTTTAACTATAAATTCCCTTGGATTTTCAATGCCAAGGCAGTAAATTCCTCATTGGATAAAGTAATTTTCTTTTGAAATCGAATATCATCCATTTCCATAAGCGGAATTAAATGGACATGGGCATGGGGAACTTCTAATCCAATAACGCTCATGCCAATTCGTTTACAAGGAACTGTTTTTTCTAAAGCAATAGCCACTGTTTTAGAAAATTGCATTAAGCCTAAATAAAGCGTGTCGTCGAGATCAAATAGTTTGTCGATCTCATGCTTTGGAATGCATAAAGTATGTCCGATTGCATTTGGATTTACATCCAAAAAGGCTAAAAAATTATCGTTTTCGGTGATTTTAAAACACGGAATTTCTCCGTTTACGATTTTGGTAAAAATACTTGCCATTTTTGGACGTGAATTGAATTAATCTCTAGAAACCTCTAAAATTTCAAATTTCAAAATTCCATTAGGAACCGTAATTTCAGCTATTTCTCCTACAGATTTCCCTAATAAACCTTTACCAATTGGTGATGTTACAGAAATTTTCCCCGATTTTAAATCGGCTTCACTTTCAGCAACTAAAGTGTATTTTAATTCCATAGAATTCGTCAAATTTTTGATTTTTACATTGGATAAAACCAAAACTTTAGAGACGTCTAATTGTGTTTCGTCAATTAATCGAGCGTTAGAATGAACTTCTTCTAATTTAGCAATTCTCATTTCTAACATTCCTTGAGCTTCTTTTGCAGCATCGTATTCAGCGTTCTCTGATAAATCACCTTTATCTCTTGCATCGGCAATGTCTTGAGACGCTTTTGGCCTCATCACACTCTTCAAATGATCTAATTCTTCTCTTAATTTCTTTAATCCCTCAGCGGTATAGTAAGATACTTCACTCATAATTTAATCGTTTATATAAAATAGAAAAAATCCCATCGGGACGGGATTTCTTTTTACAAAGATAGTTGTTATTTTTTTTAATCAAATAAATATATGTAAATCATATATAATTCAAAGTTAAATAATTTAAATTTGTTACCACTATTCTTTTAATAAAATTTCAATATGAAAAAATACCTTTTTATTCTTTTGATATTTATTCTTTGCAATTGCAGCAACGATCAATACAATAATAGCAACCCCTATATTCCAAATTATAGTTTTTCAATTAATATCAATACCGATTTACCAACATACAATAGCCTAAAATTTGTAAGTAATGGTATGTACATTCCTAATGCGGGTGCGCGAGGAATTATCGTTTTTAATACCACTGGCACAGCCTATGCAGCTTACGATGCAGCTTGTCCAAACCAAGCACTAAGCGCCTGCTCAACGATGTTTGTAAATGGGATAAATGCAAAATGCAATTGCGATAATGCCGAATACAACCTATTTACAGGACAAAGTCCGGGCAAAGAATATCCAATGAAACCTTATCGCGTAGAAACTACAGGCCCAATTATTCGGGTATACAATTAAAATTTCATCGTAATCCCGGCTAAGAAATTTATTCCCGCTTGAGGATAATACCCCGCACCATCTAAAGTAATTGTACTTCCAGGATTAGTCCAAGTGTCATCATAAGTGTAATAATAACCATTTGAAACGTACTTTGTATTGAACAAGTTATTCACCAACACCGAAAATAATACCGATTTAAATACACTCTTAGGTTGAATTTCATAGGAAATATTCAAATCATTTACAAAATAACTTGGTAATTCTGAATTTGCAGAATCAATATTTCCCATAAATTGTTTGCCTACAAATTTGGATAATACACTAAATTGTAAGTTTTCGCTTGGTGCAAATGTTACGCAGTTTCCTACTACAATATTAGGTGAAAAAGCAATATTGGTGTTGCCATAATTGATCAGATTTCCATCTTTTTGAAAGTAAAAATCCTGATTTTTATTATTGCTTAAAGCGATATTGGGACGAAGTAACCATTTATTTGAAAGATAAATGTTGGCGTCAAGCTCCAATCCTAAACGATAACTGTCTCCTACATTTTCTCGTAAGGGCGCGCCAACCTCATTAAGTGCTCCCGTTAAAACCAACTGGTTTTTATATTTCATATAATAAGCCGTTACATTTAGTTTTGCCTTTTCAGATGTCAATCTCCATCCCAATTCAAAATCATTCAATTGCTCTGGTTTTGGATTCCCGTTAGTATAATCATCCCGGTTAGGTTCTCTATTTGCTCTAGCAAAAGAAAAATAGATGGTGTTTTTTGAATTTATATCATAGTTAAATCCTGCCTTTGGATTGAAAAAATTAAAATTATCATTCACTACCCCTGTTTCTAAACTATTGACTTTATAATGTACATTTCTAATTTGCAAATCGCCATAAAGGCTAACTTTTTCTGATAATTGGAAGTTCGCTTTCACAAATAAATTTCCATCTGTTTTAGTGGCAAAATCATCATAATAGCGATCTCCTAATTCACTTTGAGAAGCAAATCGAGCCCAAATAACATTTCCGAAGTGTGCTCCTTCATATTTATTGTAGGCCCCTCCAATAACTAAATTCAACTTTTCCTCTTTATAATTAGTTGAAAAAGTAGTCCCATAAAAATCATTATCCAACCATTTCTGACGAATTAAATCGGTTGAAACTTCAACTCCAACAGGCAATAGTCCATAATCTGTAAAAGCAGCATCTTCTATGTAGTTTTCAAAATAACCTTTTCCTTTGGTGTAGTGAAAAGCCAAATTAGTATTCCATTTATTTAAAATTTTTTCGTTCCAATGCAATTGATAATGGTCTTGTTGGTAATTATCGGTTTCATTATCATAAAAACGAATATTTCCAAACTGATCGGTAAACATACCCGCTGAATTAAATGTTCTATTGCTTTCCAAAGTAGTGGCATCAATCCCATTCCAAGATTGATAGGTTTTTTCTTTTCCACCAAATGCCAAGGCTTTAATTAAAGTTGTTTTTCCAACAAAGGTCCCTTGTAAAAAATACGATTTTAAATCGGAGCTTGCGCGGTCAATATAGCCATCCGATTTAAGAACGGACAGGCGACCTGCAATTTCAAAACTTTGTGCTGAACCTGTTTCAGTATTCATTAATCCAGTACTAAATTTAACCGTGTTTTTTCTGGAATTAAAACTACCTCCAGAATTGGAAATTTCTCCGCTACTCGTTTTTGAGTAATTATCGGTAAGCATATTTAGACTTGCTCCAAAAGCCCCAGATCCATTGGTTGACGACCCTACTCCACGTTGCAATTGAACACTTTCTAGCGAGGAAGCAAAATCGGGCATATTCACCCAATAAGTACCTTGACTTTCAGAATCATTATAGGGAATGCCATTTATGGTAATATTTACTCGAGTAGCATCACTACCGCGAACACGGATACCAGTATAACCTATTCCGTTTCCCGCATCTGAAGTAGTAACTACCGACGGCAAATAATTCATTAAAATGGGAATGTCTTGACCTAAATTTCGAGTTTTAAATTCTTTTTTAGTCAAATTTGTGAAAGTAACCGGTGTTTTAGTATCGATTCGAATTGCCGAAATTAAAACAGTATCTAGCTGGTTGATTCTTGTGGTGTCCTTCTTAGTTTCTTGGGAAAAAGTGACTATCGAGACTAGGAAAAAGAGGATAAAGCATAGATTAAGGAATTTTCTTCTATTCGGATGTAATTTGAAATTGTTTTTCATTCGTAAAATGGTTACGAATAACAAGGGGGAATTATTCTATTGTTAAATAAATTGTTCATTTAAGAAAATAGCTTGTCGCTATTTTCTCACTTTTTCCCTTGGCAGCATTACCTGCCCAGGTTCTTTGGGTATAATCTCAGCTCGTAATTTAGAGCACCCCTTTGAGACAGAACAAAATTAATTATAAATTATGAATTATGAATTGTAAAAAAATTAAAATTCTGGTTTTCTTCTGGTTTTCTTAATATCAGAAACATTTTTTTTGTCTTTTATTCTTTTTCTTATTATCGATTTAGGGATTTTAGTCGCTTTACGAATTTTTGGAATGTACAATCTTTGCTCTATAATTGCGAGAAACCTTTTGATTACAATTTCTTTGTTTTTGAGTTGGCTTCTATCTTCATCGCAATTCAAAATCAGAATATGATCATTGGTGAGACGGGACGATAAATTCGTTTCTAAAAGAATTTTTTCTTCATTTGAAATTGCATTAGAATTCTTTAAATCAAATGAAAGCACCACTTTTGAAGACACTTTATTTACATTTTGACCGCCTGCACCACTACTTCTCACCGCTTTAAACACCAATTCGGAAATCAATTTGTCTTTTTCCATTGGTGGATTTACTGATTTTGATGTGCTGGTTTCAATAAATCGTTGACTGTTTTCACTGGATTAAAGGTGATTAAAGGAACCTCAGCAAAAATAGTAATCCAATTGGCCATCGCGCCATTCCATAAGCCCGGCAATTCATAGCCTTTAATTGGCTTTCCAAATTTATTTTTTTCAACTATAAAACCACTTTTATCATCAATAAAATTTTTAAAATCGAATTTAGAACCTTTATAATCTTTAAGTCCACAAACTAAATCCACAGGATTAAAATGAGTGGCTTTACCAGCAATTAATGATTGAATCTCATTACTAAAGTCAATTTGTGCCGATTCAACAATTTGCAAGGTAGTATTCCCATTGGTATCGGTTACCCAAAATGGACCTCCCCCGGGTTCGCCTTCATTTTTAACCATTCCGCAAACACGAATTGGACGATTTAAAATTTCTTTTAAATAGCTAATTTTATTTTCTAAAGTATATTTTGAAATAGCGGTATTTACTTTAATATTCAATTGCTGTTCGATAAAATTTACAATTGTAGAAATTTCATCATCAGAAATGGAATCTATTTTTAACAAAAAGGAATTCACTTTTCCTTGCAATTCAATTAAAAGTCCAGCCAAGCCTTTTTTATAAAAGGCTATAGTATGTGCTTCATTTTGAATCACATTATCGATGTTTTTTATAAACACAATATCGGCATCTAAAGAACTTAGATTTTCAATTAATGCACCGTGACCGCCTGGTCTGAAAACCAATTCCCCATTATTACCTCTAAAAGGTTTATTCTCAAAATCCACGGAAATACTATCAGTATATTTATGTTGGTGTGAAAAACCTATTTTTATTGTTTTACCCGTTTCCTCTTCAATAGTGCTTTTTATGTAGTTAATTATAGCCTCAAATTGATATTTGTGAGCTTCAGAAACGGTGAAATGCAAATTAGAAACCCCATTAGCACAGGAATACAAGACGCTTTCTTTTAAATGTTCCTCGATTGGAGTTACTGTTTGATTATTACAGAGATGAAAAGGGAGAACTCCTTTCGGTTTATTGGAAAAATCAAAGTGATTTTCCTCCAACATCATTTTTATGAAAAAATAATTTTTTTGGTCTTTACTGAAAATTTTAAAATCTGGAAACGTAAGTAACAACTGGTTTTCTATAGTTTCAAAAAATGGGAATTTTTCCATCCCTGCTAAAAATATTTTTAAGTCTGAAGCATTTTTTCGATTGATATAGGCATTTATTGTTTCATTTTCAATGTCAAATTCATTTAAAAATTCATTTAAAAATTTGAACATTCTACTTGCCGCACCTGAAGCTGGAATAAACTTTTTTAGTTTAAAATTGTCTTTCTTGGAATCAAAAAGTGTTGAGTACACTTGGAATTCTTCATCGGTTAACTTTAATATTCCGTCATCAATAATTGCAGGGCGATTTAAATTGGTTTTTACAATGCCATTTTTATAAATAGCCAATTGATTTTCAATTTGGGTAAGTGGTATTTCAGCATCTAAAATCTGTAGAAAATCTTGTGAAGAAAAGCCAAGTTGTTTCGCTTTGGTTAGACCTTCAATTGTTGCGATTGCTTTTTGAAGTCGGATTTCCGGATTTCCGGTTAGCACTATAAATGGCTTATTATTTTCAATTAATGCTTGTTTGAATTTTTCAAAGGTAATTTCTCTCTCGTTTGGAGCATCTCGCAAGTCGTCTTTCTCCCAAGGCACATCAATATCGGTTAGGAAAAACAAATCGTACTTATGTTTTCGGGCTGCTTTATCCAATTTAGAATCACAAAAACCATAATAGATCTCAGAAAAAACTTTGGTTGCCATTAAGCAAGTGTCCACAAAAAGGAATTTCTTGGCTTTTTGAAGGGCATCATTTTCTAGTTTCATTTGTCCCAGAGCAATAGGCAATAAATCATCAGGGGAACAAATCTCCTTTTTAGAATCCCATTTTTTTTGCAAATAATCACGTGCAAATTCAGGAGCCCATTCCGTTTTGAAATGATCTGCTAATTGGTTTGACAAAGTAGTTTTTCCAGTACTTTCTGGTCCGTAAATAGCAATTTTTATTAGGCCGTTTCCCGGGAGCTGGAATTGTTTAAGGTTTTCTTCCATTCTAAATAAGCTGAAATAGCTAAAATTGTAAAAATTAAATACTGCAATGCTAACATTCCTAAACCGCGATATGCATATAATGGCACTACAATTATATCACCTATGATCCAAAGTGTCCAATTTTCGATTTTTTTTAAGGCCATAAATCCCATTGCAGTGAAAAATATCCCTGATGCAAAAATATCAATATAATTCTCTTTTTTTAACTCGTAATCAAAGAAATTATAAATGCCGAAAACTACAAAAATTGTAAGTAAAAACAATGCAATTCCTATTACTTTTTCTTTATTATTAGTTCTTGAAATGGTGAGATCGTTTTTATCGTTTGACTTTTTAGTCCATTGGTACCAGCCGTAAATGCTCATAATAGAAAAATATCCGTTAATCATCATGTCGCCCAGATACCCCGTAATGAATAGTAAATAGGTCGTAATTATTGTTGCAATTAATCCAGTTGGGTAAACCCAAATATTTTCTTTTTTTGCAAACCAAACGCTTAAAATTCCGAAAACAAAAGCAATCCCTTCTAATGCTATTTGGACAGCAGATACATTTTTATAGGAATTTAGGAAGAATTCTATCATTATTGTTGCTTTTGTTGGAAGGCATAAACCAAAGTAAAGTTGTCTATTTCAATGAAATGATACTTGAATTGGATTGCTTTATTTTTAAAGTGCAAATTGGCAATGCCTGATTGGTCTACCATTTCAAATGGAAATACGTGAATATGATCTTTAAAACTTATTCCGACTTCATTTATAATTTTGAAAATAGATTCTTTCACTCCCCAAATAACGGTTAACTTTCGGATATATTCTTGGTTATCTTTATCTAAAAAATCCAATTCTTTTTCAGCAAATTTAGGCGCAATTTTGATGATTTTTTCTCGTTGCAATTCAATATCTATTCCGGTAATTTCATCACTGATAATTAGAGTTGCGTACTCGTGGGAGTGGGAAATGGAAATGTGTTTGCCGTCTTTTAGATGGGGTTTTCCATGTTGATCGTATTCTAAATCAAAATCGGTGTAGCCTTTTAGCTGCAATAATTTACGGACACTCAAAAACGCACGTTGGTGCAATTCCGATTGCATTCTATTAAATCTTAGTTGGCTTGTAGGATTTAAAGTAACTTCAGCAGACAATTCCGACAACGGTTCGGTGATTTTCCATAGGAGAATTTCGGTTATGGTTCCGACGCTTCGGGAAAAATTGATTGTTCTATGAAGTGGCATTAGAATAATTGTTAATTATAAATTATGAATTTAAGTTGTGAATTCACTAATTACTACTTAACGCTAGCCCTGATAGCAGCGGTATCCCGCACTTTTGGTGCGGATATAGCGGATAGCAGGAAATAGCTTCAAAAAAATACATTAGCTCTATATTTATTTATAATTCAAGTCTTTACAAAATAAACATTTCATAAATAGTTGTGAAAATTATAAAATAACAAAGTTAATACCTAAATTTGCAAAAAATTTACAAATACAAATATACTATAAATGAGTACATCAACTATGCCTTATGTGGCTTTCAAAGTAAAAGACATTTCTCTGGCAGCTTGGGGAAGAAAAGAAATTGAATTAGCAGAAGCTGAAATGCCAGGATTGATGGCGCTACGTGCTGAATACAAAGACGAACAACCACTTAAAGGAGCTCGTATTGCTGGATGTTTGCACATGACGATTCAAACTGCCGTTTTAATTGAAACATTAATTGCTTTGGGTGCAGAAGTTACTTGGAGTTCTTGTAACATTTTCTCTACACAAGATCAAGCTGCCGCTGCTATTGCTGCTGCTGGAATTCAGGTTTACGCTTGGAAAGGTCTTGATGAGGCATCTTTTGACTGGTGTATTGAGCAAACTTTATTTTTTGGTGAAGACAGAAAGCCTTTGAATATGATTTTAGATGATGGTGGAGATTTGACTAACATGGTTTTCGATCGTTACCCAGAATTAATTCCTGGAATCAAAGGTTTATCAGAAGAAACTACCACTGGAGTTCACCGTTTATATGAAAGAATGAAAAACGGAACTTTATTTATGCCAGCGATTAACGTGAATGACTCGGTTACCAAATCGAAATTTGACAACAAATACGGTTGTAAAGAAAGTGCTGTTGATGCGGTTCGTCGAGCAACAGATATTATGTTGGCAGGAAAAAGAGTAATCGTTTGTGGTTATGGAGATGTTGGAAAAGGTACTGCAGCTTCTTTTAGAGGTGCTGGATCTATTGTAACCGTTACTGAAATTGACCCAATTTGTGCTTTACAAGCGGCAATGGACGGTTTTGAAGTTAAAAAATTAGATACTGTTTTAGCTACTGCCGATATTGTAATTACTACTACTGGAAATAAAGATATTGTTTTGGGTTCTCATTTTGAAAAAATGAAAGACAAAACTATCGTATGTAATATTGGACATTTTGATAACGAAATTGACATGGCCTGGTTGAACAAAAACCATGGTGCTTCAAAAATTGAAATCAAACCACAAGTAGACAAATATACAATTGCCGGAAATGACATAATCATTTTGGCTGAAGGTCGTTTGGTAAACCTTGGTTGTGCTACCGGTCACCCAAGTTTTGTAATGAGTAATTCCTTTACGAACCAAACATTGGCTCAAATAGAATTATGGAAAAACAGTGCGGCATACAACAATGAAGTGTACATGTTACCAAAACATTTAGATGAAAAAGTAGCAATGTTACACTTGGCTAAACTAGGAGTTGAATTAGAAACTTTACGTCAAGATCAAGCAGATTATATTGGTGTAGGAGTTCAAGGACCATTCAAACCAGAATACTACAGATACTAGATTTAATTTAGATTTAAGAATAATTTCAAACCCGACCCGTTTTAAAATGGGTCGGGTTTATTTTATCCCAAAACTTCTAATTGCAGTTTCTTGGTAAGGCTTTTAAATACCAAATCGTAAGATAGGTCAATGAGTTCTTTAATTAAGGAATCGGGTACATCGCGGTTAATTTCAATGGTATTCCAATGGGTTTTACTCATGTGCCAACCTGGTTTTATGTCGTCACATTGCGCTCTTAATTCTTCGGCATAATCTGGATTGCATTTCAGGTTCACTGAAGGCTCTCTTTTCTCCCATTGGTTTAATGAAGATAAGGCAAACATTTTTCCGCCCACTTTGAACACTAACGTTTCTTCATCAAAAGGGAAATGTTCGGTTACGCCTTTTTTGGAGAGACAATATTCGTAAAAAGTTTCTAAATTCATTTTTGTATTTCGAATAAAATCGGTTTGCTAGGGCTGGCATCATTCTCAAATGACGCAATTTGCAAATTCAATAAATAGCTACCGTCTTTTACCTCCTCATTTACAAAAATCATTTCTGTAATGGTGGCATTTAGTCTAGCATCCGCATTTAAATGGCTCACATTTTTCACATTCCAAAAGGCTTTGTGCGCCAATAATTTCCCTTCATCGTTTTCTTTGTCCACGCTCGGTAAATCGATGAGTAAATGCTGAATGCCGCTTTCGCGAATAAAAATTGCTGCTTCTTCTAACAAATACGGTGGGTTGGTATGAGAATATTTCTTTGATATTTTATCGGAATTATTCGGTAGCGTACGAATGATAATCGCTTCGGGAGAATTTCCATTTAATGCCATTTCCAGTTGTTTTTTAGTGATTACCAAATCACCATTTTGAGCTTCTGGTTGAATGGAAATCAGCTCGGCCAAAAAGAAAAACTGCTTTAGCGATTGGTTAATCGAATAAAAATTATTGGTGATATGGCCCAAACATTCGGTGTGGGTTCCGTGTCCGTGTGGATTAAAAAAGATATTATTAAAATTTGTAGAGGACTTCCCTTCTGAAACTTTCCCAATCCAATCGCCAAAAACAACTGGTTCAATTACCGGTTTTTCAATGTACCACGCAATTGGATTTTCATCGGTATTGGACAACGATATGGAGATATCAATGGGTTTTGATAAGTCGACTTCGAAATTATTTATTTTTGCTATCATTTATGCTAAACTCGTTTCAGCATCTTACCAACTTAACTATTTCCTGTTGATTAGATACTTGATTATAACTCCAAATATAAATCTTTTAATTCGGGATTTAAAACTTTGACTAAATTCCATTTCCAATCTTTATGCCAGTTCTTTAATTGTTTTTCTCTAACAAAAGCATCTCTATAATCCACGAATTCTTCAAAATAAATTAGAACTGTTGCATTATACTTCTTAGTAAAAACTGCACCAGTACCTTTTATGTGATGTCCCATTCTACATTTTAAATTTTTTGTAGCACCAACATATAGAACTGTAAAATTTTTATTAGTTGTAATATAAATATATCCTTTCTCCATAACTCTTAATAATATTTTTTATTAATCAAGATAATGATTAAAGATGATGAAACTGGTTAAAAAGATGCTGAAACTAGTTAAAAAGATGCTGAAACTAGTTAAAAAGATGCTGAAACTAGTTTATAAGATGCTGAAACTAGTTCAGCATAAACAAATCACTTGCAATTCCATCAGTCAAAAACTTACCTTTTTTGGTGGATTTTAAAACGTTGTTTTCTATAAAAACCAAATCGTCATTTAAGAATTTCTGTACTTGCTTCATCAAATAATCAGAGTAGGTTATTCCAAATTCAGTTTTAATTTTATCTATTGAAACACCCCAAATGGTTCTCAAACCGGTCATAATATATTCGTTATAGCGATCGGTAATTGTGAGGGTTTCTTCTTGATTTGGAAGTTGGTTTTCTTGAATTGCTTTTATATAAAGCGAATTATTGGATACATTCCAACTTCTAGAAATTCCATTATAACTGTGCGCAGAAGGGCCAATTCCAATGTATTTTTTTCCTAACCAATACGAAGAATTATTTTTTGAAAAGTAATTTGCTTTTCCAAAATTGGATAACTCATAATGTATAAAATCATTTGCTTCAAGCAATGCTACTAAAATAGAAAAGTGTGCTTGCGCAACCTCATCTTTAGGTTTTTCGATGGCGCCGGTTTGAATTAATTTTTGCAGGGCTGTTTTAGGTTCTACCGTTAAAGCATAACTTGAAATATGAGGGATGCCAAACGACAAAGCGATTTCGATATTTTTTTTCCATATTTCATTGGACATCCCAGGAATTCCATAAATCAAATCAAGTGAAATATTATCAAAATATTGGGTAGCCATTTCCAAACACTTTTGGGCTTCTTCAGTATTGTGAGCCCGATTCATCAACTTTAAATCGTCTTCAAAAAAGGATTGTATTCCAATGCTCAATCGGTTGATTTTAGTTTGTGACAATTCGATTATTCGGTCTTCGGTTAAATCGTCTGGGTTGGCTTCCAATGTAATTTCGGGGTTTTCAATAACCGAATAATTATCATAAATAGTTTCAATCAAAAATCTTATATCTGCAATCTGCAATATAGATGGGGTTCCGCCACCAAAATAAATAGTTTCTACGTTCTCATTTCGAAACTCATTTTTGCGCATTTTTATTTCATTGGCAAGAGCCAAAATCATTTCGTCTTTCTTCTTCATGGAAGTCGAAAAATGAAAATCACAATAATGACAGGCTTGTTTGCAAAAAGGAATATGAATGTAGATTCCGGACATATTATTTTTTTACACGAGATTCGTTATTCTTTACAAAAGCATCCCAACCTGTGTAACTCTTTTCGCCAATTGTTTTTCCTGAATTGAAAAAATGGCAAACAGCTGCTGCTAATCCGTCTGTTGAATCTAAGTTTTTAGGCAATTCTTTAAGCCCTAAAAGTTGTTGCAGCATTTTGGCCACTTGTTCTTTTGAAGCATTTCCGTTTCCGGTGATGGCCATTTTAATCTTTTTAGGCTCATATTCTGTGATGGGAATATCTCTTGAAAGCCCTGCTGCCATAGCAACTCCCTGCGCACGCCCGAGTTTTAACATGGACTGTACGTTTTTCCCAAAGAAGGGAGCTTCAATTGCAATTTCATCGGGATGGTGGGTTTCAATTAACTCAATTGTTCTTTCAAAAATGATTTTTAATCGTTGGTAATGATTGTCATATTTTGATAATTGCAATTCATTTAATTGCAAAAATTCCATGTTTTTACCAACTACTTTAATCAAACCGAATCCCATGATGGTGGTTCCTGGATCTATTCCTAATATGATTCTTTCTTTTGTCAATTTGAATTCGTTTCGCGGTTTATTTAGTACTTTAGCCCAATATAATAATGTACTTTTTTTATATAAAAAATACTGATGCCATCAATTTCACACAAAGCTAAACAATTACTTGTTCTTTTAATCAAACTTTTGATTGTTGGTTGTGCTTTTTATTTTATTTATGACCAATTAGCCCACAATGACCAACTCAATTGGGTACTATTTTTAGAAAAATTCAACAAAAATAAATCGGTATTAGGGATTTCCTTCCTATTATTATTGAGTCTAATGAATCGGTTTTTGGAAATTTTGAAATGGCAGAATTTAGTTTCTTTTATAAAAAAGATTTCTTTATTTGATGCCATCAATCAGGTGTTGAGCGCTTTAACCGCTGGTTTGTTTACCCCAAATGGTGTTGGTGAATATGCTGGAAAAGCCTTTTTTTTTCAAAAAAACCAAACGAAGAACATTATTTTTTTGAATTTGATTTGCAATGGTGTACAAGTATTGGTGAGTTTGTTTTTTGGAATAATTGGATTGTTCTATTTGGGTTATTTCAAATGGGATATAATTTTAATTGCTGCTATAATTGGAATCCTAACCCTTGGATTTACTTTGAAGAAGTTTGATATTAAAGGATATTCCATTGAAAAATTAATTCAAAAACTGAATGAAATTCCAAGAAAAATTCATCAAAAAAACTTCTATTTAGCTGTTTGCAGGTACTTGGTTTTTTCACACCAATATTATTTTTTATTTTTGGCATTCGATGTTCAGCTTCCCTATTTTACATTAATGGCCGCCATTGCAAGTGTTTATTTTTTAGCGTCTTCCTTGCCAACCTTTCAATTTTTAGATTTTGCAGTAAAGGGAAGTGTAGCGTTGTATTTCTTCGGAATATTAGGTGTAAATGAATGGATTGTAGTATTTATAAGTACGATAATTTGGTTTTTGAATTTGGTTTTGCCTGCGGTAATTGGAAGTTATTTTGTATTGGTATTTATACACAAATAACTATTCTGATTTTATAATTACCGGTAAAATAAATTGGGTTTTTACGGGAAGTCCTCTTTTAGTTGCAGGATGAACTTTGGGAAAATTCACTAATCGAGATTGTAAAATACTATCAATTTTGATAGTATCGTATGCGGTACTGTCCTTCGGGAATTGAGGTTCAAATTTCATAGTTGAATTGGGAAATACGGTAACTTTTACCTCAATTGTATCTAATTCTGGGTACAAGCTAGCTAGGGTATCTGAAGTTAATTTTTCTTGGATAGTTTGAGTCAGAAATTCGAAAAAACACTGTTTTTGCAAACTCTCGTCTTTAATCTTATCACATTCTGAAAAGTAAGGAAACTCATCAACTTCATTCCAATTGATAGCATTCAACTCTTTGTCTAATAACTCTTTTTTGGAAGGGACTTCACCACCTAAATATTGGCAGGAAGAAATCAAAATAAGCAATAGTAACGCGAGGACCTTTTTCATTTGAAATATCAATTAACATTTCAAAAATAAGGAATTATTATTTGGCATACCAAAAATTGCTTTAAAAAGTAAAAACCCTCGATTGAGGGTTTTTAAATTCTTATAATTATAAATTACTTAACTAGTAATTTCTTGACTACTTTCGTGTTATTTTCGGTTTGTACTTCAATAAAATAAATCCCTGGATTAACCGATGATAAGTCTATAGTATACGACGTTATTGTACCAATCGTCTTTTTCTGTAAAATCATTTTCCCCATTACATCATAAACTGTTAATATTGAAAGTGAATTGGTGGAGTCTTTTAAAGTAATAGTCACAAAATCCGACGCTGGATTTGGGTAGAATACAAAACTTCCATTTTCAAATTCATCTAAGGCTAAAACAGTTACAAATCGAGTTTGGAAAGTATTAGTTATAATTGGTGGGTTGAAGTCAAAATAGATAGCGGCCGTATTTGGAATAATATCTCCAATAGCATAACCAGGTTTAGGTTTGATTTTAAATTGGATATATCCATTAGAAGCTATAGGATTCGTTATAGTTGCCGGCAACTCAATATCGTCAAATCTCCAATTGATATTGTTTCCTATTCTATCCATAACATAACTGTGACTTGCACTTTCCATTTTAATAGAAGTTTCATCTAATTTAGAATCTAATACATCGTTTACTCGAACATTTATCGCACTTGCGGTTCCCGTGTTTTCAAAACGGATGGTATAGGTCAGAAAGTCATTTGCTGTAAAGCTAGAATGCAAAATTTGTTCTCCACGAGCCTCCATTTTATCATTTGGATCATAGGAACCAATCACTGTTTGCGAAATGGAAGCAGCATTATTAGCTGGTACAACATCACCAGTTAAAGGAGTTATTGAAACAGAATTAGTCAATAAATTTCCTAATGCCACCGTTGGAATTGTTGGCACTTGCATTGTAACATTTATCGTTCTAATTTCAAACGGTAATAAGTTGGTGAAATTATAGGTGAAACCGGTTGGAGTTGTCACCGTTCCGGTTTGCGAATTTGCTGTTATGGTAACGCGGGCATCTTTAGTAAAGGAAAGAGTTCCAGAGGCTACCGTTTGAGTACCTAAATTAGTATAGATAATTCTGTTAGTATAGGTAAATCCTGGTCTAGGTTGTCTCGTTGGCACTAAAATAGTTGCGACATCAGCATAGTTATTAGTCACTCTCACTGGGAAATTATAAACTTGCATTCCTGATCCCACAACCACGTTTACATTAGAATAGGAAGCTGGATTAACTGAATAGTTTGCGGTATAATTAGAATTTATTGTGTAGCTTAAATTATAAGAATTGGCTGGATTAATATCATAAATATTATAAACTCCGCTAGGTGCAATTAGGTGATACGGATTTCCATTTTGGTTCATTTCATAATGAAATTGTCCTAATGGGAAATTTTGTTCACCAGTGTCTTGAGTGCCATTGGAATTCATATCTAAAAAGGCGTTCAAACGCAATCCCGAACAATTAATTGCTCCCACAGTAGATGACATTTCTGTGATTTTAATAAATCCTGCACGATTACTAAAATTGGTTGTCATAATTAAATAATACTGCCCTGGTTGTGCGTTTGGAATTACAGGATACTCATTTGCGGAAGCAGAAAAACTACAACTTACAATTTTATCCGCTGTTAATTGCCCGTTACAAGGAGTGGTTGGATTTGTAAATGGGCCGTAGCAAATATAATCTACGTCTAAACTTCCAGCTGTATTAACAAAGCTAATATCTGTGCTTTGTTGAATCATTAAATTAATATTTCCAGCTCTACTTATTGGTAAATAAAACCAAGTAGGATTTGGTCTAGTACCAAGACATCCGTAACTATTTCCGGCTTGAGCTTGGATCCCTTGGTGGGTATTTGCAAAAGGAACCCCTAATGCGCTACAAAGTGAATTGGCGGTATTACAAACATAGGCATTGTTACAAACGGCATAAGCAATTGCATTAAATTTATAAATTCTATCGCAAGTGGTAGGGTTAATTTCTCTCACAAAAATAGCTGTTGAAGGCGATTGTGTGCCCACATTAAATACGTCAGGATTGGCAACAGGAACAACTCTATTTTGGGCATTTGCTAGAGAAGTATAATACTCTAAAACATACGTAGAATTGATTTGAGCTTGAGCGGTAGTTAGATTAAAAGTAACTACGGTGTCGTTATTGTCATCACATTGGGTCATATCGGTTAGGTTACGAACTGTTGTTTCATACTCAGAAGCAACAAGAGAAAAACCGACCACTTGGAACGTGTTGTCAACTGTATTAGTCACTCTTGCAAAAATAACTTGCGAAGCAGTTGTAATACAATATTGACTAGGATTTGTAATAACATTGGTGTTATTAGTAGCATTTGCTTGCGATGTGAAATAAGAAACAGAATAGGTTGCCGGATTTAAATTGGCTAAAATAATTGACGTATTCGATGTTAAATTAAAACAAGCTTGACCGTTATTTTGACATTGAGTTAAATTAGTAGGCTGACCAATTGCGGGTCCACATGGCAATGTTGTAATAGTTATAGGTGCAGTCCATGCACTATTCCCATTATTCCCACAAACTGTTCTAACATAAATAGTGTAAGGAGTTCCACAATTTAAATTACTTAGGACAAATGGCGTCGTGGTTGCTATAATTCCTTGAGTTGTTGCTGAAGGGGCAGGTGTTCCAGGTGCAGAAATATAAACTTCATATTGATTGGAAGCGCTTGAACCCAACCAATTTAACACGACAGATGTCGCTGTGGCATTTGATGAAGACAAGGTTGTTGGACTAGTACATACTACTAAACAAGATTGAACCACTAATACAAGTTGAGAAACACTGAAACAACCAGTACTAGATTGCACTCTTACAAATAGCACTTCTTGGTTGGGAATACTATTCGTGTAAGGAGTGGTCTGAATTATAGCATTTGTATTCGCAAGTGCATCCGCTTGCGATCTGAAATAAGAAATAACAAATTGATTGTTATTTGAAAAATTCGGATTAAAACTTGACAATGGAGAAGTGGTAGTTATTCCATTTGGTGTTCCATCGTTGTCACAAATATTTGTTGAAAAGGTGATTACCGCTGGCCTTGGATTTACAATCAAATTATAGGTAACAATTTGAGTTAGATTGTTGGTTATATTAATCACTTTTGCAAAAATCACTTGAGTGTTTGCCACCGTATTTATGAAGGTGCTTGGCAATGGGTTAGCTCCTGTAGTCGCATCATTTTGTGACAAATGGTGGGTTACCAAATAGTTTGGTGTGATTTGACCAACAATTTCTCCTGAAATTGCAGTCATTGAAAATGAGGCAAAACCATCATTATTATCATCACAAACTTTATTATTTACCGTTGGTTGATTTAACCCAGAGATTTGTCCGAAAAAAGTTACTGAAGAAAAAAGAAATATTAATAGTATAATTTTTTTCATATAAATAAAATTACAAATTTTTGATATTGGGATCTGATTTTAAAATAATCGGTGGCAAGATACGAAAATATTTAAATAAAATAATTTGTTTGCTTTATTGAGGTCTGATGCAGTGGTAGTTAATGGATAATTAATGGGCTTTTGTAACAAAAAAAAGCGCTACTTTTCAATAACGCTTTTGTACCCGAAGCAGGTCAACCTAAAAAAGTTTGACTCCGCTTTCGAAAACGAAAAAAGCGCTACTTTTCAGTAACGCTTTTGTACCCGAAGCCGGAGTCGAACCGGCACGGTTTCCCACAGGTGTTTGAGACCAGCGCGTCTACCAATTCCGCCATTCGGGCTTGACAGACCTTAAATAATAAAATTTACATCTACTATTTAAACGCAATAAAAGAGAAAATGGTTTAAAAAAACGATTTTCAATTCCTTTAACACGGTGCAAATGTAGAAATTAAATTTACATTTAATATACAAAATACTCTAAATTTTCCTTTCCCAGTTCAATTTTATTACTAAATTTGCAGCTCGGTAAAACGAAACACAACTAACTAACTACATCCGAGGCATTTATACTTTCTAGGTCTATTATTATCGAATAGCCTAATTATAAAGGTGTCAAGGAATAAAACAACAGATTAAAATGTCACATCAAGAACCAGATGCAAAAATATTTGCGTGTTCCCAAAGTGTCTATTTGGCGGAACAAATAGCCAAAAGCTATGGAATGCCGTTAGGTAAAGTTACGTTCTCTAAATATAGTGATGGGGAATTCCAGCCTTCTTACGAAGAGTCAATAAGAGGAATTCGCGTTTTTATTGTTTGCTCTACTTTTCCGAGTTCAGATAATCTGATGGAATTGTTGCTAATGATAGACGCTGCAAAAAGAGCCTCGGCAAGACACATTACTGCTGTAATTCCTTACTTCGGTTGGGCAAGACAAGACAGAAAAGACAAGCCTAGAGTTCCAATTGGTGCCAAACTGACTGCAAAATTGTTAGAAACTGCAGGTGCTACAAGAATCATGACCATGGATTTGCATGCAGATCAAATTCAAGGATTCTTTGAAAAACCAGTAGATCACTTGTTTGCATCGACTATATTTTTGCCATATGTAAAAAGTTTAAATTTAGATAATTTGACTATCGCTTCTCCTGATATGGGAGGTTCTAAAAGAGCTTATGCCTATTCTAAATTTTTAGAATCTGATGTTGTAATTTGTTACAAACAAAGAAAAATCGCCAACGTAATTGATACTATGGAGTTGATTGGTGAAGTTAAAGGTAGAAATGTAATCCTTGTAGATGATATGATTGATACCGGAGGCACATTGGCGAAAGCCGCAGATTTAATGATTGAAAAAGGCGCCTTGAGTGTAAGAGCCATTTGTACCCATCCGATTTTATCCGGTGGTGCTTATGAGAAAATCGAAAACTCAAAATTACTTGAATTAATAGTTACCGACTCAATTCCTTTACAACAGGAATCAAAGAAAATAAGAGTCGTAAGTTGTGCGCCCCTTTTTGCAGAAGTGATGCAAATGGTACAAAACAACACTTCCATTAGTGGAAAATTTTTGATGTAAATCAAAAGCATAAGGCCTAAAGCTTTTTGCCTAAAACAGTATTTTATAATTATTAACTATATATTTTTACAATGAAATCGATTACAATTAAAGGATCAGAAAGAGAAAGCGTGGGCAAAGTGTCAACTAAAGCCTTACGTAATGCTGGAGCGGTGCCTTGCGTGTTATACGGAGGAGATCAACCAGTTCATTTCTCAGCAGACGAAAGAGCATTCCAAAAGTTGATTTACACTCCTAACGCACACACTGTTGTGATCGAGGTAGGTGAAGGTAAATCATACAATGCTGTTTTACAAGACGTTCAAGTTCACCCAACAACAGACAAACTTTTACACATTGACTTCTTTCAATTATTTGATAATAAAGAAATCACTATGGAAGTTCCTGTGAAAATTACAGGAGTTTCTCCTGGAGTTTTACTTGGAGGGGTTTTACGTTTGAACACTCGTAAATTAAAAGTGAAAGCATTACCAAAAAATCTTCCTGATTTTGTTGAAGCTAACATTTCTGAACTTGAAATGGGGAATAAATTATATGTTACGAAATTAGTTTCTGACAATTATAAGTTAATGCACCCAGACAACACGGTTGTTTGTCAAGTAAGAATTTCTCGTGCGGCTATGAAAGCAGCTCAAGAAGCAGCAAAAGCAGCAAAAGCTCCTGCAAAAGGAAAGAAAAAATAATAGAATTCAACTATTTTTCAAAAGCATCAGTTTCACGACTGGTGCTTTTTTTTATTATTTATAGGCACAAAAAAAACCGTTCAATTAGAACGGTTTTTTTATAGTCTAAACTATATAAGATTATGGAAATTAAAATCCAATTTAGTGATTAATAACCACCTCTGTTGTTTCCTCCACCATATCCACCTCTTGAGTCTCCTCCACGGCTGTTGTTGTTAAAACTTCTTCTTTCACCTTCTGGTTTTGGCTCAGATTTGTTAACTACAATTGCACGTCCTTGAACAGTTGCACCATTCAACTCGTCGATAGCTTTTTGAGCTTCCTCATCGTTAGGCATTTCAACAAATCCAAATCCTTTACTTCTTCCAGTAAATTTATCAGTAATAATTTTAACTGAGTCAACAGCTCCATAAGCCTCGAAAGACTCTCTTAAATCTACTTCCTCAATACTAAAAGGAAGGCTTCCAACGAAAATATTCATATGTACTTTTTTATAATAATGGTCAAATGTAGTCTAAATAATATCGATATTACTATCATTTCCATTATTTATGATAAAATTAAGGGGAATCTTTAAAATACACCCACTTTTATTTGAATTAAAAAGTAATTTAAACTCCTTTTTAATATTTAATTACCTTTGCAAAAAAAATTCTTGATTCCAACTTCCGACATATTCACCATTTCTAACCAAAAACAATTTGAGAAAATAGCACTTAAAGTGTTCCGTTTTCAATATGAAAAAAACTTGGTTTATAAAGCGTTTTGTGACTTTATGAAGGTGAAAGTGCAAGAAGTTAAATCGCTACAGCAAATTCCCTTTTTGCCCATTCAGTTTTTTAAAAATCATACCGTGGTTTCCAATACCAATGCCATTCAAGAAACTTTTACCAGTAGCGGAACTTCAGGACAAATTACGAGCCAACATTGCGTAACCGATATTTCAATTTATGAAGAAAGTTACCGAAAAGGCTTTGCTCAATTTTATGGCAACATTGAAGATTATGTTGTTTTGGCCCTACTTCCATCCTATCTTGAGCGCGAAGGTTCTTCCTTAATCTATATGTTTAAGGATTTAATTGAAAAAACCAACCATTCTGAAAGTGGTTTTTACCTCAACGATTATAAATCGTTAACTGAAAAATTAATTTCACTTGACAAATCGGGTCAAAACGTGCTATTGATTGGGGTGACTTACGCTCTTTTGGATTTAATTGAGCAGCAACAATTCCAATTGAATAATACTTTTATAATGGAAACGGGCGGTATGAAAGGAAAACGAAAAGAAATGATTCGAGAAGAATTGCACGATCAACTTGGTAAAGGTTTTGGCGTTACTTCGATCCATTCTGAATATGGAATGACCGAGTTGTTGTCGCAAGCTTACTCTTTAGGGAACGGTGTTTTTGAATGCCCTTCGTGGATGCAAGTCTTAATTCGGGATCCAGAAGATGCACTTACTTACGTAAATGATGGAAAAACAGGTGGAATAAACGTGATTGATTTGGCCAATATCAATTCTTGTTCTTTTATTGCCACACAAGATTTGGGCAAAAAAAATCCCAATAACTCATTTGAAGTATTGGGACGTTTTGATAATTCTGATATTCGAGGCTGTAATTTGATGGTGCTTTAAACCACTCGAATTACAAAATAATTTTTCTTTCCGCTTTGCAATAAAACAAATTGGTTGTTGATCAAATTCGCATTAGAAAGGGTAAACTCTTCGGTTACTTTTTCCTTATTTACAGCAATTGAATTGGCCGATAAAGCTCTTCTAGCCTCACCATTGGACTTAAAAAAACCTGTTTTTTCATTTAAAACGGATATAATATCAATTCCATTTTCAATTTCATTTCTTGAAATATTGGCTTGAGGAACTCCGTCAAAAACTTCCAAGAAAGTCGCTTCGTCCAATTGTTTTAAATCATCAGAAGTAGCATTTCCAAATAATATAGCTGATGCCTGAATGGCTTTTTCTAAATCGGCAGCGGAGTGAACAAACGTAGTTACTTCTTCCGCTAATTTTTTCTGTAAAACACGTAAATGTGGCGCTTCATGGTGCGTTGCAATTAAAGTATCTATCGTATTTTTATCTAAAAAAGTAAAGATCTTAATGTACTTTTCCGCATCTACATCTGTAGTATTTAACCAAAATTGGTAGAATTTATAAACCGAAGTTTTATCGGCAGTAAGCCAAACATTTCCACCTTCTGATTTGCCAAATTTAGATCCGTCTGCCTTAGTAATTAAAGGGCAAGTCATAGCAAATGCCTTGGCTCCTTCAGCGTTCATTCTTCGCACTAATTCCGTCCCCGTAGTAATATTTCCCCATTGATCTGAACCTCCCATTTGAAGCAAACAGTGGTATTCTTTATGCAAATGATAAAAATCGTAACCTTGAATTAATTGGTAAGTAAACTCTGTAAATGACATTCCTTCGCCCTCTCCAGAAAGTCGTTTTTTAACCGAATCTTTCGCCATCATATAGTTCACTGTGATTCGTTTTCCAACGTCACGAGCAAAATTGATAAAGGATAACCCTTTCATCCAATCGTAATTATTCACTAAAATTGGCGCATTGGAAGCCGAAGAATTAAAGTCTAAAAATCGAGACAATACGTTCTTAATTCCCTCCACATTGTGATTTAAAGTGGCTTCGTCCAGCAGGTTTCTTTCGTCCGATTTTCCCGAAGGATCGCCAATCATTCCAGTAGCGCCTCCCACAAGTGCAATTGGTTTATGACCAAATTTCTCTAAGTGAACCAATAATATTATAGGTACAAGGCTACCAATATGTAAAGAATCAGAAGTTGGATCAAATCCAATATAGGTGGTTGTCATTTCTTTCAACAATTGTTCTTCAGTTCCTGGCATAATATCGTGAACTAGTCCACGCCATTGCAATTCTTCTATAATATTCTTCATTTTCAATCAATTTGTGCAAAGATAAAATTTAATGTTGATTTGTTGATTTGTTTATTCGGTAATTCGAAAAAAAATATGTTTCCTACTTCCTATTTTGTACTTTCGTACTATGATATTAATAACTGGCGCAACGGGTTTAGTAGGTTCTCATTTGGCATTACAATTGCTTGAAAATGGAGAAAAAATTCGAGCTATTTATAGAAATGAAGCTTCTATTTTGGCTGCTAAATCGCTATTTAAAGGGTATGAAAAAAGCCATTTGTTTGATAAAATTGAATGGATTCAAGCCGATATTACCGACATCCCTTCCTTAGAAATCGCTTTCGCAAATGTCGATTCGGTATTTCATTGCGCCGCATTAATTTCCTTTGACCCTAATGACGAATATTTACTAAGGAAAACCAACATTGAAGGGACTGCAAATATTGTAAATCTTTCTCTTTCCTATGGTGTAAAAAAAGTAGGTTATGTGAGTTCAATTGCCGCTTTGGGAGATAGAAAAGAATACGAAACGATTATTACCGAAGAAACAGAGTGGAATCCGGAAAAACACCATAGCGATTATGCCATTTCAAAATACGGTGCCGAAATGGAAATTTGGCGGGGCCAACAAGAAGGACTTCAAGTGGTGGTTATCAATCCTGGGATTATTTTAGGCCCTGGATTTTGGAAACAAGGTAGTGGGAAACTTTTTTCGGCAGTAGCCAATGGTTTAAAATTCTATAGTAAAGGTACTTCTGGATTTGTATCGGTTATCGACGTGGTAAATTTATTGATTGTGGCGATGGCAAAAATTGATGAAAAGCAAAACGGCCAACGCTATATTGCTATTGAAAACAATTATTCTTACGAAACTATATTTAATGAAATTGCTAAAGTTTTAAATGTTGAAAAACCAAAATTCTACGTCGCTTATTGGCAAACGGAATTGGCCTGGAGATGGAATTGGCTTACCTCAATCCTTTTGAATAAAAAAAGAATGATTTCGAAAGAAACGATGCGCTCAAGCCACCAAATGGATAGTTATTCCAATGAAAAAGTGAGAACTAAATTTGATTACCAATTTAAAAATGTGCCTTCGTATATTTCAGAAATGGCAAGATTTTATTCTAAATAGAAATTATTGAACTGGTGCAGGAACCGGTGAAGTATTTTGTTTCTTTGACGCTTCCATTTGTTCTTCTATTCTTTTATTTACCGCATCAAAAATGGCTTTGTATTTTTTTACATCCGAAGCGTAATACTTATCGCTATTGGCAAACTGAAGGCTATCAATATGGTGTTTTTTATAAATATAAGTGTTTGGATTAATTTTATTGTTCTCTAAAACTAAAGTCGTTTGAGATTTCATGGCTTCCAAAACAGTGATATCAAAAAAAATATCGACCATTTTTTCTTGATCTATTAAATTATCAGGTTTCTCAATTGGAGCATTTTGGCAACTTACAAATAGTGCAAAACAGAAGAATACAACACTTAACTTTTTCATATTTGAAATAAATAAAATATTAACGATCAAACAATAATCTTTTTCCTCGACGAATATCTTTCACTTTAAAATTGTGATACACCAATTCGCCATTTACAAAAGTATGGGTAATTCTCGATCTAAAGGTAAAATCTTCAAATGGAGACCAACCGCATTTAGCAAAAATATTGCTCTTATTAACGGTCCAAGGTAACCCCGAATTTACAATCGCCAAGTCGGCATAATAACCTACTTTCACAAATCCTCTTTTTTCAATTTTAAAAAGAATCGCAGGATTATGTGCCATTTTTTGTACGATTTTCTCCACTGAAATTTTCCCTTGAAGATAAGCCTCAAACATTGCTACGACTGCATGTTGCACCAATGGACCACCAGAAGGAGCCTTCAAATACGACTGTTGTTTTTCTTCTAAAGTATGCGGCGCGTGGTCTGTAGCAATCACATCAATTCTATCGTCTAGCAAGGCTTCCCAAAGTGCATTTCGGTCGTTTTCTGTTTTTACCGCAGGGTTCCATTTGATAAAATTCCCTTTGGTATCGTAGTCTGCATTGGTAAACCAAAGATGATGAATACAAACTTCAGCAGTAATTTTCTTTTGTTCCAACGGGATTTTATTGGTAAACAAATCCATTTCTTTCGCAGTAGAAAGATGGAAAATATGCAATCTCGCTCCCGTTTTTTTCGCCAATGCAATCGCCTTTGAAGAAGATAAATAACATGCTTCTTCACTTCGGATTAAATGGTGCGCTTGAACAGGAATATCCTCTCCATATTCGGCCTTGAATTTTTCTAAATTGTTTTTTATGGTCGTTTCATCTTCACAATGAACGGCGATAAGTAAGGGCGTACTTGAGAATATGCGCTCCAAAACTTCTTCATTGTCCACCAACATATTCCCGGTTGAAGAGCCTAAAAATATTTTTATTCCAGCAACATTTTTAGGATTTGTTTTTAAAACTTCAGCTAAATTATCGTTGCTAGCGCCCATCATAAAAGAATAGTTTGCAAAAGAATTGTTCTCCGCAATTTGATATTTTTCTTCTAATATTTCCTGGGTTAACGCATTGGGAATGGTGTTGGGTTGCTCGATAAATGAGGTAATTCCTCCTGCTACAGCTGCCCGAGATTCCGATTCGATATCGCCTTTGTGAGTCAATCCTGGTTCTCTAAAATGAACCTGGTCATCGATAGCACCTGGAATTAAGAAATTCCCCTCGGCATCAATTATTTTACAATCGGAAGATTTCGCACTTATAAAATCAGCAATTTCAACTATAAATTCATTTTCTATTAATACATCGCCCTCAAAAATTGATCCTTCATTTACAATTTTGGCGTTTTTGATTAAAATCCTATTCATCGTTTATTGCTTATAATCTATTAAATAACTGGCGTATTCTTAGGGAAATAACTCCAAAAATAGCTTCTTTAATTATTGAATTACTCATTTTTGATTGCCCCATTGTTCGGTCGGTAAAAATAATTGGAACTTCTACTATTTTTAATTTTTTACAATAGGCTCTGTATTTCATTTCTATTTGAAAGGCATATCCTATAAATTTGATTTTATCTAAATTTATGTTTTCCAAAACGTTTCTTCGGTAGCACATAAATCCTGCGGTGGCATCATGAATTTTCATGCCGGTAATTTTCTTAACATAATACGAAGCAAAAAAGGACAATAAAACTCGGCTTAAAGGCCAATTTACGACATTCACACCAGTTACATATCTGGAACCAATAACTACTTCTGCACCCTCTTCACATGCTTGATATAACTTTTCTAAATCAGTTGGATTGTGAGAAAAATCGGCATCCATTTCAAAAATATAATCGTATTTTCTGTCTAAAGCCCATTTGAAACCAAATACATAAGCGGTTCCAAGGCCCGCTTTTTTTTCTCTATTTTCTAAAAATAATTGGTCTTGAAATTCCGATTGTAGTTCCGCCACTTTCGCGGCAGTTTTATCTGGAGAATTATCATCCACTATGAGAATATGGAAGGATTTGTTCAATGAAAACACCGCTTTAATGATGGTTTCTATATTTTCAATCTCGTTATAGGTAGGAATTATAACAATACTATTACTCATAATTAATCAGTCAATTTCAATGCAAAAATAAACTTTTTATGTTTTAAGAATCATAATAATACTATAATAAATAAATCCGTTGAAAAATTTAGTAATTTTGCACCGTTATGATGGAACACGTACTACATCCCCGAATAGTTGAAAATAAGGATTGGGCCACCGCTTTATTTCTTTTTTCCTTAGTGTTAATTGCTTTATCGAAATCGCTTTTTGAAAACAGATTCAGTGAGTTTATTAAACTAATTGTATCCGATAAATACATAAAAGTGTATAAAGATTCTGGGCTCATGATGAGTTTATTTACAGTCTTTTTATTCATTGTTCAAATAATTTCCTTTTCCTTTTTTATTCATTTACTCTTGACCAGTTTTGGATTCATTATAAAAACCGATTGGATCTCCTTCATACAAGTATTTACGTTCTTATCTGTTTTCATTTTATCAAAGTATCTAATCGAAAAAATTATTGGAACTGCCTTTGATATTGAAGAATTTGTGGAACAATTTAACCTTCAAAAAGTAAGTTACCGAACATTTATTGGACTTTTTCTATTGCCATTTAATTGTTTTTTGTTTTATAATGACTCCATTTCATCTAATTTAATGTTGTTTTTTCTATTTATAATGCTGATAATCAATTTTTTAACTTACTTATTGTCTATAAAGAATTATCAAAACATATTGATAGGTAACTTATTTTATTTTATTTTGTATCTTTGCGCACTTGAAATAGCTCCCTACTATTTTATGTATTATTGGTTTACAAAAAATTAGCATATTTAGAAAATGTCAAGTATGAAAGTGAAAACAATTTTGGTGTCACAACCGGAACCGAAAGTGGACAATTCCCCTTACTTTGAGTTGCAACAAAAACACAAAGTGAAAATTGATTTCAGGCCTTTTATTCATGTAGAAGGGGTTAATGCAAAAGAAATTAGACTTCAAAAAATTGACTTAAATAATTTCACCGCAATCATTTTGACTAGCAAGAATTCTGTTGATCATTTCTTTAGAGTAGCCGATGAAATGCGATATAAAATTCCGGAAGGGTTAAAGTACTTTTGTCAATCGGAAGCAGTGGCTTTCTATCTGCAAAAATATGTGGTTTATAGAAAACGTAAAATTTATGTAGGCCAAAAAGACTTTGTTGATTTAACTACCTTATTGAAAAAATACAAAGAAGAAAAATTCTTATTACCCGCTTCTGATCAATTGAATGAGGAAGCAAAAATTATTTTGGATAATTTAAAAGTAAATTGGACTCAAGCGATATTTTACAAAACTGTAATGAGTGATTTAACTGATTTATCAGATGTGTATTTTGATATTTTAGCGTTTTTTAGTCCAACAGGTATTAAATCGCTATTCAAGAATTTCCCTGATTTTAAACAAAATAATACCCGAATTGCTGTATTTGGAAGCTCTACACAAAAAGAAGCTTTAGAACACGGACTTCGAGTGGACATAATGGCTCCAACTCCTGAAGCACCTTCTATGACTATGGCAATTGATAAATATATTGCCAAAGCAAATAAAGAAAAATAATCTTTTCAAACATAAAAAAAAAGCTTTCAGTTTCCTGAAATCTTTTTTTATGAATTAAAGTGACCTACAATTGCGGACCTGCTTTTACTAAGTTTTCACCTTCTTCGTTGTCGGTATATTGAACAAAATTTTTAACGAATAATTGCGCTAGATCGTTTGCTTTTGAATCCCATTGGGAAGCTTCAGAATAAGTATTTCTTGGGTCTAATATTTCAGAATGCACCCCTTCTAATGCAACTGGTACTTCCAGATTAAACATTGGAATTATCTGAGTTTCGGCTTTTTCAATAGAACCGTCAAGGATTCGATCAATTATAGCACGCGTATTTTGAATGGAAATTCTTTTTCCAGTTCCGTTCCAACCCGTATTTACCATATAGGCAGTAGCTTGGTGTTGCTCCATTTTTTTAACCAATTCTTCCCCATATTTTGTTGGGTGCAAACATAAAAATGCTTTACCAAAACATGCTGAAAATGTTGGTTCTGGTTTTGTAACTCCTCTTTCCGTTCCTGCTAATTTAGCCGTAAACCCAGAAAGAAAATAGTACTTAGTTTGCTCAGGGGTTAATTTTGAAACTGGCGGCATTACCCCAAAAGCATCTGCCGTAAGAAAAATTACTTTAGATGCATGCCCTGCTTTTGAAACGGGTTTAACAATATTATGAATGTGATCTATTGGATACGAAACTCTGGTATTTTGAGTGACTGAACCGTCTTTGAAATCAATTTTACCATTGGCATCAAGAGATACATTTTCAAGTAAGGCATTTTTGGTAATTGCTCCATAAATATCTGGTTCATTTTCCTTGCTTAAGTCGATTGTTTTAGCGTAACATCCCCCTTCATAATTAAAAACTCCTTCGTCATCCCAACCGTGCTCATCGTCGCCAATAAGTTCTCTTTTTGGATCAGTCGATAAAGTAGTTTTTCCAGTGCCTGACAATCCGAAAAATATGGCAACATCACAATTTTTACCTTTATTTGCAGAACAATGCATCGATGCAATTCCTTTCAATGGTAAATAGTAATTCATCATTGAAAACAACCCTTTTTTCATTTCACCACCGTACCACGTTCCACCAATTAATTGAATTTTCTCAGATAAATTAAAGGCAATGTAAACTTCAGAATTTAAATTATGACTTTTATACTCTTTAAAACTAGTTTTTGAAGCATTCATAACTACAAAATCTGGCTCTCCAAAATTCTCTAACTCTTTATCTGTTGGTCGGATGAACATATTTTTTACAAAATGTGCTTGCCAAGCCACTTCCATAATAAATCTAACTTTTAATCTCGTATTTTCATTTGCTCCACAAAAAGCATCAACGACATATAATTTTTTTCCAGAAAGTTGCTCAGTAGTTGTTTCTTTCAAAGCATTCCAGGTATCTTGAGAAATGGCTTTATTGTCATTAGCCGCTTTTTCAGATGCCCACCAGATTGTATCTTTGGTGATTGCATCATTGACAATGTACTTGTCTTTTGGAGAACGACCAGTAAAAACTCCAGTCATCACATTTACAGCACCCAACTCTGATAACTGTCCTTTTTCAAATCCTTCTAAATTAGAATTTAATTCTTCATTATATAATAATTCAAATGAGGGATTGTAGATGCAATTTTGACTATTTGTAATGCCATATTTTTCTAGCGAAATCGATATAGTAGATGGGTTGTGGTTCTGCATAGAATTAACTTTGTGATAAATATTTATTTTACAAAAGTAAATATTTAAAACAATCTAATTTACATTTTTAATAAAAATTAGTTGTTTTTTCTGCAATAATTAATAAATAACCAAAACCAAGCGGTCAAAAATAACAATCCTCCAATTGGAGTTACAAATCCAAAAGGCTTGAAATTGAAAGGCAAAAAGTCATTTAAGGCTAAAAAATACAACGAACCAGAAAAAAGTATAACTCCAGACCATACAAAGTAATAAATGCTTTTTTTAGTAGCCTCTGAAATTTTATTTGTAGTTCCAATAAACAATAAAAATAGCGAATGGTACATTTGATATCTAACTCCAGTTTCAAATGTATTGAGTTCTGAAATTCCAACGAATTTCTTTAATGTGTGGGCGCCAAAAGCTCCGAATGCAATTGCTATAAAACCTAAAATCGCAGCTGCTTTTATAATTTTTCTATCCATGATCCATTTAAAATGATGATACAAAAATAAGATTATATAAATTATGAATTAAAAATTTGTACCAATTAATATTCAAAAAATGATTCAATATTTAAATTAATTATAGTTATAAATATAACAAATTCATACATTTGTGTTATAAATTTAAATATGAGAAATATCTTAATCATTGGAGCGGGACGATCTGCTTCTTCATTAATTCAGTATTTACTTGATAAATCGGTTGAGGAAAACCTACATTTAACCATTGGAGATCTCTCATTGGATTTAGCCAAAAGAAAAACCAACTCGCATCCTAACGCTACAGCAATTGCTCTAGATATATTTGATGAAAATCAAAGAAAATCAGAAATTCAAAAGTCCGATATTGTCATTTCAATGTTGCCAGCCCACTTACATATTGAAGTAGCTAAAGATTGTATCTCCTTCAAAAAACACCTCGTTACCGCTTCCTACATCAACGAAGGGATGCAAAATTTAGATGCTACAGCCAAAGAAAATAATTTGATTTTCATGAACGAAATAGGGCTTGATCCAGGAATTGATCACATGAGTGCAATGAAAATTATTGACGAAATTCGGGACAAGGGCGGAAAAATGATCTTGTTTGAATCGTTTTGTGGTGGTTTAGTAGCACCGGAATCAGATACAAATTTATGGAATTACAAATTCACTTGGGCGCCAAGAAATGTGGTACTTGCCGGCCAGGGTGGAGCAGCAAAATTTATCCAAGAAGGCACCTATAAATACATCCCTTACCAAAAAGTTTTCAGCAGAACAGAGTTTATGGAAGTGGAAGGTTACGGCAGATTTGAGGCCTACGCCAATAGAGATTCACTGAAATATAGAAGTGTTTACGGATTAGATGATATTTTGACTTTGTATCGTGGAACCTTAAGAAGAGTCGGTTTTTCGAAAGCATGGAACATGTTTGTTCAACTTGGAATGACCGATGATTCCTATATTATAGACGACTCAGAAACCATGAATTACCGCCAATTCACTAATTCCTTCCTGCCGTATCATCCTACAGATTCTGTTGAAATCAAATTGCGATTGAACTTGAAAATCGATCAGGACGATGTGATGTGGGATAAATTAGTGGAGTTGGATCTTTTTAACCCAAACAAAATCGTAGGATTAAAAAATGCCACTCCAGCTCAAATTTTAGAAAAAATACTTTGCGATAGTTGGACCTTACAGCACGATGATAAAGACATGATTGTGATGTATCACAAATTTGGATATGAAATTAATGGTGTAAAAAAGCAAATCGATTCCAAGATGGTATGCGTTGGCGAAGACCAAACCTATACTGCAATGGCAAAAACTGTGGGGTTGCCGTTAGCAATTGCCACTTTACAAATTTTGAACGGAAAAATTACCACTCCAGGCGTACAACTTCCAATAACAAAAGAAGTTTATTCTCCTATTTTAGCCGAGTTAGAAACCTTAGGCGTTGTGTTTAAAGAAATAGAAATGCCTTATGAAGGATACAATCCTACCTAGAAACAAGAAGAATCAACAAAGAAATTCTTCAGAATTAAATTTTAGAAAATTAGTGGAATTAATGGCTAAAAAAATGGGGAACAGAAATAATTCTGTTCCCCATTTTAATAATTTAAATGTGAATTATCGTCGGTTCATGTAAATCATGATGTAATACAATAAAGTCGCAATGGAACCAATTGCTGCGACTACATAGGTTCTTGCTGCCCATTTCAAAGCGTCTTTTGCGCCAGCTTGCTCTTCATGAGTCAACATGTTTTTATTTTCTAACCAAGCTAAAGCTCTATTGCTCGCATCATATTCTACGGGCAAAGTAATAATTGAAAACAAAGTGGTTGCAGCAAAAAGTACAATCCCAATTAATAATAAACTTGGGAAAGATTTCATCATGAAAATTCCACCAATTAAAATCCATTGTACATAATTTGATGCGATATTTACCACTGGAACCAATTGAGAACGGAGTTCTAACCAACTATAAGCCGAAGCATGTTGCACCGCGTGACCACATTCGTGAGCAGCAACAGCGGCAGCAGCGGCATTTCTCTGATTGTAAACTGCCTCACTTAAATTCACCGTCTTGTCAGCTGGATTGTAGTGATCTGTCAAACGACCTGGAGTAGAAATTACAGTAACATCTGTAATTCCGTGATCGGCGAGCATTTTCTCAGCGATTTCGGCACCGCTCATTCCATTATTCAATTGTAATTTTGAATATTTTTCAAACTTATTTTTCAATTGGCGACTTACCAACCAACTGAACAACATAATTAAACCCGCTAATAATAAATACATAATATTTTATTTTAAAAAGATAAAGTTACAAAATTCACAGCAAATTACAAGCCAAATTTTTTGGATGCAATTTTATCATTATCCAACTAGGTTGATTACTTTCCCGGGAACAATAATCACTTTGTTAGGGGTTCTCCCCTCTAATTGTTTAATCGTACGCTCGTCTTTCATGATAATTTCTTGAATCTCTGCCATGGATAAATCCAAAGATAATTCTATAGTAAAACGCATTTTTCCATTGAAAGACACTGGATATTCTTTACTGCTTTCAACCAAATATTTCTCGTTTACCACAGGGAAATCAACCGTTGAAATAGATTCTGAATGACCTAATTGCAACCACAACTCTTCAGCGATGTGAGGCGCATAAGGCGAAATTAAAACTGCTAACGGTTCTAAAATAGCACGCTCATGACAATTGTGCGCAGTCAATTCATTTACACAAATCATAAACTGAGAAACCGAAGTGTTAAAAGAAAAATTCTCGATGTCTTCATTTACTTTTTTGATGGTTTTATGCAAACTTTTCAAACTTTCTTTCGAAGGCTCATTATTGGTTACAATCCAACCATTATTTTCATCGTTATACAAACGCCACAGTTTTTTCAAGAACCCAAAAACACCCGAAATTCCGGCGGTATTCCAAGGTTTTGCTTGTTCCAAAGGACCTAAAAACATTTCGTACAATCGCAACGTATCCGCACCGTATTCCGCACAAATATTATCCGGAGTAACTACATTGTATTTCGATTTCGACATTTTTTCAACTTCACGACCCACAATGTATTTGCAGTTTTCTTCCAATATGAATGTAGCCTCTTTATATTCCTCTCTTGAATTTTTGAAAGCTTCGATATCCAATTCATCGGAAGTGTTTACCAAAGAAACGTCTACATGAAGGGGTTGAGTTTTTTTATCTTTTATTTTACTTTTGGTGTAAAACGTATTGGTACCTTCTTCTCGGTAAACAAAAGCGCTCATTCCCAAAATCATTCCCTGATTAATGAGTTTTTTAAACGGTTCTTCAGTAGGTGCAAACCCTTTATCTTTTAAAAATTTATTCCAAAAACGAGAATACAATAAATGGCCAGTAGCATGTTCACTTCCGCCAATGTATAAATCGACATTTTGCCAATAATCCAATGCTGATTTACTTGCAATTTCGTCTATATTGTTTGCATCCATATAACGCATCCAATACCAAGAACTCCCCGCCCATCCTGGCATCGTATTCAATTCCAGAGGGAAAATTGATTTATTATCGATTAAATTTGTGGTAACCACTTTATTATTTGCTGTATCCCAAGCCCAAATTAGTGCGTTCCCTAATGGAGGTTGTCCGTCTTCTGTTGGCAAGTATTTCTCTACTTCAGGCAAGGCGATTGGCAAGTACTTATTGTCAATCATTTGGGGCAACCCATTTACATAATATACTGGAAAAGGTTCTCCCCAATAGCGCTGACGAGAAAATACAGCATCGCGCAATCGGTAATTAATTTTTCCCTTCCCTTGGTTTATTTTTTCTAATTCTTCAATGGCTTTCTTGGTCGCTTGCTTGTAATTCAACCCGTTTAAGAAATCAGAATTGGCAATAATCACATTGTCTTTTGAACCGTATGCTTCTATTGAAATATCAATAGCATCAAAAATATTCTTGATTGCTGGCATTCCTCTCGAAGCATCGGGATGACCTTTAAAGAAATTGGCAAAAGCATAATCTCTTTCATCTCCACAAGGAACCGCCATAACGGCACCCGTTCCATATCCTGCAAGAACATAATCGCCAATCCAAACCGGAATACGCTCTTTTGTGAAGGGATGTTCCGCATAAGCGCCGGTAAAAACTCCCGAAATGGTTTTTACATCCGCCATTCTTTCTCGCTCAGATCGCTTTGCAGTTTTTTCAACATAGGCTTCAACAGCCTGTTTTTGCTCTGGAGTGGTTATTTGTGAAACCAATTCATGCTCTGGTGCCAAAGTCATAAATGTAACTCCGAAAATAGTATCTGGACGTGTGGTGAAAACTGAAATTGTTGACGGATCTGGGTTGTTGGTTGTTGGTACTACCTTAAAAGTAACCATGGCACCAACTGATTTACCAATCCAATTTCGTTGGCTTTCTTTGATGCTTTCGCTCCAATCGATCTCATTCAAACCTTGCAACAAACGTTCTGCATAAGCCGAAATTCGCATGCTCCATTGGGTCATTTTTTTTCTAATCACTGGAAATCCACCCCGCTCAGAAACGCCATTTACAATTTCATCATTGGCCAAAACGGTTCCTAATCCAGGGCACCAGTTGACTTCAGTTTCTGCTAAATACGCTAATCGATATTGTAAAAGTATTTTTTGTTGTTGCTCATCAGAAAAAGATTTCCAATCGGCGGCAGTAAATTCCTGAATTTCATCATCGCAAACCGCATTCAATCCCGAAGTCTCGGGAGTATTTCCTTCTTTTTCGAATACTGAAACTAAAGAAGAAATATCCTCTGCTTTGTCCGAATTATTATTGTACCAAGAATTAAATAATTGGATAAAAATCCATTGCGTGTGCTTGTAATAATCGGAATTCGAAGTTCGTACTTCTCTTGACCAATCAAATGAAAATCCAATTTTGTCAAGTTGTTCTCGGTATCTTGAAATGTTTTCTTTCGTTGTTTTGTCAGGGTGCTGCCCCGTTTGAATCGCATATTGTTCTGCCGGTAATCCAAAACTATCGTAACCTTGGGGGTGTAAAACGTTGAACCCTTTGTGGCGTTTAAAGCGCGCATAAATATCAGAAGCGATGTATCCTAGAGGGTGTCCCACGTGCAATCCAGCACCTGAAGGATAAGGGAACATATCCAAAACGTAATATTTTGGTTTGTCAGAATTATTTTTAGCAGCAAATGTTTGGTTTTCAGACCAATATTTTTGCCACTTGGCTTCTACTTCGTTCGGATTGTATTTCATTTGAATATTCTATCTTTTTTTAATGGAAAATGGAACGCTCTTATGCCTATTTTTCTTGGCGACAAATTAATAAGCGTTTCATCTATTTTTATACTTCTTAAATGTACAATTTTGCTTTTGCAAATATGGATCAGACTGCAAATTTACATTTATTGTACGAAAATTGAAACTTTGGTCGTTATTAAGTTTATTTAAAGAAATTCTTTGTTATTTTTACACTTTAATTTTATGATATATGAGTTCTTCGTTCGATAAGTTTCAAAAACGCAGGTTAATTTCTTCCTATTTTTCAGTAGTACTGAGTGTATTTTTAGTTTTGTTTTTAGTGGGCATTTTAGGTTTGTTTGTACTTAATTCCAAGAAATTATCCGATGATTTTAAAGAACAAATTGCCATGACGGTTTTCTTTAAAGAAGAAGCTCACGACACCATTTTAAAAAACTTTGCAACCGAATTAAAAACTGCAAAATATGTGAAATCTAGCGTTTTTGTTTCTAAGGAAGACGCCGCAAAAGTGCATACAGAAATAATCGGCGAAGATTTCATGACATTTTTAGGAGCAAACCCATTACAAAATTCCTTTGACATTCATTTGAAAGCCGATTATATAGATTCCAAAAACATACGCAAAATTGAAAACAAACTTCGAGGAAACCCAATGATTTCAGACATTGTTTACGACAAACAATTAGTTAACTTGGTAAACGACAACATTAAAAAAGTGAGTATGTGGATATTGATAATTAGTGGATTTCTAACATTAGTAGCCGTATTATTAATAAACAGTTCGATGAGATTATCAATTCATTCCAATCGTTTTATCATTAAAACCATGCAAATGGTTGGGGCTACTAAGGCATTTATCAGAAAACCATTTATTTGGAAAAGTATAAAATTAGGGTTAATTGGTTCCGCTATGGCAGTAGTTTCTTTAATAATTACCTTATTATATTTAGATTCTAGCTATCCAAATTTAGGAATCTTAGATGAAAAATTATTGATCACATTTGTGTTGTTAGGTGTTGTAGCGGTTGGAGTTATTATAACATGGTTAAGTACCTATTTTGCTACTCAACGCTTTTTAAATCTGAGAACAGACGACTTATACTAGAGGATAATTAGTAGATATGGTTTTTTGTCTTATTTAACTCTTACCAATCAACTTTCAAAACCAATAAATAAAATGAAAAACAACGATCAAAAACCGGAATTTCTATTTGAAAATGTAAATTACAAATTCCTTTTAATTGGAATTGGGGTAATTGCATTGGGCTTTATTTTGATGTCGGGTGGAGGAAGTGATGATCCTAAAGTTTTTAACGAAGCGGTATTTAGTTTCCGAAGAATTCGATTAGCTCCAACGGTGGTTTTAATCGGTTTTGGAATTACAATTTATTCTATTTTTAAAAATCCAAAAAAACAATAAATGACTACCATCCAAGCAGTTATATTGGCAGTTATTGAAGGAATAACCGAGTTTCTTCCTGTATCTTCCACTGGTCATATGATCCTTGCGAGTAGTTTTTTTGGTATTGAACATGATAACTTCACTAAACTTTTTACGATTGTAATCCAATTAGGAGCTATTCTTTCGGTAATCGTTTTGTATTTCAAACGCTTTTTTCAAACATTTGAATTCTATTTCAAAATACTAGTTGGTTTTATTCCAGCGGTTATTTTGGGATTAGTCTTTGCAAAAAAAATTGATGGTTTATTAGAAAATCCCGTAACCGTTGCTGTTTCTCTTTTAATTGGTGGTATTTTGTTATTGAAGGTGGACGATTGGTTTGGAAATTCAACCGAAACCGAAATTACGTATCCTACCGCTTTTAAAATTGGCTTGTTTCAATGTATCGCAATGATTCCTGGTGTTTCACGAAGTGGAGCCAGTATTGTAGGCGGAATGTCTCAAAAATTATCGCGATCGGCAGCAGCAGAATTTTCTTTCTTTTTAGCCGTTCCAACGATGTTTGGGGCTACAATAAAAAAATGCTACGACTATTATAAAGATGGATTTGTATTGTCACACGACCAAATTAATTTTCTGATTATTGGAAATGTAGTGGCATTTATTGTGGCGTTAATAGCAATTAAAACATTTATAGGTTTTATAAGCAAAAATGGGTTTAAAGTTTTTGGTTATTACCGAATCATTGCAGGAATATCATTGTTGATTATCCACTTTTTTGTTCATTCTTTGACTATCATTTAATGACTTCCGAGGACTATCAAAATGGACAGGTTTTATTAATTGACAAACCGTTAAATTGGACTTCCTTTCAAGCGGTTAACAAAATTAAATATGCCTTAATTAATAAAGTTGGTCTTCCAAAAAAATTCAAAATTGGTCACGCAGGCACTTTAGATCCATTGGCATCGGGACTTCTACTTATTTGCACAGGCAAATTCACCAAAATAATTTCTGAATTACAAGGCCAAGCTAAAGAATATACCGGCACCTTCTTTATTGGCGCAACCACTCCATCCTATGATTTAGAAACTGAAATTGACGAGAACTTTACGATTTCTCATATTGATGAAGGCTTAATTCAGGAAACTATAAAGCAATTTTTAGGAGAAATAGATCAAAAACCACCTATTTATTCAGCAATTAAAAAAGACGGAGTTCGACTATATGAACACGCTCGAGCAGGAGAAACAATAGAAATTGAATCCCGAAAAACAACCATTCATGAATTCGAAATTACAAGAATCGACTTGCCAGAAATAGATTTTAGAGTCGTTTGTAGTAAAGGAACTTACATTCGTTCATTGGCTTTTGATTTTGGGAAAGCACTAAATTCAGGTGCCCATTTAACGGCTTTGAGACGAACGAAAATCGGTGATTATCATGTTGAAAGTGCGACAGATGTAATTCAATTTGAAGCTAATTTATGAAGAAAATAAGTACCCTTTTACTATTAATTTTTGGTCTTTCAATTCATTCTCAAGAAATTAAAAACCGTTATTACCAGGCGGAAATTGCGACTCCATTAATTGTCAATTCAACCTACGGAGATGTTGATTCATTGGGAAATCGAAGTAATTATTGGTTTTTACCCGATGGATTAAGTCTTAAATTCGGTGTTGGTATTCATCAAAAAAAGTGGGCTTCGTTAGGAATACATTCAGGAATTGATTGGCTTGGCAGTAATAAATTAGTTGTTGTACCGGTATTTGCCAATTTTAAATTGAGTCCGAAAATAAGCGAAGATTCAAGAATTTATTTGCAATTAGGCTACGGAAAATCCATAGGGATTGGCAGAGGTAGTTTAATTGGCGATTATAGAAAAATTTGCTTAGGCGCAGAAAATGATGAAGGCTTCTCAATTTACATTCAAGTTGCCAACTTCGGAATTCCATTAAATAATTTGGATTCTGTGAGTAGTTTGAGCTTAGGAGTTGCGTTAGCTACCTTTTAATAATTCTAAAATTTCCTTTTGCGTTGAAAGCCCTTTGTCGTGCAAATACCACATTTGTAAATCCGATTTTATAGTATCATCAATTACGCCAAATTTCTCTTTATAGTTGAGAACCAATTCAACTGCACCTTTCGGTCTTGGCCCCCAATCTGCAATTAGATCTAACGAGTTTTTATCTAAAATAATCAATTTTGGTATCGACTTGTTTCCATTGGTAAGAAACAAATTCATCAAGTCTTCATTGTCGTCTCGAAAGACAATTTTTAAATCGATGTGGTCAGAAACTTCACTCATTTTATGAAAAATGGGAAGTAATTGAGCTGCGTCACCACACCAACCTTCGGCAATAACAAGCCAAATATAGTACGATTGAATTGCTTTTAATTTAGAAATTATCGAATCATCAATTATCATAGTTTTGTCTAATCGATGCATTCTTGTTTCATTCAATCGACTATAATTAACCAATGCTTCTGTTTGAATTGCTCCTGAGGTTTTTCCCTCTTGCAATAAATCAGCTACTGTTTTTCGATAATCTTGGTAAGAATAACTATTGTTTAATGCGGTATTTAATATCTCCTCCATCTTAAAATTTTTTCAAATTTACGAAATAACCCAATTTTATTTAGGATAATTATCACTTCCTATTAAAATGTGAGTTTTAAGAAAACTTCAAAGGTCAAAAAAAATGCGAACACTATTTAATAAAAAAAGAATATGTCTATATTTGCACCATACAACTCAAATATATTATGAAATACAAAAGAATTCTTCTGAAATTAAGTGGCGAAGCGCTAATGGGTGAGAGACAATATGGAATTGATCCCGCAAGATTGGCAGAATATGCCGAAGAAATCAAAAAAATTCACGATCAGGGAGTTCAAATTGCTATTGTAATTGGCGGTGGAAACATATTTAGAGGAGTTGCGGGTGCAAGTAATGGTATGGATCGTGTTCAAGGTGATTACATGGGAATGCTTGCTACCGTTATTAATGGAATGGCATTGCAAGGAGCTTTGGAAGAAAAAGGAATGTTAACCCGATTGCAAACCGCTTTAAAAATTGAAGCGATTGCAGAACCTTATATCAAAAGAAGAGCGGTTCGTCACCTTGAAAAAGGCAGAATTGTAATTTTTGGTGCAGGAACTGGAAATCCTTATTTTACTACTGATACTGCAGCAGTTTTGAGAGGGGTAGAAATTCATGCAAATGTTATTTTGAAAGGAACTCGTGTAGATGGAATTTACACTGCAGATCCTGAAAAAGATCCAAGTGCAACCAAATTTGATACGATTTCATTTGATGATGTAATCAAAAAAGGGTTGAATGTAATGGACTCAACAGCATTTACATTAAGTCAAGAAAACAAATTACCCATTGTTGTTTTTGACATGAACAAGGAAGGTAATTTACTAAAAATTTGCGAAGGCAAAAACATTGGAACAATAGTGAACGTATAAGTATATTGCTGAAAAAGTAATAATAAGTTAGATAAAATGACCGAAGAAATTGAATTTATTTTAGAAAGTACTGAAGAATCTATGCAAGGTTCTATTGCGCATTTAGAGAAAGAATTTCTAAATATTCGTGCTGGTAAAGCTTCTCCAGCCATGTTAGGAAGTGTGTTTGTTGATTATTATGGAGCGGCAACTCCGCTTTCACAAGTTTCAAAAATTAGTGTTCCCGATGCTAGAACGATTACGCTTCAGCCCTTTGAAAAAAACATGTTGCAAGCAATAGAAAAAGCAATAATGATAGCAAATATTGGATTTAATCCAATGAACAATGGCGATGTAATTATTATTAGCGTACCACCATTAACTGAGGAACGAAGACGAGAATTAGCAAAACAGGCAAAAGCGGAAGCAGAAGATGCTAAAATTGGTGTTCGTAATGTTCGTAAAGACTCCAATAATGAAATTAAGAAATTGGAGAAAGACGGAACTTCAGAAGACATTTGCAAAAGCGCAGAAGACGAGGTTCAAAATTTAACGAACAATTTCATTAAAAAAATAGACGAACTTTTAGCTGAAAAAGAAGCTGAAATTATGAAAGTCTAATTTCAATAAATTATTAAAATCCGCTACCTGCGGATTTTTTATAAAAAAAACCCATTTCTTACGAAATGGGTTTTTGCATTAACTTCAATTATTTATTGATTTTCAAAACCCCAATTTGATCATTTGCATTCATCATCATTTCATTTTTACTAATTACAGAACTTGCTTTTATATTTGGTCTTATTTTGCTGTCCTTATAAGAATAAATTATTTCTTTTTTCATTTCACCACTTGGAGCAATAGTCAATAAAAACAGGGCGTTTTTATTGTCTGAACTAAAAAATCCGTTGGTACTTCTTTTGGTGTCTTTATCGCCTTCTGCATTGGCGTTTTTTTCTAAATCTTCATAAACTATATAAGTAGAACCATCAAAATGAGTGGAAATTATAGAAGGGTTTTTAGCATTCATTTGATATTTTGGCATTTTTGATACCGATACTACTTCTGATTTTTCGTTAATTTGTATGCAAGCAATATCACAATAATAGTAGTAATAAGTGGTTGAAGTTCCGTATTGCGAAGACCTAGTAACTACAACTAATTTATATTGTTCTGCCACTACAACAGATCCTCCGTCTTTTTTATAGAATATGTTTCTTACTTTGTAGGGCACGTAGTCTTCTGCTTTCTTTGGTTTTTCTGGATACAATCCCTCCAATTCATATTTAGTTGATGATTTTAAAGTAGTTGTTTTGCAGTCAATAATTGCCGAAAACATTTCATCAGAAATTAAAGTCTTTTTGTTACTTGACAAGAAACCTTTACTTAAAACTTTTAAAAATCCTGTACAAATTAAGGTGTTATTTTCCCCTGGAAGTATATCAATAGATTCAATATCTCTTTCAGGATAATCAAAGTCAAATTCTTTTGGAGTAGCATCATTATTTATTACAATTACTTTATAGTAATACTTACTTTGGTCTTTTGCTCTTTCGTCTCTTTCTTTATCCACTTTAGCTAACACATAAATATTACCTATATTATCTACCTGAGTTGATACAGTTGTATAATCTCTAGACTTAATTGGCAATTGCAACGTTTTATCTAAAAGTAGCTCCGTAAATTCGGTATTGTAAACTTTAAAAGAAAGGGTGTTTGGTTCTTTTCTTTTTCCTTTGTGTTCGTTATAAACTACTATTTTTGATGAATCTGGTGAAATATGCACCGATTCATTTATAAAATCATCATCTGAAGCTTCGTCAATAATTTTGGTTTGCTCACTTGTTACTAATTTTAAATCCGTAGACGCTGCATAAAGATAATACTTGTCTTCCTTTTTTTGACGATCTAAAATAAAATGCACAATATTCTTTTTAAGAAAAAAAGCATTCATGTAGAAGTATTTTTTTTCGTCCAGATTGAAACTTACCGTTTTTTCGTCTTTTAGACTTAGGGCTTTATCATAAACTCTACATACCAGTTGGTTGTCACTATTCCTGTGAGAGGTAAAATAATTCCCATCTACTCCTCCAAGAATTGAAACATCACCTCTGGTATTTATTTTATCAGCCCAACGAAGCTCTACGCTTTGAGAGAATAGAGAAAAACTTGAAAGTAGTACTATTAATTTAATTGATTTCATAATTTAAAATTGGAATAAAAGTTGTTAATTTGCGCGTAAATCTATACAATAATTTATGAAAAAACTATTATTATTATCCGCATTATTCGCTGCGTCGGTAAGTTACTCTCAAGATAATTCAGGTACTACAACAAGTACTCCAAATAAAATAAAAGTTTACACTCCAAGTGGTTCGTCAAGTTCGACTGGAAAATCCATTGACAATGGTTATAAATGGGTGGTGAAAACGGATTTATTAGCTGCGGTAGTTGGGGAATTTCCAATAATTGTAGAATATAAAATTGGAAGGAAATTCAGCGTAGAAGCTTCTGCAGCAGTAACAAATGCTTTTTGGTCAAATGATTTTAATTTGTCTGATGATAGCTTCTCAGATGAAAGTTCTAAGGCTGCTCTTGGAAGTGCATTTAGAGGAACACTAAAGTTTTATCCTTCTAGTGATTATGATGCAATTGAAGGATGGTCTTTTGGAATCCAATTGTTTACAAAAACAACTAATAGAGAATACGTTGATGACGTACAAGAATTATCAGGAAAATTAGATTCAAAAACAAAGAATGGAATTTCTTTAATTATCAGCAAGCAAATATTTGAAGATTCAAACATTGCTTTTGAGTCATTCATTGGTGTAGGTATGGCAAATATTACACATGAATATTACTCATCAACCTTCAATAATTCGGGTGTAAGAATAAACCAATTAAATAAAACAACAGAGTCAGCTCCAAATTTCCAATTGGGATTTAGAATTGGTTTTGGAAACTAAACACCTATCTTTAAATAACCTTTTTTAAATGAAAGGTTATTTTTTTTCATAGTTGAAAAGAACATATACAAAAAACCCATTTCTTTCAAAATGGGTTTTTATTATTTTAGGAAAATCTAGTTTTTAAGCTTCGAATGGAAGAATAGAAACGTATGATTTATTTTCACCTTTTTTCTGGAACTTAACAAGACCATCAACTTTAGCATGTAGCGTGTGATCTTTACCCATGTAAACGTTTTCACCTGGATTGTGTTTAGAACCTCTTTGTCTTACGATGATGTTACCAGCAATAGCAGCTTGTCCACCAAAAATCTTAACGCCTAAACGTTTTGATTCTGATTCTCTACCATTCTTCGAACTACCGACACCTTTCTTGTGAGCCATGACGTATAAGTTTTATAGTGTTATTATTCTTTTGTGTCTTCTTTTTTAGCTTTTGGAGCTTTTTTTACTTTAGGTACTGCTACTTCTTCAGTCGCTACTACTTCTGCTGCTGCTTTTTTAGGAGCCGCTTTTTTAGGAGCTGATGTCGAAATTCCTTCTATTACAATTTGAGTAAGATACTGACGGTGTCCGTTTCTTTTTTTGTAACCTTTTCTTCTTTTCTTTTTGAAAACGATTACTTTATCTCCTTTTAAGTGTTGTAACACTTTGGCTTCTACTGAAGCACCTTCTATAGCTGGGGCGCCTAAAGTGATTGAACCGTTATCATCTAACAAAAGAACTTTGTCGAAAGTAATTTTCGATCCTTCTTCACTTGCCAAACGATTAACATAAACCTTTAGATCTTTGCTAACTTTAAATTGATGCCCTGCTATCTCTACGATTGCGTACATAACAATATTGTTTAATTAATTTTTAAGAGTGCAAATATACCATTAAATATTTAATGTGCAACCCATTAAGTAAAAAAACCTGGTTTATATGTAATTATTAGCGCTTTCCTATTTTCGGAAGTAACTATTTCAACATTAAAAAGTTAAATTCTGTTAAATTAATAGCCGTTTAGTTTCTCTTAATTGAAAAAAAGTTATTTTTGAAGGTCTATTTATTAGAAAATAGAAAAAATATAACCCAAATATTAATCTTTATGAAAAAATCTTTAATGGCTCTAAGTACATTGCTTATGCTAGGCGGAGTTGCTTCAGCTCAAAAAGTTGCTTTTGAGGAATATACATTAGACAATGGTCTTCATGTAATTCTTCACAACGATGCTTCGGCACCAGTAATCATTACTTCGGTAATGTATCACGTAGGTTCTAAAAATGAAAATCCCGAACGAACTGGATTTGCTCACTTTTTTGAACACCTTTTATTCGAAGGAACTGAAAATATTAAACGTGGAGAATGGTTCAAAATTGTTACTGCCAATGGCGGAACCAATAATGCCAACACTTCTGAAGACAGAACGTACTATTATGAGGTTTTTCCATCAAATAGTTTAGAATTGGGACTTTGGATGGAATCAGAAAGAATGATGCATCCTATTATCAACCAAATTGGTGTGGATACGCAAAATGAAGTTGTAAAAGAAGAAAAACGGCTACGTGTTGACAATCAGCCTTACGGAAGTTTAATCGCAGAAGTAAAGAAAAACATGTATGTTAAGCATCCTTACCGTTGGGCTCCAATTGGTTCAATGGAACATTTAGATGCAGCAACATTAGAAGAATTTCAAGCATTTAATAAAAAATACTATGTTCCTAATAACGCAGTATTAGTAGTTGCAGGAGATTTGAATGATATCCCAAAAACAAAAGAATGGGTTACTAAATATTTTGGAGCCATTCCAAAAGGAAAAGACGTTATAGTTGAAAAATTTGTTGAAGAACCTATAACTTCTACTTTAAAAGCGAGCTATCAAGATCCGAACATTCAAAAACCTATGATTGTAGCTACTTATAGAACTCCTTCAATGAAAACTCGTGATGCAAGAGTTTTAGACATGATTTCAACTGTATTAAGTGAAGGGAAAAGTTCAAGAATGTACAAAAAAATTGTAGATGACAAGAAAATGGCCCTTCAAATTGGCGCTTTCAATTACAGTCAAGAAGATTATGGTATGTATATTTTATACGGAATGCCTCAAGGAACATTTACTTCTGAAGATATCGTAAAAGAAATAGATGAAGAAGTGGTAAAACTTCAAACCGAATTATTGACAGATAAAGAAATGCAAAAGCTTAAAAATATCTATGAAAATAATTATGTAAATGGTAATTCTAATGTAGAAGGTATCGCTGAAAACTTAGCTTCTTATTATCTTTTACACGGAGATATTAATTTGATCAATACAGAAATTGAAATGTATCGTTCTATAACAGCTCAAGAAATTAGAGAGGTTGCCAAAAAATATTTAAATCCAAATCAGAGATTGTTGTTGGATTATGTTCCATCAAAAGACAAAGCTCAAAACTAAGAAATTATACCATGAAAAAAATAATTATAGTATTATCAGGCTTGTTTTTAACTTTAACTATGCAAGCACAAGATCGAACTCAGCCAAAACCTGGACCATCTCCAGTAATAAAAATAAATAAACCTCAAACATTTACCCTTCCAAATGGATTGCAAGTAATGATTGTTGAAAACCACAAACTTCCGAGAGTTTCCTTTAGTTTAAATATTGACAATAGTCCCTATTCTGAAGGTGCAAAAAAAGGAGTTGCAAATTTAACTAGTAGCTTAATTGGAAATGGTAGTAAGAAAATTTCTAAAGACGCGTTCAATGAAGAAATTGATTTTCTTGGAGCAGAATTAAGTTTCTATGCTTCTGGTGCTTCTGGAAGTAGTTTGTCTAAATATTCAGGAAGAATTTTAGAATTAATGGCTGATGGCGCTTTAAATCCTAACTTTACTCAAGAAGAATTTGATAAAGAAAAAGACAAATTAATTGAAGGCTTAAAAACTCAAGAAAAAAGTGTCGCCGCAGTAGCTGGTAGAGTTCAAAATGTATTGGCTTTCGGAAAAGACCATCCTTCAGGAGAATATTTAATCGAAGAAACCATTAAAAATGTTACTCTTTCTGATGTAGAAAATAATTATCATACTTATTTTGTGCCTGAAAATGCTTACCTAATTATTATTGGGGATGTTAAATTTAAAGATACAAAAAAGGCTGTTGAAAAATTATTTAGCTCTTGGGCTAAAGCAAGTGCGCCATCTGTAAAATATGCTGATCCTGTAAATGTTCAATATTCTCAAATCAATTTTGTGGATATGCCAAATGCAGTTCAATCGGAAATTTCATTGCAAAACACAGTGAATTTAAAAATGACTGATAAAGATTATTTTGCTACAATAGTTGCCAATCAAATTCTTGGAGGTGATTTTAATAGCTACCTAAACATGAACCTTCGTGAGGCTCACGGATGGACTTATGGTGCTCGTTCAAGCATTGGCGGAAGCAAATATGTTTCTACATTCAGGGCTTCTACACAAGTAAGAAATGCCGTCACTGATAGTGCAGTTGTAGAGTTTTTCAAAGAAATTAAGAAAATTAGAACGGAGAAAGTAACAGACGAAATGCTAGCCAATGTAAAAGCAGGATATGTTGGGAAATTTGTAATGCAAATTGAAAAACCACAAACTGTTGCTGGATATGCATTACGTATAAAAACACAAGGTCTTCCTGAAGATTTCTACGAAAATTATATCAAAAACATCAATGCGGTAACTGCTGATGATGTTCTGGCTGTAGCCAATAAATATTTCCTTGAAGACAATATCCGAGTGGTAATTGTAGGTAAAGGAATTGAGGTTCTTCCTGGTTTAGAAAAGTTGAAAATTCCAATGTTTTATTTTGATAAATTTGGAGCTCCATCTACTAAACCTGTAATGAAAAAAGCAGTTCCAGCAGGCGTTACCGTAAAATCAGTGATTACGGCATATCTAAATGCAATTGGAGGTGAAAAAGCCTTAATAGCTGTAAAATCTATAAGCACTGTTGCTAGCGGCGAAATTCAAGGAACTCCTTTAGAAATGAATACAAAAGTTACTTCTTCCAATAAACTATCCAATGAAATCAAAGCAATGGGAATGAGTTTCATGAAACAAGTTGTTAATGAAAAAGGGGCTTATGTAACACAACAAGGTCAAAGAAAAGATCTTGACGGTGAAAAACTTGCTGAAGCAAAACAAAGCGCCATGCCTTTTCCTGAATTAACTATGGCTGCAAAAACTTCAATTGCTTTAGATGGAATTGAATCCTTTAATGGTGCAGATGCTTATGTGATTAAAGACGGAAAAACGACTCATTATTATGATGTAAACACTGGATTAAAAATAGGTCAAGCGGTTACTCAAGAAGCAAATGGTCAAAAAATGACGCAAATAACTAGCTATGGCGACTACAAAGAAGTGAAAGGAATTAAAGTTCCTTATAAAGTTTCTATGGCATTTGGTCCTCAAGAAATTGAATTCAAAACAACCGATGTTAAAATCAACGAAGGGGTTTCTGATGCAGATTTCAAATAATAAATAAAGTAATTACTTTAAGAAGGCTATCTGAAAAGGTAGCCTTTTTTATTTTTTAGAAGATAAATAAACTCCAATTAATATTATAAAAGCACCTAAAAACTGAATTGGCGTAAGCATTTCGTTATCTAATAATCCCCAGAAAAATGCTACAATTGGAATTAAATAGGTTACCGATGTCGCAAAAACAGGAGAGGAAATTTGAATTAATTTAAAGAAAATAATGTTTGCAATTCCAGTTCCAACAACCCCCAAAATTATAATAAAGAGAATTGAATGTTGTGTTTTTTCCAAAACTAAAACATCAGAAAACCCAGATAAATACAAAATCAAACAAGCCGGAAGCAACATTACAGCAAAATTTCCAGTAGAAATGGTAAGTGGCGATAAATCGGATAGGTATTTCTTGATTAAATTCACATTAATTGCATAACAAATTGAAGCTATAATTACCAAAATTGCATAGTAATAATTTTGTTCTGGATGATGAAAAGCACCATTAAAAATGAGAAGCATACTGCCAACTAATCCGATAATAACTCCAAACAACTGACTTCTTTTGAAATTTAATTCAAAGGCTAAAACCCCCAAAATCAATGTGTTTAATGGCGTTAAGGAATTAAGAATAGCGCTTACTGAACTATCCATTTGAGTTTGGGCAATAGAAAAAAGAAATGCAGGGACGAAGGTTCCAAACAAAGAGGTTATTACAATATATTTCCATTTCCCTTGTGGGATATTTGGCAAGGTTTTAAATCCAATAGCTAAGAGAAATACTGCGGCAAAAATAATTCGCAATGAACCCAATTGAAATGGTGTTAATCCAACTAATCCTCTTTTAATAAGTATAAATGAACTACCCCAAATTAAGGCTAGTACTAACAAAAAAAACCATTTAGTGTGCTTAGAATTCATAGTTGTAGTTTATTATGCAAATTTTGTAATAATTTTAAGAATATTGCCTTTAAATTTTAGTTATTTTTGTGAAAGTACTTAAACAAGTTTTTAAATTTAACCCTATTTAATACTAAAATTATGCGTTTTAATCCCTCATTTTTGGCAATTGCACTTTCTAGTTTATTGTTTTTTAGTTGTAAAAAAACGGAGGTTTCTCAAACTACAACAACAGAAAAAACTGTAAAATTAAATTCGAAATCTATTGCTGCAAAACCTCAAATGGCTACTTTTACTATTGAAGGAATGACTTGTGCGGTTGGATGTGCGAAGACAATTCAAGAAAAACTAGCATCAATGGATGGAATTCAAAGTGCAACTGTAGATTTTGACAAGAAATTTGCAACAGTAGAATTTGACGCATCAAAACAAACACCGGATCTTTTATTAAAAGCAGTTCAAGAAACGGGAGACGGTAAAACTTATGTGGTTTCAAATATGAAATCGGAACCAGTAAAAAATTAATTTATTCCGATTTTAATTTTTCAATAACCCCATTTTCAATTTTTTCTTTGATTTTTATAACCTCATCTAAATTGTCATTTGGAACAGTCATTGACAATACATAATGGGCAATTTTCCAAGTATTTCCTTGCTTAATTAATACTCCGGAACCTCTACAAATTTTCATTTGAGTATCTAATAACTCATCGAACCACGCCGTGTTTTGTGTTTTATCAAAATAGATGTTTCTTTGTAAACATTTAAAATCCCAAGCTTTTCCCTTATCAAAATAGGGCTTTGAGAAAGCTTTAAAAGCATCCAATTGCCAGTTTTCTGTTGCATCTGTTCCAATAAAAACGCCATTCGTAGTCATGTAGGAAAAATAGTTATCAAACTCCGTATTTGCAGCCGCTTTATGCCAAGAATCAAGTGTGGTATTAATCTTTTTTTTATCGCTATCAGTGTTTTGAGAAAATGATTTTGATCCCAATAGCAAGATGCAAAATAGTAGTATCGCTTTTTTCATTTTATTTATATTAAATTAGTTTCAAATATAATAGCTTTAACTTAAATTTCACTTATATTGGTCTGAAAACAAATACAATAAATAATTTACTATAAAAATTAATGTTTAAAGATTTTAAAACACAACTAGTTTAAAAAAATAATACAAGAAAAATTAACATTTTTCGTCTAAAAACAAAATAAAATACTTATGAAAAAAATAACCCTCGTTTTATTTTGCTTAATTGGCAATTTCGTTTTTTCACATACCATCAATTATGAAAATGTTGTATTGAGACATTGGTCTATCGAAAAGCAACACCAATTTATTGATGGAACTTTTATGATATATAAAAATGGTACCGTATTTATTGAAGATGCCAATAATAAAATTTCTAAAATTCCCTTTTCAGATTTATCAAATGAAGATCAAAAATTTGTAACAAGCAAAAACAGTTGGGTAAAAAATTTGAATACTATTACACCTGAAAAAAAGGAAAGTACTCAAAATATTTTTGATTTTAAATTTTGGATAATCCTTTTCTCATTAATCGCTTTTGGATATTATATCTACACTATTTCTGATAGAAAAAAACTAAAATTTCTCTATCCTGTTTTGTTTCTAGGGATACTTACTTCTTTGTATGGTTTTACAAAAAAAGCAATATCTACAACCGATCCTGCATTTCTTACTTCGGCATTTTCACAATTTGCTTCTACAGTTAGTACCACTTATGATGCCAATTTTTTCTATGTGAATTCAACTGGAATTCCAAACCACACGATGATGGTAGGAATTTCAAATCGAGGATGGCAACAACAAGTTCCAACTTCAAAATGCTATATCAATTCAAATCATTGGACGATTCCTTTAAATCCAGTAATTGCTGCAACACCTGTTCCTGTTTCTTCAACACATTTCTTGAAAGGCGCTATTGCGATGGCAGTTAATGGAGTTCCCATTTTTAATTATCATACTAATACTGGAGTGGATAGTTTTCTTGACGGACAACTCGATAACTATGGAGGACATTGTGGAAGAGGCGACGATTATCATTACCACACCGCGCCATTGCATTTAATCACTTTAGGTCAAGCATCAGCTACTTTACCCATTGCTTTTGGACTCGACGGATACGCTGTTTATGGAAATTTAGAACCTAATGGAACTGCAATGACAACACTTGATGCCAATCATGGGCATTATGGAACCAACGGAGTTTATCATTATCACGGTACCGCCGCTGCTCCTTATATGATCGGAAATATGGTTGGAGTGGTTACGGAAGATGCCAATTTGCAAATTATTCCTCAACCACAAGGAACGGCAATTAGAACTGAAAATTGGACGCCCCTGGCTGGTGCCTTGATTACTTCTTGCGTTGCCAATGCTAACAATGGGTTCAACACCGCCTATTCTTTAAACGGCGTTTCAGGTTATGCAACAAATTATACTGCAACTGTGGCTGGATTATACACTTTTCAATATGTTACTCCTACAGGGACTACCTCAACGAATTATAACGGCCCGGCTCAATGTACAGTCCCAAATTTAGGTTTTGACGAAATAGCCTATTTAGACAATGCATTTACTATTTATCCAAATCCAACAAGCGATGTTTTAAATATTAAATTACGAAAAGACATCAATGAAAATGATATTCAAGGGGTTTCAATTTATGATTTAAAAGGACGTTTAGTATCTAAAACCCCCGATTTCAATTCAAATATTGACATAAAAAATCTCTCTAAAGGATCTTATGTTGTGAAAATTGAATTTTTGAATTACCTGATTTCTAAAAAAATAATGGTGAAATAATAATTTCATTTTAAACCCATTTTATGACAAAATACTTCTATTTATTGTTATTATTTCCAATTTTTTCATGTGCGCAATACCTTGGAACAGGATCGATTACTCAAGGTTTAGCAACAGCCACGTCAGGTAATCTTTATTCTTGTACAAATGGTAGAATTGCAGCTTTAGGTACTATTACTGCTACCGATAATACCGTTTGGACTGTTCCTGCAGTAACCAATTTTACCAATAATTTATTTCCATTTGCGTCCAATTTATACAATGAATGTACTGGTAATTTATATGCAAATTCAACTGCAGCTTTAGCGGCTTTGAATGGTTCCGATATTGTAACTGTTGATACCAATGGAGAAATAATTACGGCTTATATTTTTGCTGATAATTATTTTGAAATGTACATCAATGGCGTTCCTGTAGGAAAAGATAATGTTCCATTTACTCAATTTAATTCCAATATTGTCCGATTCAAAGTCAATCGCCCGTTTACAATTTCGATGCTTTTAGTGGATTGGGAAGAGCGTTTAGGTGTTGGAGGAGAAACCAATGGAGGCTTTAATTATCACTGTGGTGATGGTGGTATGGTAGCTGTTTTCAAGGATGCTAGTAACACTATAATTGCAAAAACAGGAAGCGATTGGAAAGCACAAACTTTTTATACTGCACCTATAATGAATTTATCGTGCCCTACTGAAAGTGGTACTTCACGCCTTTCGGCAAATTGTAGCACGGCAGATTCTAATGCTGGAACAGCCTATTATGGATTGCATTGGGCAAGACCCTCAAACTGGACATTGGCAACGTTTGATGATTCTTCTTGGCCTGCCGCTACCACGTTTACAAACGCAACAATAGGCGTTGATAATAAACCAGCTTATACTAATTTTACCACTATTTTTGATGATGTTTCCAATGATGCTCAGTTTATTTGGAGTAAAAATGTAATTTTAGACAACGAAGTTATTGTTAGAAAAACAGTTTCTTCTTTGTCGGTTTATGATTTTGAAAACGTAAATTCAAAAATTAATATTTATCCGAATCCAACAAAAAATCAATTTAATTTAGATTATGATGCTGCTGTTTTTCCAATAAATAAAATTCAAATAATAAATACTTTTGGCGAATTACTATTTGAAACAAATACCATTTCAAATTCCATTAAATTTGGTACAATTCCATCGGGAATGTATTTTGTAAAAATTATTTCAGACAAATTTGAGATAACAAAAAAATTAATAGTTGAATAAATTGCCATTTGAAATGAAAAAAAAATTACTTTTTGGATTCCTACTTCTAAATTCAACTTTGTTTTTTGGTCAAAGTGTTTCTAAAACTATTCGGTTATTGCCCGACACTGGACAAACCCAAAGCTACACTACTACATTTGGCGAAGACCATGATTATTTGATAAACACGCCTTCTTATACCAATAATAACAATGGAACAATTACCGATAATGTTACCGGATTGATGTGGCAACAAGTTGATGGTGGTGAAATGACTTTTGAAAATGCTATCACATATTGTAATAATTTGTCTTTAGGCGGTTTTTCAGGCTGGCGATTGCCAACTCCAACAGAAGCCTATAGCATTCTGAACCATCAAAGTTCGAACCCAGCAATCAATACCACTTTTTTTACTTTGACTACAGCGGAATATTGGTGGACAAGTGTTTTTGAAAATAATTCTACCACGAAAGTTTGGTGTACAAATTCAGGCGGTGGAATTGGAAATCATCCAAAAGCAGAAACCATAAGTGCCGGTGGAACAAAAAAATTCCATGCTAGAGCAGTTCGAAATATAACCACTCCAACAACCATTACCAATCATTTTACAGATAATGGGGATGGGACTATAACCGATAATTTGACCCAGTTGGTTTGGCAAAAAATTCCGAATGCAAATATATTCACTTGGGAACAAGCAATAAGTTATGCAGAAGGATTAACTATAGGTTCAATTTCTGATTGGCGATTGCCGAACATCAAAGAATTGCAATCGATAAACAATGAATTGGCAACAAACCCGTCTGTTTTTGCACCTTATTTTTCAAGTGTTGGCGTTCATAATTATTGGTCTTCAACTACATTGCCAAACCAAAATTTAAGTGCTTGGTATTGGAGTACCGCTTTTGGAATTACAACTTACAGTGCTAAAACAGGTTCAAATTATGTACTTTGTGTAAGAGGAAATCCTTCACTTTCTTTAAACACTATTGAACCTCATACATCAATAAAAATTCATCCAAATCCATCTTCTCATTTTGTTTCCATTTCATTTCCACGCTACACAACTTCAGCAAAAATTGAAATCGTCGATACAATGGGAAAAATAGTTCTAAGCAAAGAAATTGTCGTCAATTCTAACGAATACTTATTAGACACGGAAGGAATTTCAGGAGGAATCTATTATTTATCAATCATAAATGGAAATAATAAGAATACGTATAAAATCATAATGAAAAAATAATGAAAAAAATAGTTGTACTATTATTTCTATTGGTAATTAGTCATTCCAATTTTGCGCAACAACACAATGTGATTTTTGTTATAGCAGATGATATTGGAGCCGACTATTGTGGATTTTATTCCAATTATACACAGTATAGCCCCATTCTTGATACCATCGCAATGCCAAATGTTAGGCGTTTATTAAGCAGAGGTGTTCGATTTAAAAATGCGTGGTCAAATCCAGTGTGCTCGCCTACTCGTGCTGGAATGATGACGGGAAGATATAGCTTTAGAACAGGAGTTGGAAATGCCATTGGAGGTGGCACTACATCGGTATTGAATACCAATGAAATTAGTATTCCACAATTATTAAATGTGTATTCTCCAAATGGAATTTCAAAAGCATTAATAGGAAAATGGCATTTACAATTGCCGTCGGTCGCTAATTATAGCAATCCAAATATAATGGGGTTTAACCATTACGAAGGAAGTCTATCGGGTGGAATTAACGATTATTTCGATTGGCAAAAAATTACAAATGGAGTCGCCTCTACCAATACAAATTACGCTACAACAGAGGTGGTAAACAATTCTATTTCTTGGATTTCAGCACAGCCAACTACAAAGCCGTTCTTTCTTTGGATGGCATTCAATGCGCCACACAGTCCCTTTCATTTACCACCAGCTGGAATGTATTCGGATACCACTTTGAGTGGAACAGCGGCAGATATTTCGGCTAATCCAAAAAAATATTATAAAGCTATGGTTCAAGCCATGGATCGTGAACTTGGTCGTTTATTTGATTATTTACAAAGTAGTGGAAAATGGGCAAATACAGACATCGTTTTTATTGGGGATAATGGAGATGATCCTGCAATTAATCAAGGTTCTGGAAGTGCAAAAGGGAGTGTATATCAGAAAGGGGTAAGTGTGCCTTTTATTATTTCAGGACCAACAGTTGTAAATCCAAACAGAAGTAGTGATGCGCTTGTTAACACCGTCGATTTATTTGCAACGGCATTAGAATTATTTGGATATTCCAACTGGCAATCGCAAATTCCTTCAAATAGACCAGTGGATTCAAAAAGCTTAATGCCGATATTATTAAATACTGCAACAGCTGTTAGGCCATGGGCATTTACAGAGGTTTTCAAAGATACTCCTACATCGGGAGATGGGAAAGCAATGAGAAATACGGGGTATAAATTGATAAAATTTGACGATGGTACAGAAAAATTTTTCAATTTAACGACGAATCCAACAGAAACGATAAATCAAAATTTACTTCTAGGAACTTTAACTACTACACAAATTTCCAATTACAATTATTTGTGTACCGAAATGACAAATTTAGTTGGAGGAACTTCGTTTTGTAACGCTTTAGGAGTTAATGATGTAGGGCGACAAATTAATGTAAGTCCAAACCCATTTCATAATTTTATCTCCATAAAATCGGGTTCAGGAAATGAGAATTACAAACTGTATTCTAATTTAGGCCAACTTATTTTCGAAGGAAAAGATATTGAAAATCAAGATTTTTCTTCGTTAGCAAATGGAATTTATTTCTTAAAAATAATGGATAAATCAACTTCAACTATCAAACTGATTAAAGAATAAATGACCAGTTTAGAATCCCTTTATACTTATTTTCAACTAGGTTTCACGCATGTTATTCCTTTAGGTTTTGATCATATACTTTTTATATTAACTTTGTTTTTTTTGAGTTCCAATATAAAAACGATGTTAATTCAATGTTCCGTTTTTACACTCGCACATAGTTTTTCATTGGCTTTAGCTGCATCAGGATTGATCATTCCTAATGCTAATATCGTAGAGCCTTTAATTGCTTTATCCATTTTATTTACGGCAATTGAAAACATCGTTCACAACAAAATAAACCCTTGGCGATTGGTTCTAATATTTGGCTTCGGATTAATCCACGGATTAGGATTTGCGAAAGCGCTAAATGAAATTGGAATGCCAAAAAATCAATTTTTTAGTTCGCTTTTGTCATTTAATATTGGAGTTGAAATGGGTCAGGTTACCATAATAGTAGCGGCCTATTTTATAATCAGCAAGTGGTTTAGTAAAAAGATTTGGTATAAAGAAAGGGTTGTTTATCCAATTTCTTCGGTTATTGCCTGTATCGCTTTATATTGGGTAATAGAAAGAATTTTATTTCCAAATTAGTTTTTTACAATCAATAATGGAATGCCAATTTTATGGCGTAATTTATCTACGGTAGTTCCGAAAAGAAGGTCTTTAAATCCTGTGTGTCCATGGGTTCCCATTACTAAAACATCAAAATCACCCTCATTTATAATTTTTGGAATTACAGAATTTGGTTTTCCAAACCCTAATTTAGTTGTTACTTTGAAACCTTTATTAGTCAACATTTCTTGGTATTCTTTCAATAATTTTTCATCTATTAAAGTTTCATGGTCATCGATGTTTTCTCCATAAACCAAGGCGCCAACGGTTTCAACTATATGAATTAAAGTGTAATTAGCTTTTATTCCACCAAGTTCAAAAGCGCTATTTATTGCAATTTCATCTGCATCTGTAAAGTCAACTGACACGGCAATATTCTTTTTACTATACGTTTCGGAAGGCTTAAATTTTAAAACTAAATTGTGAGGAGAATGGTTTTCAATATTGTTTTTTGATTTTGAAAAAAACGGTTGGAAAACAATGTAAATTAATAAAATTAAAAAGCCAACCGCCAACGGAACCACTGTTAACCACAAAACAATAGGATTTTCCGATATTTCCATCCAACCTTGAATTTCGTTGAAAACCAATTTTGCATTCAGCGAAACTATAATTGTAGCCACAAGCCATGAAGCAATTTGAGTGATTTTAGAAATTTGAAAATCTTTCATTTTCGATTTATCACTAACAAAATGAATCAGTGGGATAATAGCAAAACCCAATTGTAAACTCAAAATTACCTGACTCAAAATCAGCATTTTTCCGGTTACGCTTTCGCCAAAAATAGAAATTACAATCACGGCTGGTACAATGGCTATCAATCGCGTTATAATGCGTCGAACCCAAGGTTGAATCCGTAAATTCAAATAACCTTCCATAATAATTTGACCCGCTAAAGTTCCTGTAATTGTCGAACTTTGTCCTGCGGCTATTAGCGCAATGGCGAATAATATAGGCGCCCATTGAGTGCCTAACATTGGTTCTAACAATCGGTGTGCATCTTGAATTTCGGCCACTTCGAACAAGCCATTTTTGTAAAAAGTAGCGGCCGCCAAAATTAAAATGGCTGCATTTACAAAAAAAGCCAAGTTCAAGGCAATCGTACTGTCTATAAAATTATATTTCAATGCTTGTTTTATTCCAGCTTTGCTTCTATCAAATTTTCGGGTTTGAACCAGAGAAGAATGCAAATATAAATTGTGGGGCATTACCGTGGCGCCAATAATTCCAATCGCAATGTAAAGTGCTTCTTCGCTCGGCAAACTCGGAATCAAACCCTTCAATATACTTCCAACTTCTGGTTGCGCAAAAATCATTTCGAAAACAAAGGAAAACCCAATAATAGCTACCAAAGCAATAATAAAAGCTTCCATTTTTCGGATGCCTTTATTGATTAAAAACAGCAATAAAAAAGTGTCCAAAACAGTAATCAAAACACCCTCCAAAAGCGGGATTCCAAAAAGCAAATTCAATCCAATTGCCATTCCCAAAACCTCAGCCAAATCGCACGCTGCAATTGCTATTTCGGCTAAAAAATAAAGTATGTAATTAATGAATTTTGAATAGGTTTCTCTAGAGGCTTGCGCCAAATCGCGTTGGGTAACAATTCCTAAACGAGCGCTCAAACTTTGTAAAAGCAACGCCATAATGTTGCTCATTAATAAAACCCACAGCAAAGCATAACCAAACTGACTTCCGCCGGCCAAATCGGTTGCCCAATTTCCAGGATCCATGTAACCCACACTAATTAAATAAGCAGGTCCAAAAAAAGCAAGCAGTTTTCTAAATCCCGTTTTTTTATTTTGAGTTGGAACCGATTGGTTTACTTCTTCAAGTGATTTGCTCATAATTTATTGTAAATTTATATATAAATTTTCTGCTATTTTATTGGAAATAGAAATAGTCTTTGCGTTCAAAATAATTGTTAATGACTTATCAAATTCTTCACAGGAGATAACTTTTATTGTTGAACCTAAATAAATATTTTGTTTGTCTAAATATTGCAAAAACACAGCTGACGAATTTTTAACCCCAACACATAAATAATCAGTATTTAATGTCGCTTCAGACAATAAAAATTTGTCTATTTTCTCTATTTCCCCCTTTGCATTAGGAATTGGATCTCCATGGGGATCAAACATTGGAAATCCAAGAAACGCTTCCAACTGATCTACTAATTTTTCAGATCTAATGTGTTCTAATTCTTCTGCAATTTCATGAACTTCATCCCAAGAAAAATTTAATTTATCAACTAAAAACACCTCCCATAATCTATGTTTTCTAACTATCATTTTTGCCGTATACAATCCTTTTTTAGTCAATGTTACCCCTTGGTATTTTTGATAAGAAACTAGGTTTTTTTCCGAAAGCTTTTTTAACATGTCTGTTACTGAAGACGCTTTGGTTTCTATCATTCCTGCGATTGCATTCGTGTTTACACCTTTTGGAGAAACTAACGATAAATGATAAATTACTTTGATATAATTTTCTTCTGACACAGTCATGATAAACATTTTTTTTACAAATGTAACAATTAATTTTATTTAGATTAAAATAATTTTTAGATTTGTCTAAAATTAGTACTATGAAAAAAAGTGTCATTTTCTTTATGATGTTTGTGGCTCAAACTTTTGTGGCTCAAATTAACGAACCAATTCAAGCGGACAGACCAGACCAAACTGAAACACCGGCAATTGTTCCAAGAGGAATGTTTCAAGTAGAAACTGGATTTACTTTTCAGAAAAATGATGAAATTAGCAAAACCAATACTTTACCAACTGCTTTATGGAAATATGGTGTCAATGAAAATTTTGAGTTGAGATTAATCACCGAATTTATATCAGAAAAAATTGACGAAAATACACAAGAAGGTTTAGCGCCAATATTTATAGGTTTTAAAGTAAAATTGGCCGAAGAAAAAGGCATTGTTCCCAAAACATCTTTTATTGCACATATTGGTCTCCCGAATGCTGCTTCCACAAAATACAAAACTGATTTTTATGCCCCCGAATTTAGATTGGTAATGCAGCACACTTTATCAAATAAATTTTCTTTAAGTTATAATTTGGGAGCCGAATGGGACGGATTTTCTGCTGAACCAACTTTTATTTATACATTAACAACAGGTTATTCAATAACAAAAAAATTAGGATCTTATATTGAATTATTTGGTTTTTCTCCACAAAACCAAAAAACCAATCATAATTTTGATGGCGGAATAACCTATTTGATAAACGATAATTTTATGTTAGATTTGTCTTCGGGCTTTGGTATTACAAAAAATGCTCCAAAAAATTATTTTGCAATAGGATTCTCCTTCAGAATATAACACATGAAACATTACAATTACATATTTGCAGGTGCAGGTTTGTCGGCTTTAATGACGGTGTATAAAATGGTGCAATCGGGGAAATTCTCTGATAAAACCATTTTATTATTAGATGAGAACAATAAAAAAATCAACGATAGAACTTGGTGTTTTTGGGAAGAAAAAAGTGAAACTTGGGATGCAATAGTTACTAAAAAATGGAATCCAGCACTTTATGCAAATCCAAACCGATTGGTAGAAATTGATTTAGCGCCCAAAAAATACAATCAAATTAGAAGTATTGACTTTTATAATTTTGTTTTAGATGAAATTTCCAAACAAGAGAATATCACATTTGAAAATCAAAAAGTAGTAGAAGTTCAAGAAGTTGAAAATCAAATTACAGTCCACACAATTTCGGAAATATATACTTGCGATCAATTATTCAACAGTATTCTAAATCCTCTTGAAGTTGAAAATCAAAAACAATATCCGCTTTTGAAACAGCATTTTATAGGTTGGTTCATTCAAACAGAACAGGAAATTTTCAATCCGGAACAAGCAATGGTCATGGATTTTTCAGTGGAACAAAAAGGAAATACAAGGTTCATGTATGTGCTTCCAACCTCAAAAACTGAAGCACTTTTAGAATATACGCTTTTTTCGCAATCGCATTTAGAAACTTCAGAATACGAATCGGAAATTGAACTTTATATTCAAAAATTAGGAATTACCAATTATAAAATTGTCGAAAAAGAACGCGGAAGTATCCCTATGTCGTGTTTCCCATTTTGGAAAAATAACACCAAAAGAGTATTAAATATTGGCTCTGCAGGAGGTTGGACAAAAGCAAGTACCGGATATACTTTCAAAAATGCCGATAAAAAATCAACGCAATTGGTTCAATTTCTTCAAAGTAAAACAGACTTCAAAAAGTTTCATAAAATAAATAAATTCTGGTTTTACGACTTGTTATTATTAGACATTTTATACAGAAAAAATGAAAAAGGGGCAACCATATTCTCTGCACTCTTCACAAAATCAAATCCCCAGTTGAATTTCAAATTTTTAGATGAAGAAACCTCATTTTGGGAAGACTTACAAATCATTTGGAAATGCCCAAAAGGGCTTTTTGTAAAGGGTTTATTTGCCTTAATCTTTAGATATTCATTTAATATCAAACTATAACAAAACTTTATAATTGAAATAAAAATTAAACTGCAATTCTCTTTATCTTTGTAGCAGATTTTACAATCTAAATTCAGAAATCAACAATCTTAAATCATAAATAATTATGTACCCAGAAGAAATGGTAATTCCAATGCAAGCTGAACTTACAGCTGCTGGATTTCAAGATTTACACAGTGCCGAAGCGGTGGAAAACGCCTTAAAACTAGAAGGAACAACGCTTGTAGTTGTAAATTCTGTTTGTGGTTGTGCGGCTAGAAACGCACGCCCAGGAGTAAAAATGAGTTTGGATGGCGCTAAAAAACCAACCAACTTAATAACTGTTTTTGCAGGCGTAGACAAAGATGCCGTTGATGCTGCAAGAAAACATATGTTTCCTTTTCCTCCTTCATCACCAAGTGTGGCTTTGTTCAAAAACGGCGAATTGGTGCACATGTTGGAGCGCCATCACATTGAAGGTCGCCCTGCAGAATTAATCGCGGAAAACCTACAAGTCGCGTTTGCAGAATTCTGCTAGTTTAAAAATAAATTACAAAAACCTCTTCTAATTAATTTATGAGAGGTTTTTTTATTTTCAAATTGGTTCATTTCCAAATTTTCAAATTATCTTTGTTCCAGAATTCTTCTATTTAGATTTCACATAATTTCTCAACTTAAACTGTTTATAGCATGCAACTGTACAACACCTTAAGCGCAGAAGAAAGAGCCATCATGATTGATGATGCCGGAAAACAAAGACTTACTTTGTCTTTCTATGCTTATGCGCAAATTTCAAATCCCACACAATTTCGTAATGATTTATTCCTTGCTTGGAACCCACTCGATGTTTTAGGAAGAATTTATGTTGCCAACGAAGGAATTAACGCCCAACTTTCCTTGCCAGCAGACCATTTTTATGCCTTCAAAGACACTATTGAAGTTTATGATTTCATGAAAGGAATCCGATTAAATATTGCGGTAGAGCAAGACGATCTTTCTTTTTTAAAATTGACCATAAAAGTTCGAGATAAAATTGTAGCAGACGGTTTAGTGGACCAAACTTTCGATGTAACCAATATCGGAATTCACTTAAAAGCTAAAGAATTTAATGATTTACTAGAGGATCCAAACACCATTGTGGTGGATATGAGAAATCATTACGAATCTGAAATTGGTCATTTCACCAATGCCATAAAGCCTGATGTTGATACTTTCAGAGAAAGTTTACCTATCATAGAAAACCAACTTTCCGATCACAAACAAGACAAGAAATTATTGATGTATTGCACCGGTGGAATTCGATGTGAAAAAGCAAGTGCCTATTTTAAACATAAAGGTTTTGAAAACGTTTACCAGTTGGAAGGCGGAATCATAGAATACACTCGACAAGTAAAAGCGGAAGGTTTACAAAGTAAATTCATTGGTAAGAACTTTGTTTTTGACCATCGATTAGGCGAAAGAATTACTGATGATATCGTTTCTCAATGTCATCAATGTGGCGCCCCTTGCGATGTTCATACCAACTGCGCCAATGAAGGTTGCCATTTGTTGTTTATCCAATGTGACTCTTGTAAATCAAATATGGAAGGTTGTTGCTCCGCAGATTGTGTGTCGGTAATTCACCTTCCTGAAGACGAACAAAAAGCCATTCGTAGAGGAATAAAAAACGGAAATAAAATATTCAAAAAAGGAAAATCTGAAGTATTAACCTTTAAAAATAATTCCGATGCCCAAGCTATTTTTGGAACCAATGAAAAAAAATCAACTGCTGTAAAAACTCCAAAAATTAAGAAAATATACATCGGGAAAGGAGAACATTACTTTCCAAAATCAAATATTGGACAATTTATAATTGAAGAAAATGAAATTAATATTGGCGACCAATTATTAATAAAAGGGGTTACAACCGGGGAGCAAAAAATTGAACTCACAGAAATGTTAGTCAATGGAACCGATTCAAAAAAAGCGGTTGCGGGTGCTACTTGCACCTTTAAATTACCCTTTCGAATTCGATTATCAGACAAATTATATAAAATCATAGAATAATTTCTATAATTAATTTCCAAAACCGCTATTACTACTATTGTTACAGCGGTTTTTTTAATTTGAAAAAAGTTTAAACTTTTAAACTTTTAAACCTAAAATTAAAATAATATCTTTACACATTAATCTTTATGAACCTACGTTGTGCAAGACACAACACCACGATATAATTATGGCATGTACAAGTTGTTCAACTTCAGATGGCGGAGCGCCAAAGGGTTGTAAAAATAATGGAACTTGTGGCACAGATAGCTGCAATAAATTAACAGTATTTGACTGGCTTTCAAACATGAGTTTGCCTAATGGCGAAGCTCCGTTTGACTGCGTTGAAGTACGTTTTAAAAATGGTAGAAAAGAATTTTATAGAAATACTGAAAAACTAACATTAAGCATTGGAGATATTGTGGCAACAGAATCCTCTCCAGGTCACGATGTCGGAATTGTAACCCTTACAGGCGAATTGGTAAAAATTCAAATGAAGAAAAAAGGGGTCAATCACACCAGCCCAGAAATCCTAAAAATATACCGAAAAGCTTCCCAAAAAGACATCGATATTTGGTCGGCAGCCAGAGACAAAGAAGAGCCAATGAAAGTTCGAGCTCGGGAATTGGCTATAGCTCAAAAACTAGAAATGAAAATTTCTGATATCGAATTTCAAGGTGACGGATTGAAAGCTACCTTTTATTACACTGCAGAAGCAAGAATAGATTTCCGTTTGCTTATTAAAGATTTTGCTAAAGAATTCAACACTAGAATTGAAATGAAGCAAGTTGGTTTTCGTCAGGAAGCCTCTCGATTGGGCGGAATTGGTTCGTGCGGTAGAGAATTATGTTGCTCAACATGGCTAACTGATTTTAGAAGTGTAAATACTTCCGCAGCACGTTACCAACAGTTGTCTCTCAACCCTCAAAAATTAGCTGGGCAGTGCGGAAAACTCAAATGTTGTTTGAATTATGAGTTGGATACGTATATGGATGCGCTTAAAACATTTCCTGATTTTGACACTAAACTGAGTACCGAAAAAGGCGATGCTATTTGTCAAAAACAAGATATTTTTAAAGGGTTAATGTGGTTTGCTTACACAAATAATTTTGCCAATTGGCACGTACTAAAAATCGATCAGGTTAAAGAAATTGTTGCAGAAAATAAATTGAAAAAGAAAGTTTCTTCTCTTGAAGATTTTGCCTTAGAAATTGTTTCTGAACCTGAAAAAGATTTCAATAATGCCATGGGACAAGAAAGTCTTACGAGATTTGACCAGCCTAAGAAAAAGAAAAAACCAAATAGAAATAACAAACGTCCAGGTGAAAATGCAATCGTGGCTAACAATAATAACAGACCAAAGCAAAATAAAAACCAGGGGAAACCTTTTGGAAATAATAAAATCAGACCTAACGAAAATACAATTAAACCTAATAATAACAATGAACCTAAAGAGTAGTATTCTTTTTATTCTTATTGCAGTACTCTTTATTTCGTGCGATAAAAAAAGGGTTTTTGACGAATATCAGTCAGTAGGTAGTGCATGGAATTTAAAGAAAGAAGTGGTTTTTGAACTTCCAAAAATTGATACATTAAAAAAATATAACTTGTTTATTAACCTAAGAGCAAATGACGATTATAAATTTAATAATCTGTTTTTGATCGTTTCCCAAGAACAGCCAAATGGGCTTACCAAAGTGGATACTTTAGAATATCAAATGGCCGATGTAGACGGAACGCTACTTGGTGATGGATTTAGTGATATTAAAGAAAGTAAATTGTTTTATAAAGAAAATGTAAAATTTACAGCTTCAGAAAACAATAAAATTCATATCAAACAAGCCGTACGCCAAACAGGAAAAATTGAGGGAATTCAAGATTTAGAGGGAATTACCGAAGTTGGTTTTAGAGTAGAATCATTAGAATAAAATTATGGCAGTTAAAAAAAATAACACCCCTTTAAAAGACATTGAATACTATAAAAAGAAATTTTGGAAAGTCTTTTTTTACTGTATTATTGGAATTTCTGTGTTTTTCCTTTTTGCCTCTTGGGGACTTTTTGGATCAATGCCTTCCTTCGAAGATTTAGAAAATCCAGACTCTAATTTGGCTACTGAAGTGATCTCCTCAGACGGAGTGACCATTGGAAAATTTTACAATGAAAATAGAACTTCCATTAAATACCAAGATTTACCAAAACACCTCGTTAATGCATTAGTAGCAACCGAAGATGAACGTTTCTATGAGCATTCTGGAATTGACGGAAGAGGAACTTTACGTGCCGTTGCGAGTTTAGGAACCAGTGGAGGAGCGAGTACTTTAACCCAACAATTAGCCAAACAATTATTTCACGGTGAAGGATCAAAATTTTTACCTTTCAGGGTAATCCAAAAAGCAAAAGAGTGGATCATCGCCATCCGATTGGAACGCCAATACACCAAAAATGAAATCATAGCGATGTACTTCAACAAAGCCGATTTTATTAATACTGCAGTAGGTATTCGTTCTGCGGCTAAAGTATATTTTGGGAAAGAACCACGTAATTTAACCGTAAGTGAAGGGGCTATGCTTGTCGGAATGCTAAAAAATCCTTCCCTTTTTAACCCTATTAAAAGATTAGAAAAAGTACAAAATCGTAGGAATGTTGTTTTAGGGCAAATGGTGAAAAATAATTTTTTAACTGAAGAAGCAAAAACAGCATTGGAAAGACAACCAATCGTTTTAGACTTTCACCCAGAAAGCCATAAAGATGGGATTGCTACCTATTTCAGAGAGTATCTTAGAGAATTCATGAAAAACTGGTTGAAAGAAAATAAAAAACCTGACGGATCAGAATACGATATTTACAGAGACGGATTAAAAATTTACACCACCATCGATTCAAGAATTCAAGCTAATGCTGAAGAAGCTGTATCGGAGCATTTAACGAATTTACAACAAGAGTTTTTTGACCAATCTAAAACTAATAAAAACGCTCCTTTTGTAAATATTTCAAAAGACGAAACCGATAAAATCATGATGCAAGCCATGAAATCATCGGATCGTTGGAGAGAATTAAAATTACAAGATAAAAGCGATGAAGAAATTATTAAGTCCTTTAGTTTGAAAACTAAAATGACCGTGTTTACCTGGAAAGGCGAACGCGATACCATAATGACCCCATCAGATTCTATTCGCTATTACAAGCATTTCCTTCAAACGGGATTGATGTCGATGGAACCGCAAACCGGACATGTAAAAGCGTGGGTTGGAGGAATAAATTATAAATATTTTCAATACGATCACGTAGGTCAAGGGGCGCGACAAGTGGGTTCAACCTTCAAACCGTTCGTTTATGCCACAGCAATCGAGCAATTGAACATGTCTCCTTGCGACTCCATTATCGACTCCCCATTTACGATTCCTGTGGGTCGTCATCACGTGACCGAAACTTGGACGCCTTCCAATTCCGATAATAAATACCGAGGAATGGTAACCTTAAAAAAGGCATTGGCCAACTCTATCAATACCGTTTCAGCAAAATTAATGGACAAAGTTGGTCCAGAAGCGGTAGTAGAATTAGCGCATAAACTAGGTATAAAATCAGAAATTCCTCTGCAACCCTCAATCGCATTAGGAGCTGTAGATATTACCGTTCAAGATATGGTTGCCGCCTACAGCACTTTTGCCAATCAAGGAGTTTATATCAAACCGCAATTCATCACCAGAATAGAAGATAAAAACGGAGTGGTACTTTACGAACCAATTCCTGAATCTCACGATGTTTTGAATAAAGACGTGGCGTATGCCGTAATAAAATTATTGGAAGGCGTAACCGAAGAAGGATCAGGATCTCGATTGAGAACCCAAGGTGGTGGAAACGGTTACAACAGAGTTACAGGATATCCGTATGTATTTACAAACCCAATTGCAGGGAAAACAGGAACCACACAAAATCAATCTGACGGTTGGTTTATGGGAATGGTGCCCAATTTGGTAACCGGCGTTTGGGTAGGTTGTGAAGACCGATCCGCTCGTTTTAAAAGTATTACTTACGGTCAAGGCGCCGTAGCAGCATTACCAATTTGGGGTTTAATGATGAAGAAATGTTACGCCGATGAAACGCTAAAACTTTCAAAAGAAGACTTTGAAAGACCAGATAATCTAAACATAAAAGTCGATTGTTGGTCGCCACCAGTCAAGAAAGATTCCACAGAAACCGAACAAAATACAGACGAATTTAGTTTGTAATTTTTGGTAGCTTTTTCCGGCTGTGCAATGCAATCCACGCGAAAAGGCGTGGGATTTCCTCTGCCATCCGGGCTAGGAATTAGAATTACTTCAAAATTATAGTACAAAAGAGAAGTAGCCTCAAAATCAGAATTGGTGATTTTGAGGCTACTTATTTTATAGGAAATGATGAAAAATTGATTAATAATTCGTTATTTTTGAAGTTAAGAAAAACTAAGAATAAACGAACAATGATTAATAAAAAAGTACCTACCGTTCAAGAAGCCCTAAACGGGATTGAAAACGGAATGACTATACTACTTGGTGGTTTCGGATTGTGTGGAATTCCTGAAAATTCCATTGCCGAATTAGTAAAAAAAGGGAATCACAACCTAACCTGTATTTCTAATAATGCCGGTGTGGATGATTTTGGGCTTGGTTTACTATTGCAAAAAAAGCAAATCAAAAAAATGATCTCTTCTTATGTTGGAGAAAACGCCGAATTTGAGCGTCAAATGTTATCTGGCGAATTAGAGGTAGAATTAATCCCACAAGGAACACTTGCCGAAAGATGTCGCGCCGCTCAAGCGGGAATTCCCGCGTTTTTTACTCCAGCAGGTTTTGGTACAGAAGTCGCTGTTGGAAAAGAAACTCGAGAATTCAATGGCAAAATGCACGTTATGGAACATGCCTTTAAAGCCGATTTTGCAATTGTAAAAGCGTGGAAAGGCGATACAGCAGGAAATTTAATTTTTAAAGGAACCGCAAGAAATTTTAATCCTTGTATGGCGGGAGCAGCAAAAATTACCGTGGCTGAAGTCGAAGAATTGGTAGAAGCGGGATCGCTAGATCCAAACCAAATTCATATTCCAGGGATATTCGTACAACGGATTTTCCAAGGAGAAAAATATGAAAAGAGAATTGAACAACGCACCGTGAGACAGAAATAATTTGAAAATTTTCCCATTTTCAAATCATCAAATTTCCAAATTTCCAAATAAAAAAGACATGTTAACAAAAGAAGATATCGCAAAACGAATTGCAAAAGAAGTTAAAAACAACTATTTCGTGAACCTCGGAATTGGAATTCCAACCCTAGTGGCTAATTACGTTAGGAAAGACATTTCGGTGGAATTTCAAAGTGAGAATGGTGTTTTAGGAATGGGACCTTTCCCATTTGAAGGCGAGGAAGATGCCGATGTAATTAATGCCGGAAAGCAAACGATTACCACTTTAGCTGGAGCGAGTTTTTTTGACTCTGGGATGAGTTTCGGAATGATTCGTGGTCAGCATGTCGATTTAACAATTTTGGGTGCGATGGAAGTTTCTGAAAATGGTGATATTGCCAACTGGAAAATTCCTGGTAAAATGGTAAAAGGAATGGGTGGCGCGATGGATTTAGTGGCTTCTGCCGATAATATTATTGTGGCGATGATGCACGTGAATAAAGCTGGAGAAAGCAAAATTCTTAAAAAATGTACTTTGCCATTGACGGGTGTGGGCTGCGTTAAAAAAATAGTAACCGAATTGGCCGTTTTAGAAATTACCCCAAAAGGATTTCAACTTTTGGAGAGAGCGCCAGGCGTTTCTGTAGCACACATTATTGCGGCAACTGAAGCCGACTTAATTATAGAAGGAGAAATTCCCGAAATGGTTATTGAATAAAGTAATTAACTATTTTACACCTGACCCGTTTTGAAAACGGGCCAAGGGTTTGGTGTTTAAAATCTAAATTCCATTTTTAAAAGTATATATCTTGGTTGCAAGCGGTATTCTGTTTTTGAAATGCTAATATCGCTAAGACTATAACTTCTGAATGTTTCCGTGTTGAAAAGATTGTTTCCTGAAAGTGAGAAATGTAATTTTCCTGAGGGCGGCGCATAACGAGCTTCTAAATCCATAAAATAATATTTATTACTGTCTTTATCAAGATTCCCAAAATAATATCGTTCCGTTTGTATTTGAAAATTTAATTTGTCATTAATTACTAATGATAAATCTAAGAATGCCATAGAATCAGTGTAGGAATTTGTAGTTGTAGTTTTTATTTCATTGTAATTCCACTTTGAGCCTATATGATAGTTTAATATGCCTTTGAAACCAGATCGAATTTCGAATCCATAATTTAAAGAATTATTATTTATTTCTCGTAAATCAGAATTATTAACACTATTCTTATAATTAGATTTAGAACCATCAACAGTTATTTTCAAATTAGACGTAATGGGTTTAAAATACTTTTCTATATTGGTAAAGAATGTTAAAAATTCTCGATTTTTGAATAGTACCTTTTCAGACTGAGAATAGTTTTGGGTAAGTATTGTATTGGTACTAAAAAAATCATTGTCTTTTAATAAAACTATCGAAAAATTACCGAAAAATTTTTCTCCCCAATTTCCAAAAGTATAATTCACCAATGCAGTCGAAGCATTCAATTGATTGAAACTACCCGTGCCTTTTGAAAAAGAACGAAAACTAGTTTGAATATAACTATTATAAACGTCCAAAATAGTAGCGTTTGATTTATTAATTGAATAGGAAGCTAAAATTTTATTTTTTTTGTTAATTTCCCATTCCAATCCGAACTTAGGATTTACAAAAAAAGGACTTTGGGTTTGTAAATTTTCAACCTTTTTTAAACTATTAAAAAGTTGATGAATATCTAGTTGTGAAGCCATCGTGATTTTTTTGAATTTAAATCTATAAATGGTATTTAGATACAAATCTGTAGTGCTATAGGATAAACTGTTTTGATAACCAGCTGGTTCAGAAACAATACTTTCGTTGTTTTTAATTTTAAAATGAGAGAGTAAATCATCATTTCTGTATTGATTCCCAAATCTAAGTTCAAATAAATTACCGTTTGATTTGCGGTCTAATAAATAAGCTTCTACTCCTGCGAATTGCATTTTATTTTCACTAGTTTGCAATATATTGTTTGCAGTTTGAGAAAATAAATCTTGATATATAAATTTATTGACGTTATAGTTTTGCGGGGTTTTTTCATTAATGTATCTTCCAGATATCAACAATACTTTATTGCTTTTAAATTTATTGGTCCAAACTAATTTTTGGTCAATCAGTTGATTGTCACTTTTTAGATTTTCATTTATAAAATCGCCATTAAACACTAAATCGCTTTTGTTTTTTTCGTTCGTTTTATTTATTTTTCCGGTATACTCGAATGTTTTTGTTTTAGAAATATCATACGTCAAATCTATTTTTCCAAAACCTGTTATTTGAGTTTTCCTACCTACAAAATTCTCAGTATTTTCAAAGGAAGTGTTTCCTACCAAAAAAGACTGAAAGCTGTTTCTAAAAAAATCATTCTCATCAGAATTAAAAAACCCCATTGCTTTAAGTTTTACTTTAGGAGAAAGTGTAAAAATTGAATTCAAAGAAATCATTTCTGCATTATTAAAATTCACTCTTTTTTGTTTTAAAGTTGGATTAAAAGTACTTAAATCAATCAATGCGTTTGCACTTTGATTATCTCCAATAATTTCTATCCCATCCATTCTATAAGGTCTAATTATATTGTTTATTTCGCCAGTGGCATTATTACCAATATTATTTAAATTAGTAATAAAATAAAATTTATTTTTTTTACCAAAATTCATTAAGTTACTTCCTGCATCATAACGGTTTTCTGAAACTAATCCATAACCTAATTGCATGTTTCCAAACCATTGTCGTTTAAAATTCTCTTTAAGTGTTAAGTTTAACGCTACTTTATTACTGTTTTCTATCCCTTTTAAATGTTTATTATTAGAGTAATGTTGGTACAATTCTACTTTTTCTATTGGATTAACAGGCATGTTTTTTGTTAAGAGTTTATATCCTTTTTCAAAAAAATCATCACCGTCAACCATAACTTTTTCAATTTCTTGACTGCCAACTTTTATAGTTCCATTTTGATCAATTGTTAAACCGGGGATTTTTTTGAGTAAATCTTCCACCACTTGTTCGTTACCCTGTAAAAATGATTTGGCCAAAAAGGTAATTGTATCTTTCTTTATTGTTATTGCCCGCTCTTGAATTACAATAACTTCACTTAACTCTAATGATTTAGAAGTTAAAACTGCATTTTTTTCAATCACTTTTGATTCAGAGGTAACTTCTATCTCAAATGTTTTAGGAGCATAGTTAAATGCCGAAAATACCAGGAAGAATTTTCCGGTTTTATTGGTATTGAATTTGAATGTTCCATTCTCTTGTGAATGTGTAAAAGTAATAATCAACTTGTTGGTTGGGTCTTTCAATACTACATTACAATTTGAAATTACATTCAATTCTACATCTTTCACTACTCCACTAATTGTAGTTTGTGAATAAGAAACGTTTAACATCAAAACAAACAAAACCACTATTCTATTTTTTTTTAATATCATCAAAATTTATTTCAATAAAATTATTTTCATCTACTACTTTTGCATTGGCATTATTGGTTGTAGAAACCACTCCTCTAGGCATCGAAGATCTAATTTTTGTGGTAATTTCTTTAAACATCAACTCTACAAAAGATACATAAATTATTCTCTCTTGTATTGGTGTTATATAGGTATGATTGAAAAACCCTCTAATATCTATGGTATTTACTTCCATTTGTAATTCTATTTTTTCTGCAAAAAATTGAAACTGATTTAAAGAATCAGTAGCTTCTAAAATAAGGCCTGGAAGCCCGTTGAGTTTCCAAGGCCCCAAACTAACAGGAATGTCATTAGTAAACCAAACGGTATAGGTTCGACCTCTGAAATTTCCTCTTGCTTTTTGACAGTTAAAAGAATTAATTTTTTTGGTTTCATTTAGTAATTCCCAGGAAATAATTCTTGCCTTGTCTTTCACAAATAAAGTGTCAAATTTGATTGCTGCGAAGTCAATTGGAAAAAATTTATGATCAATTATACAATTGTTCTTAATGTCCGTTAGCATTCCAAAGCTCTTTGGGGTATTAATGTCAAAATTAAAATAAAGATCAATATTCATGTTTGAATTTTCCTCTTCTCTTCCAATAACCTCAACCTTTTTTTTATTCAAATGGTCGTTTTTTATGGTGAAAATACTTTGACTATTATTGAAAATCAATTTTGCTTCTTTTTTAACGCCATATGCAAAAAAACTGAAAGTTACCTCACCATTCTGGGATTGAGAAAATACTAAAGAAAATGTAAAAAGTAAAAAAAGTAGATATGTTTTCATTTTATTATTATTTAATGGTTATAAAAATACGAGTAGCTTAATTTAGCTACTCGTAGGAACTAATAATTAAATACTTGGAGTCCAAATACTCGCTAAAAAAGCGATGGCTTTAGCAAGCAAACAGGCCCACCAAGAAGCTTCAAATGTTTCGCTTATTGGAATTGAATAGTTAATTCCATTAATAGTAACATTAATAGTAGACTTAACAGTACAAGGAGCTGCGGTTTTCAAAAATTCAGGACTTAGTTTACTAAATTCGAGAGGAGAATAGGATTTTCCATCAATGGAAATACTGGTAATTTCTTGTTTCAGGATAGTGAAATTGTCAACATTAGTTGCAAATCCACTAACTGAAAATACAACTGTGGCGATTAATCCGAAGAATACTTTTTTCATCATGTATAATTTATTGTGCTTGAAACTTTGCAAGTTCTTTTGGAACTTTTAGGCAGTCAAAGATTTTTTGCGTTTTTCTCCAATATGGAATTTCTGCCTGTTGTAGGTAACCCAGTTTTCTTTAGTCAGGTGTTATTTCGCTTTTGCAAATAGCCTTAAGTTGGCTGGGCGTAGAAATTTTACACGGACACTAGTCATTAGATTTAATACAACTTTATTTATTAGGTCTTAGAAAGTTAGACTTATCTTAAAAAATTCATATTTTATTTCATCAAATGTAATTTCTTGAATTAACTTGTAGATGTTGAAAAAAGATTTGAGTTATTGAATAATGACATTATTTTCATGTTATAGTAAAATTTAACAATAAGCATGGCTTTCCTCTATATTAATAGTAAGAATTTAACAGATTGTTCTTTTTGTAAAATCGGGGATTCTTTAAATTGTCTTTACACCTGACCCGTTTTGAAAACGGGTCAGGTGTTTATGGCGCGTGAGGGAGTACTTCACTATACTTTTATTTTAATTGGAGTTCAGTGAATTTCATTTGAAGCGAAAAGCCCACAGCAAAGTGGAACGCAGTGGAACTTTGCGAGGACTTGTAGCGGAAAGCCCGACCCGGAGTTTTTACGGAGGGGCACGCCCAAAAAAAAGGCCGCTTGCAAAATAAAATATCGGATAAATCGTTTATTCTGTACGAGGAAAATTGGTCTAAATCCATTATATTTGCAACTATAATTAGGTTTATTTTAATATTATTAGATTTTCAAAGATGAAACATACCAAGGTTAAAGATTTATTGAATAGCTCCCAAACGTTGCAGGAAGTGAATGCCAAAGGATGGGTGCGCACGTTTAGAAACAATCAGTTTATTGCATTAAATGACGGTTCGACTATAAATAATATTCAGTGTGTAGTTGATTTTGAAAATACCCCAGAGGAAACCTTAAAGCGCATTACTACTGGAGCGGCAGTTTCAGTAACGGGTACTTTAGTGGAAAGCCAAGGTGCCGGACAAAAATTTGAAATTCAAGTTATAAAACTTGAAATCTTAGGCGACTCGGATGCGGAGAAATTCCCAATGCAACCTAAGAAACATTCCTTAGAATTTTTGCGTGAGAATGCGCATTTAAGAGTGCGTACCAATGCTTTTGGAGCGATTATGAGAGTGCGTTCGGTATTGTCGTTTGCGGTTCATAATTATTTTCAAAACAACGGTTTTGTCTATGTAAATACCCCAATCATTACCGGTTCGGATGCGGAAGGCGCGGGAGAAATGTTTAAAGTTACGGCTTTACCATTTGAAAATACACCAAAAACAGAAGACGGAAAAATAAATTATAAAGAAGACTTTTTTGGCAAAGAAACCAACTTAACGGTTTCGGGCCAATTGGAAGCAGAAACCTACGCGATGGCTTTAGGTCAGGTTTATACTTTTGGACCTACATTTCGTGCTGAAAACTCCAACACGTCGCGTCACTTGGCCGAGTTTTGGATGATTGAGCCGGAAGTGGCGTTCAATGATTTGAGTGACAACATGGACTTGGCAGAAGATTTTATCCAGTATGTAATTAAATACACCATGGATAAATGCCAAGACGATTTGAAATTTCTTGAAGGTCGTTTAATCGATGAGGAAAAAGTAAAACCGCAAGCAGAACGTAGTGAAATGGCGCTATTAGAGAAATTGAATTTTGTATTAGAAAACAATTTCAAGCGCGTTTCTTATACTGAAGCGATTGATATTTTAAGAAATAGCAAGCCGAATAAAAATAAGAAATTCAATTATATCATTGACGAATGGGGCGCTGATTTACAATCGGAGCACGAGCGTTATTTGGTAGAAAAACACTTTAAATGCCCAGTAATTCTTTACGATTATCCAGCGAATATTAAGGCATTTTACATGCGATTGAATGAAGATGGAAAAACCGTTCGCGCCATGGACATTTTATTCCCAGGAATTGGCGAAATCGTGGGCGGATCGCAAAGAGAAGAGCGCTACGAAGTATTGGTCGAAAAAATGAAAGTGCTTGGAATAGACGAGGAAGAATTATGGTGGTACTTGGATACCCGCAGATTTGGAAGCGCCGTTCACTCTGGATTTGGACTTGGTTTTGAAAGATTGGTGCTGTTTGTAACGGGTATGACCAATATTCGAGATGTGATTCCTTTCCCAAGAACTCCTGGAAGTGCAGAATTCTAAAAAATTGTTTGAAGTTTAAAGTTGTTTAAAATGCTGCAACATTAAACTTTAAGCATTAAACTTTTAAACAATAAAATGCAAAAGCAATTTCTAAGTTTAAAGTTATCTCAAAAATTATCTCCACAACAAATTCAGTTGATGAAGTTAATTCAATTGCCTACGCAAGCTTTTGAGCAACGTTTATTGGAGGAAATGAATGAAAATCCGGCTTTGGAAACCGGTACTGAAGATAATTATGAAGCGGATGAATTTGAAAATGAAGACTATGACGATTATGATGATGCTGAAAATGATCGAATTGAAGCCGATGATATCAATATTGACGATTACCTAACTAACGACGAAATTCCCGATTACAAAACACAATCTAATAATTATGGTGATGAAGATTCTAATTTAGAATCGCCATTGGCTTCCCCTGTTAGTTTTCACCAAGATTTAATCAACCAGCTGAATACCTTTATTTTGAACGATAGCGAACGTGAAATCGCTGAATTTCTTGTAGGAAGCATTGATGATATGGGTTATATCCGAAGAAGTATTCAGGATATTGTTGATGATTTAGCCTTCACACAAGGCGTTTATACCGATGAGAAAACGGTCGAGCATTTGTTGCATGTTATTCATGAATTGGAACCACCGGGAGTTGGAGCCCGCGATTTACAAGAGTGTTTGCTTTTGCAATTAAAACACAAAACCCCAACAGAATCAGTGGCTTTGGCTACTTCTATTTTGTCGGAACAATTTGATGCTTTTACCAAAAAACATTACGATAAGTTGGTGCACAAATTCAATGTTTCAAATGATCAATTGAAAAAAGCCATTCACGAAATAGAAAAATTAAACCCAAAACCCGGAGGATCTTTTACGGGAAATAATAAAGTAACTGAAAATATTGTCCCTGATTTTACCATTAGAATTGTAGACGGTGAACTAGAACTGACGTTAAACGGCAGAAATGCCCCATTGCTTCACGTGTCGAAAGATTATCAGGAAATGATGCAGACGTATAAGGTTTCCAAAGACAAATCGAATTCTCAAAAAGAAGCAGTTCAATTTATTAAGCAAAAATTAGATTCTGCAAAATGGTTTATTGATGCCATTAAGCAACGCCAAGAAACACTATATGTAACGATGAATGCTATCATGCATTTTCAAGAAGAATTTTTCCTTGATGGGGAAGAAACTAAGATGAAACCAATGATTTTGAAAGACATTGCCGATATGGTAGGTTTAGATATTTCGACGATTTCTCGTGTTGCTAATAGCAAGTATGTTGAAACTCCCTATGGCACGAAATTGATCAAAGAGTTCTTTTCTGAAGCAATGAAAAACGATCAAGGGGAGGATGTTTCCACTTTAGAAATAAAGAAAATTCTACAAAATGTAATTGCAGAAGAAGACAAACACAAGCCTTTGCCAGACGACCAATTAGCAGAAATATTGAAAGAAAGAGGTTACCCAATAGCCAGAAGAACTATTGCGAAATACAGAGAATTGCTTGATATTCCTGTGGCCAGAATGAGAAAAAAAATGTAATCTAATTAGTGATTTGAAAAAAATTATCGCATTATTTTCCTATTTTTTTCATCCGATATTTATCCCAATGTTCGGTACGCTATTCTACTTTTTAATAAGCACTTTTTATTATACCATCCAGCAGAAATACCTAATTTTATTACAAATAGGAGTAGTAACGATTCTAATTCCAATTGCGTTTTTCTATTTTTTACGCTCATTTGACAAGGCAGATAATGCAATGATTCCTGATTTAACCCAACGGAAAATCCCTTTGCTATTTCAAGGAATGATTATTTATTTATTACTTTCAAATACCATAAAAGAAAGTATTTTACCAGAATTGTATTTCTACTTATTGGGAGGTTTAATCAGTACTTTTGTTTTATTTGTATTGGTATTCTTAAAAATAAAAGCGAGTATTCACTTAGTTGGCATTAGCTCATTAACCGTTTTTGTAGGGGCGTTAAGTGTGCATTATGAGGTAAATATTATTCCTATTTTTGCCGTTTTAGTTCTCTTAAATGGATTGATAGCTACTTCTAGATTGGAATTAAATGCACATACTTACAAAGAAATTGTTTTTGGCTTTTTTACAGGATTTTTACCTCAGCTCGTTCTAACTTACTTTTGGCTATAGGATATAAAACATAAATCCAAAATTCAAAGAATTCATTTCTATCGCTCTACCATTTATTTCTGCCGATTTAAATATCGGATTCAATCCATAATAAATATTGAAATTAACCGTGTTATAACCCACACTCAAATAAGTTCCGTATTGGAATTTATTGATGTCTGGATTTCCAGTTACCAAATAAGAAGTTTGACTGTCTTCATATTTTGATTGTGTATAAAACATATAACTCAATTTGAAGCCGGTGTAAATTCTCCAAAATTTATGCGTGTTTGGGACTGAAGTTCTCCAACGGTATTCAATTGGAAGATCGATGGAATGCAGTGACAATTTATTGGTGTCAAATAAAGTCCCGTCTTGAATAGAATTGTATACCGGTGTCCCATTGTTATCAGAAATCAATATATTTTGATTATAACTGTTTAATGAATATCCTAATCCAACAGCAAAGGCTCTGTTTCTAGTTTTATTTATGGGCATATCTCTCAGAAATCCAATTGAAAAACTTGGTGAAAACTTATTTTGTGTAATTCCAAGTGGTCTTTTTTGAAGAATATTATAGGTAACCCCAAAATAAAATTGATCTTCACGATACAAAGAATCTACCGCTTCAAAATCGGGAACCGACTGCGAAAAAACAGAGAAAAAAGATAAAAAAATAAAGCAATTTATTACAAAGCGCATGTCTCTTATTTTGGAGGTTTAAAGATACAAAAAAGTTATAGAAATACTTTTATTCTTAGGGGTTAAAAAACAAAACTCCAATAGCTTAATTTATAAGATATTAGAGTTTTTATATGCAGAGAGGAAGGGATTCGAACCCTCGATATGTTGCCATATACACGCTTTCCAAGCGTGCGCCTTCAGCCACTCGGCCACCTCTCTATTTGGGATTGCAAATAACTAAAAAAAAAGTCGTTAATAAAAGTTAATTGAGCAGATTTATGCTATTTCACCACGGATTGAAGTTTCAAAATAATTTTTGAAATCTTTTGCAGGTACTTTTTGACCTAGAAGAAACATTAATTTGGTAACGGCAGCTTCAGTGGTAATGTCTTTCCCTGAAATGACTCCTATTTTTTTCAGCAAGGTACTCGTTTCATAATGTCCCATGGTTACACTTCCGCCGGAGCATTGGGTAACATTAACGATATATAAGCCGCTTTTTGTTGCCTTTTTCAGAAGTGAGATAAACCACTCGTCTGTAGGAGCATTTCCAGAGCCATACGTTTCTAAAACAATCCCTTTTAAGTTTGGGATATTTAATATTGCCGACAATACCGACTCGTTTATTCCAGGAAACAATTTTATTATCGCTACATTATCATCTAATTCAGTATTAATTTTGAATTTTTTACTCGATTTAGGTAATAAGAAAGGAGTATTTATTTTTAAATGCACTCCGGATTCCGCTAATTCAGGGTAGTTTGGTGAAGCAAAAGCATTAAAGTGTTCCGCATTGATTTTCGTAGTTCTGTTGCCTCGGTATAACTTGTATTCAAAATAAAGGCCCACTTCTGAAACAACCGGTTTGTTTTTAGTTTGTAAAGAAGCTATTTGAATGGCCGTAATTAAATTTTCCTTAGCATCTGTTCTTAAATCTCCTATAGGGAGTTGCGAACCAGTAATAATAACCGGTTTAGAAAGATTTTCAAGCATAAAACTCAGTGCCGAAGCGGTATAAGACATGGTGTCTGAGCCGTGTAAAACTACAAAACCATCAAAAGCATCGTAATTGTTTTGAATACTATTTGCTATAGAAATCCAATGTATAGAAGTCATATTGGAGGAATCCAAAGGCTTTTCAAAGGATATGGTTTCAATATCACAGTCCAGTTGTTTTAATTCTGGAATTTTCGAAATTAATTTACTAAAGTCAAAAGCTTTCAAGGCGCCCGAATCGAAATCTTTCATCATTCCGATGGTGCCTCCAGTATAAATTAATAATATTTTAGCTTTAGCTTGCATCTTCTAATTTCATTTTATTGACTACCGGATTGGCATACATCGCTAGAAAACTTTGCATTTGAAATTCATCAGAATGATCAATTCTCATTTCTAATCTTCGTTCAAAAAGTGCTTTTTCATCTGCAGTATACAAATGAGAAAACTGAGTTGTCCCATTTAACTTATCATAAGCGATATAGTTAGTAGGCCATAATTTATAATTTTTGATTATTGCATAATCTAAAACGTGAGCCAATGCTTGAATTTGTTTATTGGCATTATCAAATTCTAAAGCAATAGCATCCAACTCGGTATCTAATATTTTTCCAACGCTAATATGGATTCTTTTCTTCGGCCCCATAATTCCGCTTAGTAACGTATTAAAATCTTCATTTTTGGCTTTAACATACACCTCATTATTTGCTTCAGCTATTAATTGAGGCATTTTTAAGGCATCGGTAGGATCGTATTCGTAAGATATAGAAATGGGTACAATTCTAATTTTCTTAAAATATTTAATAATATTTTCTTCTTCAGATCCCATGGCAAGCATTTTAATAACTCCTGGATGCGTCGCGTCATTTCCATCTTTGGTTCGACCTTCCCGTTGTGCAATCCAAACCGATCTATTTTCTCTCAGTAATAATTGAGCAATATATTCCGACAATAACTTGGAGCTTTGTAATAATTCTCTTGGCGGTAACCCTCTTAAAACCAAAAAGTTTCTATTGATTTTCGCCAAGATATTCATGAATGATTTTTTAACCAAGTTGTCTCCAATTGCTGAGGCAGTCATCAATAATCCATGGTCAAACAAACACCCATTTAAAATCGAAGTATCTAAAATAATATCTCTATGATTGGAAATAAATAAATAGGAAGTGTTTTGTTCTAAAGTTTCAAATCCAGTTGTAGTTACCCCTTCAGAAGTCAGTTCTATTACTTTTTGTATAGAATGATAAATAAAATTACTTTGAAAATCTCTAGTAGAATAGGTTTTTCTAAGTTGTGTTTTCCATACCTCTTCATCCACTCCAGGAAATGTAAATTCCATTAATGCCTTCATCATTGGATGGTCCACGGTATCTTTTAAAGCGCCGTTTATTTCAGCGTCATAATAGGGTCTTATAAAATCAAATTTTGACATTTACATTTTTATTTTATTCACAAATGAACGAAATTTTATCGAATTTTATCCTTTAAAAGTGATTAAATCCCAAAAATAGCTTTCGAATTTTCGGTCGTTTTTAATGCGATTTCTTCAGGTGATAAGTCATAAAGGGAAGCTAATTTATCGACTACATTCACGATAAAACTGCTTTCATTTCTTTTTCCTCTGTAAGGAATTGGCGCTAAATAAGGAGAATCTGTTTCTAAAACGAGGTGCTTCAAATCTATTTGATGAATGAACTGATCGATTTTGCCATTTTTGAAAGTTACCACTCCTCCTATTCCGAGTTTCATATTATAAGAAATCGCTTGTAATGCTTGTTCGTAGGTACCTGAAAAGCAATGAAAAATTCCAAATAAGTCCTCTGATTTTTCTTCTTCTAATATTTCAAAGATCTCATCAAAAGCCTCACGACAATGAATTACAATGGGTAATTTGTATTTTTTCGCCCATTGAATTTGTATTTTAAATGCAATTTGCTGTTCTTTTAAATGGGTTTTATCCCAATACAAATCAATTCCGATTTCACCAATTGCATAGAATTTTCTAGAAGCCAATTCCTGTTCTACCATTTGCAACTCGTCCAAATAATTGTCTTTTACATGCGTTGGGTGCAACCCCATCATCAAAAATACATTCTCAGGATAATCGGCTTCTAAAGCATACATTTTTTGGATATAATTTGAATCAATTGCGGGAATAAAAAAACGCTTCACTCCATTATTTATAGCACGTTGAATCATTTCGTCACGATCCATGTCGAATTCTTCAGAATATAAATGAGTATGAGTATCGGTGATGTTCATTTTAATTTTTCAAAAAACAAAGGTACTATTTTGATTGGTTTTGAATTCAATTTACAAATAAAATCCCGTTTAGAAACTAAACGGGATTTATATAATTGGTACTCCAAATTTTACAATTCGAAAGCCTTTTTAGGGTTGTTATCGCATAATAATTCCAATGGATTTTCTAATGCTTCTTTAACTGCAACTAAGAATCCTACTGACTCACGTCCGTCGATGATTCTGTGATCATAGGATAAGGCAACATACATCATTGGATGAATTTCAACTTTACCGTTTACCGCAATTGGACGCTCAATAATATTGTGCATTCCTAAAATTCCTGATTGTGGTGGGTTGATAATTGGCGTACTCAGCATACTTCCAAAAACGCCTCCGTTAGTAATCGTAAAGGTTCCTCCGGTCATATCGTCAACGGTAATTTGTCCGTCACGAGCTTTAATAGCTAATCTTTTTATCTCCGCTTCAATCCCTCTGAAAGTTAAATTTTCAGCATTTCTAACTACCGGAACCATCAAACCTTTTGGTCCAGAAACGGCAATTGAAATATCACAAAAATCATATCCGATTTTGTAATCTCCATCCATCATTGAGTTCACGTCTGGGAATAAGGCTAAAGCTCTGGTAACTGCTTTGGTAAAAAATGACATGTAACCTAAGCCTACTCCACCATGTTTCGCTTTGAATGCGTCTTTGTATTCATTACGCAATGTATTGATTGGCGTCATGTTCACTTCATTAAAAGTCGTTAACATGGCAGTATCGTTTTTCGCAGCTACTAATCTTTCCGCTACTTTACGACGCAACATTGATAATTTGGTTCTTTCCGCTCCTCTAGAACCTCCTGTTGGTGTTCCCATTGAAGGAACGGCATTTACAGCATCTTCTTTGGTGATTCTTCCGTCTTTTCCTGTTCCAACAATATCTGAAGGTTGGATATTTTTTTCCTCTAATATTTTTCTAGCTGCTGGTGAAGGTGTTCCAGACGCATATGTTGCTGCTGCAGGCGCGGCTTTAACTTCAGCTACTGCTTGCTTTGGTGCTTCAACTACTTTTGGGCTTTCTGCTGCAGGTGCTGCTCCCGATGGTTTCCCTTCGGTGTCAATTAAGCAAACTACTGCTCCTACCGCCACTGTGTCTCCTTCTTCAGCTTTTAAAGTAATGATTCCACTTACCTCAGCTGGTAATTCAAGAGTTGCTTTGTCAGAATCTACTTCAGCAATTGCTTGGTCTTTTTCTACATAATCGCCGTCTTTTACTAACCAAGTGGCGATTTCAACTTCTTTAATTGATTCTCCCGGTGAGGGAACTTTCATTTCTAAAATCATAATTTTTTGTTTAAGGTTTGAATTGTTTAAAGTTTAAAGTATTATAACAGAAACCTTAAACTTTAAACTATTTTCTTATCTAAATAAATCTTTATCAAATACCATTTTTATTGCATCGGCATGACGACGTTTTGCTCTTGTGTAACTTCCTGATGCTGGTGCAGCATAAGCTCGCAAAGAGGCCAACCTCCATTTTACCAAGTCGAAATTCATCAACATAAAGCTGTAAGCTCCCATGTTTCTTGGCTCTTCTTGCGCCCAAACGTAATCGTCGGCATTTGGGTATTTGGCAATTATTTCTTTTAATTGTGCTACTGGCAATGGAAATAATTGTTCGATTCTAACAACTGCTACGTCATTTCGTCCATTATTTTCTCTCTCCGCAGTGATATCGTAATAGAATTTTCCAGTACAGAAAACCAATGTTTTTACGTCTTTCTTATTTTCGGTTTCGTCATCGATAGTTTCTTGAAAACACCCTTTTTCAAAATCTTCAATTGGAGAAACTACTCTTGGATCACGCAATAAACTTTTTGGTGAAAACACAATAAGCGGCTTGCGGAAAGTGGTTTTCATTTGTCTTCTCAACAAATGATAGAAATTGGCTGGCGTGGTACAATCGGCCACATACATGTTATTTCTAGCACAAAGTTGTAAATAACGTTCCATTCTAGCAGACGAGTGTTCTGCTCCTTGATTCTCATATCCGTGAGGCAATAAGAGTACAATTCCGTTTTGGTTGTTCCATTTATCTTCACCACAAGAAATGTATTGGTCCAACATGATTTGAGCTCCATTACTAAAATCTCCAAATTGTGCTTCCCAAATAGTAAGTGTTTTAGGACTTGCTAATGCATATCCATAATCAAAACCTAAAACTCCGTATTCTGATAAAAGAGAATTGAAAACGTTGAAGTTTCCTTTTTTACCTTCGATGTGATTTAGTAAAATAACTTCTTCTTCAGAGTTCTCTACTTTAACAACCGCATGACGGTGAGAGAAAGTTCCGCGTTCCACATCTTGCCCTGAGATTCTAACATTATATCCTTCTTGTAAAAGCGAACCATAAGCTAAATGTTCGGCCATAGCCCAATCTAACTTGTTGGTTTCGAAATACATGGTTTTTCTATCGTTGATTAGCTTTTGAATTTTACTAATAAACTTTTTATCTGAAGGTAAATTACAAACGGCATTGGCCACATTAGTAAGTCCTTTTTTATGGTAGGAAGTATCTACTTTTTCCAGCATTTGAACGTTGGTTACTTGTTCGAATCCCAACCATTCGTTTTGCATAAAAGGAGTAATTATGGTAAGATCTTTTTTACGAGATTTTTCTAAATTTACTTCTAATTTATCTTTGTAAGCCGCTTCTAAACTTTTGATGTAAGTGGCGTCAATTACCCCCTCTTCAATCAATTTTGCAGTATAAATATCTCTTGGATTTTTGTGACTTGCTATTGTTTTATATAATAATGGCTGTGTAAATCTTGGTTCATCCCCTTCATTATGTCCGTATTTTCTATATCCTAATAAATCGATAAATACGTCACTTCCAAATTGCATTCTGTAATCCAAAGCGAATAACATGGCGTGAACCACCGCTTCTGTATCGTCCGCATTTACGTGCAATACCGGTGACAAAGTCACTTTTGCAACGTCTGTACAATAGGTTGAAGAACGTGCATCTAAATAATTAGTAGTAAAACCAACTTGATTATTGATCACAATATGAATGGTTCCACCTGTTTTGTAACCGTCCAATTGCGCCATTTGAATAATTTCATAAACAATTCCTTGTCCAGCCACTGCCGCATCTCCGTGAACAGCGATTGGCAATACTTTTGAGAAATCATCTGGGAAATATTTATCTTGTTTTGCTCTTGTTATTCCTTCAATTACTGCACCTACCGTTTCTAAATGCGAAGGATTTGGTGCTAAATTGATATTGATGTGTTTTCCTGTCCTTGTTTTTCTATCAGAGGTTAAACCCAAATGGTATTTAACATCTCCATCAAAATATTCTTGGTCGTAATCTTTTCCGTCAAATTCGGAGAAAATATCTTGGGTAGATTTTCCGAAGATGTTAGCTAAGATGTTCAAGCGACCACGGTGCGCCATTCCCATCACAAATTGTTCTACCCCTTTTTCAGCAGCAGCCTCAATCAAGGCATCTAAACCAGGGATTATTGACTCTCCTCCTTCTAATGAGAAACGTTTTTGTCCTACGTATTTGGTGTGTAAGAAATTTTCAAAAGAAACCGCTTCATTTAATTTATTTAAAATCACTTTTTTCTCGTCGGCAGAGAAAGTGGGTGTGTTATCATTAACTCCTAATTTTTCTTGAATCCACTGAATTACTTCTGGTTTTCTAATGTACATGTATTCCACACCAATGTGCTGACAATAAATTTTGTCTAAGTGTGCTATAATATCCGTTAAAGTACAAGGAGCAATGTAGATTAATTTGGCTGCATCAAAAACAGTGTTTAAATCGGATTGGTTTAAACCAAAATTTTCAATTTCTAATGTTGGAGAATAGGTTCTTCTGTCTCGAACAGGGTTTGTTTGAGTAAACAAGTGCCCTCTTGTTCTGTAGGCTTCAATTAGTTTAAGTACTTGGAATTCTTTTTGAAGTTTTGCTGAAATAGTACTGTAATCTTGGCCTTCAGATGGAGTTGAAAAAGTTCCGTCTGTTGTGATTTCTCCGTTTGAGCTGCTGATTCCAAAGTCAAAACCTTGAAAAAAACTTCTCCATGATGGCTCCACGCTATCAGGGTTTTCTAAATATTGATCGTATAATTGTGCGAAAAATTCGGTGTGTGCTGCATTTAAGAAGGAAAACCTATCCATAATTTTTGAATGTCCTGATTTGTAAAATTGTTACGCAAAAGTACAATAAATGAAATATAATATTAAATTATTTAGATACTTTTATCTTTTATTAACCAATTTTTTGAAATACATGAGAAAATCGAACTTTTTGATCGCTCCAAAAATGAATTTAATATTTATAATTATTTTATTTTCGAGCGCAGTACACTCTCAAACCTCAGAAAATAGTATAAAATCAACACCGACATTTTGGAAAAATGTACAATTTGGAGGTGGATTTGGATTGAACATTAGCTCCCAATTTACCGAAATCAATTTGGCTCCCGGAGCTATTTATCGTTTAAACCCAAAAGTGGCTGTTGGAATGGGGCTTCAAGGAAGCTTTATTTCCTCAAAAAACGACTATTCTTCTTCAATTTATGGAATGAGTATACTCTTATTAATGAACCCTATCGAAGAATTCCAAATCTCAATTGAACTGGAACAATTAAGGGTAAATAGAAATATTGTTATGATTGACGGGCCCAATAAGGCCAACAATTTTTGGAACACTGGTTTGTTTTTAGGTGGCGGTTATGGCGCTGATAATGTTGTTGTGGGAATTCGATATAATTTACTATTTAAAGAATCTGACTTTGTATATTCTAGCGCAATGATGCCATTTATTCGGGTTTATTTTTAAAAACTACTCTAATTTGTTCATTTAAAATTTCCATTAATTTAATAATAAGATTGTAACTTTGTTTAAAATTAAAATGAAAATGAAAAAAATACTACTTCCCCTATTTTTGTTTCTATTCACTGTTTCGTTTTCACAAAGTAATATACTTCAATCGGGCCCAATGGTGGGATATTGCGAAATGAAAGAAGCCATGATTTGGTTACAAACCACAAAAGAGACTTTAGTTAGAATTGACTATTATGCTATTGACAATCCAAAAGAAAAATTTTCTTCGGATACTCAAAAATCCGAAAGCAGTAATGGATTTACTAATCATATTGTTTTAAATAAATTACAGCCTGGTAAACAATATCATTACGATGTTTTTCTTGATGGTAAAAAAGTTGTATTGCCATATGAAACTGCATTTTCATCAAAAAAATTATGGCTTTGGCGTGAAGATGCTCCCGATTTTACGGTAGCTTTCGGAAGTTGCAATTACATTAATGAAGAGGCGGTTGATCGTCCAGGAAAAGGGTACGGTAGTGGTTATGAAATTTACGAAAGTATTCATGCTAAAAAACCTAATATCATGCTTTGGGGAGGCGACAATATCTATTTGCGTGAAGCGGATTGGGACAGTAAAACAGGGATTTACCACCGCTATACGCACTCTAGATCTATCAAAGAATTACAACCTTTATTGGCAAGTACGCAAAATTTTGCCATATGGGATGATCATGATTTTGGACCAAACGATGGCGATCGAAGCTTTTATTTCAAATATGAAACTCAAAATGCATTTAAAAACTTTTGGGCAAATAAAACCTATGGAACTGATGCTAATCAAAAGGAAGGGATTTATTCTACTTTCAATTGGGGAGACGCTCAATTTTTCTTGCTTGACGACCGTTTTTTTAAATCGCCAAACGATCGCTTAACAGGTGAAAAAACCATAATTGGATCAACACAATTCGAATGGTTAATTGACGCATTGTCAAGTTCGAAAGCTACTTTCAAAATTATCGTTATTGGGGGACAAGTTTTAAATCCATCAGCAAGATTTGAAAATTATGAAAACTATCCTAAAGAGAAAGAAAAGTTACTCTCTGAAATTGAGGCTAATAAAATTAAAGGTGTTTTATTTCTTACCGGTGACCGTCATTTTTCTGAATTATCAAAACTAAATCGCGAAAATACCTATCCATTGTACGATTGGACGGTTTCACCATTAACCTCCGGAGTTGGAAATTCCTATAAAGATGATGTAAATACAAACAGAGTAGAAGGTAGTTTATTTGCTCAAAACAATTTTGGGACCCTCTCTTTTTCAGGTAATAAAACCAACCGCCAACTAAAATTAACTTTGTTTGATGTTCAAGGTAAGGAACTTTGGAATAAAGTAATTACCAAAAAAGAATTGGAATAAATGATCGAAGATAAAAATCCACAAAGAACCAGTGTTTCACAATTAGGCGAGTTTGGGCTTATTGACCACTTGACTAAAAACTTCAAAATAAATCATTCTTCTACACTAAAAGGAATTGGTGATGATGCCGCAGTTTTGGATTTTGCAGATAAAAAAATTGTCGTTTCTACAGATTTATTAATCGAAGGGGTTCATTTTGATTTGGCCTACATGCCTCTAAAACACTTGGGCTATAAAGCTGTGGTTGCTAATGTTTCTGATATTTGTGCGATGAATGCAAAGGCAACACAAATCACCGTTTCAGTTGCCGTTTCCAATAGATTTCCTCTAGAAGCATTGGAAGAATTATTTGACGGAATTACCGTTGCTTCACAAGAATACAATGTTGATGTTATTGGTGGCGACACCACTTCTTCACAAAAAGGATTGATCATTAGTATCACTGCAATTGGCGAAGCTGATGAAAGTGAATTAGTATACAGAAATGGTGCTAAAGAAACTAATTTATTGGTGGTCTCAGGTGATATTGGCGCGGCCTACATGGGATTACAAGTTTTAGAACGTGAAAAGCAAGTGTTTCAAGTGAACCCAAATTCACAACCGGATTTAGAAGCTTACACGTACTTAATTGAACGTCAATTGCGACCTGAAGCTCGAAAAGATATTCGCACTTTATTACATGCTTTGGAAATAAAACCAACGGCAATGATTGATATTTCGGATGGATTATCATCAGAGATTATGCACATTTGTAAACAATCAAAAGTAGGTTGTAATTTATATGAAGATAAATTACCGCTCGATCCACAATTGATTAATGTGTGCGAAGAGTTTAACATTGACGCTACAACAGTAGCCATCAATGGTGGTGAAGACTATGAATTGCTGTTTACCATTGCTATAGAAGATTTCGAAAAAATTAAAGGAAACCCAAATTTTACCATCATTGGACACATGACTTCCGAAAGCGAAGGCGTTCATTTAGTTACCCGTGCGAATACTAAAATTCCTATGAAAGCTCGAGGTTGGGATTCTATTTCTGAAGAATAAATAAGATATTAGTCCTGACCATAACCGGTCGGGATTTTTTTTTGAAATTAAATTAATGTTAAATCTCATTTGTAGGTTTCAATACACAAAACTATATCGTAATATTGCGATATGGGAATAACAAAAAAAATAGGTTTCTCTGAAGAAACGATTGAAATGTCAGAAACCCTGAAAGCATTTGGGCATCCTGCACGTTTGGAAATCGTAAAATTTTTAATCAATTCTCCCACTTGTATTTGTGGAGACATTGTAGAATTCTTACCCTTATCGCAGTCTACAGTCTCTAAACATTTATCGGAATTAAAAAAAGCAGGAATAATTAAAGGCACTATATCGGGTAATTCTATTTGTTATTGTTTGAATGAAAGCACCCTACAAAAATTACAAAATTTTATCACAATTTTACAAACCAACAGCAGTTCTAAAGAATGTTGTTAAAATCAAACGTCATGAACTGGAATGAATTTAAAACACAATTAGCCGAAAATCCTGGACTTCATTTGCAATTTGAATTTGCAAAAAATCAAAAAGTAAATCCTTCTTTTCATATCACGGAAATCAAACAAGCTAACATCACTGCTGTTGATTGTGGCGGAAAAATGAATGCCTGGACAGAAGTAATCGTCCAACTTTGGGAACCAAACAAAACAGAAATTGGCCGGTCCATGCAAGTTTCAAAAGCCATTTCAATTATTGAACTAGTAGAAAACACCCTCCCATTAAACCCAAACAGTATCGTGAAAATTGAATTTGGAAATGATCTTTTTGAAACTCGCCAAATGCATCCTCAAGATTTCGATATCATAAATGACGAAATAATCGTAAAATTAGTTGCCGACAAAACTCAATGCAAAGCAATTGGCAGAGGGGAATCGTGTGGAACTCCAAAACCAAAAGTAAAAATAAATGACATTCAAAACAGTTCTTGCTCGCCAGAATCGGGGTGTTGTTAAAATTTAATATATATGAAAGATGTAATTATAAAATATAAGAAACCTATAATTATCACCATTGGTCTCACGGCGTTAAATCTCTATTTTGGGTTTGACGCTCGGTTTACAATTATTAATTTATTATGGTTATTGGTATGAAAAAAATCTTAGTTCTTTGCACTGGAAATTCTTGCAGAAGTCAGATGGCACATGGGTATTTAGAACATTTTGGTAAAGATAGAGTACACGTTTATAGCGCTGGCGTTGAAATTCACGGACTCAATCCCTTTGCTGTTGGCATCCTATCCGAAGATGGAATTGACATTTCCAAAAACACCTCCAATCATGTGGATGAATATTCAAATATCGCTTTTGATTATGTAATTACGGTTTGTGACAATGCAAAAGAAGCTTGTCCGTTTTTCCCAACGCAAACAAAAACTATTCACCATAGTTTTGAAGATCCGTCAAAAGCATCAGGAACCGCTAAAGAATTGATTACTGAATTCCGAAAAGTGCGCGATGAAATTAAAGAATACTCGAAAGCCTTCATCGAAAATTTAGACACAATTTAACATTTTTGTTTTATAAAAAGAATTAGATTTGTTCGAATTAAAACAATTATTTATGAAAAACATTCTAGTTATTATTGTATTATTTGCTACAGCCTTTGGATTTGCACAAGATAAAGACAAAGACAAATCTTCCGTTTTAAGTAGAAAACATGAGCTTAAGATTGGTGGGATTCACCTTCTTGGCGGACCCTTATTAGAAGGGACCTACGAATACATTTATTCAAAAGATTTTACCTATGGTACCTCAGTATTAATAAGTCTCGATGGTAAAACTGCTTATGATGAGGAATTTTCTGTGACTCCATTTGCACGGTTTTATTTTCAAGAAACCAAAGAATATGGTGCTCAAGGGTTTTTTGTTGAAGGATTTGCTAAATACCTTTCAGGTAAATACACCCCAGAAGTTTTTAATCTCTTTACATCTAATACACCTAAATCCTACTCTGCAGGCGCTTTAGGACTTTGCCTAGGTAAAAAATGGACCAATTCTAGCGGGTTTGTGTTTGAAATTCTAGTTGGTGGAGGAAGAACAATTGGTGGAAGTGATCAACCGGACGGAATCTTTAGAGGAGATTTACTTATCGGTTACCGATTTTAAATAAGTTATATATTAAAAAAGGCGCTTCAATCTCGAAGCGCCTTTTTTTATTTCCAATTAAACAAATAATCGAGTGTCATTTTACCTACATTTTCATTAACCAATTTTTCATTGAAACTTCATTTTCAATAATTACTTTTAAATCGGTAATTTTCACGCGATCTTGTTTCATGGTGTCTCTGTGACGAATCGTTACCGTTTGGTCTTCAACTGTTTGATGGTCTACAGTAATACAAAATGGAGTTCCTAGCGCATCTTGTCTTCTGTAACGTCTTCCCACAGCATCTTTCTCATCATAGGAAACATTAAAATCCCACTTTAAATCGTCAATAATTTGATGTGCAATTTCAGGTAATCCGTCTTTTTTCACCAATGGGAAAATGGCTGCTTTCGTTGGCGCAAGTACTGATGGTAATTGTAAAACTGTTCTCACTGAACCGTCTTCTAAAGTTTCTTCTTTCAAAGAACTCGAGAAAATTGCTAAGAACATTCTGTCTAATCCAACTGACGTTTCCACCACATACGGCGTATAATTCGCATTGGTTTCGGTATCAAAATACTGTAATTTCTTACCTGAAAATTTCTCGTGTGCTTTCAAGTCGAAATCGGTACGAGAGTGAATTCCTTCTAATTCTTTGAAACCAAAAGGAAAATTAAATTCTATATCTGCCGCCGCATTAGCATAATGCGCTAATTTTTCATGATCGTGAAAACGATAATTTGCTGCTCCTAAACCTAGGGAAAGGTGCCAACTTAATCGAGTATTTTTCCAATGCTCGTACCACTTCATTTCATCGCCAGGTTTCACAAAAAACTGCATTTCCATTTGTTCAAATTCACGCATTCTAAAAATAAATTGTCTTGCAACGATTTCATTTCTAAACGCTTTACCTGTTTGAGCAATTCCAAAAGGAATTTTCATTCGCCCTGATTTTTGAACATTTAAAAAATTGACAAAAATTCCTTGAGCCGTTTCGGGACGCAAATACAAGTCCATTGCAGTATCTGCAGAAGCACCCAGTTTTGTTCCAAACATCAAGTTAAACTGACGTACTTCGGTCCAATTTCTAGATCCCGATTCTGGACACGCAATTTCTAATTCTTCAATTAAAGCTTTTACATCATCAAGATCCTCATTCTCTAACGATCTTGCCATTCGAGCTAAAACTTCATTTTTCTTGGTCAAATATTCAATCACTCTGGCATTTGTAGTAACAAATTCTTCGCGGTTAAAAGCATCTCCAAAACGAACACTCGCTTTCTCAATTTCCTTTTCTGCTTTTTGATTCAACTTTTCAGCATAATCCTCTATCAAAACGTCTGCTCTATATCTTCTTTTGGAATCTTTGTTGTCAATTAATGGGTCGTTAAAAGCATCTACGTGGCCGGAAGCCTTCCAAGTAGTAGGATGCATCAATATGGCAGAATCAAGACCTACAATATTTTCGTTCATTTGCACCATCGATTTCCACCAATATTCTCTGATGTTTTTCTTTAATTCTACTCCGTTTTGAGCATAATCATACACTGCACTCAAACCGTCATAAATTTCGCTTGACGGAAAAATAAATCCGTATTCCTTCGCATGCGAAACTACATTTTTAAATAAATCTTCTTGTTTTACCATAATGATGCAAAAATATAAAAAGTGAAATTAATAAATGCATATAAAATGTACTTTGAACCTTACTTTTCGTTATTTTTATAGATAAATCTCAAATTAGATGATAAATAACCTAGTTAATTTATTTTTTCCAGATGTTTGTTTGGGTTGTAAAGGGTTTTTATTATCTGAAGAAAGGGTAATTTGTTCCACTTGCAGACACGAAATTCCTCTTACACAACATTTTCTAAATCAGGAAAATGAAGCGTTTATGAAATTTTATGGGAAAATTCCAGTGGAACACGTTTCCGCATTATTTTATTTTCATAAAAAGGGAATTGTTCAAGAAATTATCCACGGACTGAAATACCATGGCCATCAAGAAGTAGGAACCATTTTTGGAGAATGGATTTCGGAAGAGCTGATTTTATTACTCATTTCAACCCATTTTGATGCGGTAATTCCAGTACCTCTTCACAAGAAAAGACTTAGAGAAAGAGGTTACAACCAAGTGACCAACTTTGGAGTTGCAATAGCAAAGAAATTAGAAATCCCCTTTAACGAATCTCTTTTGAAAAGAAATGTATATTCAAAAACGCAGGTAAAAAAAGATTTATTGGGAAGAATTTCAGTTATTGATTCCCTTTTTGACGTTACTTTTAATGAAAATGCCCACAACAAACACTTCTTACTAATTGATGATGTTTTAACTACGGGTGCCACTTTAGAAGCTTGCGGAAGAGCTTTATTAAAAATCCCGGGCGCAAAAATTAGTATTGTTTGTATGGCAATGTCACATTCTTAAAAGTCAATAGTAATTATGCCTTTGAAAACCTTGCAGTTGTTATTGATTATTTGTTAATTTGTTTTGAATTTAATCTAAAAAAAACCAAAAATGCTTAGGATTTATTTGTTGCTATTCTTTTTGGTTTCCCAACTTCAAGCACAAACAACTATGATTATTCCACCAAATTTACAAAAAGGAGATACTATTGCCATTGTGGCCACTGCCCGAAAAAACATTGTTGATAACTTAAAGCCAGCTATTGAACTGGCTAAAAGCTGGGGATTGAATGTAGTAATTGGAAAAACTATTGGATTGGATAATCATCAATTGGCAGGAACCGATGAACAAAGAGCTGCCGATTTTCAAGAAATGATTGACAACCCAAATATAAAAGCGGTTTGGTGCGTTCGTGGCGGTTATGGAACCGCAAGAATGGTTGAATTAGTTGATTTTTCAAAATTTAAACAAGCCCCGAAATGGATTATAGGATTTAGTGATGTTACTGTTATTCACAGTCATTTGAATACTATGGGAGTGGCAACAATTCACGGAATTATGCCAGTAAATGTGGAAAAAGCATCGGCAAAAGTGGAAGAAACGTTACGAAAAGCACTCTTTGGCGAAAGCTTAACATATACTTTTCCTTGTCAAAGTGAAAACAGATTAGGTGTTTCTGAAGGCGAATTAGTGGGCGGGAATTTGTCAATTTTATATAGTATGATGGGGTCTGAATCGCAAGTTGATTGTAAAGGTAAAATCCTGTTTATTGAAGATTTAGACGAATATTTATACCATATCGATCGAATGATGCTGAGTTTAAAACGCTGTGGTTGCTTTGATGATTTAAAAGGATTAGTTGTTGGAAGTTTTATAAAAATGCACGATAATGAAATCCCATGGGGGAAAAATGCCCATGAAATTATATTGGATATTACTAAAAAATACCATTTTCCTATCGTTTTTGATTTCCCGGCAGGACATATTCACGATAACAACACCCTTATTTTTGGAAAAAAAGTGAGTTTAGAAATTAACGATAAAGAAACCATTTTGAAATATTAAAACTAAACTAAAATTGAATGGCCGATCATAACGATTTAGGAAAACTAGGAGAAGAATTGGCCGTTGAATTTTTAGAAAAAAATGGTTATTCTATTTTAGAAACGAATTGGACTTTTCAAAAAGCGGAAGTAGATATTATTGCAAAAAAAGAAAATATCCTAGCCGTTGTAGAAGTAAAAACCCGCTCCAGTATCGATTTTGGACTTCCTCAGGACTTTGTTAAACCAAAAAAAATCCAACTCTTAGTTAAAGCTATCAACGAATATGTGATTTCAAATGATCTTGAAGTGGAAGTTCGCTTTGATATTATTGCACTTCATAGAGAAGGAAAAGGGTTTAAAATAGAACATTTAGAAGACGCCTTTTTTTATTTTTAATGTTATATTTATAACAATTTGTTTTTTATTGATACATTTGTATCGCATTTAAACATCATTATAAAATGAAAACCGTCTCTTCAATTGTAGAAAATTACATCAAAACAAAGCCTTTTTTATTAAGTGCCTTATCCCAAAACATTATCAATTTAACTTCATTATCAAGAAATATGATGATTGAATTGGAGTCGGAATTTGGGAAAGACGTAAAACAAGGTGCAATTGTAATGGCGTTAAAACGCCTTTCTGTAGATTTGGATTTTAGATTGAATCACAAGATTTCGAAAGTGATGAAAAACTTGGGTGAAATCACCGTTCGGTCTTCTTTAATTGATTATACGTTTGCGGTTTCCAGTACTATTTTGACCAAGCAAGCCGATTTAATTTCGGAGATCAATAGCAATCCTGATATTTTTTACACCTCATCCAAAGGCGTTAGCGAAACCAATATTATTGTGAGTCAAAGCGTCGGTCACTTGGTAGAAAAGCATTTTGCATCTGAAAAACAAATTCAAAAACTAGAAAATCTAGCTTCTATAACAACAAAATTACCCAAAGAAAACACAGTAATTCCTGGGATTTACTACTTTATTTTTCAGCGTTTGGCTTGGGAAGGAATTATTATAAACGAGGTAATTTCAACCTCTAATGAATTTACTATTTTGGTAAGTGAAGACGAAGTAGATATTGCTTTTAGGGTAATTAAGGATCTAAAATCGTTATAAATCTAAACCATCTGAATCAATTCCAACGCTTTATTAATTGATTTTACGTTTTCAAAAGTCAGTAATAATCGCAATCCATTTGGAGTTTGTTTTTCCTTCATGGTGCACAATTTAGATTGCATTTGTACAAATTGCAATACTTGGCTGAATCGCCCGGATTGGTAGTAACTTGATTGCTGATCGGACACAAAATAGCATATCATTTTGCCCTGTTTCATTACCAATTTTTCAATTCCTAATTGGGTGGCAACCCATTTAATTTTGATACTATTTAGCAACGAAATGGCTTGTTTTGGCAAAGGTCCAAAGCGATCTATCAGTTTACTTTCGAATTCTATTAATCCATTTTCGTCTTTAATAACGCTCAATTCATTGTACAATTTAAGTCGCTCTGTTATGTTATTGATATATTCATCAGGAAACAACAATTCGAAATCGGTATCTAATTGCAGGTCTTTTACATAGGTTTTTTCAACGTCTTTAGTTTCGTCAGAATACAGCTCTTTGAACTCATTTTCCTTTAATTCATCAATGGCTTCATTCATAATTTTTTGATAGGTTTCAAAACCAATTTCATTAATGAAACCGCTTTGTTCACCTCCCAATAAATCTCCTGCACCACGAATTTCTAGGTCTTTCATAGCAATATTTAGTCCGCCTCCCAATTCGCTATACTGCTCTAACGCTTGGATTCTTTTTCTAGCATCGTCGGTCATTGCGGAATACGGAGGACAGATGAAATAGCAAAACGCTTTTTTATTGCTTCGACCCACTCGCCCGCGCATTTGATGCAAATCGGAAATACCAAAATTATTAGCATTATTGATAAAAATGGTATTGGCATTGGGCACATCCAAACCACTTTCAATTATGGTTGTTGCGACTAAAACATCGAATTCGCCGTTCATAAAAGCCAACATTAATTCTTCTAATTTCTTACCATCCATTTGGCCGTGACCAATTCCAACTCTTGCGTTAGGCACCAGTCGCTGGATCATTCCGGCCACTTCTTTGATGTTTTCAATTCGATTATTGACAAAGAAAACTTGTCCATTTCTTTGAATTTCATAAGATATCGCGTCTCGAATTGACTCTTCACTAAATCCAATTACGTTGGTTTCAATAGGATAACGATTGGGTGGCGGGGTCGTAATTACAGATAAATCTCTGGCGGCCATCAATGAAAACTGTAACGTTCTCGGTATTGGCGTTGCGGTTAATGTCAGGGTGTCAATATTGGCAGCGATGGTTTTTAGCTTGTCTTTTACGTTCACCCCAAATTTTTGTTCTTCGTCCACAATCAGTAATCCTAAATCTTTAAAAACTACATTTTTGTTTACTAATTGATGAGTTCCAATTAAAATGTCGAGTTTCCCTTCTTCCAATTGTTTCAGCGTTTCTACTTTTTGTTTCGCCGTTCTAAAACGGTTTAAATAACCTACAGAAACAGGCATGTCTTTCAGTCTTTCGGAAAATGTTCTAAAATGTTGGTACGCTAAAATGGTTGTTGGCACTAAAACCGCGACTTGTTTTCCATTATCTACAGCTTTAAATGCAGCTCGAATGGCAACTTCTGTTTTTCCAAAACCTACGTCACCACAAACCAATCGATCCATTGGGCGGTCACTTTCCATATCAGCTTTGACTTCCTGAGTGGCTTTATTTTGGTCGGGTGTATCTTCATAAATAAACGAACTTTCAAGCTCTAATTGCAAATAACTATCGAGGCTAAATTGGAATCCTTTTTCTAATCTTCGCTTGGCATACAATTGAATTAAATTGAACGCAATGTGTTTCACTCGGGCTTTTGTCTTTTGTTTTAAAACCTTCCAAGCGTTCGATCCTAGTTTATAAATTTTAGGCGGCGTTCCGTCTTTTCCGTTGAACTTAGAAATTTTATATAGCGAATGAATGCTCACATAAACGATGTCATTATCGGCATAAACCAACTTAATTGCCTCTTGGGTTTTGCCTTCCACTTGAATTTTTTGTAAGCCCCCAAACTTCCCAATTCCGTGATCAATATGTGTTACATAATCGCCAACGGATAAATTAGTCAGTTCTTGGAGTGTAATGGTTTGCTTTTTTGCGTAGCCATTTTTGATACTGAATTTATGGTATCGCTCAAAAATTTGATGATCGGTATAACACGCAATTTGAAGTTCCTCGTCAATAAATCCTTGAAATAAAGGCAATTTTATGGTGTCATATTGTTTTCTAATACTTTCGTGATTGGCTTCATCCAAGGTTTGAAAAATATCGTGAAAGCGCTTTGCCTGCGCTTCATTGGAACAAAATAAATAATTTTTTATTCCATTAAAATGATTGTCATTTAAGTTATTTAGCAATAAATCAAATTGCTTATTAAATGACGGCTGGGGAAGAATATGGAATTCAACCGTTTTGTTTGAATTAAAAATGGCTTTGGAACCCAATTCAACCACATTAAAATCGAGTGCTTTCTTTAAAAATGATTTTTGATTTAAAAACAATTGCTCGGGAGCTAGGTGTTTTATTTCGCCCGTTAACTTGCTGTAGGCCTCTTCTGCTTTCGCAAATAAGTTGTCCAATTTTGAAATAAGCGCATCCGTGTTTTGAATAAAAAGTGTCGTATTTGAGGAAATATAATCCAAAAAACTCTCGCGGTCTTCTTGAAAAAACTTATTTTCTACATTTGGAATGATCGTAATTTTATTCTTTTTTTCAATTGACAGTTGCGTTTCCACATCAAAACTCCGAATAGAATCTACCTCATTTCCAAAAAATTCAATTCGATACGGATTGTCATTTGAAAAAGAAAAAACATCAATTATTCCACCTCGAACAGAAAATTCACCTGGCTCTGTAATGAAATCCACTCTTTTAAATTCATATTCAAAAAGCACTTCATTAATAAAATCGATTGAAATTTTATCACCCACGGCCACTTTCAACGTGTTCTTTTCCAACTCTTTTTTAGTTACTACTTTTTCAAATAACGATTCGGGATAAGTAACAATAATTGCTGGTTTTTTTCGAGAGTTGATGCGGTTCAAAACCTCAGCACGAAGCAAAACATTGGCATTATCCACCTCTTCAATTTTGTAGGGAATGCGAAAAGAACCTGGATAAAAAAGCACTTCTTTATCTCCTATTAATTGTTCCAAATCGTTTAGATAATAGGCGGCGGCTTCCTTATCTTCGAAAATCATTAAAAAAGGAAGTTCGCTTTTATGAAAAAGGGAGTTTACAACAAACGATAACGAAGACCCAATTAACCCCTTAAGGTGAATTTTATTTTCTGATTGTTGTAAAAATTCTCCAATTTGACTGACCTTAGTGGCTTTGTCATATTTACCTACTACTACTGATTTGCTCAACTAAAATATGATTTTATCGGGTTGGAATGGCTCTTGAAGTATCTAACATTTGGATCAAATCGGATTCTCCTTCTTCTTTAGGAATGGTGCTTTTTCTCACAATTTCATCCAATTGATTTTGAAGTGATAGCAATTGAACGTTTATTTCTATAACTAAAGCAATTACTTTATTATCAGGAATTTCATCTAAATTGATGAAAAGATTCAGCGAATTTATTTTAGAAATCAAAACTGCAATTCGGCTTTTTACTTCCGGTTTATCGTAGGCTATTGGAATATTGTTGTTTAATTCTGCAACTTTCTTTGAAAGCACTTTGGCTTTTTTCTGAAATGCTCCAATGGTGCTCTTCGGTTTGCTATTCAATTCCAATAAAAAAACACGCCATTCTGGCCACATGTCAAATAATCCTTGTGACGCAGGGTTTATCGGATTGGCATTAAAAGTCCATCCTTTATTGATGTTATTAAAAATCGTCTCTTTCTTTTTAGCGTCTTTAGCGTTCTCTATTAGGCGCTGTTCCTTGTTATTTTGACAAGAAAAAAATAGTAGAAGCACTATTAAAAGAGCCGTATTTTGCAGTTTCATCTTTATAATTATTTGACACAAAGTTACAAAGGTAATTCAAGAAATACGAATTTTGAATAATTCTCATGTAAAATGATTTTAAAATTCGAAATTGTTATATTTGTGGTCTAAATAGATCAAATGACTACAAAAATTCTAATTATCGGAGCTTGCGGACAAATCGGTACCGAGCTAACTCAAAAATTACGGGAGATTTATGGTGTAGAAAACGTAATTGCTTCGGATATTAGAAAATTAAATATTGATGTGGTGAATTCCGGACCATTTGAAGTTCTCAATGCATTGGATTTTAATCAAATTCAACATCTTGTTGAAGTGCACCAAATTGATGAAGTTTATTTGATGGCCGCCTTATTATCGGCAACAGCTGAAAAAAACCCGGCATTTGCGTGGGACTTAAATATGAATTCCCTTTTTCACGTTTTGAATTTGGCGAAAGCTGGAAAAATTAAAAAAGTATTCTGGCCTTCAAGTATTGCCGTTTTTGGACCTACCACCCCAAGAGAAAATACACCTCAATATACCATTATGGAACCAAGTACGGTTTACGGAATTAGCAAACAAACGGGAGAAAGATGGTGCGAATATTACCACAATGTCTATGGTGTTGACGTGAGAAGTATTCGATATCCTGGCTTAATTAGTTGGTCGTCGCCTCCTGGGGGTGGAACTACCGATTATGCAATTGATATATTTCACAAAGCTATTGCAAAGAAAAAATACGACTGCTTTTTATCTTCAGAAACCAAAATGCCAATGATGTACATGGACGATGCGATTGCAGCAACTATCCAAATTATGCAAAGTCCAAAAGAGCAAGTTAAAATCCGTTCTTCTTATAATTTAGCGGCAATGAGTTTTACACCAACAGAAATTGCTAAAGAAATTAAGAAACACATCCCAGAATTTGAGATTACTTATCACCCTGATTTCCGTCAGAAAATTGCTGATAGTTGGCCAGCAAGTATTGATGATAGCGCTGCTAGGGAAGATTGGAATTGGAAACATCAATTTGATATTTCGAGCATGACAAAAGACATGCTGGACCATTTGAAAAAATAAGGGAATTTATTTTTCGCTTACATATTCCATAATATCTCCAGGCTGACAATCTAAAACTTTACAGATCATTTCTAAAGTTGAAAAACGAATTGCTCTCGCTTTACCTGTTTTTAAAATTGACAAATTTGCCGTTGTGATCCCAATTGAATCCGCTAATTCATTGGAACGCATTTTTCGTTTGGCGAGCATCACATCTACATTTATAATAATTGCCATAGTTATATTGTTAGTTCGTTATCTTCTTTAATACGTTTACCAATGATAAAAACTTCGGATAATACTTTGAAAAATAACCCAAGCGCCATTATATATAAAAAGGGACCGAAACCTAAATTAACTGAAATAGTACTTTTAGAAAATGCACCTAATAAATCTGAAATTAAATATATACTTGCCGAAAGCATAACCAAATTTCCAATTTTATCTAATAATTGGTAGGTATTCACCTCAAAAATTATTTTTTTTCTGAAATTATTCAAAAGTGATTTGAAATTATAAAGTGCAAAAAGTATAATTCCAAAATTTACTATGCTCAATACCAATCCTATTTTTCCGTAAAGAGTTGTTGTGTAAATATTTATTCCGGAAATATTTATTGGAATATCAATTGGTTCATTGGAAAACAAAGCAAAGCTAATAAACACGATTAATAAAGGAAATGCGATTATAGACATAATCCAAAGGTAATCTACAATGGTTTTTAAAAATACTAATTTTCTCATCATTTTTAATTTTAAAGTTGTTACAAATATAAATTAATTATTGATAAACAATAATTAAATACTAAAAAACAATATTTTTTTACAAATAAGAACAAAATAAAGTTGCTTACTTTTATATGTTTTAAATTAATACCAATAAAAATTGGTTTTTAACAAGTATAGAAGGTAATTCAATTTGGCAAAATTACTTTTGCTTAAATCCTTTAACTTTGACATTTATAAATTAAATTTGTGGCAATTTATTATTTTAACAATTTAATCTTGAAATTTAATATAAAGACACTCTCAATATAAAAATGCATTACAGTAAATTAAATTGAAGTAAAAAAACAATATAAATGGAAAAAGAAAGAAATAAAATCAAACTGAAAGTTAAAGAAAAAAAAATATCTGGTTTTGATAGTTATTTATCAATAGCTTTAAAAGTTATTGGTATTCTTTTTTTAGGGATAGCCGGATATTATTTTATCGATGCTCAAGGTGAAGATTTAATTACTAAGATCATTTCTTTTTTTGCTGCTCCTGAAGTCATAGTGCCAATAGGAGAAACTCCCTTTCCTTGGAAACCTATCTCCTATTTATTAACAAGTCACATTATAGGAATTTCTGGATTAATTTGGGCAATTTATTATTCCAGAAACCATCTTAATAAAGCATACCCTTTTACACTTAGTATTGTTATTGCAATGACTTTTGTTAATACCTTAATGTATTTTTATTGGTATTTCACAATATGGGCTTTACCTTATTATAACTATTATATTGCTAGTGCTTTTTTAGCGGTTACTTTAATTCCATCTTTTATATGCTATAAAATATATAAACGGAAATCATTACTTTCCGCAATATTGATATACTTCCATATTTTCATGTTAGAGATGCTTGCTGATTCTTTAAATGAAAACAGGTATTTGTATGTTTTTTCAGCGATTTCAATTTTCACACTTGTTTTATTTTATATCTCTAAGCGTGACAAACCCTATTTAAGTTTATTTTTAAATGGAATTTTCGCCTATGGCTTTTTAATGATATTAGTACTTAAAAAATTTGTTTTTAACACTAATGCCACTTTTTTAAGCTTATTTTTTATTGTTAGTTTTATATATTTTGCCCTTTTTTATGGAATCACATTGTATTATAGCATCAAAGAAAATAAGAAGATTTTTTCAATAATAAATGTTCTAAATACAGTTGTCTATATAGTTCTAAATGGATACGTATTATCCAGATTTGGGTATTCAAATTATTTAGGGTGTATTCTTTTTATTGCGTTTGTAGTGCATCTATCGTCAATAATTATTTATTATAAATATTATTTTCAAAAAGGAAAATTAATTACATATGAAATAGCATCATTAGTATTGTTTTCTGCCTCAGTATCTCTAATTAGAAATGAGTATTTTATAAGTCTGTTTTTTGGAATCATATCTTTACTATTCTTTGGTTATGCAAAAGTTTATAAAAACAAAAATTTCGTTAATATTGTTATTATCGCATTAATTACTTTATCAGCAAATTTTGTTTATTTAACAATAAATAGTTATTTCATATTATTAAATTCTCCAAGCTTTGGAATAAATTCAATTATCCAAAAAGTTTTCCTAAACAGTTTAATCATTTTGCTTTTTATATTTCTCTTGCGAATAATCGTAATAAAGGAAACACAAGAGGAGGAGCAAAATTGGTTTAATAGAAGGAGATATATTCGTTATTTAAATATTCTATCAGCTATAACGAGTTTTGTTTTTATAGAATGGTTATGTTTTTTCTTACTTTATTCTACTGTATATGATTTTGCATTTTCAAATAAAATTTTAATAGTTATTGGTAGCCTTTTTGCCTTATTTATTTTAAAAAACGACAATTATTTTTCAAAAAAAATCAAGAATTGGATTTACTTATCGGTTTATTTTTTCGCAATATTTGTTATCTCACAAATCCATCTAAATTTTTCATTTACATCAATTGAATATATTGTTTCTAATAATCTCACTTTATTGGAAGTGGTGATTCATTATATTGAATTGTTTTTAGCCCTATCCATTTTTGCAATATCATTTACAAGATTCTATTATCAAAACATTGGTAAAAGAAAAAAAATGTTGCAATTTTTTGTTTTTACCCTTTACTTCGTCATTACCTTCGTCATTTGCAAAGAATATGATTACATTTCAGTTTTAACTAGTATTTCAAGTTCTAAAATAAGCGGTGATGATTTTGAAATGATTCTAAGATCAAACCAATTTTTGCCCTATTCTATGATAATATTGACTTGCGCTTCACTATTATTGATCGTAGGGATTAAATTAAAAAGCCTTTTTTTACGAAGTGTCTCAATAATTATAATAGGAGCAGATTTAGTAAAAATATTTTTTATTGAATTTATTGAAATTTCAGATAATTACAAAGGCGGTGTGTTTATTGTAATTGGCGCTTTATTGTTATTACTTTCCTGGTTTTATAACAAAACAAAATACAGAAGAAAAAGAAGGATTTCAAGAAAAAGTTAATTAAATAATTATTGATTCGTTTCGAGTAAATTTGAATTTTTCTATTTATGAAGTTTCCAAAAAAACTTGCCTTTAAAATTGAATCCAGAGAGCAAAATAACTCTTTGCGAAAATTGGCATTTTCCAACCATTTAATAGATTTTGCTTCCAATGATTATATCGGATTTGCGAAATCGGAAACCATTTTCAATGAAACGCATTCCTATTTAATAAATAAAAATATAATTCAAAATGGCGCGACTGGATCCCGATTATTATCAGGAAATCATGCTGTTTATGAAGGCGCAGAAAACTACATTTCAAAATTTCATCAATCGGAAAGCGCTTTACTATTTAACTCCGGTTACGATGCTAATGTCGGTTTTTTTAGTGCCGTTCCGCAACGCAATGACGTTATTCTATTCGATGAACTAGCACACGCGTCCATTCGGGACGGAATTCAACTATCCAATGCAAAATCCTACAAATTTCAACACAACGATTTCGAAGATTTAGAACGAATAATTCTTAAACTATCAACCAGCAACCAGCAACCAGCAACCATTTTTGTAGTTACTGAAAGTGTTTTTTCTATGGATGGCGATACACCAAACCTAGAAGAACTAGTTACCCTTAGCAATAAATACAACTGTTATTTAGTTGTAGATGAAGCCCACGCTTTAGGAGTTTTTGGTGATCATGGTGAAGGATTAGTCCAAATGTTAGGTTTACAAGACGAGGTTTTTGCAAGAATTATGACTTTCGGAAAAGGGCTAGGTTGCCATGGCGCAGCCATTTTAGGATCCCAAAAACTAATAGATTATTTAGTCAATTTCGCAAGGAGTTTTATATATACCACGGGGCTTTCGCCTCATTCAATAGCAACCATTCTAATTGCTTATCAGCATTTGAAAAATGAAAAAGTAGCGGTTCAAAAACTTCGTGAAAACATTATTCATTTCAATCAAGAAAAAAAACAATTGGGTTTAAACCCTCTTTTTGTGCGAAGTAAATCAGCGATTCAAAGTGCGATTATCCCTGGAAATCAAAAAGTGAAAAATAGTGCGAGCCTACTTCAAGAAAAAGGATTCGATGTAAAAGCCATTCTTTCCCCTACTGTTCCTGAAGGGCAAGAACGCCTTCGGTTTTGTTTACACAGCTATAACTCGAAAGAAGAAATCTCAGAAGTGTTGCAATTTCTTGCCACTTTATTATTTAAATAAATATTAACATCAATTTCCTTACTGTCTTTGCAATTTCTTTGCGAACTTTGCAGTTAAAGAATAACTATGAAATTATTTATAACAGGAATATCAACCGATGTAGGAAAAACAATCGCTTCTGCAATTATTACAGAAGCGCTTGTCGCCGATTATTGGAAGCCGGTTCAAGCAGGAGATTTAGACCATTCTGATAGTCATAAAATTCTAAGTTATATTTCAAATGATCAATCGGTTATTCACGAAAATAGCTACAAATTAAATACACCCGCAAGTCCGCATTTAGCAGCCGAAATAGATGGTATAACAATCGATTTAAAAAATATTAAAGAACCGATAACTAAAAATCATTTGGTGGTGGAAGGCGCAGGTGGCGTTTTGGTTCCTTTAAATACTAACGATTTTGTTATCGACTTGGTTCAACCTGACTACAAAATTATAATTGTTTCCAGACATTATTTAGGGAGTATCAACCATACGCTTTTAACTATTGAAGCAATAAAAAACAGAGGTTTAACCATCGCAGGAATTATTTTTAATGGCAATGAAAATAAAGCTACCGAATCTTTAATTTTAAATTATTCGAAACTAAAATTCATAGGCAGAATTAACGATGAACCGTATTTTGATAAAAATGTAATTGCTGAATATGCCGATTTATTTAGAGATAATTTAATGGCAATTGAATCGTAAATAAAATAATTAAATGGATTTAACCGATAGAGACGGGTTACATATTTGGCATCCTTACACCCAACATAAAACTTCAAAACCACCAATTGCAATTGTAAAAGGGAAAGGAGCTTTGCTTTGGGATGATTTCAATAATGAATATATTGACGCAATCGCTTCTTGGTGGGTAAATCCGTTTGGACATTCCAATACCATTATCGCTGACGCTATTTATAAGCAACTAACCACTTTAGAACACGTTTTGTTTGGTGGATTTACGCATGAACCTGCGGTGGTTTTATCTGAAAAATTGATTAAAATCTTACCTAAAAATCAAAATAAAATTTTCTTTTCCGATAATGGATCAACGGCTGTTGAAGTAGCGATTAAAGTGGCATTGCAGTATTTTTTCAATAAAGGAGAAAAGAAAACTACCCTGATTGCCTTTGAAAATGCCTTCCACGGAGACACCTTTGCTGCGATGGCAGCCAGTGGAATTTCATTTTACACACAAGCTTTCGAAGGTATGTTTATAGACGTAGTTCGTATTCCTGTTCCGATAAAAGGGGAAGAAGAAACTAGTTTTCATGCATTAGCTCAGGCCATAAAAAACTATAATTGTGCGGCATTTATTTTTGAACCTTTGGTTTTGGGAGCTGCAGGAATGGTGATGTACAATCCGGAAGAACTGGATAAATTAATCGGGATTTGTAAAGAAAATAAAATACTTACCATCGCCGATGAAGTGATGACTGGCTTTGGTAAAACTGGAAAAACGTTTGCTTGCGATTATCTTGTTGGGCAACCCGATATGATGTGCTTGTCGAAAGCTTTAACGGGCGGAACCATTCCAATGGCAATTACAACATTTACTGAAGAATTATTTGAAGCCTTTTACAGTGATGACATCAACAAGGCGTTGTTTCACGGACATACATTTACTGGAAATCCAACGGGATGCGCTGCAGCATTGGCGAGTTTGGCACTCTTGGATACCGAAGAAATGCAAGCCAATATTGCCAGAGTAAATCAAAGCCATTTGGCCTTTGAGAAGCACATCAAAGAGCATCCTAAAGTAACAACAACCAGAGTTTTAGGAGTTATTTTTGCATTGGAAATAAAAACTGAATCCCAAGCCAGTTATTACGGAACTTTACGAAACAAACTTTACGATTTTTTCATTGAAAACGGAGTGATTTTGAGGCCCGTGGGAAACATAGTCTATATTTTGCCGCCTTATATTATTGAGGAAGACCAACTCCAAAAAATATATACTGTAGTTGAAAACGCTTTAAATATAGTATAAGATAAAAGATCTCTTTCATTGCGTACATTGCGAAAAACTTTGCGACCTTTGCCAATAAATTTTAATAAATAATCACTTTGCCAACAACGATTTCTATAACCGCCATCGCATCCATTTCTGGATTAGGAAATGATCAAAATGTCATTTGGCAAAATTATTTGAATGACAATCACTGCTTTATTGAAACTACTGTTGGTAATCAAAACACTAATATTGCCCCTTTAAATTCCGATTCTAAAAAACTAGTAAGCGAATTAAAAAAATCAGATTCTAAATACAAATCACTTGATAATTCTGTATTATTTGCAATAGCTACTTCAAGAAAAGCGATTGAAAAAGCGGGTTGGCAGAAAAGTGACACTTTTGGAATTAACATCGGATCATCACGTGGTGCAACAGAATTATTTGAAAAACACCACTTGGATTTCATCCAATCTGGGAAAGTAGTAACTTTAGCCTCGCCAACTACGACGCTCGGAAATATCTCTTCTTGGGTTTCACATGATTTACAAAGTCAAGGACCAGAAATTTCACATTCTATTACCTGCTCAACGGCATTACATGCCTTATTAAATGGAATTGCATGGTTAAAATCTGGTATGGCTGATAAATTTTTGGTTGGCGGTAGCGAAGCTCCATTAACCGATTTTACGATTGCTCAAATGCGAGCTTTAAAAATATATTCTAAAAATAGTGCCGAATTCCCATGTCGCGCCTCAGACTTAAATAAGAAACAAAACTCACTTGTATTGGGTGAAGGGGCTGCAGTATGCTGTATTGAAATTGGAAGAACCGACAAAACTATCGCAGTTATTGAAGGAATTGGGTACGCTACTGAAATTTTAGAACACAATGTTTCTGTTTCTACAGAAGCAACTTGCTTTCAAAAATCGATGAAAATGGCTTTAGGAGCTACTGAATTATCAGAGGTCGATGCGATTGTAATGCACGCTCCTGGAACGATTAAAGGGGACTTATCAGAATACAAAGCAATTCAAAAAATATTTGGAGCCGAACTTCCTTTGTTAACTACCAATAAATGGAAAATCGGTCACACCTTTGGAGCCTCCGGAATGTTGAGCATTGAAATGGCCATTTTGATGTTACAAAATCAAACCTTTATCGGAGTCCCATTTGCGGAAGCAAAAACCGAAAAGAAACCATTGAAAAAAATCATGGTAAATGCCGTAGGTTTTGGCGGAAATGCGGTAAGTGTTTTGTTGAGTTTGTAAATTTTTAGATTAAAGTCATAAAGTCAAATTTCGAATAATTTCAATAACTTATAACTTACAACCTACAACTTATAACTTACTTTCCAAGTCTTTCACTTTTTCATAAACCATATTGCTTTCAAATCCTTTTCGGAGTAAGAAATCACAGAATTTTTTTCGCTTTTTTAGACTATCATTTTCTTTCATTGTTTCCCAATGGCGATCCGCAATAAAATGAAAATTGGTATAATATTCTTCTTCCGATATTTCTTTAAGAGCTGTTTTTATATTGTAGGAAGAGATATTTCGGAATTTCAATTCGTTTACAATTCTAATATTTCCCCAATATTTAATTCGGTGTTTTCCTCTAGCAAAACTGCAAGCAAAACGCTCTTCGTTTAGAAAATTTTGATCGATAAGGTGTACTATTATCAAATCGATAACTTGAGGAATCATGTTCATTCCTCGAAGTTTTTCGACCACTTCTTTATGACAACGCTCTTGGTAGGCGCAGTAATTCTCTAACTTGGATTGAGCTTCCTGAATGGAATAGGTTTTATGAGAATTATTTTCCAAAATTTATTGATTGTCTATTGAGAATAGAAACAAAAAACTAGGCATTTGTTTTCCCTGAAGCCTCTAAATTTTTTTCGATTGTATGTCCTGGTCTTGACCATTTTGGCTTTTCTCCTAACGATTGGAACTGAGAATCTTCAGCTTCAACGGTAGTTGGTTGAGAAACTTTAACAAATGGTTTTTGAGGAATTAATCCTAAGGTTTCAAACATTTTCATGTCCTCATTTACATCTGGATTTGGAGTAGTCAATAATTTATCACCAGCAAATATAGAATTGGCACCAGCAAAGAAACACATTGCTTGTCCTTCACGGCTCATGTTCATTCTACCTGCGGAAAGACGCACTTGAGTTTCTGGCATTACGATTCTTGTGGTGGCTACCATTCGAATCATTTCCCAAATTTCAACTGGTTTTTCTTCTTCTAATGGCGTTCCTTCAACTGCAACTAATGCATTTATTGGCACCGATTCTGGTTGTGGATTTAAAGTAGAGAGTGCAACTAACATTCCAGCACGGTCTTCTATAGATTCTCCCATTCCAATAATTCCTCCGCTACAAACAGTAACATTGGTTTTACGAACATTTTCTATAGTTTGAATACGGTCTTCAAAACCTCGTGTAGAAATCACTTCTTTATAGTATTCTTCGGAGGTATCTAGATTGTGATTGTAGGCATATAAGCCTGCTTCAGCTAAACGATGGGCTTGATTTTCAGTGATCATTCCCAACGTACAACACACTTCCATATCTAATTTATTGATGGTACGAACCATCTCTAATACTTGGTCAAATTCGGGTCCGTCTTTCACATTTCTCCATGCTGCACCCATACAAACTCGGGAAGATCCGCTAGATTTTGCCCTTAAAGCTTGAGCTTTTACTTGGCTCACCGACATTAAATCGTTGCCTTCAATTTCAGTATGATAACGAGCTGCTTGAGGGCAATAACCACAATCTTCTGGACATCCACCTGTTTTTATAGACAATAAAGTAGAAACTTGGACTACGTTTGGATCGTGTGCTTTTCTATGAATAGAAGCTGCTTCAAAAAGCAAATCCATCATAGGTTTGTTGTATATAGCGATAATTTCTTCTTTTGTCCAATTGTGTTTAGCAATGCTCATAATACCTTTTTTATATTGCTTCAAAAGTAATCAAATTGTTACAAAGAAGCAATTTTGTAAATTTTATATCGGGGGTAAAGTCGTTATAAATTATATTTTAAACTAAAAATAATATACCTCGGTTGAATAGTATATTGTGATGTTCTAGTAGAAAACTGGGTGAAACTATCGTCGTTAAGAATATTTGTATTTAAAAGGTTGGTAACTGCAACTTTATATTCTAGCTTACTCTCTTTCTTTTTCTGATAAATCAAACTTGCGCTTAAAAAGTCATACTCATTATTAACCGTTTTATTGTTATTGGTGTAATGATAATATTCATATTCTGAAACAAAAGAGAAGCTTTTTAAAAAGAAATAATCCAATCTAGCAGAAGGGGTGTCCGTATAAAACTTAGTTCCGATGTAGTCATTTATTGTTCTAGAATAACCTAATTCCAAGTTCGGTAAATCTTTATAATTGGTCGAAACTTTTACGGTGTAATTTTGAGTTAGTGATTCTGTGGTTACAAAAAGACCGTTTTGAATATTATTGAATATAGAACGGTTCGCCGACATATTCATTGAAGCTTTATAATTTTTAGCAAATGATCTGCCGTAGTTGGCATTTCCAGAAAGAGTTTCATCGGCAAAATTTGAATTTATAGCAGACGAAACTTGGTTAATCCCTGTGAAAAAAGCACTTGATTTAATCGCATTCAATCGTTTTGTATAATTGATATTTGCAGAAATGTTCTCAAAATTGAACATGTTGTATTTAAAATAACGCAAGGAATGACTTTCAGACATTGCATTTTCTAAATACCTATTTCCTTGAAATAAAGAGTTATAATTTGTGAATGTATAACCCGCAGTAAACCTATTAATATCTGTAAAATCAGTATTTATGGAGTAGTTATAGGTTAAGGTTTCCGCTTTTTTAATTTGATACAAAGCATAGACGTCCGGTAAAACTCGATAAAAATTATCGTTCACTTTGTTGCCTAATTGCTCATTATACGTTTTGTAGTAATGCGCAGAAAACCCTGGATTAAAAGTAAATTTACCAGTAATAAATTTGTAATGTAATCCTAAAAAAGCATCATTAAAAAAATACGAAACGTCGTTATTTTTATCTGCAGTATTCAAGTCATTTTTAGTTCCATTGTCCAAAATTTGGAAAATATGAGAATTAAAATTTTGCAGTGAGTACGTATTTCCAAAAGTAAAATTAATATTGCTTTTTGGAGTTACCATATAATAGTAATCCACCTTAGCGTCCAATTTATTGGTTTTAATAAATCGGGTTTGATTGATATTGTATCTATTTTGTGTTTGCAACCCTAAAATTGGAAACGGATTCTGACCTAAATTGGCATTATAAAATGGGTCTTCATCTTGGTATAAATGTTGGATTCCTATATCGAAAACACTTTTATCGCTTTTGGTATAATACAAACTCAAATTCTGAGTTAAAGTAACCGGATCTTGCTGCTTGAAAGAGGCAATGTTTTGGTCCGGAATAGCTGGTGGTGTTCCATTGGTTGCTGTTGCAAATGATTGAGTAAATAAACTATTGTTCTCGTCTTGTTTAGAATTTTTTAGCAACGCATCATAATCAAATTGAAGATTAGAATTCGGTTTGTAGCTGGAGCTTAATTTAAAAAGGCCCAAGCTACTAATTTGATTCGCGGCTTCTTTGGTTTTTTGAGTAGTATTTACGGTTCCCAAAGTGCTTATTTGATCTGTTCTATTGTTTTGAGAAGCTGTTTCTAGATCAGTAAGTGTTGACGAAACAATTGCAAATCCACTTAAACTCCAAGCTTTGGTGACATTATAAGAGAAATTGGTTGCGCCAAATTTGGTTTCAATTTCCTTAGCTCTGTTATTTCTTAGCAAAGAAATCCCTAAATCATTGGAAGACACATTGAAGTTGGTTCCGCCTTTTCTCATCATACTTCTAAATCCACCGGTGAATTTGAAATAATCCTGAATCGTGAAAGGCAATTCTCCAATATTATTATAATTGGCAATAAAGTTAACACTGTATTTTGGACTGTAATAAAACAGCTTTGGATTAACATTATATCGCGTGTTTTGATTCTCTTTTCCTCCACCAGCATTTATATCCCCAAACCAAAAATTCTTTTTCCCTGATTTTAATTTGATGTTCATGGCAATATTTTCATTGCCGTTTTCCAAACCTTTTAATGCAGAAACATCGTTAAAATTTCTTAGTACTTGGATTTTATCAATGGCATCAGCGGGAATATTTTTAACTCCTAATTTAGTATCACCATCAAAAAAGTCTTTTCCTTCCACCATTAATTTGGTCACTTTTTTCCCTTCCACTTCTATTTCACCATCGGCATTTACTTCTACTCCTGGTAATTTTTTTAATACGTCTTCTAATTTTCTTTCGGTTCCTGATTTAAAGGAATCGGCATTATAAACTATGGTATCTCCTTTTATAGAAACTGGCATTTCCCGAACAATTTCAACTCCTTCAAGTTCAATTCCTCCCGATTCCAAAGTAATATTTTGATTCATATTTAAAGTGGACGTAGAAATAAAAAGCTCTTTGGTTTGCATTCCTAAATAACTGACTTTAATGGAATAACTGGAATTCGGTTTCAAATTCAATAAATATTTACCTTTGTCATTGGTAATCGCATAGGAATCCATTGCTTTGGTAACGGTGTTTACCGCCATAACGTTGGCCATTTCAAGTGGGGATTTCCCAACATCTTGAATAACACCCTCAAATTTTACAGATTGTGAAAATGAAACAGAAGAAATTAATAAAAATAATAATAGCAGTTTTTTCATTGAATTTATTTAGAGTATTATTTAGTTTGTTGATTTAAATATAATTACGCCATCTTCATTTTTCATGCTGTCGTATTTCTTTTTTTGAATGGCATCAAATTCCTTTTGAGACACCTTTTTTCCTTTATTTGGCACTTTAATTGTGGCGCCTTTAGTGTTTAAAACCACTTTAGAACAAAGGATAATTAGTTCTGGTTCATTAATTTCTAGAATTAATCCCGGTAAACCCCAATAATTATCAGGACCAAAACTCACCGGAATTTCTGGAGTGTACCAAGCGGTAATCGTTTTATCTTTCGGCTCTTGCATTTTGAATAAAGACGGTTTTATTTCTTCTTTTTTAAGAAATTCCTCGTATTCTTTTTTCTGCTTATCTGAAACTGGAACCAGTAATTTGGCCTTGAAGCAAGTGTAATCTCCTATTTTTTTGGACTCATCAACCAATTCCCAATTTGGTTTTTCAATGGGTTCTACTATTAAGAATTCTTTACCAAAAATAGCGTCTTCAGTACTACTTGTTTTGTCTTTGGCATTTATATATTTTTTCCCCTCACTTGATGAAATACTAACTGATATTGACATTTCGCCAGCAGCACTTTTAGGTTTTTCAAGTTGCTGTTCTTGCTCATAAATGCATTCTGATTTATTAAAAGTTAACAAATAGTTTTTTTCGGATGCTTTTTTTAAGGCTTCTTGAAATAATTTTTCCATTTCTGGATCGATCTCCTCCTTTAATCCGCTATCCTCAACTTGTAATTTACCATTTAAAATTGTTTTAGAGAAATAATACGCTTTTCCTTGAAACTCTTGGGCGAAAGAGAAAGTGGTAACAAATAATAATAGAAGGATTTTTTTCATTATGTTTTTTGTTTATGGAGAATTAACGCCCCATTCGGATTTGCATGGTTCCATTTCCGCCTCTACCTTGATTCATTTGTCTGAACTCTTCCATTTTCTTAGTTACGGTTTCATCGTAATCTTTTTGAGAAATTTCTTTACCTTTTGAAGGTGCTTTAATTTCTGCTTTCTCTTTAGAATTCATTACAATTTTAGAGCACAAAATAACTGTTTTGCCGTCATTTACCTCTAAAATTAATCCTGGTAATCCCCAGTAATTTTCTGGCCCTTGGCTAATTGGAATTTCAGGAGTATACCATGCAGTGATGGTAACTTCTTTTGGTAATTCAAAATCTTCCATGAAGTTGGTTTTTTTCGCTTCGCCCTCAGGCTTCTTCGTTTCGTCTGTAGCTTCTTCTTTTTTCTTTTCTTCCTTTTTTGGTCTGAAATTTCTAAAATCAGTTTGGCTAACTGGTTGAACTGTCGTCGCTTTAAAACAAGTGTAGCCTCCAATTAACCTTGATTCGCCTTCCAATTTCCATTTATAATTAGGCAATGAATCTTTCACCAAAAATTCTTTTCCCATGAATTCTTTATCTACAGCATAGGTCTTTTCCTTCACGTTTTTAAAATTGGTTCCGCCACCGCCTGTCATAGAGCTCATCCATCTCATTCCACCGCCCTGTCCACCTTGGCCTGGAGCATCTAATTTTTCTTCTTCTTTATAAATGGAGGTTGTTTTAGAGAAATTCAAGATAAATGTTTTTTCAAACATTTTTTTCATTCGATCTTCAATCATTTTTTGCATGTCGGGAGTCATGTCTTTATTCCCTTCAAAACGGCTTTTAAAATCAGAAGTGCTTGTTTTTGATTCATATACAGCCATTCCTTGAAAATCTTGCGCTTGGATATTTGCAAATGCTAAAACACTAAATACAAATGATACTACTACTTTTCTTAACATAAATTGGTTTTTTATATATTCTAAATTCAGATTTTTACTCTAATTAATTTATAAAAATAGACATTTTTAACGTGCAAATATGAAGAATTAGAATGTTTAATGTTACAAAATTTATGTTAAAATAAAATTATTAAAACAGAAGATCTATAAACTATTATCGTAATTTAGCGTTCAATGAAAATATTTATTCAAATACTTAGCTTGTTTATCTTAGTGATTTCCCCATGTAAAGGGCAGATTACCTCGACCACTTTATTATCAACTGAATCCATTTCAGCAAATCGGTTTTTGGGCATTGATGTTTTATCCAATCGCTATTATGAAGAAAATGGAGTGTTATTCAAGAGTAATGATGAACAAATTTGGCAATACAAAAACCTTGCTTTAGGGAAAATACTAAAAATTGATACCCAAAATCCGCTAAAAATTGCTGTTTTCTTTGAACGATTCAATGCCGTGGTTTTATTAGACAATCAGTTAAATGAAATTAAAAGAATAGCCTTCTCAGATAGTAATAAAATTTCCATAATATCTAGTGCTATTGGTATTGCTGCCCAAAATAAACTATGGTTTTACGATACTATTTCTCAAAAAATAGGGCTTTACAATTATATAAATGACGATTTTAAATGGATTTCCACCTCTTTTCCTGGAAACTTCAAACATTACGAATCTGATTTTAATTATTTTCAATGGATTGACGCCGAGTTAAACTGGTACACTTGTAATTTATTTGGAGAAATAAAATTGATTCGACAAGTTCCCGATTTTAATACTATCCAAATAATTAATTCCAATTTGATACTCTATTCTAAAGGAGAACACTTGTATTTTCTAGATTTTAAATCAAATAAAACCCAAGAAGTGCAAAATGTTGATAAAAGCTTTGAATATTTTATTTACAAAGACCAAATTTTATCTATTTTTACCAATCGTCAAATTAAGAATTATAAAATAATAATACCATAATGCACATAGCTATAGCAGGAAATATTGGAGCGGGTAAAACATCATTAACGCGCTTGTTAGCAAAGCATTTCAAGTGGGACCCTCATTTTGAAGACGTAGTTGACAACCCTTACCTAGATGATTTTTACCATCAAATGGAACGCTGGTCGTTCAATTTACAAATCTATTTCTTAAATAGTCGTTTCAGACAAGTGCTTCAAATTCGCGAAAGCGGAAAAAAAATAATTCAAGATAGAACCATCTATGAAGATGCTCATATTTTTGCTCCCAACCTTCACGCTATGGGGTTGATGACCAATAGAGATTTTCAAAATTATAGTTCTCTTTTTGATTTAATGGAAGGACTCGTTGCTCCACCAGATGTACTTATTTATTTGAGAAGTTCTATCCCAAATTTGGTTTCACAAATTCACAAGCGCGGTCGCGAGTATGAGAATTCAATTTCTATTGAATATTTAAATCGTTTAAACGAAAGATACGAAGCTTGGGTTTCTTCCTATACTAAAGGGAAGTTAGTAATTATTGACGTTGATACTATCGATTTTGTGAATAATCCTGAAGATTTAGGCATGATAATTAACAAAATAGACGCGGAATTAAACGGTTTGTTTTAGTCTAATAATTATTTCTAAACCATACTTTCATCCATTCTCTTTTTAATATCAAAAAAGAAACTTGCTCGGATAAAATTACTAAATCTGAGCCGTCTAATTTTTTAATTTGATCTTCCGGAACATCAATTATATATAGCAAATTGAGGTATTCTGCAAATTTATATTGTATCAATCGGTAAATTTTCTCATGCAATTCCCCTTTTAATTCTTCCGCTGTAATTGACATTGGAAAATCGATAGGTTCATTGGCTAAATTGAAATCTTTATTGATTTGCTCAATTAATTTATAATATAAATTGACGTTTGAAGCTTCGCTCAGTAATAAATCTGAATTTATTGGTGCAATAAATGTTTTTGAACTCATTAAAATTATACTTTTCGCCCCATTAAATTTTCACCAAAAGTTCTAAGCATTTCCTTTTTATCATTGTCAATGCTAATATTCTGTAAGGTATCAAAGGCCTTAAAAGTAAAATCTTGAATCGCATTTTGAGTTTTCTGAGCGGCCCCAGAGGCAACGAATATTTCTTTAACGGCAGCAATTTTAGCGGTATTGTCTTGAGGACGAATTGAAAATAACTGGGTTAATTTCTGGACTTGATCAGTTGAAGCAAATTCAAGAGCTTTTAAATACAAATAGGTTTTTTTGTTTTCGATAATATCGCCACCAACTTGTTTTCCAAAAGTCTCAGGGTTTCCAAAAGCGTCTAAATAATCGTCTTGCAATTGGAAGGCGAGTCCTAAATTCAAGCCAAAATCATAAATTAAATTGGCGTTTTCTTCAGATGTTTCTGCGATGATAGCACCCATTTTCATTGCTGCAGCTACCAATACGGCTGTTTTGTACTGAATCATTTTCAGGTACTCTGGAATTGAAACATCGGATCGCGTTTCAAAATCTACATCCCATTGTTGGCCTTCACAAACTTCCAAAGCGGTTTTGCTAAAAAGTTTTGCCAATTCCCTGAAGATTGCTGGTTCGTATTTTTCAAAATATTGATAGGCTAAAATTAACATGGCATCTCCGGAAAGAATTCCAGTATTGATATCCCACTTTTCATGCACGGTTACATTTCCTCTTCGCAAAGGGGCGTCATCCATAATGTCATCATGAATTAGAGAAAAATTATGGAAAACCTCAACAGCAAGAGCCGCTGGCAATGCTTTTTTATAATCGGCATCAAAGACTTCGGCACTCATTAAGGTTAAAACCGGACGCATTCTTTTTCCGCCTAATCCTAAAATATAATGAATAGGATCGTAAAGATTTTTTGGCTCTTTAGTCTCATATTGAGATTCTAAATAGTCCGCAATAAATTCTTGATACTGATTTATAGAATGCATTCTTCTTAATTTGTTATAATTTTTAATAATAGAATTGGCAGTGAATTTACTATTTGGACCTTACAAAGAAACTCAAAAAAGTTTGAACTATAAACTTTCTTAAATGTTAAATAATTGTAAATACTAGGAAACTGTTTTGGTATTCAAAGTTTCCGTCGTAAGTTTGCGCCAAATTTAAAAATTTCCCCCATCAAATGAGAGAGAAAATTATGTCTAAAGCCAGTGATTTGTTCATGAAACTAGGTTTCAAGAGCGTTACTATGGATGATATAGCGGGGGAAATGTGCATTTCTAAAAAAACCATCTACAAGTTTTTTAGTAATAAAGAGATTCTGATTGAGGAAATAACCGATATGATTCACTCTGAAATTCACGAGATTGTTGATCAAATTATTGATCAAGATTACAATGCAATTGAAGAAAACTATCAAATTAGAAAGATGTTCAAAGAAATGTTTAAATCGGCGGATACTTCTCCTGTTTATCAATTAAAAAAACACTATCCTTCCATTTTTGAAAAAGTTATGGCAAAAGAAATTAATGAATGCAACACTTTATTCAAAAATAATATTGAAAAAGGAATTGCCCAAGGCCTTTACAGAAAAGAAATTCCAGTGGAAACCTTTGTTAAATTTTACTACAATTTGATATTTAGTATAAAAGAGCAAACCGTTTCTGAAAAAGAAGGCCAACAATTAGAATTACAAATTTTAGAATACCACACCAGAGCAATTGCTACACCAGTAGGAATTGCAGAATTAGAAAAACAATTATTGAACATCGAAAAACAATGAAAAAATTAATTTTTATTAGTGTCTTGTCTTTTGCCTTTATTGCAAATGCCCAAGAAAAACCCAAAAGCAATTCGTTTAGTTTAGACGAAGCAATTAATTATGCGTTAAGCAATAATTATGAAGCATTAAATGCCAAGAGAGATATTGCATCGGCAAAAAGTAAAAAATGGGAAACAACCGCTATGGGGCTTCCGCAAATTAATGCTAGTTTAGACTATCAAAACAACTTTGAATTACAAAAATCACTTATTCCAGCGCAATTTTTTGGGGGGAATCCAGGTGAATTTGCAGAAGTAGCCTTCGGAACCAAACACAACATGAATGCCAGAACCACTTTAAGTCAGCTGTTATTTGATGGTTCTTATATTGTTGCCCTTCAAGCTTCCAAAACCTATTTGAAATTTTATCAAAATTCGAAAGAAAAAACAGATCTGGAAGTTAAAGAAATGGTAATCAATGCCTATGGAAATGTATTACTAGCTGAAGAGAGCATTTTAATTTTAGAAAAAAATAAAGGAATACTAGAAAAAACCTTGTTTGATACTAAAGAAACTTTTAAAAATGGTTTAATAGAAGAGGAGAATGTAGAACAACTTCAAATTACACTTTCAACCATAAATAGTAATTTAAATAATGTAAAAAGACTTAGAGAAATAGCCTTAAATATGTTGAAAATTTCTTTAGGTTTAAACATGGAAGAGGAGTTAAAACTAAAAGACAAACTGGATAATCTAGCGATAAAGAATCTAGATGCGGCATTTTCTCAAGTAGAATTCAACCCTGCTCAAAACATCTATTACCAAATGGCGTTGAATTTTCAAGAGCAGCGCAGTTTGGAATTAAAATTACAAAAAACAAAGGCTTTACCATCATTAGCGGCAGTTGTAAATGTAGGTTACAATGCATTTGGAAACCAATTTCAATTTTTTACTAGCAATCAAAAATGGTTGAATTATTCCAATATGGGAATTAGTTTAAGTGTGCCAATATTCAGCAGTTTTGCCAGAACAGCCAGAACGCAACAAGCGAAAATCGCTTTTGAAAAAGCCAAAACGCAACTTACAGAAACAGAACAAAAATTAAAATTACAATATGCAAATGCGAAAAGTGAATATGAATTTAGCATCGAAGCATTTGCAACAGCAAAAACCAATTTGAATTTAGCCGAGCGCATAGAAAAAAAGCAAGGGGTTAAATTTAAAGAAGGACTGTCGTCTAGTTTCGACTTTAGTGAAGCGCAACGACAATTGTATGCTGCACAACAAAATTACCTTCAATCGATGGTGAATGTGATCAATAAAAAAGCAAGTTTAGAAAAAGTAATTAATAAAAAATAATCAAGAAAAAACCTTTAAAAATGAAAAAAATAATTTTAATCGCAACCATTTCCGCATTGCTATTCTCTTGTGGAAAGAAAGAAGAAAACGCCAATATTGATTCGTTAATTGCTTCAAAAAACTTGGTTTCCATAAAAGCAAAAAGAGCGGAATTACAAACGCAATTAACACAACTTGACGATGCAATAGCTGAGTTAGATGTTAAAAAAACAGAAGTAGCCTTGGTTTCTGTTGAAACAGTTATAGATACTGTTTTCAGTCATTATTTAGAAGTTCAGGGAAATGTGAACACCAAAGAAAATTTAATTATTTACCCTCAATTTGCTGGAATTCTAAATACAGTTAATGTAATTGCAGGACAAAAGGTAACTAAAGGTCAAGTATTAGGAACTATCGACGACGGTGGTTTAAGTCAGCAATTGGGGCAGTTAGAAAACCAATTGGCTTTGGCAAAAACCACTTTCGAAAGACAAAAGCGTTTGTGGGATCAAAAAATTGGTTCTGAAATCCAATATTTACAAGCGCAAACCAATATGATAAGCCAACAAAAAGCGGTTTCTCAAATGAAAGCCCAAATGGCAAAAACAAGAATTATCGCTCCATTTAATGGCGTAATTGATGAGTTAATTGCGGAGAGAGGACAAGTAGTTGGTCCTGGTCAAGGATTAATGAGAATTGTAAATTTAAACAACATGTTCGTTTCAACAACAGTTCCTGAAAGTTATATTGGAAAATTAAAAGTAGGAACTGAAGTAAGTGTTTATTTGGCTTCTTTAGGAAAATCATTTAATGGTAAAATTCGTCAAGTAGGAAATAACATCAACCCAAATAATAGAAGTTTTGGAATTGAAGTTTCAGTGCCTAATACCGATAATTTATTGCGCCCTAACCAAGTGGCAAAACTTAAAATTACCGATTACACTAGTGCAAAAGCCGTGGTGGTTCCATCGAAAGTGATTCAAGAAGATGCTGAAGGAAACCAATTTGTTTTCGAAATAGCTTCATTGAAAGATAAAACAGGAATTGCTAAAAAGGTAATTGTGAAAACAGGAAAAACGTCTGACAATTTCACAGAAATTTTAAGCGGATTAGAGCCAAAAACATTGGTTGTTGGTGACGGAGTAAAAACAGTATCAGAAGGAATGAAACTTAATTTTTAATTAAAATGAGTCATCAAAAAAAAGAATTTAGCATTTCAAGTTGGGCGGTAGACAACCGAATTACGGTTTACATTCTGACTTTTATTATTATCGTAATGGGAACGATGGCGTATATCAATATGCCGCGTGAAAATTTCCCTGAGATTTTAGAAAACAAAATTTACATCTCCTCTGTTTTCCCGGGAAACTCTTCTGAAGATGTTGAAAAACTGGTAGTTAAACCACTGGAAGATCAGTTTAAAAATATTTCTGGTGTAACCAAAGTGACTTCCAGTTCTTTTCAAGATTACGGAATTGTAGTCGTAGAATTTGAACAAAGTATATCTATTGAAGAGGCTAAAATCCGGATTAAAGACAAAACGGATATGGCGAAAGCCGATACCGATTGGCCGAATATAGACAACGGAAGCAAAGTAGAACCAAGTATTTTTAATATCAATATATCGGAAGAAGTGCCGATTCTAAATATTAACTTGAAAGGGAATTATACTACACAACAACTTAAAAAATACGGTGAGTACTTAAAAGACGAGATTGAAAATGTCCCTGAAGTTAAAAAAGTAGACATCTTAGGTGTGGATGATAAAGAGGTTGAAATTGCTATTGATGTGTTTAAAATGAACGCTGCAAAGGTGAGTTTTGACGACATTCAAAATGCAGTGAAATATGAAAATATGACGCTGTCAGGAGGAAATTTAATTTCTCAAGGATCGCGAAATAACATCCGAATTGTAGGGGAAATCAAAAATCCTAAAGACCTTGAAAACGTAGTGGTGAAATCTTACGGAGGAACAGTATACCTTAAAGACATTGCCGTTATCAATTTCAAAGAAAAAGAAAAAACAACTTTTGCTCGTGAAAGTGGTCAAGAAGTGGTGATGCTAAATGTGAAAAAACGTTCCGGTCAAAATATGATTTCCGCTTTGGACCAGGTGAAAGAAATTGTAGCAAAAGCGCAAGAAAATGTCTTGCCGAAAGATTTGAGTGTTAAAATGACCAACGATCAATCTAGCAAGGTAGAGCACCAAGTAAGCGAATTGTCCAACCATATTATTTTTGGAATTATCCTGGTAATGATTGTATTAATGTTTACCATGGGATTACGAAATTCCTTATTTGTAGGAGCTGCAATACCACTTTCCATGTTGATGGCTTTTGCTATTTTATCTGCTTTTGGATATACTTTGAACACGATGGTATTATTTGGATTGGTAATGGGATTGGGATTACTGGTAGACGATGGAATTGTGGTAGTGGATAACGTTTTTGCTAACATGAAAAAAGGTTTAGGGCGAATTGAAGCTTCTAAAATTGGTATTGGCGAAATCGCTTGGCCAGTAATTTCATCAACGGCAACCACTTTAGCGGCCTTTATTCCATTGGCTTTATGGCCTGGAACCGTGGGTAAATTTATGGTTTATTTCCCGATTACTTTATCTTGTGTATTAGGCGCTTCCTTATTCGTGGCGATGGTAATTAATGCTGCTATGACTGGTGGTTTTATGGATATTGAAGATAGAAATATCTCTAAAAAAGCGCTGAAAAAATACACTATAATTTTCATTGTTTCAGGGTTGTTATTTGTGATTCCTGGGAATATTTCCGATACCGTTTGGATGAAAGCCATTGGGCATTTAATCATTATTGCTTTGGTATTAATGTGGGCGTATCATTTGTTTATTTTCAAATGGACACAAGATTTCCAACACAGTTTCTTCCCGGGATTAGAGAAAAAATACCAAGTTTTCCTGGGTAAAATACTAACTGGCAAAAAATCTTTAATTGCTTTAGTAGGAATTATTGCTTTGTTAATCTTCTCTGTGGTATTGTTAGGCTTTTTCCCTAGAAATGTATTGTTTTTCCCAAAAAACATTCCAAATCAAGCAATCGTTTATATAGAATATCCGCAAGGAACAGAAATTGAAAAAACCAATAAAGCCAATTTATTTGTTGAAAAACAAGTGATTGCCATTTTATCAAAATACGTTGAAAATGACGAAAATTATTTGGCTGAAAGCATCGTTTCACAAGTTGGAAAAGGCGCAGGAAATCCAAATGTAGATTCTGGAAATCAATCGGAAACACCTTATAAAGGAAAAGTGACGGTTAATTTTACCGAATATAAATTCAGAAAAGACGTAAATACAAGTGACATTTTAGAAGAAATTCGTTCGAAAGTAAAAGCGATTGCTGGAGCAAAAATCATCGTGGAGAAAGATTCAAATGGACCACCTTCTGGATATCCAATCAGTTTACAATTGTCAGGAACTAACTATGATGAAATTTTGGTAGAAGCCAATAAAGTAATTGCATTCATCAATTCGAAAAACATCGAAGGAATCGAAAAGTTAAATATCGATGTTAACAAAGAAAGTCCTGAAATGGAAGTAAATGTGGATCGAGTAAGCATTGGAAGTTTAGGTGCAACCACCGGTCAACTTGGATTTACTATGCGTAGAGCAATTTATGGACAAGAAATTTCAACTTATAAAGAAGGAAAAGACGATTACAATATTGTGATGCGTTTACAAGAAGACCAACGCAAAAACGAAAGCGTATTATTCAATCAGCCGGTGACTTTTAGAAATCAAAACAACGGTCAAATCCTTCAAGTTCCAATTTCTTCTTTGGCAACAACAGAGAAAAAATTCACGTTCAACCAAATAAAACGTAAAAATTCAAAACGAATAATGACGATTTATTCTAATGTTATTACCGGATATAATGGTGACGGAATTACAAAACAAATTGAAGCTTCATTAAAAGGAGCCAATTATAAAATGGCAGGCGACATTACCTACTCTTTCTCTGGAGAACAAGAACAACAGAAAAAAGATTCTGGATTCTTATTTGGCGCCTTACTTTTAGCGTTAGCAAGTATCACGATTATCATTGTGTTGCAGTTTAATTCTATTTCGAAAACGGCCATTATCATGTTCACTGTTTTACTAAGTTTCAGTGGTGTTTTCTACGGATATGTATTTGCTGGAATGGATTTCGTAATCTTAATGACGATGATGGGAATTATTGCCCTTTCCGGAATTGTGGTGAAAAACGGAATCGTATTAATGGATTTCTTTGTGTTATTGATGGATGAAAAAGTGAGTGAAAACAAGCAAACATCGCACGATGATTTAACCATAGCTGAAATTAAAGACGTAATTATCCAATCAGGAAAATCTCGTTTACGACCAGTTCTGTTAACGGCATTAACGGCAATTTTAGGATTGATTCCTTTGGCAATCGGTTTGAATTTTGACTTCTTCTCGTTGGTAACCAATTTAAATCCGCACATTTATGTAGGAGGTGACAACGTGGTTTTCTGGGGCCCATTGGCATGGACCATTATCTTCGGATTGACATACGCTACGGTACTAACTTTAGTGATGGTTCCTGTGATGTTCTACTTAGTGAAAAGAACTAAGTATTGGTTGCGCGACAGAAGAGTAGCCAACGGAAATTAAATATAAATGAATCAAATCCCTGTTGAAAAACGGGGATTTTTTTTGGTTTTTTATAGCCCGGATAGAAGGGAAAATCCCGCGCTTTTTAGCGAGGATTTGGAAGGATAGCCGGAAGAGCTCCTAATAAAAAGTCAAAAGATTTCGAATACAGAAAATATAATTGTTAATTTGTGTCATCAAATTTAGAAACGCATGTTGAAAAACAAAATCAGGTATATTTTTATTTTATTAGCGCTGACGGTTATTGGTTGCGCTAAACGCGGCTATATTACCGGCGGATTAAAAGATACTATTGCCCCTGTTTTGAAAGCGAGTTTTCCGAAAAATTTAAGCGTAAATTTTAAAGGGAAGGAAATAAATTTGACGTTTGACGAATATGTAAAATTGAAAAACCTAAACAAACAGCTGATTGTTTCGCCTCCCATGAAATACAATCCTGAGGTTTCACCAATGACTCCAAGCAAAATAATAAACATCAAAATTAAAGATACCTTACAAGAAAATACGACTTATAGTTTCAATTTTGGACAGAGTATTGAAGACAATAATGAAGGGAATCCCTACAACCAATTCAAGTATATTTTTTCTACGGGCAGCTACATCGACTCGTTGAAAGTAGGCGGAACAATTAAAGATGCGTTGAATAAAAAAGAAGATTCGTTTGTATCGGTGATGTTGTATGAGGTGAATGATAAATTTACTGATTCGGTGGTTTATAAAAGTGTTCCAAGGTATATTACCAATACATTGGACAGTTTGAAAACCTTTAAAATTGAGAATGTAAAAGCGGGGAAATACCTTTTGGTGGCAATGAAAGACGCCAATAGTAACAACAAATTTAATCCTAAAGACGATAAAATTGGGTTCAGAAAAAAGTTGGTTACTCTACCAAATGACAGCCTATTTGAATTGAAATTATTCAAGGAAGTTTTGGCTTTTAAAACGGTAAAACCTTTTCAAACGACCGGAAATAAATTGATTTTGGGTTATGAAGGGGATCTGAAAAACATGAAAGTGGTACTTAAAAAAGGGAATGAAGTTATTCCAACTATTGTAACCCAATTTCCAACTAAAGATTCCGTACAAGTTTGGTATAAACCTATAAAAGCCGATTCTTTAAGTTTGGCTGTTGCCAATGGGAATTACAATAAATCGTATACTTTCAAGAAAACGGAACAAAAGAAAGACTCCTTGAGTTTTTCTCCAAAAACAAGCTTGGGGTTGTCGAAATTAGATCAATTTACAATTTCTTCCTCTCGCCCTTTAGTGAAATTTGACCAATCAAAAATTAGGGTTACCGATAAAGATTCTGTGAATGTAAAGTTCACTACAAGTTATGATATTAACTCGCAAGAATTAAAATTTGATATTCCAAAAGAGCCATTGCAAACGTATCAATTTCATTTACTGCCCGGCGCTTTAACCGATTATATCGATCAGAAAAACGATACGTTATCCTATAAAGTAACTACTAGAAATACTACCGATTACGGAAACTTACGAGTGAATTTAACCAATGTAAAACAGTTTCCGGTTATTGTGCAATTGACCAATGAAAAAGGGGATGTTATTGCTTCAGAATTTTTAGACAAAGTCAATTTCGTAGATTTTATGTTTTTAGAACCCTCAAAATATACCCTTCGCGTGATTTATGATGCCAATGGAAATAAGGAATGGGATTCCGGGAATTTCTTAGAAAGACGACAACCCGAAGAAGTCATTTATTTCCCAAAAGAAATTGATGTTCGCAGCAATTGGGATGTAGATCAATCTTTTGATTTATCCAGATAAGCTACATTGTAAAGGCATCACGATCGTTCAAAAAACCAAACTTTTGACGCGTTGCTTCTAAAGTGTTTTTGTTTAAAGTGGTAATAAATACCCCTTCGATTTCTTGAGGTGCAATCAGGTAATTTCCTAATTCATCAATCACTTGAGAATGTCCCGGATAATCGTGTTTGTTGGGATCTTCGCCCATTCTATTTACTCCAATAGTATAACACATGTTTTCAATTGCGCGTGCTTTGAGTAGTGCGTCCCAAGCGTTGATTCTAGGTTTTGGCCAATTGGCAACATAAATTAATACATCATACTCTTCTGTATTTCTTGCAAATACTGGAAAGCGCAAATCGTAGCAAATAAGGGTACAAATTTTAAGCCCTTGGTATTCGAATACAAGCTTTTGGGTTCCCGAAGTGTAGGCTTTATCTTCACCCGCTAGGGTAAACAAGTGTTTTTTATCGTAGGTTTTAATTGCTCCAGAGGGGAAAACAAACACCAACCGATTATAGAAATTTCCCTTTTCTTCAATCACCAAACTTCCGGTAATGGCAGCGTTTTTGGCTTTCGCCAATACTTGTAACCACAAAACGGTTTCCCCTTGCATCGATTCGGCAACGGCTTTTGGATTCATGGTAAACCCGGAGGTAAACATTTCAGGAAGGACAATCAAATCGATAGTTTCTTTAATGGAATTGATTTTGTCTTCGAAATAATTCCGATTTTGTTTTGGGTTTTCCCAAACTAACGGCGCTTGGATTAAGGCAACTTTCATGGTTGATTTACTTAATCGTTATTTCATCGATGAAAATAAACGCATCACCACCAGCACCGAGATGCCAATCGGGAAGTTTTCCAAAATTGTAGGCTTTCACTTTAATGTATTTTGCTTTAAGTTCTTGAGGCGATTGGTATTCGAAATTTTCAATTTTGTTCCCTTCGGTTTTTGGACTAATGGAATTATTTACACTTCCTACCAAGGTGAAATTCACGTTATCATTCGACACATAATAGTCGACTTTCGTTGGCATTAAAATCCACGAGCCCGAATCTTGCAGAAAAGTGGCGCTGAAATTCGAAACGTTTTTCTCGGTTTGCAAATTAATTATCGCTTCAAAATCTTGACTTTGATACCCTTGCCACTCGCCTTTTCTCCAGTTTTCAGTTCCGTTAATCCCGTCTATAATTCCTTCATCGCCACCGGCAGTATATTGCGGATTGTATTTCGATTTTATCTCGATGGAAAAATTGGACGGTTTTTTGTAGAATTGGGCGGAGACGATGGCACTATTGCCGTTTTCATTCTGAGATTTGGCCAGAATCTCCGTATTGGATTCAATAATTATTTGTCCTTTATATGCTTCCCAAATTTTAGCCGATTTGGATTCATTATTTCTTTCAATATAATAGTATAATTTATCTGTTGGATTTTGTGATACAATATCAATCGCCATTTTATCTTTAAACGCTTTGCCTTCGGCTTGAATTAATGGAACAGGAACGATTTCATTATAGGAATATCCAACTGCAACATCCTTATAATTGCTATTTATTCCAAAATTATCCATCGCTCTAACAGGCATTTTTTTGAAAATTTCTTGAGTTGTTTTGTCTTCAAAATTAACTTTGATAGAATCAAAACTAGATTGCGTTACGCTCCATTCAGGTATTCCAGGGGTTACGGCATAAATTCCCATAGAACTCAACACATACCAAGCGCTCATTTGTCCGCAATCTTCATTTCCTATTAATCCGTCTGGGGCATTTTTATAGAAATTATCTAAAATGAAATGTACTTTTTCAGTGGTTTTTTCTGGCTTCCCAACGTAATTGTACAAATACGCCATGTGATGACTCGGCTCGTTTCCGTGAGCATATTGACCAATTAATCCCGTAACATCGGCTTGCTCGCGACCCGTAGTTTTACTTTCGCTGTTGAACATTTCGTCGAGCTTGGCTTCAAATTTTGCTGCTCCGCCATAGGCTTCAATCATCCCAGGAATGTCTTGAGGTACGAAAAACGAATATTGCCACGAATTGCCTTCGGTAAAATTATTATTGATTTCTCTTGGATCGAAGGGCTTGTTCCAACCTCCATTTTTCTTTGGTCGCATGAAACCGGTATTCCAATCGAAGACATTTTTCCAACTTTGAGATCGTTTCATGTAATAATTGTGTGCCTCTTTTTTATTCAAAATTTCAGCCATTTGGGCAATACACCAATCGTCATAAGCATATTCCAATGTTTTTGAAACGCTTTCGTGTTCGTCGTCCATCGAAATAAAACCTTGTTTTTTATAGGCGTCCAATCCTAAATGGTCCAATGTTGCCGAATGATGAGCCGCTTCAAAACATTTTTCGTAGTCAAATCCTTTGATGCCTTTTGCCATCGCATCAGCCATCACTGAAACGGAGTGGTAGCCAATCATACAATCGGTTTCATTGGAGGCCAATTCCCAAACGGGTAACCTGCCACCTTGTTCATATTGTTTTAAAAACGTATTGATAAAATCGGCAGTCCGTTTTTTGTCAATCAACGTGTAAAGTGGATGTGCGGCACGAAACGTATCCCAAAGTGAAAACACTGAATAGTAATCAAATCCTTCGGCAACGTGAATTTTGTTGTCTCTTCCTCGGTATTTTTTATCCAAATCCTGCGCAATATTGGGCTGCATCATCGTGTGATACAAGGCAGTGTAGAAAACCGTTTTTTTATCTTTATTGTCGGATTTAATTTGGATTTTCGACAATTCTGAATCCCATTTTTGCTCCGCTTCCTTTTTAACTTTTTCAAAATCCCAGCCTTTAATTTCGGAACTGTTTAGTTTTGCTCCTTCAAATCCGGTTGGCGATAGCGCTACTTTCACAAGGATTTTATCGCCTTTTTTAACCTGTTTAGAAAAGGAACAAGCCAAAATTTCTCCAGTCATAAATCCATTTCTACCACTAATAGCATTGCTTTTTGAAATTTCCATTGGCACATTAAACTCAATTCGGGCATACACATATTGGTCTTTGGCCCAGGCTTCACTTCTTCTCAAGATTTCGATGGTTTTGTTGTCTATGATTTTCACCTCGCCATAAAGTAATTTATCACGGTGATTTAAATCCAGGACCACATTGGCTTGACCGGCAGAATTAAAAGTATATTCGTGGAAACCAACACGGGTTGAGGCCGTTAACCGCACCTCTATATTGTGTTTATCTAATTTCACAGCATAAAATCCTGCGCTTGCTTTTTCATTTTGATGAGAAAATTTCGAAGAATAGACTTTACTATCCAAATACGGATTTCCCATTGTTGGCATAATCATGATATCGCCAAAATCCGAACAACCCGTTCCGTTTAAATGGGTGTGGGAGAAACCGTAAATGGTTGTATCTGAATAATGGTAGCCTGAACAACCGTCCCAACTGCCATCAATTCGGGTGTCGGGGGACAATTGCACCATCCCAAAGGGAAGTGTTGCGCCGGGAAACGTGTGTCCATGACCGCCAGTTCCTATAAATGGGTTTACGTATTGATTGAGATTTTGTCCTAAAACAAAGGAGGAAATTAGAAGAATTACAAAAGAAAATGCTGCTTTCATTAAAATGATTTTACTTCAAATATAGAAAAATATTGTAAGAGTTGGAATAGGGTTCAATTTGGTATGTTATTTTGTAAAAATTAGGTGCAAACTATTTAAACAAAAAAGACCTCACATTAGAGTGAAGTCTTTCAATAATTTATAGCAATACTAAAATTTGCTAGACTTTTTTATTTTTTCTTTGATTTTGCTTTTGCTTTTTTCTTTTTTGCAGCCGCTTTTTTCTTAGCCGTTTTTTCTTTTAATTTCTTTTTGGCTTTTTCTTTCTTCGCTTTTTCTTTTTTATTTTTCTTTGCTTTTTTCTCTTTTTGCTTTTGTTTTTCTTTAGCTACAGCTAATTTCTCTTTTTTCTTCGCTTTCTCTTTCTTTTCTTTTTCTGTAAGTTTGTTACTCATCTTTTTGGATTTTTTGTTTTTGTTACTACTTAAATCTTTTTTTTCCGTAATTTCAGTTTCCTCTACAACAACACTATTTTCTGGAGCTTCCATTGGAGTTTCATTTTCTATTGAGACAGTAATTTCTGCAATTGGTTTTTTTGCTACCGCCACTCTTCTCCTTGGTTGTGGAGTAGTTGCTGGCAATTCAGTCCCTTTTTTAACTGCGGGTTTTCTTGTAACAGTTCTTCTAATAGGTGCAGCAGGTTTTGGCTCCTGAACACTATTTGTATCTACTTGCTCTTCTTTATTGGTTTCACCCATTTGGTTGTTTTCTTCCATGACAGCTTGTTGTTTTAATTCAATGTTAATTAATTGTTATGTAATTGTTAGGCAAAGGTAAACTAATTGACGGTATTCCAATGTTAAGTTTTCAATTGAGGTTAAAATTTAACATATAAAATGAGGTTTCAAAACTTCCGTTTAAAGCAAACAAAAAAGTTGAGCACGGGGTTTTGCTCAACTTTTTAATAAGAAACCCTTGTAAATACTGATACTTACAAGGGTTTTGTGGTGGTCCCACTTGGAATCGAACCAAGCACCTACTGATTATGAGTCAGTTGCTCTAACCGAATGAGCTATAGGAACGACAGGATGTTTAAAAGTCTTTCACCGATTGTACAAACTATGTGCAAACCAAAACCTGGTTTTAAAATAGGTTTGTTTTACTTGATCCAAATGTATTACATTTTTCAAAACAAAAAAAGAGAAAAAAGAAAGTGCTACAAATTGAGGTAATGACTTACGAGAATGGAGAGAAGAATGATCGACTGAAGTAAGGAATGCACTCTAAATTTGCCACCTTTTTTCTGTTATGCAAAAACGTTCTTGTTAGTTAAACACCCAGCTGTACCGCAGAAAAATGGAATTTATGGAATTTTTCGAGGAACAAGATGCGGTGTTGCGGCAAATGACTAGCAGCCTAAGGATGGGAACAAAACGTAGCTTTAGCGAAGTGATGTGGAATACTTAGAGCGTTTCGTTGGGGAATGAATAAAAATCAGCGTAGCGTTCCTTATTTGAGTGCAAAACGATAGTGGAGCAAATCCCCAACTGCTAGGCATAGGAGCAACCGCTGAAAAATCATAGAGCGAGAGACAACAATACTGCTGAATGCAGAGCAACGAAATGAAGCTGTATGTTGGATTAAGTAGCTCTAACGAACGTAATGAGTGCGTGTGTGAAGATTGGGAGCGTAGAAAGCAAAAAAGGGCTGTTATTTTTCATAACTGCCCTTAGTTTTGGTTTCAAGTGGTCTTTGGAACGGAGCTTGTTAAAGCGACTGGAAAAGCCCAACGTAACAAAGCAAACGATTGGAGTGAGACCGCTTGATTGCCCTTAAATTATAATATTAAAATTAAAACCAACCACACTCCAGAGGTAATACCAAAAGTTTTCCAAACTTTTTTGTTTTTTATTTTATGAGCCTCATCAACATATGCTTTATTGTAATCTGCATTTTTCATTAAGCTAGGATTTGGATATTTAAGATTTTCATCATTTGGATCTGCTGAAGCACATAGAGCAGCTGGTAAAACTCCAATAAGTGGACTTGTTAATATTGTTGTTACAGCAGTCCAAGCAGCTCCAGAATTTTGTCCTCTGTAAAATGATTTAGCATCTGCTTTTCCCTTTGATAACATGTCATCATCATTTTTTTTATCAGAAACTGTTGTTTCACTAAAAACATCTTTACTACCATTTTTATATCTAATTAATAATACATCAGATTTTAATATGCTAAAAATTGGACCTTCTAAATTATCCGTTCTTTTATATTTTATTTCTGAATTGGTAACTTCCAAAATTTTTGCATTAATATCCTCACCTGTTTTCTTGGTAATCATATCTTGTGAAAAGCTGTTGGTTAATGTGCAGATTGTAATTAATGTGTAAAAAATTATTTTTTTCATGTTGTTGTTTTTTGTTTCCTACTCGTTTGGTTTTTCGGTTTCACCTCGTTTTTAATGGTTTCTGTTCTCCATGGTTTTAATAAATTGAATTCTATTATTTCTTTTATTTAATAATTTTAAATGTTGGTTCTCTAGTGTGTAGCATTTCATCAAGTTATTTATAATTGATTTCATTTATTATTATTTTTCAAAAGTAATAAAAAATCAGTTACATACAACTTATTGAATACAATCACATACATCTAATTAGATGAAAGTAATTTTCCATTATGGAAAAAAGAGTTCGTAAATCACCACTTACCCCAGATATCATTAATCTTGGGAAGCAAATAGAAGAGATAATAAAACTAAAAGGCTTGAAAACTAGAGAGGTAGCTCATGATGCAGACCTTGATGTTGAGAACTTAAGAAAATACATTAAAGGCAAGCAAGAGATGAAAGTTTCAACCATGCTTAAAATCACTAAATCTTTAGGGGTGTCAGTAGCTGAGTTATTTAAATTTCTATAATTGAATAACATTGGGGGGTACCTCCAACTTAAAATTTGTCACCAGGGGTTTTGGTGGGGAGGATGCTTTTTATTGATACACAGGTAAAATTAAAACTTCTCTGGGGCAAAAGAACCTCCATAAAGCTTTATTAAGTTTGTAAAGGCGTTATCCATTCGATTTGTCATATCGTCTTCTAAAACTGATTTTTCAAGCAATATTTCTACATGATTTGTCATCTCATTATTTACCTTGATTGAATTAGTCTTTGTTTTTAGATAGAGCCAAACATTGAATACTTTTGATTCAAATCGAATTTTATACAAATCTTTAATTGGGACATAATAAGTAATATCTGATGTACTATCTAATTTTGTAGCTCCTGTTCCTGTCCCACTACCCATTCCAGTTACTGTTCTACAGTTACTATTTATAATCATGTTTGATTCATCAAATGTGATTGTGTAGTTATGAAACACTTTTACATCATCTGAATAGGAATAATAGTTGATCTTCTCACTGATCCATTCTTGGGTTTCTTCTTTAGTTTGAGCGTAACAAGTATTTATAAAAATTAGAAATACAATTAATAGATTTTTCATGATTTTTTGTTTGATGATGGAACAGACTAAGCAATAACGTTACTATCTTGATTCTAAAGCATTAACTAGCAGTAGACAATACAAATTTAATAAAAAATTCTAAACGGTTGAATATTAGATGCAAAATAGGGGGATGTGCCCAACATGAAAATCAATACTGGGTTTCTGGTGGTAAGGATGCTTCTTATGTGGGCATATGATAATGAATTACTTGGCGAACTTGATTTTGTTACTATCTGCTTTTCTAATTCAATAATTTATGCTCTTCTATCAAACGCAATATGTATAGCATCAAGTTATTTACATGGATTATTTTATAGCTTACATTTCCAGAAAAAGGTTCTACTATATCGAAATGATACTTCTTATTAAAATACTCATCGTTATCAATAACATAAATCATTTTAATACCATGTGACAAACATTTCTTTAGTTTAATATCATCTCTTTTTTTTACTTCTTCAAATGCTTTATTTGCCCATTCAACTCCTTTTCCCGCAAAATCAACTGGTTTAAAGTGCTGAGCACCTTGACATTCAATCGCAATATCATATTCAGGAACATAGAAATCTAATGATTGTTTACCCAGCCATTTAAACTTTTTTTGTCTTACATAAACAACCTTTAGTTCTTCTAAAACAAACGCAAGTTTTCTTTCCAATTTAGATTCATTGCATATGGGACATCCACTTTTTTTGGATAAATGATTGTTTGGACTCACTTCAAAGTCTCCATGAGTTATACACTTGAGTATAACATTTGTTTGGCCATTAATATATTCTACTTTACTATATTCAAATTTATCTCCAAATAACTCTTTTGACTTAAGTATGAAATTCTCTTTACCCATTGATCTATCTGATGCCATTTGGTCAAAATTACACTTAGGACAACCATGCCCTTGTAAGTGTTGATTTGCTGGTTGTGGGAATACTCCATGAATTGGACATTCTATTTCTACTTTGTCTGTTGAATTATAACATTTGCTATTTACATAGCTATACTTGTCACCATGTACTTTAATGGCGTTTTCTATAAAATATTCAGTATTGTATTTACTCAGCTTTGATTTAGTTATTTCTCTTCCGCATTTTCTACATCCACATTTAAGCCTGATATGATTTTGAGGTATTTGAGAAAACTCACCATGGATTGGACAAATAATGGTTATCTTAGTGTAAGTGTTCTTCCATTCTACTTTGGAATAATCATAGTTATCTAGATGGATTTGTTTGGCTTGTTCAAGAAATGTTTCTAATGTAGTTAATCGATATTTACCACGAAAATATTTTGCTGCACATTTTGGGCATCCATTTCCAGTTAAGTGACCTGTAGGTGCTTGATTAAACTCCCTATGTTCAGGGCATATTATGCAAACTTTAGTATGTGCACCACTATATTCTACCCTCGAATAATCATACTTATCTCCATGCTTTTTCTTAGCTTTTTCTATGAATTCTGAAGTACGACTTAAAAGATTATTACTCATCTTAACCATTTAACTTTAATAATACCCTTTACCCTCAACACAATGTCTTATACCTCCTCTAGGGTTTTCCATATCACCTTTGTACCTTGGTATAATGTGACAATGGAAGTGCATAACAGTTTGCCCAGCATCTTCACCACAGTTCATTCCAATGTTGTACCCAGAAGGAGAATGTTGCTTTTCAACCACTTCTTTACCGCATTTAATAGCTATATTAAGGTCGTTTTTCTCTTTTTCATCCAGTCCAAAGTAATCATGTTTTAAGGCCTTAGAAATGATTAATAGATGTCCTGGAGAAACAGGAAACCTATCATAGATTGCAAAGAAATAGTCTGTTTCAAAAACATAGTGCTGTGGTTCTATTTGTTGAAAGACACTCATCTGTTATTCAGTTTGGTTATTAATCTTTTAAAGAAGGGATCTGTTTCTCTGTTGTAATTAGGAGAGTTCTCCCAGTAATTGTTCTTAAGGACAATCTTTGCGTTCTCATAATGATACAGCATTGATTTATTTCTTTTAATTGGGTTGTCTCCTAGAGCATCAGCTATTTTCTTTTTCCAGGGATGATTACTCCCCATGATGTTCTCATTACGTGCTACAAGCTTCTCAAAGTAGTGCTTTCCTATTAATGCATCATTTTTGTTCATGTTGCAGATGCTATGACTCAACACAAGGTTCCATATTTCATCATGTTGGATGAATTGCCTTGGTAAAACATGATCCACATGAACATCTTTATCCCCGATCCTTTCACCACAATAGAAACACGTGTTTCCCTGATATCCTTGTAAGAATGGAATGTTGCCTGTTATATTAGTCCTGGTGTAACTATTCTCCAGGTAAACATCTCTAACATCATTAGACAGCTTAAAATCACCGTGTGCTAAAGAGAAAGCCCCTTCTAATAAACTCCATCTAGCATCAAGCTCATCTGTGAGCTCTTGTTTTGATGTTTCATTGATTTGGAAGGTAGCATCATGCAAATAGAGCTTTTTTCCAAAATCAAAGTGATAGAACTTCTCCCCAACAATATCTTTATCTGTTCCTATGGTCTGAAACCTTGGCACAACATCATTAAAAGCATCAGTACCCACTGAATAAATTGCTCCCTCATAATCAATCAATCCTTTGTTTAGAGAATCAATAATCCTCTCCATTTTGGTTTTCCTGGATGGATTGCTTTGTTGTGGGTTGTAGTTTGTTTTTAGCCTCTCCATGTAGGTTTCCAAATAGATTTTAGATAGATGATCCCATTCTACAGCCTCTTTATCTTGAGAAGCTAATTCAAGGATGGTTTTGCCTAATGCAATCTTGTAAGTGGCTTGATTTAAGCCATAAAGTACTATTCCTTTCCAATAGTCTACATCTTCAAATTTATCCATTAGCTATCCTGTATTGATGTGTTAGATTGATACAAACATAAGAATATTTTGTCTTATAATAAGACAGCTCTTGTTTCTGTTTGAAGGCGGGAGTACTCCAGGGTAATTATTTGAGACAGGGTTGTTAGTGGGAGTGAGCAAGCTATTAACATACAGGTCAAAATAACTTTACAGGTTAGAAATTTTGGAAAATAATATTTTTGGTTAAGTAGAAAAATCAATCCATTTTTAGCTACGAATCGCTATATATATTATTTTATGTTAAGAAAAACAAGTTTTTGCTTTAGAAGGGTGAATTAGCGGGTGATGTGCATGCAGCTCATCATTTGTGTATAAATATTTTTTGAAGAATCATTTGTCCCATTTGTCCCATTTTTGTTAAAAACATCAACATTTTGTTTATAAAATGAGGGTTAAAAAATTGTGTATTTAAAAAGGCAGTATTACCTTTGGGCTTCCCATAACATATAGATATACAACAAGATGAGTAGAAGATTAGATGCTTTCTGTATCACAAGTAGGCTTAGGCTTCAAGACAGCATTAAACTAGATAACGAATACATAACTATTCACAAGCTAATGGATACTGACCCTGTTAAACTATGGAACTTAATTCATTCTAAAGGCAGTAATATTCATTTAGTAAGTACCGATCATTACAAACTGAAGCAACTAATAACAAAAGTAGCACCTGAACTTATAGCTATTAATGATGTGAAGCGTGAGCTTCGCAAGAGTAAGATGAAACTTTCCAATGCAATCTCATCTGGTACTATTGGAACTGAAAAGAGCTCCTACAAAAGACTTAATTAATCTAGTTCTTCTGTAGAAGCATAAATCATGTTCATCCTTTTTCAATTCATCCTTTACAGATAGACAGTTACATAATTACATGTTGATGCATTTCATCGATCACCTTAGTTTCAAAAGTGTCTAGATAGATGTTAGTTATCTTATTTCCATGCTGATGACCAAGTGCTTCTGCAATTAGTTCATTTGAATATCCCATGCGTTTAGCAATAGTAGCAAATGAATGTCTACTTGAATAGGTTGTTACAGAAGAACCTAGACCAACCTCTGCAGATAACCGGTTCAAATATTTATTGGTTGTTTTGATACATTGCTGGATGATTCTTTTAGCTCTTACATTGTCTTCTGTAACACCAAATGGAATAATAGGCAGTAGGTAATCACTTCCAGGAGCATGCATCTGATTGATTATAGATTCTGCCTCAGGAAACAGCTTTACACTATAGTTTTGATGTGTTTTTCTTCGCTTGTATTCAATTCTACCATCGATGATATTTGAATGCTTTAAATAGGCTAAATCGGTGAAAGAAATACCTCTCAAAAAGAAGCTCAACATGAAGTAATTTAAAGACCTCCAACAGGTTGAATTCTTCTCTACATGAATTTGTAAGAGCTTGGCAATATCATCCTTCAAAATGGCTCTTTTTGCTGTCTTTTCACTCTTTATACTGATGTCATGGAAGGGATAAAAAGACCTATCAACCACCTTCATCTTAATAGCCTTATTGTAGATAGCTCGAATGGATCTAAAATAGTTAGACACACTGTTTATTTTGAGTCCTGAGGTGGTTAAATGATGGCTAAATTGGTCTAAGAGCTTGTAATTAACCTCTTCAAAAGTAACATCCTTCCCACAATAGGTAATAAGCCTGTTAACTGCTGTTCGATAGACTATTGCATTACCAACTCTGTTAGCTTCCAACATTTGTTGAATGACTTTATCTGCAAAAATTTGGAATGTTTCAGGAGTTTCAACTTGTGGCTTCCCAGAGAGCATTGCTTTGAGCTTATCAATAGAGAATTCATCATCTAATGAAAGAACAGCTTGTTCGATTTTAAAGAAGTGCTTAGAGAGTTTGATGTTTAGAAGCTTCGCATTTGGATATTCTTTTACCACTTGCCCTTTTCTTTCATCCCAATAATGTTGTTGAAGTGCTACCCCTGAATTAATGGTGTAGACTTTCTTAAAATCAATGATTCTAAAGATGATGTTGAATGTTCCATCTGATTTTGCTCTACGAAGGTCTAAGAGCGTTTTAATGTTTGCCATAAAGATTGATTTATGGTCTTGGAAAGCAATTTTGTGCAAACTATGTGCAAACTAATTAAACAAAAAAGACCTCACATTACTGTGAAGTCTTTTGATTATTGTGGTCCCACTTGGAATCGAACCAAGCACCTACTGATTATGAGTCAGTTGCTCTAACCGAATGAGCTATAGGACCTTTAACGAGGTGCAATATTACTACTATTTTTGATTCTCTGCAAATCTTTTTGAAAGGGATTCCGGATTCCTTTTCGAATAAAAATAAACCTTAAAGCCATTTACTTCATTTCCTGACACAGCTCGATCAAAACGCCATTGGTGGTTTTTGGATGAAGAAAAGCCACTAATTTATTGTCGGCCCCTCTCTTGGGAACTTCGTTTAAAACCACAAAACCCTCCGCTTTTAATCGCGCGATTTCCGAAACAATATCTTCTACATCAAAAGCGATGTGGTGAATTCCCTCGCCTTTTTTTTCCAGGAATTTAGCAATTGGACTCTCCGGATTCTTCGCTTCCAATAATTCAATTTTATTAGGGCCATTCATAAAAAAGGAAGTTTTAACTCCTTCGCTTTCTACCAATTCCGATTTATAGGCTGGGGCACCAAATAGTTTTTCGAAAACCAAATTCGAAACTTCAAGGCTGTTTACCGCAATTCCAATGTGTTCAATTTTTCTCATTTTTAGCTGCAATTAGTTGGGACAAAGATAAAAAACTTTATTGCTTTGCACCTTTGAAACGCTAGAACTCAAAAAAATTGTATTTTTGCACCATGGAAACAAATAGACAGAAAAAAATAGGTGGCGTAATCCAAAACGATTTGGTGGATATTTTACAAGGTGAAGTTCGTAAAAATGGAATTTCCAATTTGATTATTTCCGTGTCAAAAGTGGTGGTAACTTCTGATTTATCGGTTGCAACGGTGCATTTAAGTATTTTCCCTCAAGAAAAAGCCGCAGAAACTTTGGTCGCTATTAAATCCAATACCAAATTAATAAAACACGATTTATCTCAACGCGTACGACTTCAATTGAGAAAAGTACCTAACCTAACTTTCTTCATTGACGATTCCCTAGACTATATCGAGAAGATTGATAATGCCTTAGCGGCAAAAGAAAATCCAATCGAAAACCGCGATCTTTTAGAAAAACGAAGAGCAACCTAAATTGAACTTCCCTTATTACATAGCCAAGCGCTACCTGAAAAGTGCCAATAAAAATAATGCAATCAACATTATTAATGGCATTGCTTCGCTTGGAATTATTGTAAGCTCTATGGTTTTATTTGTAGTATTATCTATTTTTAGTGGGTTGGTGAATTTCAGTTTGTCGTTCAGTAATGACTTCGACCCCGATTTAAAAATCAACAGCACTTTAGGTAAATCCTATACTATTTCACCAACTCAAGAGCAAAAAATAAAAGCTATTGAAGGCGTAACTTCTTACAGTAAGATAGTCGAAGAACGCGCCTTATTTATGTTTGATGGCAAAGAGCAATTTTCTTATTTGAAAGGGGTTGATTCTACGTTTACCAAAGTGAGCAACGTTCAAAAAAGCTTGTTCAACGGACAATGGCTAAGTCCAAATACTTCGCAAGTAGTCGTGGGGTATGGAATTTCTCAAAAGTTATCGCTTGGCATATTCGATTTCAATAATCCGTTTGAGGTATTTGCTCCAAAACCAGGTAAAGGAACGATAGAAAATCCGGACGATGCATTTGTAAAAATTGGTTTAATTCCTGTTGGTATTTATGCCGTAAGCGAAGATTTAGATTCTAAATATGTATTTGCAGATATTGATGTAGCAAGAGAATTACTGGGATTTCAATCCAACCAAATCACCACTCTGGAATTAAAATTAAAACCCAATGCCGACGAAAATAAAGTAAAAGAGCAACTACAAAATATATTCGATAATAAAATCACCATTAAAAACAGAGCGCAACTCAATGACGCTTTGTACAAAATGCTCAATACCGAAAATACCGCCATTTATTTGTTGTTTACCCTTGTGATTATCCTAACCCTATTTACCCTAGCTGGAGCTATTATCATGATGATTTTAGACAAACGAGGGAATTTAAAAACGCTTTATAATTTAGGAACAGAAGTGAAAGATTTGAGAAAAATATTCTTGCTTCAAGGGACTTTATTAAGTGTTTTGGGTGGGCTTTTTGGACTTTCAATTGGGGTGGTGTTGGTGTTAATCCAGCAGCAATTTGAAGTCATCATGATTACGCCTTCCTTGGCTTATCCGGTGGATTTCCTATTTAAAAATGTAGTAATTGTTTTAGGAACCATTATCTCGTTGGGCTTTATCGCTTCGTTGATTGCGAGTAACCGCGTGAGCAAGAAGTTATTGGAATAGTTTAAAACTGATATTCTGCATACACTTCTTCAATTTCATTTAATGCGGCGAATAACTCCTCTGGAGTGCTCAGCGTTACTAATTTTTGACGGTGTTCTTTAAACGATTGTATTCCTTTGAAATAATTGGCATAATGCGGTCGAGTTTCCACAATTCCGAGTCTTTCGCCTTTCCAATCCATCGCCCAAGTAAGGTGATTCCGGACTGCTTCTACTCGGTTAATCACAGTTGGTTTAGCTAAATGCTCTCCTGTTTTAAAATAGTGTTTTATTTCGTTGAAAATCCATGGATAACCAATGGCAGCGCGACCAATCATAATGCCATCAATACCATATTCATTTTTATATTTGAGGGCTTTTTCAGGAGAATCGATATCGCCGTTACCGAATATCGGCATGGTAATTCTAGGATTATTTTTTACTCTGGCAATGTGTGACCAGTCGGAATGACCTTTGTACATTTGGGCGCGAGTTCTAGCATGAATGCTTAAAGCTGCCACGCCAATGTCTTGTAAGCGTTCCGCAACCTCATCGATATTTATCGAAGAATCGTCCCAACCCAGACGCGTTTTTACGGTTACTGGTAAATCGGTGCTATCGATAACAGCTTGCGTTAATCGAATCATCAAATCGACATCTTTTAGAACCCCCGCTCCGGCACCTTTACAAACTACTTTTTTTACGGGACAACCAAAATTAATATCAATAATATCGGGATTTACAGTACTGACAATTTTTGAGGAAAGCGCCATAGCTTCTTCGTCGCCACCAAAAATTTGAATTCCAACGGGGCGTTCATAATCAAAAATATCCAATTTCATGCGGCTTTTAATGGCATCGCGAATCAATCCTTCGGAAGAAATAAATTCAGAATACATTAAATCGGCACCATGCTGCTTGCACAATCTACGAAATGGCGGATCGCTAACGTCTTCCATTGGAGCGAGAAGCAAAGGAAAATCGGGTAATATTATGTTGCCTATTTTTGGCATATTTGAAATATTTTTGCAAAGATAACGGTTTTGTGAGAATAGAAAATAGAATATATCATAAAGACCCATTTGAGCTATTTGAAAGTGCTGAATTTAAACTATATTTGCAAATTAATTGCGTGAGGGATAGCAGCGGCATCCTTTTGTGGAGCGAAAGCGGAACAAAAGATAGAGCGAAAAGCCCGACCCTTGTGGTCACGCCCAGAAATAAATTCAGGGTAAGCCAAATAAAATTGACACTGACAAAGCATGAAACACATAAGAAATTTTTGCATTATTGCACACATCGACCACGGGAAAAGTACGCTTGCTGACCGATTATTGGGGGCTACGCAAACGGTTACGGCTCGTGAGGAGAAGGCGCAATTGCTAGATAATATGGACTTGGAGCGCGAGCGTGGGATTACTATTAAAAGTCACGCGATTCAAATGGAGTACAAATACAAAGGTGAAGATTACATTTTGAATTTGATTGATACTCCCGGCCACGTTGATTTTTCATATGAAGTTTCTCGATCTATTGCGGCTTGTGAAGGCGCGCTTTTGATTGTAGATGCTGCCCAAAGTATTCAGGCACAAACGATATCTAATTTGTATTTAGCCTTGGAAAACGACCTAGAAATTATTCCTGTTTTAAATAAAGTAGATTTACCAAGTGCTAATCCTGAAGAGGTTAGCGATGATATTGTGGATTTATTAGGTTGCAAAATAGACGAAATTATTCATGCTTCGGGTAAAACGGGTCTGGGGGTCGAAAATATTTTAGCCGCCATTATCGAAAGAATTCCTCCTCCAAAAGGAAATGTAGACGAACCTTTACAAGCATTAATTTTTGACTCCCACTACAATCCGTTTCGTGGTATTGAAGTTATTTTCCGTGTGAAAAACGGACAAATTAAAAAAGGGCAGAAAATTAAATTCATGGCTACTGGAAACGAATATTTTGCCGATGAGATTGGTACTTTAAAATTAAATCAAGTGCCAAAACAAGTCATTTCTGCAGGTGATGTGGGCTATTTAATTTCTGGGATAAAAGAGGCGAAAGAGGTAAAAGTAGGTGATACTTTAACCGATGCAAAAACGCCAACTACCAATATGATTACCGGATTTGAAGATGTAAAACCGATGGTTTTTGCGGGAATTTATCCTGTAGATAATGATGATTTTGAAGAGTTGCGGAACTCTATGGAAAAATTACAGTTGAACGATGCTTCATTGGTTTTTACTGCTGAAAGTTCTGCCGCCTTAGGATTTGGTTTCCGTTGCGGATTCTTAGGAATGTTGCACATGGAAATTATTCAAGAACGCTTGGAACGCGAGTTTGATATGACCGTGATTACCACTGTTCCTAACGTGTCTTACTTGGCTTACTCCAAAAAAGAGCCGGAAACCGCTATTATAGTTAACAATCCTTCGGACTTGCCGGAGCCTTCTAAATTAGAACGCGTTGAAGAGCCGTACATCAAAGCAACTATTATTACCAAAGCTGATTTTGTGGGTAATGTAATGAGTTTGTGTATTGAAAAAAGAGGGGTGATTACCAATCAAACGTACTTGACTACGGAACGAGTAGAATTGAATTTTGATATGCCATTGGCAGAAATTGTATTTGATTTTTACGACCGATTGAAAACCGTTTCTAAAGGATATGCGTCTTTTGATTATTCGCCAATTGGAATGCGAACTTCAAAATTAGTTAAATTGGATGTGTTGTTAAACGCACAATCTGTGGATGCCCTTTCGGCATTAATTCATGAGAGTAATGCGTACAACATTGGTAAAAAAATGTGTGAAAAGTTACGTGAATTGATCCCAAGACAGCAATTTGACATTCCTATTCAAGCAGCAATTGGAGCCAAAATTATTGCTCGTGAAACGATAAAAGCCTTGCGTAAAGATGTTACTGCCAAATGTTACGGTGGAGATATTTCTCGTAAGCGTAAATTATTGGAAAAACAGAAAAAAGGTAAAAAACGCATGCGATTGGTTGGAAATGTAGAGATTCCTCAAGAGGCATTTATGGCGGTGTTAAAGTTGAATGACTAGCATTTATCTTTTCCGATAACTACAATTTCTTTATCACATAGGTTACCATTCCCCAAATAATCAATTGGTTTTCTTCAGTCACTTTTATAGGAGAATAACTAGGATTTTCTGGCATGAGATACAAGCAATCTTCCTCTACAAGAATTCGTTTTACAGTAAATTCACCATCTATAAAACAAATGGCTATTTTATTGTTTTGAGGTTCCAAACTTCGGTCGACAACTAAAACATCTTTGTCGTTTATACCTGCATCAATCATAGAATTCCCTTTCACTTTTATGTAAAAAGTAGCCAGTGGATTCTCGCTTAATTCTTTATTTAAGTCGATACTGGTTTCCATGAAATCGGCGGCTGGAGATGGGAATCCTGCCGAAACGCCTTCTTTCACAAAAGGAATTCTTAAATCACTTTCGAAATTGGGAAGGAAAAAAGTAAGTTTGTTGTTTTTCTTTATTGACATTTTACCTCAAGAATATCGTTGAAATTAGTAGTGTATTTTTTTGACAAATGATTTTGTCGCATGTTCCAGGTCAGATTCAAATTTTGCGATGCCAACTTGACTTTTTTATCGCCCATCTTTTTATTTAGAAAATCCATCGATCGCATTAACGCCAAATGCTTTGGGTTTTCTTCTTCAAATAATTGATATTGCTTTTGATCTTCGGGGATAAATTCCGTTACTATTACACCCGCTTTTTTAAACTTGACGTTTTCATTTCCGTGAAGTAATTTTTTTAATATATCTATTGCAATATTTGAAATAGTTATGGTAGAATTGGTTGCAAATGGCAAAGTAACCGCCATATTAAAATAGTATTTTGACGTTTTAACGGTGTACCTATCGATAACCAACATCACAATAATAGTGTGGCAACAGGAATTTTGTTTCCGTAATTTTTCGGCACAAATAGCGGCAAAAGTAGCTACTCGTTCTCGTAATAAATCGAAATCGGCAATTTGTTTTGGGAAACTTCTTGTTGTGGCAATGCTTTTCTTAGCATTGGGAATAGGCTCTAAATCCAATACCGATTTCCCTTCCAATTCGTATTTTAAACGAAGCCCTACCACGCCCAGCTCTTTTCGAATCCAAGGCTCTTGATGGGGCTGAATAAAATCGAAAGCGGTATGGATATTTCGAAGTTTCGCCTTCTTAGTCGTTCTATTTCCAATGCCCCAAACATCTTCAATTTTAGTCCATTTCAGGGCTTTAATTCTCTTTTCGTCGGTATCGATGGTGTACACTCCCGAAGTACGATCTTGGAATTTTTTGGCAATTTTGTTGGCTACTTTCGCCAATGCTTTTGTAGGTGCAAAACCAACGCAAACAGGAATTCCCACCCATTTTTGAATTCTGCCTTTCATCTCAATTCCATAGGAATTATAATTTGAAATTGCCATTCCGTCAAAATTGAGAAACGCTTCGTCAATGCTATAAATTTCTAAATTGGGTGAAAACTGCGCTAATATTTTCATCACCCGATTACTTAAATCACCGTAGAGCACATAATTTGAAGAAAAAACTTCGATGTTTTTTTCTTTTACTACGTCTTTAATTTGAAATAATGGAGCGCCCATTGGAACGCCAGCAGCCTTTGCTTCGTTACTTCTGGAAATTACACATCCGTCATTATTGGATAATATCACAACCGGTTTTCTGTTGAGTTTCGGTTGGAAAACACGTTCGCAGGAAGCATAAAAATTATTACAATCGACTAAAGCATACATCCTACAAACTTACAGAATAAGTTGTTTTTGAATGCCTTCAAAAAAGAGAATTTTTCGGATTGTTAATAAAAAAATTAAGAACAGCCACAATCGTTTGGACCGCACTTTTTGGAAGTATTTTTCTTGAAAAAGAATTTCTTTGTCAAATAACCCAGTGCCAATCCTAAAGTAATAAAAGCTATTATTTCTTGTGTCATTTTGGAGTTATTTTAGAATTTGAAAGGCGACTAAAGCTACAATGTAAGCCAGTCCGCTCATGAAAACAAGTTGCGCTAAAGGCCATTTCCAAGTGTTGGTTTCTTTTTTAGTTATTGCCAAAGTACTCGCACATTGCATGGCAAAAGCATAAAAAAGCAATAACGATATTCCGGTTGCAAAATTGAAGATTTTAGCCCCTGTTTCGGGATTAATTTCTGCGGCCATTTTGTTTTTGATGGTATTGTCATTGTCATTATCCCCAACGCTGTAAATAGTAGCTAAAGTGCCTACAAAAACTTCCCTTGCAGCAAAGGAACTAATAATGGCAATTCCAATTTTCCAATCGTAACCCAAAGGGGAAATGGCAGGCTCTATAGCTTTCCCCATAATTCCGATATAAGAATTTTCTAATTTATAGGCAGCTACTTTATCCTTAAATTCTACTTTTGATAAGGCGACATTGTTAATGTTAGCGGTAATTATCGCCTCTGCCTCATTGAATTTTTTTCCAGGACCATAGGAGGCCAAAAACCATAAAACAATTGAAATGGCAAGAATTATTTTCCCAGCTCCAAAAATAAACGATCGCGTTTTTTCAATCACATTGAAAGCGACATTCTTGAACATAGGCAATTTATAATTGGGCATTTCAACCACAAAGAATGTTTTCCCTTTAATTTTTAAAATTTTATTTAAAACATAGGCCGAGAAAATCGCCATTCCAAATCCCAAAAGATAAAGCAACATCAATGTTAATCCTTGCAAATTAAATACCCCAAAAACTCTAGTGTCCGGGATTACCAATGCAATAATAATAGCATAAACCGGTAATCTTGCAGAACAGGTAGTGAATGGCGTAACGAGAATGGTAATTAATCTTTCCTTCCAATTTTCGATATTTCTAGAAGCCATAATAGCAGGAATTGCACAGGCAGTTCCAGAAATTAATGGGATCACACTTTTACCCGAGAGACCAAATTTCCGCATTAATTTATCCATCAAAAAAACCACTCGGCTCATGTACCCGCTTTCTTCTAAAACAGAAATAAATAAAAATAAAAAGGCTATTTGTGGAATAAAAATTAATATTCCCCCAATTCCGGGGATGATTCCTTGGGAAATTAAATTGGTTAAAACCCCTGAGGGTAGCAATTCACTTGCCAACACACTTAAATCAGCGAAAGTAGCATCTATAAATTCCATAGGTGCTTTTGACCATTCGAAAATAGACTGAAAGATGAAAAACAAAATGGCAAAAAAGAAACAATAACCCCAGATTCTATGGGTTAAAATACGGTCTAATTTACTTCGGAAATCTTTTGCAATTGAGGAGTCAATTTTATGACCTACTTTTAAAATATCGTTAATAAATTGGTATCTCTTGATGGTTTCCTTTTGCTGCAATCTCTTTAAATCGGAATGTGACTTGGTATAGGAATTTTGAATTTCATTTCTCTCCAAATTCAAAAAGTTGACATCCTGAGTAATTACCAACCATAATTTGTAAAGTAATTGCGTTGGAAAAGTTTTTTGCAAGGTTTCGAAATAGTCGGGATCTATACTTGATGCATTCAAACAAGGCCGAGTAGAAAGTGATTTGTAATTAACAATTAGCTCTTTTAATTTCTCAATTCCGTTTCCTTTTCTGGTGCTAATCAATGCGATTTTTGTCTTAAAATGCTCTTCCAAATAAGGAATATCCAATGAAATTCCTTTGAATTTCATTCTATCTGCCATATTTATGACTAATATAGTTGGTATCTCAAGGTCTTTTATTTGAGTGAAAAGCAATAAATTACGTTTCAAATTTTCTACATCCGCAACAACTATTGCAACATCAGGATATAATTTATCATTTTTATTTAATAGCAATTCAATCACCACATTTTCATCAATAGAACTAGCATTTAAACTATAAGTTCCAGGTAAATCGAGAATATTGGCTTTAATTTTAGAATTTAATTTACAAAATCCGATCTTTTTTTCAACTGTAATTCCTGGGTAGTTTCCCACTTGCTGGTTCAATCCAGTCAATTCGTTAAAAACAGAAGTTTTCCCCGTATTTGGATTTCCAATTAAAGCAACATTTATAGTATTACTGCTCATTATGAGTTGGATTTTAGAATTTCAACCTCAATTTCATTTGCAGTTTCTATGCGAATTGCGAGATGTGAGCCGTTAATGTTTAAATAAAGGGGATCCCCAAAAGGAGCAATCTGAAGTAATTGAACCGTATTCCCAGGCAAACAGCCCATTTCCAATAGCTTTAATGGAATAGAGTCAATATCAAATTCTTTGATTATTGCCGTTTCGCCTTTTTTGAGAGAATTTATTGTAGTTCGCAAACCTTATTTAGATTGAATTTAGATTGCAAAAGTAAATATAATATTATTCAATCAAATGATAATTATCAGTTTTATGACATTTTTAGGTTTTAAAAATGATCACACTATTGGGTACACAAAAAAGTGATGTCTTCAATTAATCGCGCAATATCTTCCTTTTTGGTTCCGTCATAAAATCCTCGAACGCGTCTTTTTGAATCAACCAATACAAAATTTTCAGTATGAACCATATCGTATAACTCTTCTGGTTTTCCCAATTTTACAGCCAAGTACGATTTTCTCGCCAGGCTATAAATTTGCTTTTTATCACCAGTAACCAAATTCCATTTGCTGTCAATTACCCCATTTTTAATCGCATATTTTTTTAAAACGGAAACGCTATCTGTTTCTGGAAAAACAGTATGCGAAAGCAGCATTACTTTAGGATTGTTGATAATTGCTTTTTGGACCTCTACTAAATTGGTGGTCATTTTAGGACAGATAGAACCGCAGGTAGTAAAGAAAAAATCGGCTACATAAATTTTCCCTTCATAGTCTTTTTGGGTAATAGTTTTTCCATTTTGATTGGTAAATGAAAAATCAGCAATACTGTGATATTTACTGATGTATTGAATGGTAGAATCTACTAATTCCGGATTTACCATCGACGGATTATATATTGGAAGGGTTTTTTTAGGTTTTAACGCTGAATAAAATAACGTTAAAATTATTGTAGAAAGGGCCGTTACAATAACCAAAAACCATTTGTATTTTTTTATAATCGAGAGCATTTAAATTTTTTTACAAATTTACAAAAGTTAAAGAGGAAGCTGTAAAATTTCTGATTTAATTTTAAGAAAATGAATAGACTATATACCTGATTCATTTGAGGCTATTTGTATTTGAAAATGTTAAATGCTAATTTTTTTACTTCATTTAATTATTTGAAAAATATAAAAAAAACTATCTTTGAATAAATTTCAAAATAAATGAAAAAAACATACCTTTTCCTAGTTTTATTATATACTTCTTTAGGATTTTCACAATTTAATTCGTTCGCTCCTTGGATGAATAGTGAGGCTGAAAATAGAAATGATAACGAAAAGACTTTAGCAGAATTAGTAAACTCATTTAACACTTTTTGGTCTTTTCACGACAAAAACACAAAAGGAAGTGGACACAAGCCATTTATGCGCTGGGTAGAACATTGGAAAAACGCAACCAATGACCAAGGATATGTCATTTCACCTCAAGAACTGTGGGCTGCTTGGGAACAAAAAAATCTAGCGAAATCAAATAATAAAAACTTATACAGATCGCTTCCACCCTGCAATTGGCAACCTATTGGGCCAACACAAAATGCTTCTCCAGGATCTACACAAGGTCGAGGAAGAATAAATGTTGTTTGTGTAGACCCCTCAAACCCAAATACCATCTACTTTGGTGCACCTGCAGGTGGAATTTGGAAATCAATAAATGCTGGAAATTCTTGGACTCCACTAGCAGATTATTTACCTCAAATTGGTGTTTCAGGAATCGCTATTGATCCAAACAATTCAAATATTATTTATATTTCTACCGGAGATAAAGACGCCTCAGATAGCCCGTCTGTTGGAGTACTAAAGTCAATTAATGGAGGTGTCACCTGGTCAACTACTGGATTAACGTTTAATAATTCCAATAAAGGCGCAGGAGATTTATTGATTAATCCAACCAATAGTCAAATGTTATGGTGTGCAACCAGCACCGGATTGTATAGAACCCTTAATGGAGGATCTACTTGGACCAACCAATTTGCAGGGAACTTTACTCAAGGAACGTTAAGAATAAAACCAAATGACCCAACGGTTGTTTATGTTAGCTCTCGTAATAAATTTTATATCTCTACCGATTCAGGTAACACTTTTTCAAATACAGGAATTACAGGATTGCCAACCAACTCTGGAAGGTTGATTTTTGATGTTACAGCAGCCGATTCAAATATTGTTTATTGTCTCTCAGCTGGGATAAGTCCAAGTTACTCATTTCAGGGTATCTTTAAGTCTACAAATGGAGGTATTACCTTTGTCAATACTGGTTTAACATCAGATGTTTTTGAAAACACTCAAGCTTGGTATGATTTGGCTTTTTGTGTGTCTCAAACAAATGCCAATGAACTTTACACGGGATGCCTTAATGTTTGGAAATCTTCAGACGGCGGGGCAACTGCAACAAAATTAAACAGCTGGAGTTCTTACTCGGGGAGCTTTACACATGCTGACATTCACTTTCTAAAATTCATGAATAATAAATTGTATTGCGGAAGCGATGGCGGAATTTACATTTCTGAGGATGGTGGATTGGTATTTAATGATATTATTGGACAAGCACAAATCAGTCAGTTTTATAAAATATCGGTTTCAAAACAAACGTCTTCAAAAATAACTGGCGGACTTCAAGACAATGGAGGTTTTGCTTTCAGCAATGATACTTGGAGAAGCTATCATGGTGGTGACGGGATGGATAATGCTATAGACCCTTCCAATAGTAATAAGGCTTATGGCTTTGTTCAATATGGATTGGCTTTTTATGGAATTACCTCCTTAAGTAATCCTGTTGTTCGATATACTGCGCCTCCAAGAGTTAATGGAGTAGCATTAGAAGGCGAATGGGTATCTCCTTTAAGAGTGAATAGCGTAGGAGAAGTTTTTGCTGGATATAACGATTTATATAAATTAACAAACAATGTTTGGATTTTAAGAAACACATCCAGTATTGGAGATGCAGCAGTAAATCTAAATCTAATTTCAGTTGATCCAAGCAATAATGATATTATGTATGTTTCTAAAACAAATCAAATGTATGTAAGTACAGACCGAGGAATTTCTTTTTCACTTCTCTATACGGCATTGTCAAGAATTACTTCCATAACAGTTCATTCGTCAAATAGTACTATTATTTATATAACCACTTCGGGAACCTCTGGAAATGCTTTTATATCAACCGATGGGGGAAGCTCATTTGAAGTAATTGCCTCGGGATTACCCGCAATTGGGAAAAACATAATTGTACACCAAGGACAAAATTCATTAAATCCACTTTATGTTGGAACAACACTTGGTGTATTTTACAAAGATGATTCTATGACGAATTGGGCAAACTTTGATGATAATTTACCAAATGTATCCGTAACCGATTTAGAAATTAATTTAGTAGATAATAAAATAATTGCCGGAACCTATGGAAGAGGCGCATGGCAATGTAGTATTCCAACTCAAAGTAGTCTAGCAAATGAACCTTTTGAAATGGAAAATATAGCCATTCATCCAAATCCATCTAAAGGTATTTTTAATGTTTCTTTAGGGACAATTACTCCAAAAGCAATACTTGTTTATGATATAATTGGTAAAATAGTCTATTCTAAATCCGAATTTGAAAATAATCAAAGCAACACTCTATTTGACATTTCAGAAGTGTCCGCTGGTGTTTATTTTGTGAAAATAATTTCAGAAAATAAAAGTGTAACGAGAAGAATTATTAAAAACTAAAGATTTCTATAACAAAATATTATATCCCTTTCGACCCTAAATCGAAAGGGATTTTTTATTTATTCTCTTTTAACATTAATTAAAAAAATAATTAATATTTTTGAAGTCTAACAAAAAAAGTAACTAATTATGAAACTTAGATTAAATAAGACATTGCTGTACCTAATTCCTGCATTAATTGGATTTTCAGCAAATGCGCAAAAAGAGGCTGCCGCAAAAACGCCTGGAATTAACGTCCCATTTATGGATAAATCGGTAAAACCAAGTGACGATTTTTTTAAATTTGTAAATGGAACCTGGTTAAAAAATACTGAAATTCCAGCAGACAAAACGCGTTGGGGAAGTTTTGATGAATTACGCCAAAATACAGATAAAGATGCCTTGGCAATTTTAAAAGAAGCTGCAAATAATCCAAAATACAAATCAAATACCGATCAAGGAAAAGCGATTATCATGTATAAAGCAGCTATGGATACTGTGGCAAGAAACAAACAAGGAATCGCGCCAATAACTCCATACCTAGCAAAAATAAATGCAGTTAAAAACGTCAAAGATTTACAAAAATTGATGATGGAAACGGAAGCTCAAGGCGGAGGCGTTGGGTTTTTTGGAATTGGAATTGGTGCCGATGAAAAAAACAGTAATAGAAATGTAGTTAGCGTAGGCCCAGGAAGTTTAGGTTTGCCAGACCGAGATTATTACGTATCTGAAGATAAAGATTCTAAAGAAAAACGAGAGAAATATGTTGTCCACCTTGCAAAAATGTTACAATTTTTAAATGAAACTCCGGAACAAGCAAAAGCCAATGCTGAAAAAATTCTTGCTTTAGAAATCCAAATGTCTAAGCCAAGATTGGATCGTGTGGAACGAAGAGATAGTAAAAAACAATACAATCCAACTGCCATTGCAGACATGCAAAAAATGCTTCCTTCAATAGATTGGAATACTTATATCAAAGGTATTGGTATTACTAAAATCGATACCATAATTGTTTCTCAACCAAGATACATGAGTTCGTTACAGACATTATTTACAGAAAATAAAGTAGACGATTGGAAAGCCTATATGCGTTGGATGCTGTTAAGAGGAGCTTCAAGCCAATTATCTACTTCTATTGAAACTGCAAATTGGGAGTTTTACGGAAAAACATTAACAGGTGCATTGAAGCAAAGACCTCGTCACGAAAAAGCATTACAAGTAGTTAATGGAACTGTTGGAGAGGCTTTAGGAAAATTATACGTTGAAAAAATGTTCCCTGCAGAAGCGAAAGCTAAAGCGATGAAAATGATCAAAAACGTAATGAGAGCCTATGAAATTAGAATTAATAATTTGACTTGGATGTCGGCCGAAACTAAAACAAAAGCAATTGAGAAGTTAAATAAATTAACTATCAAAATAGGTTATCCAGACAAATGGGAAGATTACTCTGCTTTAGCAGTTAAAAGTCCTGAAGAAGGAGGAAGCTATTTTCAAAATGTAAGAAATATTTCTAACTGGCGTTGGACGAAAGAATTAGATAAATTAGGAAAACCCGTTGATAAAACAGAATGGGGAATGTCACCTCAAACGGTTAATGCCTACTACAATCCATCTTACAACGAAATTGTATTCCCAGCAGCAATCTTACAACCGCCATTTTACAATTACCAAGCGGATGAAGCTGTAAATTATGGAGGAATTGGTGGAGTAATTGGTCATGAAATTTCTCATGGATTTGACGATCAAGGGGCAACTTATAATGCCGATGGAAATTTAATTGACTGGTGGACAGCCGAAGATCTAACTAAATTTACCTCATTAGGTGATGCACTAGCTGATCAATATTCTGCATTAGAGCCATTACCAGGAACTCACGTAGATGGTAAATTTACATTAGGAGAAAACATCGGAGATTTAGGTGGAGTAAATGCTGCTTACGATGGATTACAATTGTACTTAAAAGAAAATGGCAATCCAGGTTTAATTGATGGTTACACTCCTGAGCAACGATTTTTTATCTCTTGGTCTACCATTTGGAGATCAAAAATGAGAGACGAAGCTTTGAAAAATCAAGTAAAAACTGATCCGCATTCTCCGGGAATGTACCGCGCTTATGTGCCAATTCAAAACGTAGATTCATTCTATTCTGCGTTTAATATTAAGGAAGGTGACGGAATGTTTGTAGCTCCTGAAAAAAGAGTAAAAATTTGGTAATAACCGATTCTAAATAAATTTAAAAATCCCATTTTGTATTTCAAAATGGGATTTTTTTATGCCTTCTTCGATTTTTGAAAAGATCTATTTACCAAATAAAGTCCAAATAAAGTGATTGTACCTCCTATAGCAATTGCTAATGATAAAGGTTCTCCAAAAATATAAGCGCCTAAAAGAACTGCAATTATTGGATTGATATAAGCATAAATACTGTTTATTTCTGCCGGTAGATGTTGCAATGCATAAATATAAGCTATGAAGGTTAAAACCGATCCGAAAATTACTAAATAACCTATTGAAACCCATGAAATTACTGGAATAGTTGATAAACTCACCGCCGATCCCGTGGCTCCTAAATAGGTAAAAAGAAAAATACTTGAAATAAACATTTGGATTCCTAAACTAAAATAAGGATTAAAGCTAGCCGCTTTTTTCTTGGTATATAAGGTGGCAAACGCCCAGGTTAAAGTAGAAATTATTGATATTATTATGCCAAATCGGAAATCAAAAATCAAGAAATCACTTAAATGTTCGTAGAAAATTACACATACTCCAGCAAACCCAATAACCAATCCTACAATTGCTAATTTAACTAATTTTTCACCTCTAAACAAACTGATAATTACCACCCAAAGCGGAACCAAAGCGCCTATAATTGCGCCTAAACCACTGCTGATATATTTTACTCCCCAAGTACTCAGTCCGTTGCTTAATACAAAATTCAAAATACTCAAAATGATAATGGTTTTCCATTGTTTGCCTTTAGGCCAAGGAGTTTTCTTAAACAAGAAATAGGATAAGTATAAAGTGGCACCTAAAAATTGTCGTATTGCCGCAAGTTGTAACGCTGGCATGTACTTCACCCCTTCTTTTGAGGCGATCCAGGTGGTCCCCCAAAAAAAGCTCACCCAGCAAAGTGCCAAAATTGGTAATCCAACGGAGGAGATTTTCGATTGAATTATAGATTTTAATTTTTGTATCAACTATAAACTTCCTTTTATGAATTTGTATTTCAAAACGGATTCTAATTTATTGGAAGCTATGGTTTTCCCAATGGACGGTTTTGAATGGTCAAAGATAGGCAGATCCAAATTAAATTCTTTGGCTTTTTGAGAATAATACTCTTCCCTACTTGGATGAAAAGGCGCAACAGCATTGAACGTTTCGTCCCAACTATTACTATCAATAATTTTCAAAATAATTTCAATACAATCCTCTTGATGAATCAAATTTATTGGCGCAACCGGGTTTTCAATATTGGTTCGTCCAGCAAGAAAATAAATGGGATGACGGTCTTCGCCAATGAGTCCTCCAAAACGTATAATGGTCGTTTCAAAATGAGAATTTTCTTGCAATAGTTTCTCACATTCGAATAATTGCTTGCCACTTTCGGTGTCTGGATTTGGAATGGTTTCTTCAGTCACCAGTAGGTCTTTATCGGAAAAAACAGAGGTAGAACTTACAAAAAGCACTTTTTTAATTTCCGATTTTTCAATAAATGGAAGGATGTTTTCTATTTTAGAAACAAAATTTTCAGAGGAATTCCCTCTTAATTTAGGCGGAATATTAATTATTAAAACCTGGCTTTGTTCCAAGAATTGATCTGCATTTCCTTTGATTTCATTTTCCCCTATTTCTAGCAAATAAGGAATTATTTCTACCTGTTCAAGTCCCGAAATTTTTTCATAAGAAGTAGTAGAACCTTTAACCGAAAATCCATTTCCTATCAAGGCTTTAGCCAAAGGCAATCCCAACCAACCACAACCAAGAATGCTAATTTTTGTCATTATTGAATGCCTTTTAAAGTATCAATACTAACAGTCAAACTATCTTTCGAATTCGATTTTCTGGATTTGAGATTATCTGATTTTCGAACCACATAAGATGGAACAATTTTCTTTTGAATTACTACCGCATCATTTAATACAAATGGCTTTGGCATCATCCAGGTCAATCTTTTGGTGATTTTGAATTTTGGATTGCTTATTAAATCAAATGAACTTTCCATTAAATCCATATCAAAAACAGCAGTTGCTGGAATAGAAAATTGCAATTCCAACGGCTCATTATCAACCACATAATAGCTTATTAATTTCTTCCCTCTTCGTTTATACAAACTTCCTTTTTGGTCTAAAGCCGAAGCGCCGTTTGCCTTTAAATTATAGAAAGTCATTTTTTCATTTGCAAAAACATCGTATCGATTGACTGATCGATTTGGCGTGATTTTAATTTTATAATAATGCTGTGAACCCGCAATACTATCCTGTAAAAACGAAATTTTAGGTTCGCTTAGCTTTTTTACCTCCGCCTTTGCAGAATAGGTAAACTCCGAATTGTATTTGCTAAACAATGGATTCTTATTTAGCTCAACTGCGCTTTTTGGATTTTCTCCCAAGTAAAATTTGGTCCAGCTATCTAAATTTACATCATAAGTGGTCCAAACCGCTTTCTTGGAATCGGCATTGTAAACATAAAGCAAGCTATTTGGTTTTGCAGTTCCTATAGCATACCCTGAATTAAAACTAGCCTTGATAAAAAACCCAATAGAGATTAATAATAAAACCAAGGCCCAAAATCCTTTTCTAGGAAATGACCCAAATATTGGCAACAACAATCCGAAGACTAATACAGTTAATACAGCGCTTCCTGTTAAAATTTTTAATCCTAATCCTATTGGAAACATCGTAATAAATGGAACTAAAATAATTAATGAGGGGATACTCAAAATTAAATTCAATATTGGTTTTGTTTTTTGGGTGGTGACAAAATAAGCCAACATGAACAAACTAAAAAACAATGGAATAATAATAAATCCTGCTCCGGGCAAATAAAATGCAATAGCAAAATTGATTAAAATCCAAATGAATAATGGCGCTATAGAATAATTTTCCGTTTTATTTTCCGAATTCGAATGGGAATAAAACAACAACGAAATCGCCAAACTCAAAAACACAAAAGCACCTATATAATCGTGACCATTATAGGTAAAACCATGAAGAATATCATGGTATTGTGGATAAATTTTAAGCAACAATTTCCAACCAAAAAAGGTGGTAATTCCCGAAACTAGTAGTGCCCCTAGGAAAATTAAAAACCCTTTACCCATTTCCGAAAACACTAAAACTCGTTTACCAAGTCCTATAAATATTAAAAATAGAAAAAGAAAAGCCGCTATCAAAACCATTGGAAAAACCCAAGAAAAGGGATAACTCACAAAATTAATTGGCGTATTAAAATAAACATAATCGTCACTCGATTGAAGAGAAGTCAAATCGGAATTAGCAAAATAATTCAACAATGGGACCAAATAAGTTCCTTGGTGTTCCATTGTTTTCGTACTCAAGTGATTGAAGTCGTCTTGCGCCGTATGGTAATTGAAATGATTATCGATAAACGCAAAATTGAACCCTTGTATTTTCCCTTGCTCTCTAAAAACCATCAAATCGGTGTCGTTCGGTAACATTTTATAAATGCTGTACATTAAAGAATTTGAAACTGGATAACTTGGGTTGGCAGCTGTAAATTCCTTAACCATATTCGCATTTCCCTTATTCACTTCCATCAACATATAGCTTGGTCCAGCACTACCTCGGGCTTCGAAATTCAAAACCAAACCCACTTCTTTCGCCCAATTACTTTTGGTTACAAAAAGTGCCGCTCCATTCAATCCCAATTCTTCCGAATCAGAGAACAGGATGATAATGTCATTTTTATGGGTTGTTTTATTTTCTAAAAAAGCTCGAACACCTTCCAATATAGTTGCAATTCCCGAGGCATCATCGCTCGCACCATGGGAATAGGAATGCGGTGCGCTGTCATAATGAGATAGCAACAATAACGCTTTTGAACTATCTGACCCTTTAATTCTCGCTAATATATTTATAGGTTTAGTCAAGTTTCCCCAGTCAGTAAGCGAGGTCCCTTCCTGAATTTGGGTTTCTAATCCCATTTTTTGAAGTTCTTTAACCAAATAATCTCCTACTATTTTATGATTATTGGAGCCTATAAAATGAGGATTCTCTGAAATGACTTTTACTTTTTCCAATGCTCTTTTTGTGGAATATTCGGAAAGCAATGAATCATCCGATGAAACCCATTGAGGCATCATTAATAAATAAATTAACCCTATGGTCACCACAAAAAATAGTATCGATAAAATGGCTAAGAATCTGTTTTTCATTTGAATTAATTTTAAATTAAATGTCTTTTTTGACTAACATAAAATAATCGTTTTCCAATACCATATAGCCTTGGTCGTAAATAAAATAATAGGTATTCCCGGTTTTGGTATTCAAGATATTGGTGACAAATTCAAAATCGAATCCCTTACTTAATAATTTTGCCCGAGTGGTTTTCGATTTTCCTTCACTATTTAATGCCCCCAAAATCCGATAATTTTTTCGCAATTTGTTGTTCACATTGCGCATAAAATTAGTGCTGTCCTTATTGATTTTGTTGTTATAAGAATTCCTACAACCGTCGCTGCAAAACTTTTTGTCTTCACGCCCCACAATTTTATCGTTGCATTCTAAACACGTTTTGTCCATTTTTTTGTTGTTGCGAGGTTCGAAGAACTCCTATTAATAATTACTTTTTCAAGCGAATTGCCAGTCTGTATTAACTAATCCTATTCCCGCTGCTCGTTTCAATCCATGTAAAAACATGGGATTTTCTCTGCCATCGGGGCTAAAGAGGAATTGTGTTTTATGTTTTTAATGTCTTTTAAAAAATTAATTTATCAATTGGAATTGGTTGATAATAAACCAAATATACTTATTATTTTCCAATTACAAACGCTTACAAACAACTACAACCGAAAGTAAACAGTTAACAACCGAATAAATTTTGAAAGTCACCACATCTTTGCAATGTCGAAATCAAACAAGTATCGGCAAAACTTAGAATCTGAAACGAGTTCAGATCAAACCATTTAAATAGTAAACGCCATGAGCACATTAAGAAACAAAGTACAGTTAATCGGTCACGTTGGTAATGATCCAGAAATCAAAACATTCGATGGAGGAAAAAAATTAGCCAAGTTAAACGTTGCTACCAACGAAAGTTACAAAAACGAAAAAGGGGAAAAAGTAGAAGAAACCCAATGGCACAGTTTGATTGCCTGGGGGAAAACCGCCGATATCATTGAAAAATTTGTCTTAAAAGGCAAAGAGATTGCCATCGAAGGAAAATTGACCCACAGAAGTTACGAAGACAAAACAGGTGAAAAACGTTACGTTACTGAAGTCGTAATTGATGAATTATTGCTATTGGGAAGTAAGTAAAAGAGAGACCGCAGTTTTCAATTTTCTGTCAACTGCGGTTTTTTTTATTTTAGAAGCGACAAGACTTCTGTAATATTTTCAAAGGAATAAAAATTGTCGTGTTCAATCTCAAAATCAATTTTTTCGTATTCCCAGGTGGTATGATACGGAATATGGACTCCATAACCTCCAATATTTAAAATCGGTAAAACATCTGATTTTAGAGAATTTCCAATCATTAAAAAAGCTGTGGGATCGCAATCCAATCGCCCTAACATTTTTTGATAATCCAATTCGGTTTTATCACTCATCACCTCAATGTGATGAAAATATCCGCCAATTCCTGAATCGTGAAGTTTCCGATGTTGGTCTTTTAAATCTCCTTTGGTAGCAACAACCAATTTGTACTTTCCTTGCAATTCAATCAAAACCTTTTCTACATTTGGCATTAATTCCACTGGCTTTTGTAATAAATCCTTTCCAATTGTAATTATTTTTTCAATCCCACTTCCTGAAATAGTATGATTGGTTAACTCCAAAGCGGTTTCAATCATAGAAAGCGTAAATGCCTTAATTCCAAATCCGTACAAAGATAAATTGGCAATTTGATGATTTAATATCAACCCTAAGATTTCTTGCTTCGAAGCGTAATCTTGAAACAATACACAAAAACGCTCTTGGGCTTCGTCGAAATAAGGTTCGTTGTGCCACAATGTATCGTCGGCATCAAAAGCGATAATTTTTGGATTCATTTAGTTTATTGTTTCGCCATTAGCAACTCCATCGGCATCCGGATTTACAAAAACCAATTTCCCTTCTGAATTGGTTGTCATCAAAATCATTCCCTCACTGTCAACTCCGCGAAGGTTTCTTGGAGCTAAGTTCACTAAAACAGTAACGCGTTTCCCAATAATTTCTTCAGGAGAAAAACTCTCTGCAATACCGGAAACAATCGTGCGAACATCAATTCCTGTGTCGATTTTTAAGATTAGCAATTTATTTGCTTTGGGCATTTTTTCTGCTTCTAGAATAGTTCCAACACGCAAATCTATTTTAGCAAAATCATCGTATTGAATTGTTTCTTTTTGAGGTTCCGCCATTTTGTTATCCGCTTTATTTGCCACTTTGGTAGCTTCTAATTTGTCAATTTGTTTTTGTATTTCTTCGTCTTCAATTTTTGCAAAAAGTAATTCTGCTTCTCCAATTTGGTGTCCTTCAGGGATTAACTCCGAAGTTTGAGCTACTGTTTTCCAATCAATTTTGTTCTCTATTTTTAGAATTCTAGAAAGTTTTGCTGCCGTAAAAGGTAAAAAGGGTTCGCAAAGGGAACTCAAAGCGGCAGCAATTTGCAATGCAACATACATTTGTGTTTGCACGCGCTCTGGATTGTCTTTAATTACTTTCCAAGGTTCTTCGTCGGCTAAGTATTTATTTCCTAAACGGGCCACATTCATCAATTCCCCCAATGCTTCTCTAAAACGGTAGCGCTCCACAGAGCTAGAAATTACCGCTGGATAGGCTTTTAATTCAGTTAATGTTGCGTTATCTACCTCTAAAAATTCAGTCGGAGTTGGAACAGTTCCGTTGTAAAATTTATTGGTTAATACCACCACCCGATTGATAAAATTCCCAAAAATGGCAACCAATTCATTGTTATTTCTTGCCTGAAAATCTTTCCAAGTGAAATCGTTATCCTTTGTTTCTGGCGCATTAGACGTCAACGCATATCTCAAAACATCCTGTTGATTAGGAAAATCAACTAAGTATTCGTGCAACCAAACCGCCCAGTTTTTTGAGGTCGATAATTTATCTCCTTCCAAATTCAAGAATTCATTTGCTGGAACATTATCCGGCATAATATAACTTCCTTCCGCTTTTAACATCGCAGGAAAAATAATACAATGAAATACAATATTGTCTTTTCCAATGAAGTGAACCAACTTAGTGTCTTCACTTTTCCAATACGGTTCCCAATCTTTTCCTTCCCTCGAAGCCCATTCTTTGGAAGCTGAAATATATCCAATTGGGGCGTCAAACCAAACGTATAATTTTTTCCCTTCGGCACCTTCAACAGGCACATCAATTCCCCAATCTAAATCACGGGTTACCGCACGAGGCTCTAGACCACTATCGATCCAGGATTTTACTTGTCCGTAAACATTGGGCTTCCAATCGTTTTTATGTCCCACTAAAATCCATTCTCTCAAAAAAGCATCGTATCGATCCAAAGGTAAAAACCAATGTTTTGTAGATTTTAAAACGGGTATTTCCCCTGTAATTGTTGATTTTGGATTTATTAAATCAGTAGCATTTAATGTAGAACCACATTTTTCACATTGGTCGCCATAAGCTTCTTCATGACCGCATTTTGGGCAAGTTCCAGTTACAAATCGATCTGCCAAAAATTGATTGGCTTTAGCGTCATACAACTGTTCGGTTACTTGCTCAATAAAGTCTCCCTTATCATATAATTTTTTGAAAAATTCAGAAGCGGTATCGTGGTGAATTTTCGATGATGTTCTTGAATAATTATCAAAAGAAATTCCAAAATCTATAAACGACTGACGAATTATTCCGTCGTATTTATCAATAATTTCCTGAGGCGTTACCCCTTCTTTTTTGGCTTTCATTGAAATGGCAACTCCGTGTTCGTCGCTTCCGCAAACAAACAAAACGTCTTTATCTTGTAATCTTAAGTAACGGGAATATATATCGGAAGGCACGTAAACGCCCGCCAAATGACCAATATGGATTGGACCGTTGGTATAAGGCAACGCCGCTGTTATGGTATATCTTTTAGGATTTTGTATCATAATTATAATTTTGAAATCCTTGAAACTAGCCAAGAATAGATGCAAAAATAAGATATTTTATGTTAGGGACAAGTAGCTCTATTTATGGAATCACTTTTTTATTTTTTATTAATATAAATAGCAATTAGGAACTTCAATCCTATTTTGTATATTCGTGAATTGAACCAAAGCTATCTAAAAATGAAGTGGGAAGAATTATTATCGCTAAAAAGACAAGGAGACAATTTTAAGCGTTTACGCAAAGAACAAGACGACACCCGTCTAGGATTTGAAGTCGATTACGACCGAATTATTTTTTCATCGGCATTTCGAAGTTTACAAGATAAAACGCAAGTAATCCCAATGTCTAAAACAGATTTTGTTCACACAAGGTTAACCCATAGCCTAGAAGTTTCGGTAGTTGGACGTTCCATAGGTAGACTTGTAGGAAAGAAAATAATAGAAAAATATCCCTATTTAAATGAAATTCATGGTTTTGAAATGAATGATTTTGGAGCAATTGTAGCCGCCGCTTCTCTTGCACACGACATTGGAAATCCTCCTTTTGGTCATTCAGGAGAAAAAGCAATTGGCGAGTATTTTTCAATTGGAAACGGACAAAAATACAAAGCTAAATTAACTGATAAACAATGGCAAGACTTAATTGATTTTGAAGGAAATGCCAATGGCTTTTCTGTTTTAACTAGCTCAAGACCAGGAAATGATGGTGGTTTAAGAATTTCCTACGCTACCTTAGGTGCTTTTATGAAATACCCAAAAGAAAGTTTGCCTAAAAAACCAACCTCAGCAATTGCCGATAAAAAATATGGGTTTTTCCAATCGGATGTGGCATTTTTTAAAGAAGTTGCGGCTGAACTAGGTATGATACCAAACAAGTCGGGAAAAGATGTCGGTTTTGAAAGACACCCTTTAGCTTATTTGGTAGAAGCTGCAGATGATATTTGCTACACCATAATTGATTTTGAAGATGGTATCAATCTAGGTTTAGTTTCTGAAGATTATGCTTTGGAATACCTAATTAATTTGGTGAAAGACAGTATTGACAGTAATAAATACAACACTTTAACTTCTAAAGAAGATCGAATTAGTTATTTGCGAGCCATTGCAATTGGTAGTTTAATAAATGATGCCGTTAATGTATTTATTGAAAATGAGGAAGCCATTCTAAATGGAAAATTTCCATATGCGCTAACGGATAAAAGTAAATACAAAGCTCAAATGGATGATATTATCAAATTGAGTGTGAAAAAGATTTATAGAAGCCGTGAAGTAATTGAAAAAGAACTTACTGGTTATCAAATAATTAATACGCTTTTAGATAAATTTACTACCGCTTTCAATAATAATTATGAAGGCAAAGCATCTAATTTTGATAGCCTCGTTTTACAATTACTTCCAGAAAAATTCAGAGTTGAAAAAGACAATTTATACGACAGATTACTTCATATTTGTCACTTTATTTCTCTGCTAACTGACGGAAATGCCTATATCTTATTTAATACAATTAATGCGTCAAAAAGTTAAATATTAATCTATTACAATTCAATTATTTGAAAAAATAAATGATATCCCTTATCTTTACAATCTAAAAAATTCAAATTCCCATTATGAAAAATAAACTACTAGTTTCAATTCTATCACTTTTGTTTGTCGCGTCAGGTTTTTCTCAATCAGAAAAAAAAGTTACGGAAATAAATGCTTCAATTAAAAAAAACAAAAAAGAGAAGCCTAGCAAAAAAATAGTTGAATTAAGAAAAAAATTGGCCTATTATCAAGACCATAGTCCCTTTTTAAAAACAAAAAACGCAACACAACCAAACGACAGACCTAATGGTGTTCCTCCAAACAAATATTATGAAAATGAATGGGAATTAACAATGAATCCATTGTTAGGGAGGCCTACCCCAGAAAATTTAGAAATAATTAGAAAAGAATTATTAGAAGAAAGACAACGTCTGCTTGCTTCTGGAAGAGTTCCTGGAGATGCGGTAGATAATAGCTGGGTTGAAAGAGGACCAACCAATGTTGGAGGACGTACCCGAGCAATTATGTTTGATCCAAACGATCCAACTCGTGAAACAGTTTTTGCTGGTGGTGTAAGTGGTGGTTTGTGGAAAAATACCGCGATTTCAAATGCAGGATCTATTTGGACTAGAGTCAACATTGCAGATAATTTAAATGTTTCTTGCCTAGCTTTCGATCCTAACAATACCAATGTTTTTTATGTTGGAACTGGAGAATCTTACACCGCTGGAGACGTGGGTGGAAATGGAGTGTGGAAATCTATTAACAGAGGAGTAACTTGGACTAGGGTTCTTGGAGGAGTTTCAGGCGCTACCACTTTTGAGTCAGCAAGTAATGTAACGGTTAACAGTCCGTCTGGTGCGGCAGGAAATTATCCTTGTTTCCCCAATTTATCTTTTGGTCCAACGATCACAGCGCCATTAACATCAAATATCGTTTTAGTATCCGACGGTTCAGCTACTCCAACCATTGGATGTGTTGGATTTACAAATGCAGCTGCCGTTAATGGAAAAATAGCGTTAATTAGAAGGGGGTCATGTACCTTTGCGGTTAAAGTATTAAATGCCCAAACTGCAGGTGCTATTGCCGTAATTATTATGAATAATGTTCCTGGACCACCAGCGGCAATTGGTGGTACCGATACTTCTATTACCATCCCATCGGTAATGATTTCTCAAGCTGATGGCGATCGTTTAGAAGCTGCTTTAGCTTCTGGTGCTGTCAATGTAACTTTAAATCCAAGTACTAATGGATCGATAACCGGTAGTTTAGTCCCTGGAATTCAGCATATAAATAAAATTGTAGTTAGAAATAATGGTGGCGTTTCCGAGGTGTTAGTAGCTGCAGCCGATTCTTATTATGGAGCAGCGAATTCAACTACTTATATGGGTTCTGATACTTTTGGTCTTTATAAGTCTATCAACGAAGGTTCTACTTGGGCATCATTAAATATGCCGCTTACGTCAAATCAAAATAAATATTGTCCTAATGATATTGAAATTAGTGCTGATAATAAAATATGGGTTTCTACCAAAAATAGCTTTGCTTTTTCTGAAGGTGGTGGGAAAGTTTTTTGTTCATCAGATGGAGGTGCAACATTTATTGAAAAATATACTGTAACTGGAAATGGCGGTGGCGAAAGGGTTGAAATTGAGACTTCCGCAACAAACCCAAACCTTATTTATGTGTTAGCGCAATTGAACCAAGCAACTTCAACTGATGGAGTTGAGGTACAAATAATTAAAACAACCGACGCCTTTTCATCATCAACCATTATGCCTTTGCCTGTTGGAAATGAAACAAGAGAAACAACCTATGGCTTTACAGGAGGTCAAGCGTGGTATAACTTAATGATTGAATGTGATCCTAGTAATGACCAAATGGTATATATTGGCGGAATCGATTTGTACAGATCAAACGACGGAGGAAATTCATGGACCACAATTTCAAATTGGACCACCAATGTTCACTCGGATCAACATGGAATGACATTCAAACCAGGAAATTCGAATATCGCTGTTTTTGGAAATGATGGTGGTGTTTATTATAGTGGAAGTTTATCTACCGCAACCATTAGCTCTGGAATTGATTCTAGAAATAATGGGTTTAATGTCACTCAGTTTTATACCGTTGGTGTAGGTCCAACTAGTATTGGCAGCGGAGATTATTTTGTTGCTGGTGCGCAAGATAATGGTTCACAGTATTTTGGTGGGGTTTCTACAGGTGAAAATGCAAGTATAGAAGTTCAAGGTGGAGATGGTGCTGCTTCAATGTTTGATCAAGGAACAGATAATTATTACATTACCAACTATGTCTACAACCAAAGAATTAATTACAGAACAACCGCTGGGGCAACTAGAGTAATTAATACCGAATCTACTTCCAACGGTGCATTTATTTCTCCGATGGCATTAGATACCAATAGAGATATATTATTTTCCGACTATACTGTGCCCGGAGCAACACCGGTTTATGGAATCAGAAGATATACTAATTTAAAATCTGGAACCGTTGGTAAAACAACATTAACAAATACCACTTTAATTACAAGTTCACCAACTGCATTAACGGTATCTAAATATTCTACTGCTGCTACCACTTTGTTAGTAGGTTTTAGAAACGGGAAAGTCTTAATTTCGGCCAATGCAAATGCTTCAACCGTTACTTGGACTGACATAACTGGGCCAAGTTTTGTAGGAAGTGTTTCAGATGTTGAGTTTGGCCAATCAGAAAATGATATTTTTGTAACTTTCCATAATTATAATGTGGTTAGCATATGGTATAGCGCCGATCGTGGATTAACTTGGCAAAATAAAGAAGGTAACTTACCAGACTTGCCTGTTAAATGCATTTTACAAAACCCATTAAAACTTAATGAAGTAATTGTTGGAACTGATCTTGGTGTATGGTACACCACTACATTCAATACCGCTTCTCCAGTGTGGTTCCAATCGTTCAACGGAATGAGTAATGTAAAAGTTACCGATATGGATTTAAGAAATGACAATGCGGTTTATGCTTCAACTTATGGAAGAGGCGTTTTCTCTGGATTATTTACTTCAGGTACTTTGGCAAATGAAGATTTTTCAAATAAAAAAGGGATGGTAATTTCTCCAAATCCTTCCAATGGTTTGTTTACTATAAACAGCATTCAATACGCTGGAAAAGTATCTATTCAAGTGGTTGATTTGAACGGAAGAGAAGTTTATGCTGCTAAAAACGAATGGTTTAATTCAGAAAAAACTATTGATTTAAAAGCAGTGGAATCTGGAATTTATGTACTTAGAATATCCGGAGAGGACTTAAACTACTCCCAAAAAATAATCAAAAACTAGATTTAAAAGAATCTGTTGAAAATCCAATCATGAAAATGGTTGGACTTTTTTTATGATAAAATGGAGATTAAACTATCCGCATCTATTTTACAATAGTGGTGTAATTCTTCAATTGTGCCTTGTTCGATAAATTCATCTGGAATCCCAAGATTAAGAATTGGTTTTGAATACTTATTTTGAGATGCAAATTCTAAAATAGCGCTTCCAAAACCGCCTTTAATTACTCCGTCTTCAATAGTAATGATTTTTTCAAATTCATTGAAAATAGTATGCAATGCATTTTCGTCTAATGGTTTTACAAATGCAAAATCAAAATGAGCAATTGTTTCTGGATTGTTCATTTTGGCTAAAGCCAATGTAACCGAATTTCCTATTGGCCCATTTGATAATACAGCAGTAGTTGTTCCTTCTTTTAAATAATTGGCTTTGCCTATTTCTAATTTTTTAAAGGGTTTTTGCCAATTTACAGTTTCTCCTCTACCTCTTGGATAGCGAATTGCAATGGGGTGATTCAAACCCAATTGTGCGGTGTATAAAATATTTCTAAGCGCTACTTCATTCATTGGCGAATACACCATCATGTTGGGAATGCATCGCAAATAGGCCAAATCAAAAACGCCATGATGTGTGGCGCCATCTTCTCCAACTAAACCGGCTCTGTCCAAACAGAAAATTACAGGAAGATTTTGCAAAGCGACGTCATGAATAACTTGGTCGTAAGCACGTTGTAAAAAGGTTGAGTAAATATTACAAAAAACAATCATTCCTTGAGTAGCCATTCCAGCTGCTAATGTTACCGCATGTTGCTCAGCAATTCCAACATCGAAAGCGCGTTTTGGAAACTCCTCCATCATGAATTTTAAGGAACTTCCTGAGGGCATTGCTGGTGTAATTCCAATTATTTTTTCATTTGCTTTCGCCAAATCTAGTACCGTTAATCCAAAAACATCTTGGTATTTGGGAGGTAAATGCTGCTCCGATTTTGGAATAATATCTCCCGTAATTTTATCAAATTTGCCTGGTGCGTGGTATTGCACTTGGTTGTCTTCAGCTTGCTTAAGCCCTTTCCCTTTAGTGGTTATAATATGTAAGAATTTTGGGCCTTTTATTTTCTGTAATCGTTTTAATTCTTTTAAAACTGCAAATAGATCGTTGCCATCAATTGGCCCAGAATAATCAAAATTCAAGGACTTGATCATGTTGTTTTCTCTTGGATTTTTTCCTTCTTTAACTGCGGTCAAATAGTTTTTTAGAGCGCCAACACTCGGATCAATTCCAATAGCATTATCGTTTAAAATCACCAATAAATTGGCATCAGTAACTCCGGCATGATTTAATCCTTCAAATGCCATTCCGGAGGCAATTGAAGCGTCTCCAATTACTGCTATATGTTGTTTGTTGAATTCGCCATTTAAATTGGAAGCAATTGCCATTCCTAATGCAGCTGATATTGAAGTTGAAGAATGACCTACGCCAAAAGTATCGTAATTACTTTCACTGCGTTTTGGAAATCCAGAAATTCCGTTCAGTTGTCGGTTGGTAGGAAAATTATCCCGTCTACCGGTAAGAATTTTGTGGCCGTAAGCTTGGTGCCCCACATCCCAAACCAATAAATCATTTGGGGTATCAAAGATATAATGTAAGGCGATAGTCAATTCTATAACGCCTAAGCTAGCACCTAAATGCCCTTCTTTTACTGCTACAATATCAATAATAAAATCGCGCAACTCTTGAGCCAATTGAGGAAGTTGTCCTTCGTCAAGCAGCCGTAAATCGGATGGGGAATTGATATTTGAAAGTAAATTATTCGACATAATGCAAATGTACGATTTGAAATTGTATTTTTACAATCGATAAAAAGTTGTTTCAAAAAGATTCACAAAAATAAAACGAAGATTCACAAAGTGCTAATGGTTTTGTGATTGAGTGCTTACTATTATGGAAAATCCTTTCAGTGACGAATATTTTATGAAAAAAGCTTTGCAGGAAGCAGAATTGGCTTTTGAAAAAGGCGAAATTCCTGTGGGCGCTTTGATTGTAGTTGATAATAAAATCATTGCAAGAACCCATAATCTCACCGAACTCTTGAATGATGTAACCGCTCATGCAGAAATGCAGGCCATTACTTCGGCAGCAAATTTCCTTGGTGGAAAATACCTAACGGGTTGTACTTTGTATGTTACCTTAGAACCTTGTCAAATGTGTGCTGGAGCATTGTATTGGAGTCAGATTTCGAAAATTGTTTTTGGCGCAAGCGATGAAAATCGAGGTTTTGAGAAAATGGGAACACAATTGCATCCCAAAACAACAGTTGTTCGAGGCGTTTTAGCGGAGGAAGCTAGCGCATTGATGAAGTCCTTTTTTGCTGATAAAAGAAAATAATCTTAAATTCGAGATTCACTAGCCCGGATGGAAGGGAAAATCCCGAGCTTTTTTGCGAGGATTTGGAATGAGAGCCGGAAATAGCTCGAAAAAATTATAAATAAAAACCGCTACTCTTTCGAATAGCGGTTTTTTAATTTAATTCATTATTTTTCCTCTTTGATCAAATAAATATAGACCGGAAAGTGATCGCTAAATCCTATTTCATTTATGGTATGCCGTAGTGGATATCCTTTGTACTGACCGGTGGTTTGAATCATAAACGGTTTGTTGTAAATTCCTGCTTTCCAATATCTGAAGGAGGAATAGTCTTTTTTAATTAATGTTTCGGATACCATTATTTGGTCAAAAATATCTCCTGCGTCTCTATAAAAAAGAGAGGCATTTCCTTCTTTTGCCATTTGCTCAAACGGGTTGTAAACTCCAAATGGTTTCACTTCTTCCTTTTTCAATTTGGCACCAATGCCTTCTTTTACGCTTTTATTATACGTCCCATCATTTAAATCACCCATAGTAATTATTTTAGCATTTGGGTTTATTTTATAGATTGAATCCATAATTTTTCTATTCAATCTTCCAGCGGCTTCTCTAAAAGGGCTGCTCTTTTTTTCACCACCGGATCTAGAGGGCCAGTGATTTACAATGATATTAACCTCATCACCGTCTAACATTCCGGTTACTAATAGAACATCTCTTGTGTAAACTCGATTGTCAATTGCAACTTCATTTTTGTCGCTATCGGCTTTGTCTTCCGCGGTTTCACCTGAGTTTTTCTCAACAATTTTAGAATCGTTTCTGTAAATTAACAAGGGAATGTTTACGGAGCTTGTAGGTTTAAAGTGCTTTTTTTGGTATAAAAGTGCCACATCAATTCCCCGTTTATCAGGAGATTCATAATGTACAATTCCGTAATTGTTTATGGCCAATTTTGGTTGTTTTACTAAGTCCTCCAAAACCCCTCTATTTTCAATTTCTGAACCGCCAATAAGTGTTGGAGAATTTGGATTTTCTCCCGTACCAATCTCAGAAAGTACTCTTGCTAAATTTTCTAATTTTTTACTGTATTTTTCAGATGTCCAATTTTGCGCTCCATTGGGCAACCATTCTTCATCAAAATTTGGGTTATTAATGGTGTCAAATAAATTTTCTAGATTATAGAATGCGACCGTATGAACTGAAAATTTCTTTTGCTGTGCATTGGTGCAAATGATCGTAAAAAACAGAAAAAGTAGCGTGATTTTATTTCTTAAGTTCATAGAATTTTAGTTTTATTTATCTTCAGCTTAAATACAGTAGGGCTACAAATGTAAAATATTATTGCAGATTAATGCAATTGTCGCATTAAGAAATTAATAATTGATTTTTATTTATTTTATCTAATATTGTAATGATTATCAATAAAATACCATATTTGCTCCATTTTTTAAATACGCTGCGAAATTTAATGTAAATAAATTAACAATTTTAACATCTCAAATAGGAAAATTGAATTTTGTAACTTAAATTCTTGTAAATTTGTAAGCCCTATTTTTAAATAAATTAAAAAGCGGGGTTAATTTAATAATACTACATGAAAAAACTTGTTATTAGTACTTTATTTGTAATGCAAGTATTTTTTGTTTTTGCTCAAAATATTTCTGGAATTTCTGGGAAAGTAGTCGATGCTAAAACTAAAAAGCCGTTACAAAATGCAATTGCCTCTATTCAAAATTCAAATTTAACACAGCTTACCAATAGGGAAGGTAAATTTATTTTTGAAACGGTCGCGACTGGTAATCAAATGGTTCAAATTAAAATTACCGGATACAAAGATCAGTTGCTTACCGTTGAAATTGTAGCTGGAAAAATTTTGGATCTTGGAAACATTAATTTAGAATCTGACATCACAGAAGAAAAACAATTGAGTTTAATTACTATTACCGATACCGATTTAGGGGATGATAATAGTGGATCCGAAAGTACTTCTAGTTTGCTTCAAGCGTCAAGAGATGTGTTCCAACAAGCAGCCGCTTTTAACTGGGGTCAAGCTCGATTTAAAATGAGGGGTTTAGATAATGAATATGGAGTAACCATGATTAATGGAATTTCTATGAACAAAATCTATGACGGTAGACCACAATTCAGTAATTGGGGTGGATTGAATGACGCCACACGTAATCAAGAGTTTACCAATGGTTCTGCGCCTTCTGATTATACTTTTGGGGGGGTTTTAGGGACTAATGAAATAAACACTAGAGCTTCTTTATACCGACCAGGAAATAGAATTTCATTTGGAGGAACGAACACCAATTATACTGGAAGAATAATGGGAACTGTGGCTTCTGGTATGCGAAGTGATGGATGGGCTTATACTATTTCTGCTTCTAGACGTTGGGCGCAAGAAGGCTATTTCCAAGGAACAAATTATAGTGCCAATTCCTTTTTTGCAACTGTTGAAAGAAAAATTACAAAAAATAACAGCCTGAATTTTACTGCTATATTCGGTCAAAATAGTAGAGGGAAAAACTCCCCAAATACGCAAGAGGTGACAAATCTTGGTGGAGAAACATACAATTCTTACTGGGGTTGGCAAAATGGAGAGAAAAGAAATTCAAGAATGAAAACGGTTGAAGAGCCATTGTTTATTTTAAGTAATTATTGGAAATTATCTTCAAAAACCAATTTGAATATCAATGTTTCTTATCAAACAGGAAAAATTGGAAACAGTAGAATTGACTTTCAAGGAGCAAACAATCCTGATCCAACCTATTACAGAAATTTACCTAGTTATTATACTTCATTATATGAAAATGACCCAGCTGCTGTAACACTTCAAAATCCAGCTGCCTATCTTCCGGGTGGTTTAGGAGGTATAAGTTTATATAACCCTAATGATCCAACCAACCCAGCTTATATTGGATCGCTAAATGCCAACTTTTTTACTAATAAACAAATAGATTGGACGTCAATGTATCGTGCCAATTCTATTAGCGGAACCAGTAAATACGTTCTATTTGAAGACCGTACCGATGACACTCAATATGTTGCAAACTCAATTTTAAGCTCTCAGCTTTCAGATAATATAATATTAAATGCAGGAGGAAGCTTTACTAAATTGAAATCGCATAATTTTAAAAACATGCTTGATTTATTAGGAGGTATTGGTTTCAACGACTTAAATTTATTTGGCGTTGGTGACCAACAACAATCTGATTTGAACAATCCAAATAGAGTGGTTGGAAAAGGAGATATTTATGGTTACAATTATAATTTGTTTACCACTAAAATTGATGCCTTTACCCAATTCAAATTTGTTTATAAAAAAGTTGACTTTTATTTAGCCCAATCTTTCTCTCGTTCGGAATATGAAAGAGAAGGTTTATTTAAAAATGGCTACTACGCTTCCAATTCTTATGGCTATAGCTCGAAAAAAGCATTTGATAATTTTGGCTTTAAAGGAGGTTTAACCTACAAAATTTCAGGACGCCAGTACTTAACTTTTAATGGTCTTTATATGTCTAAAGCGCCAAGTTTAAGAAATGTATTTAACAATGCCCGAGTGACCAATAATATAACCGATGGAGTTGCAAACGAGACCGTTTCTAGTGCCGATGCGAGTTATATCATTTCTGCTCCAAAATTTAAAATGCGTTTGACCGCTTTTTATTCTAAAATAAAAAATCAAACGGAAACTTCTTTCTTTTTTGGAGACGGTGCAGGTATTGACGATCCGGCAACTGATGCAAATGAAAGTAATGTCTTCGTAGCTGAAACAGTTACTAATTTGGATAAAAGAAATGTAGGAATTGAATTTGGTGCTGAATACGCAGTTACTTCTACCATAAAAGTAACGACAAGTATTGCTTATGGAGATTATATTTTTGACAGTAATCCAAATGTAAAAGTAAGTTCAGATGCTGCGGCAACTGTTGATAATCCAATGCCATTAAATGATTATGGTCAAGCCAAATTGAAAAATTACAAACAATCAGGTATGCCACAAGCAGCAGCTTCTTTTGGAATTGAATATAGAGATCCTAAATTTTGGTGGGTGGGTGCTAATATAAATTACCTCGCCAACAGCTATATTGATGTGGCTCCAATTACAAGAACAGATCGCTTTTTTACTGATCCACTAGGGGTTAATAACAATCCATTCCCTGAGGCAACTCAAGCCAGAGCAAACGAACTGCTAAAACAAGAAAAATTTAATAATTTTGCTTTATTGAATTTAATTGGAGGAAAATCTTGGAAAGTAGGAGATAACACCTTTGGGTTCTTTGCAAGTGTGAATAATGTTATGGATATTGTATACAAAACAGGTGGATTTGAACAAGCAAGAAACTCCAACTACAGACAATTAAACCAAGACGTTTCAAGTGGAACTCCGGCATTTGCCCCTAGATATTTTTACGGTTTCGGAAGAACCTATTTCCTAAATTTATACATCAATTTTTAATAAAAAAAATAACCTTAATATGAAATCAATAATTTTAAAAAAATTAGTATTTTTTAGTATTCTTTCTGCAGGATTGTTTACTAGTTGTGTAAAAGATGAGTTTGGAACGCCTACCCTTGGAGATTGTTCTGAAACGTCATTAGTAAAAAACAGAGAAGTTTCTCAAATTAACGCTGGAGCAGTTGTAGCGGTTCACACCAGTATTGTTCCTGGCGTTTCTGACGTAATTGAAGCCTATGTAACCTCTAGCGATATTGGTGGTAATTTCTTCAAATCTATTTCATTCCAAACACTAGATGGAACAAGAGCTTTCAGCATTCCTGTTGATGCTTCTTCTACCTTTATTAATTATGAGCCTGGAAGAAAAGTTCTAATTAAAATGGATGGTTTATACAAAGATGTGAAATACGATGGAATGAGAATTGGTGGTCTTTATGCCAACTCTTCAGGAGGTGCTGAAGTGGGAAGAATGGCAGAAACTGATTTCAAAACTTCGGTAAATCGTACTTGTACTGCTGTAAATGAAGATCAACTGGTTCAACGAGTAACTATTGACCAAGCAATTAATGGTGGTGCCTACATAAATAAACTAATTGAATTCGACAGAGTTCAATTTGTAGATAATGATGTGGTTGCCAACAGTACTTATTATGATGCAAGTCCATCCAATCCAAATACTATTGGTGGTGCTACCAATCGTAGAATTCAGGATTTCTCAGGAAATTCTGTAATTTTTAGAACCAGCGGCTATTCTAATTTTGCTGCAAAAACAGTAGCTACAGGAAGTGGAAAAATTAGAGGGGTCATGACAAAATACAACACTGATTACCAATTTATGGTAAGAACTGAAGCCGATATTAAATTAACAAACACTAGATTTTCTCCACTATTAAATGAAACTTTTGATGGCGGTATTGCTGCTTGGACAGCTTTTAGTGTAACTGGTGCTGAGGTTTGGACACACAGTACTACTTTTGGAAATCCAGGGTCTATGGCTAAAATGTCAGGTTATACGGGGGGAAATAGAGCTAATGAAGATTGGTTGATTTCTCCAGTTCAAAATTTATCAACTTTATCGACCGCTACTTTGTCTTTTGATAATGCCTATAAATTTACAGGAGATCCTATTGTAGTTTTGGTTTCTAGAAACTATTCTGGTACAGGAAGCCCTTATGCTACAGGAGTAACTTGGACTACCTTAACTGGAGCCGCACTTTCTTCAGGTAATTATGTTTGGACTAATTCTGGTAACTTATCACTAAGTTCTTTTGTAGGTGCAGGAAATAGTACTGTTTATGTGGCATTTAAATATACCTCTTCAACTACAGCTGCTTCTACTTGGGAAGTTGATAATGTGAAAGTTTTAGGAAACTAGTCCTCCATAAAATATTAAAAAAGAGCTACAACGATGTAACTCTTTTTAAAACAAAAATCCCATTCTTTCGAATGGGATTTTTTATTTTATTGAATTTCGCTTTACTCCGGATCGTTCATTTTGAAAGTGTCCATAAAAGCAGTCGTATAATTTCCAGCTACATATTGCTCCTCGTCCATTAATTGACGGTGAAAAGGAATCGTAGTTTTTACGCCTTCAATTACAAATTCATCTAAAGCGCGTTTCATCTTGTTAATTGCTTCTTGACGTGTTTGAGCTGTGGTTATTAATTTAGCAATCATAGAGTCGTAATTTGGTGGAATCGTGTAACCTGCATAAACGTGCGTGTCTAAACGAACACCATGTCCTCCTGGTGCGTGAAGTGTAGTTATTTTACCTGGTGAAGGTCGGAAATCGTTGTAAGGATCTTCCGCATTAATTCTACATTCTATTGCGTGTAATTGAGGTAAATAGTTTTTCCCAGAAATTGGAATTCCTGCTGCTACCATTATTTGTTCCCGGATCAAGTCGTAATCTACTACTTGCTCGGTAATTGGGTGTTCCACTTGAATCCTAGTGTTCATTTCCATGAAATAGAAATTTCTATGTTTGTCCACTAAAAACTCAACTGTTCCAGCACCTTCGTATTTTATATATTCGGCTGCTTTAACCGCAGCTTCTCCCATTCTAGTTCTTAATTCATCAGTCATAAATGGAGATGGAGTTTCCTCAGTCAGTTTTTGGTGACGACGTTGTACCGAACAATCTCTTTCTGATAAGTGACATGCTTTTCCGTAAGAATCACCAACTACTTGAATTTCGATATGGCGTGGCTCTTCAATTAATTTTTCAAGATACATTCCGTCATTTCCAAAGGCAGCAGCCGACTCTTGACGAGCGCCTTCCCAAGCTTTTAATAAATCTTCTTCTTTCCAAACGGCACGCATCCCTTTACCTCCACCACCAGCGGTAGCTTTTAGCATTACAGGATAACCCATTTCTAAAGATAATTTTTGAGCTTGTTCAAAGGATTCTAATATTCCCGCAGAACCTGGCACACATGGAACTCCTGCTTCAATCATGGTTGCTTTTGCAGAGGCTTTATCCCCCATTCTGTCGATCATTTCAGGAGAGGCACCAATAAATTTTATTCCATGTTCTTGACAAATTTTTGAAAATTTAGCATTTTCAGAAAGAAATCCGTATCCTGGATGAATTGCATCAGCATTGGTTATTTCCGCTGCAGCAATAATATTAGACATTTTTAAATAGGAAAGATTACTTGGCGGAGGGCCTATACAAACTGCTTCGTCAGCAAATTTTACGTGAAGGCTTTCTGCATCAGCAGTAGAATAAACGGCAACCGTTTTAATTCCCATTTCTCTGCAGGTTCTAATAACTCGAAGAGCAATTTCCCCTCTATTTGCAATTAATATTTTTTTAAACATTTTTTTTGAATTATGAGTTATGAGTTATAAGTTATAAATTATGAAAGGGTTTGCCAATTCATAATTTAAAATTCATAATTTATAATTTCTTAAGAAGGATCAACTATAAATAATGGTTGGTCAAATTCTACTGGTGACATATCGTCAACTAAAATTTTAACGATTTTACCTGATACTTCAGATTCAATTTCGTTGAACAACTTCATCGCTTCAATAACGCACAATACATCTCCTTTTGAAATAGTACTTCCAACTTCAACAAACATAGGTTTGTCTGGTGATGGTTTTCTATAAAAGGTCCCAATCATTGGAGATTTTACAGTAATATAATTTGAATTTTCTACGGCTGGAGCTGCGGCAACTGGAACGGCAGCAACAGGTGCTGGAGCAGCTTGAGGAGCAGCTTGAGCTAAAGGTGCTTGTTGTAAATAAGTAATTTCTGGAGAAGTTCCTTCATGTGTAGTTTTTATGGTGATTTTTACATCATCAATTTCTAATTTTACTTCTGCAACTCCCGAATTAGAAACAAACTTGATCAGGTTTTGAATTTCTTTTAAATCCATAGTATTAATTTTAGGTTAGTTTACTCTATGTTGTATGCCCACTTTAAATAAATAGATCCCCAAGTGAATCCACCTCCAAAAGCGGCGAATATTAAATTATCTCCTTTTTTAAATTTTTTCTCAAAATCAAATAATAATAAAGGTAAAGTTGCGGAAGTAGTATTTCCGTATTTTTCAATATTTATTAATACTTTACTTTCGTCAACTCCCATTCTGCTTGATGTAGCATCAATTATTCTTCTATTGGCTTGATGTGCAACGAGCCAATTTACATCGTCATGTGTAAGATTATTTCTCTGCATTATTTTCTCACTTACATCGGCCATTCCGGTAACGGCATATTTGTATACTTGTTTTCCGTCTTGAAAAACGAAATGTTGTTTAGCATCTATTGTTTCCTGTGAAGGAGGCAACATTGATCCGCCCGCTTCCATTTTAAGAAAATCTCTACCGATACCGTCTGATCTCAATACTTCGTCTTGCAAACCAAGTCCTTCATGATTGGGTTCAAATAATACTGCTCCTGCGCCATCACCAAAAATAATACAAGTAGCTCTATCGGTATAATCAATTATGGAAGACATTTTATCAGCCCCAATTAATAGTACTTTTTTGTATCTCCCAGATTCTATATAGGCTGCCGCTGTTGACATTCCAAATAAGAAACTAGAACATGCCGCTTGTAAATCGTAAGCAAAAGCATTGGCAGCGCCTATTTGGGAAGCCACGTAAACCCCTGTTGATGCCACAAGCATATCAGGCGTTGCAGTTGCCATTATTACCAAGTCAATTTCTAACGGATCTATATTCCCTTTTTTAAGTAGGTCTTTTGCGGCTTCTATTGCTAAATAAGAAGTACCCAACCCTTCTCCTTTTAAAATCCTTCTTTCTTTAATTCCAGTTCTTGAAGTAATCCATTCATCATTAGTGTCAACCATAGTTTCAAGTACTTTATTTGAAAGTACAAAATCTGGAACATATCCACCGACAGCAGTAATTGCGGCTGTAATTTTACTCATAGGATTTTAATTTTCGGATTGTAATTGTTTTCCAAAAACGGGTTGAAATTACAAATTATTTTCTAAATTATTTCATTTAGTGTTGAATATCGACTCTTGAAGTTTATTCCAACAAAAAAAACTCCCAACAGGTGAGAGTTTATCTTTTATTTTTAAAATGTATTAAGCAACATCAACTTGCTTGTCAATAACAACCTGACCTCTGTAGTACATTTTACCTTCATGCCAGTAAGCTCTGTGGTATAAATGTGCTTCTCCTGTGATAGGACAAGTTGCAATTTGAGCAACTGTAGCTTTGTAATGTGTTCTTCTCTTGTCTCTTCTCGTTTTGGAGATTTTTCTCTTAGGATGTGCCATTTTACTATATTATTTATCCGTTAATAGTTGTTTTAATTTTTCCCAACGCGGGTCAATTTCTTCTTCTTTTTTTAATTCTTCAACTCTTAATTCATCTAGCTTTTTTAATGCCGCTGAATCTAATGTTCCGTCTTTAACACCCGGGTGAACCCTTCTAAATGGTATGGACAAAACGATCATTTCATATATAATTTGAGAAATATTAATTTCGTGTTCCCCGTGAGGTAAAATCAATAATTCGTCATTATCATCATTATATTCTTCTCCAAAATTAACGATTACTTTTAATTTGCCTTTTATTGGAAAATCAAACATTTCATTTGTCAAATCACAAGGGACATGAATGGTTCCATTGTGTTTGAAATTCAATTCAAGCATCGTGCTTTTTTTCTCAAAAGCAACCTTTACTTTGATGTTTGCACTCTCAAACTCATCATAATCAAAGTTATCAAAGAACTCCTTACTTATTTGATATTCAAATTGGTGTTTTCCTAACTTTAATCCTATAAATGGAATTAAAAATTCATTTAGCTTTTTCATTCTAACAACAATTTTTCCCAAAACTTCGGGGTGCAAAGATATAAAATAATACTAATATCAAAAGCGTTATCAACATTTTTTTGTTTACAACTACTTTTCTTTCGTTTTTAGTGGATTATTACTGATTTCTCCATACTCATTTCTGGAATTGTAGATGTCAATTGCTAAAAAAACAGCTTCCTTAAATGAATTGTGATTGGCTATTCCTTTACCAGCAATATCATAAGCAGTTCCATGATCTGGTGAAGTTCGAATTTTATCTAAACCAGCGGTGTAATTTACCCCATTACCAAACGACAATGTTTTAAATGGAATTAGACCTTGGTCGTGATACGCCGCTATTACAGCATCGAATTTCTCGTATTGGCTATTGCCAAAAAAACCATCTGCAGGATAAGGCCCAAAAACCAAAGTCCCTTTTTCAAATAATTTTTTTATTACTGGTTTCAACAAAGTATCATCTTCTTTCCCAATTACGCCACCGTCACCCGCATGCGGATTCAATCCTAAAACAGCAATTTTAGGTTTATTGATGCTGAAATCTTGAGTTAAAGATTGATTGATGGTCTCTATTTTTTTAGTAATTAATTTTTCTGTAAGATGAGATGCCACATCATTAACTGGAATATGATCGGTTAAAAGTCCAACTCTAAGATTGTCTTGAACCATAAACATCAATGCGTCGCCCGCTAATTCTTGGTTCAAATAATCGGTGTGGCCTGGAAATTTAAAATCGTCCGACTGGATATTGTATTTATTAATTGGTGCCGTAACCAGAACGTCTACTTTTCCTTCTTTTAAAGCTTTTGTAGCAGCTACAAATGATTTAATTGCATATTTCCCTAACGCCTCATCATTGGTCCCATAATTTAATTCTAAATGCTCTTTCCAAACATTAAAAACATTGATTTTCCCAATTACAATTTGATCTAAAGTATCTATTCCATGAATTGCAGCGTTAGATTCAAAGGTTTTTTTTATAGCAGATATGATTTTTACATTTGCAAAAATAACTGGCGTACAAAATTCTAACATCCGAGAATCTTCAAAGGTTTTTAGCACCACTTCGCTTCCAATACCGTTTAAATCTCCAATAGAAATTCCAACAATTATATTTTCTGCTTTTTTTATCATGACTACACGTTATTTATTGCTAATTTTGACACGCAAATTTAGTAAAATAAAATCACAAATGTTTACAGGAATCATAGAAACCCTTGGAGAAATCAAAGCAATTGAAAAAGAAGGCGGAAACGTTCATCTTACCATTACCTCATCGATTACCAATGAGTTAAAAATTGACCAAAGTGTTGCCCATAATGGGGTTTGTTTGACTGTAACTTCAATTGAAAATAAGGAATATACGGTAACCGCAATTCAAGAAACTATTGATAAAACGAATTTGTCGGATTGGAAAATTGAAGCTACAGTAAATTTAGAACGCGCAATGAAATTGGGCGACCGCTTGGACGGACATATTGTTCAAGGACATGTGGATCAAACCGGTATTTGCAAAGCGATAAAAGAAGCCAATGGGAGCTGGTATTACACTTTTGATTATGATCCTAGCTTGAATAATCTAACCATTGAAAAAGGATCTATTACTGTTAACGGGGTGAGCCTAACGGTAGTGAATTCTATGAAAAATGAATTTAGCGTTGCCATAATTCCTTATACTTATGAGCACACCAATTTTCATAATTTCGAAATTGGAACGAAGGTAAATTTAGAATTTGATGTTATCGGGAAGTACGTTTCAAAACTTTATTCTAACAAGTAAGCTTAAATTATTTTTTCCATTTTAGACTTTCCATTAAGTTCTGCACATCATTTTTAATGTAACTTGCTGCAGGCATAATGGAATCGAAATTGGGTTTTGCATAAAAATAAACGGAGCCGGTTACAAAATTTTTGGTGCTATCGGTAACATAAAATTGGGTGTTGGTAGCCGCATTACCATCGACTTGATAGAACATTCCAAAAACTCTTTTTTCATAATTTATATAAGGTTGTTCTAGAATATCATCGGCTTTAATTACGTGCTTATAAGTCAATTTTTGAGCGTCTTGAAGTAGTAATTTGATGTTATTGTTCACCGGAATATAACTCAAATAAATGGTTGCCTTCATTTTTGGATAGTTAATTTCAAAATTACAATCTCCTTTTTCAGTAATGATCGCATTAGAATTCGTGTCAAAACTATACTGACAATCGTTTTCATAATGGGAATATTCCGCTATCGGATAATCCAATCTTAATTGACTTGAGGGCTTTGGAATAGACTCATTCTTGCAACCCATAAATGAAATTGCAAAAATGAAAAATAAAATAAAAGCGCTATATTTTTTCAACATTAAAATTATTCTATAGTTACTTTTATTTGTTTAATTCGTTTTCTATCAACAGAAACAATTTTAAACAAACAGTTTTCAAATACTAATTGGTCGCCTTTTTTAGGGAAATTACCTTGTATTTCTAATAAAAATCCTGCCAGCGTTTCCGCTTCTCCTTTTCTTTCTTCAAATAGCGTTTCGTCTACATCGATAATTCTATAAAAATCTTTAAGGTTTATTTTACCTTCAAAAAGGTAATTTTTTTCATCTATTTGAGAAAAAGCAATATCGTCATCATCAAATTCATCGCTAATGTCTCCTACTATTTCCTCTATAACGTCTTCTAAAGAAACTAAACCTGAGGTTCCGCCGTATTCATCAACCACAATTGCAAGATGATTTTTCATGCTTTGAAAATCCTTCAATAAATCATCTAATTTTTTATTCTCAGGCACAAAAAATGGTTTTCTCAAAAGTGTTTTCCATTCAAAATCGACTTTGTCAATATGAGGAATTAAATCTTTGACGAATAGAACGCCTTCTATATGGTCAATATTGTCATTGTAAACCGGAATTCTAGAATATCCTTTTTCGATTATTTTAGGTAGAATTTTATCAAACGTTTCGTTGATTTCAATAGCAAAAACATCAATTCTAGGGCTCATTACCTGTTTGGTATCGGTATTTCCAAACGTTACAATGCCCTCTAATATTTTTTGTTCTCCATGTGTAGAGCCCTCTGATGAAGTTAATTCTAATGCTTGCGACAATTGATCAACGGTAAAATAAGCTTTTTGTTTGCCCAATTTTTCATGCAAATAAATCGTTAACGACCTCATAGGAGCACTAATTGGCGTTAGTAACTTATCTAATATATACAAAGGACGAACTACAAATTCTGCAAATTTTAGGTTGTTTCTGTTGGCATATACTTTTGGGATTACCTCTCCAAATAATAAAATAAGAAACGTAACTACAATTACTTCTAAAATAAATTTGATTAATTCAGATTCAATTACTGAAAACAAGCTGGCACTAATAAAGGAGAACAAAATTACGACCCCAATATTAATAAAATTGTTGGCTACCAAAAGCGTTGCTAAAAGTTTTTTAGGTTTGTCAACCAATAACAAGATGAGCTTTCCTTTTGAAGAATCTGTTTTTGAAAGATCATCAATAGTTTTAGGGGACAAAGAAAAAAAGGCTACTTCAGCACCGGAAAGCAATGCCGATATAAAAAGCAAAACAAAAATTCCAATGGTGCCAAAAAGCAAATTAGAATCTATATTTTGAATAAAATCAGTGAAACTGGGAGGTTCCGGATCCAAATTTAATGGGATTAGTTAAACAATTAGTATGGCGATTCGTGATCTAATAAGCCAGCTGGCGTATCAGAATTGGATGGTTTAAAAGGTTCAGATTCTTTTTTAGTGGTTAAAAAAGTAAATTCTGTAACTTGAATTTCGGTTGTAAACTTGGTTGATCCTTCTTCAGTTTGCCATTGACGAGATTTAATTCTGCCTTCAACATAAATTTTATCTCCTTTAGATAAATACTTCTCACAAATTTCAGCAGCTTTATTTCGAACCACTAAATTGTGCCATTCTGTTGTATTTATTTTCTCATTGGTCGTTTTATTGATATACGTTTCATTGGTTGCCAAAGGAAATCTACCAATACAATTCCCTCCGTCGAAGTAGTGCATTTTAACATCATCGCCTAGGTAGCCAATCAGCATCACCTTGTTTATTGTTCCGTTCATCTTATTTTGAAAATTTTAGTAATTTCAAATGTACGCTTTTTAACTTAATTCCTTGTATTCCTCCTCTATAAAATTAAAAATTACTTTTGGGAAAGGAAATTTTTTGATGCTATTTCCATTAATCGCTTGAGGAATTTCGCCTTTTACTTTTACCTTCCAAAAATTAATATTCAAATGTTGGTGTGATAATTTATGGATTTGCCCTTTGGGGTTCGAATTTGAAATACTTAAAATTTTATATTTTGAATTGTAGGCAGTAGTTATCAATTCCGAAACGGCATCAATATTCGTTTCATTATCGGTTTCAATAAGGGGAAACTCATATAAATTTTGCCAAATCCCCTTTTGGTCTCTTTTCTGAATTAAAGTATTGGATTTATCGTCTTCAAAGACTAAATAATTAAAAAAGCGAAAGCTGATTTTAATTTTCTTGGATTTTACTGGAAGGGTTTGCACTTTTTTATTTTGCAAAGCTGCGCAACTACTATTGAAAATACAGTTTTGGCAATTGGGGTTTTTCGGAACACATTGCAATGCGCCAAATTCCATAATGGCCTGATTGAAAGTTGCTGGGTCGTTTTTTGGCATTAGTTCCAAAGCCAAATCGGAAAACTCTTTTTTGGCTGTAGCCAATGAAATATCGGTTTCAATATCGAAATATCTTGATAATACTCTAAATACATTTCCATCCACCACAGGAACCGCTTCATTAAATGAAAAAGAGGCTATTGCCGCAGCGGTATATTCACCAATCCCTTTCAGTTTTATTAACTCTTTATAGTTGTCAGGGAATTCTCCTTTTAATTCCGAAGCAACAAATTGTGCCGTAAAATGAAGGTTTCTTGCTCTTGAATAATAACCTAACCCTTGCCAGTGCTTTAATACTTTTTCCTCTGAAGCATTTGCTAAATCAAATACGGTTGGGAAAGTTGAAATAAAATCTAAATAATACGGTAATCCTTGTGCTACTCTTGTTTGTTGAAGCATGATTTCAGACAACCATATATAATACGGATTCTTCGTATTTCGCCAAGGCAAATCACGTTTGCTATTTAAATACCAATGAATTAATGAATTGGAAAAAATCAAGTTAAATTATTTAGAATGCAAAAGTAATTTTTTATGTTGTTAAATTTTAATGGTTTATGCTTGAATATTTGTTTTTTTAATTCATATATTTGCAACCTCAAAAAAAGTAGAACTTTATTAATTAGAAAGAAAATGACGAAAGCAGATATCGTAGCAAAGATTTCGGAAAAACTAGGTCTTGAAAAAGGAGACGTTCAAGCAACAGTAGAAACGTTAATGGAAGAGGTAAAAAACTCTTTAGAAAGTGGAGATAACGTATATTTAAGAGGTTTTGGTAGCTTTATTATCAAAACAAGAGCAGAAAAAACAGGGCGTAACATCTCTAAAAACACTACAATTAAAATCCCAGCTCACAACATACCCGCTTTTAAACCAGCTAAAGTATTTGTTGAAGGAGTAAAAGCAAATAACAAAACAAAATAATTATTTATTAATCAATAAAAAGAAAAGATATGCCAAGCGGTAAAAAAAGAAAAAGACATAAGGTAGCGACGCACAAACGTAAAAAAAGAGCGAGAGCTAACCGTCACAAGAAGAAAAAGTAGTGTAACACTACTTTTTCTATTTTAGAATAACCAAGTTCATTGAAATTGAAAGTTAGTAATCAGTGTTCAGTATTTAGTGTTCAGTAAACTATAATCTGTAAACTGCGAACTAATTTTCCCCGGGTTCAATACCTGTTAAAATATTGTTTAATCCATCCTTACGATTTGAATTCAGATTTCAGATTTCGGATTTCAGATTTTATAAAAGTCTTAAATCAAATATCTTAGGTCTTAAATTTTAAAAGTTTGGATAAAAATTTACAGCGTGAATAAAGAATTAATCATCAGATCGAGTTCTGAAGCCGTAGATTTTGCCTTATTAAAAGATGGAAAACTAATTGAATTACACAAAGAAGAAGAAAAAAGCAATTTCCAAGTTGGTGATATTTTTATTGCCAAAGTAAGAAAACCAGTTGCTGGACTTAACGCTGCTTTTGTAAATGTAGGCCATGATAAAGATGCCTTTTTACATTATCACGATTTAGGACCTAATCTTGCTTCCCAACTGAAATTCATAAAGCTTGTAAGCGCAGGTAAAATAAAGGATTTCAACCTTAAAAACTTTCAGTTTGAAAAAGAAATTGATAAAGATGGAACGGTCTTAGACATTCTAAGTCCTAACCAATCAATTTTAGTACAAGTCGTTAAAGAACCAATATCTACTAAAGGCCCAAGAATAAGCTCTGAGCTTTCTCTTGCCGGAAGATTTATTGTTCTAGTTCCCTTTTCTGACCGAGTTTCTGTTTCACAAAAAATAGAAATAAAAGGAGAAAAAGAACGTCTAAAACGATTAGTACAATCCATCAAACCAAAAGGATTTGGAGTTATTGTGAGAACAGTAGCCGAAGGCAAAAATACAGCCGAATTAGAAAAAGATTTGCAGAACCTGTTAGACAGATGGACTGCAATGTGTAAAAAATTACCAACCGCTCATCATCCGTCCAAAATATTAGGAGAACTTAACAAAGCTTCTTCCATGTTAAGAGACGTTTTTAATGATTCCTTCACCGGAATTCAAATAGATGATGAAGAGTTGTACAACCAAACAAAGGACTATTTACAAGAAATAGCCCCTTCAAAATCATCAATCGTTAAGTTCTATCAATCTAACGACACTCCAATTTTCGAGAAATACAATATAGAGAGACAAATCAAAACTTCATTTGGAAAAAATGTTTCGATGAGCAAAGGCGCTTATCTAATCATTGAACACACCGAAGCGCTTCACGTTATTGACGTGAATAGCGGAAATCGTTCCAATAAATCTTCTAATCAAGAAGAAACAGCCATGGAAGTGAACATGATTGCTGCCGCAGAAATCGCAAGACAATTACGTCTGCGTGATATGGGAGGAATTATTGTAGTTGATTTTATCGATTTATCAGATCCAGAAAATAGAAAAGTGTTGTACGATTTCTTAAGAGAAGAAATGAGCGATGACAAAGCAAAACATAAAATATTACCCCCAAGTAAATTTGGATTAGTCCAAATAACAAGACAAAGGGTTCGACCAGAAGTAAATATTGAAACTAGAGAAGAAGATCCCAACAATGAAAAAGGGGATATTGAAGCTCCAATTTTAATTATCGACAGAATTATTTCTGATCTAGATAGAATTGTAAAAACGCATCCAAATGTAGTACTTAACGTGCACCCATTTGTAGGCGCTTACCTTACTAAAGGATTCCCATCCATTCGTTCAAAATGGTTTTTTGAATATAAAAAATGGGTAAAAATAATACCACGTGACGCTTACACGTATTTTGAATATCATTTCTTCGATAAAAAAGGAAATGTTATTAATGATTAAAAACAAAAACCGCTACTCTTTCGAATAGCGGTTTTTTTATGATTTATTGTGAAATTTGTATTAACTGCCACACATTTCGCAATCTTCAGGACCCGCATTTTTGGCCAATTCTATCATCGCTCGGTACTCTTCAGGAGTCATTTCAACCGCTGGAGTTGCTACTGATTCAAGAACTGGTTCTTTTATTTCTTGTTCTTGAACTTCAATCGGCTCTGCTTTTTTATCATTATTCAAAGTAAATTTAATCGCATCAACTGCCGCTTTTGTTCTTAAATAATACATTCCTGTTTTTAATCCCGATTGCCATGCATAAAAGTGCATCGATGTTAATTTCGAATAATTGGCGTTTTGCATGAACAAGTTCAATGATTGCGATTGATCCACAAAATAACCTCTGTGACGTGACATGTCAATAATGTCTTTCATCGACATCTCCCAAACCGTTTTATATAATTCCTTCAAGTCTTGTGGAATATTCAAGTTCTGAACCGATCCATTTTCACGCATTAATTCTTGTTTCAAAGTCTCTGTCCAAAGTCCTAATTTTACCAAGTCTTCCAATAAATGTTTGTTGACTACAATAAACTCTCCTGAAAGAACTCTACGAGTATAAATATTCGAAGTATAAGGCTCAAAGGCTTCGTTATTTCCAAGTATTTGTGAAGTGGAAGCCGTTGGCATTGGTGCAACTAAAAGCGAGTTTCTTACCCCATTTTTCATTACCTCTTTACGCAAAGCGCCCCAATCCCATCGTCCTGAAAGCTCTTCGTCTTTTACACCCCAAAGATTGTGTTGAAATTCTCCTTGTGATATTGGCGAACCTTCATAACTTGAGTATGGACCTTCTTCGATTGCCATTTCCATCGATGCGGTTACGGCTGCAAAGTACATCGTTTCAAAAATTTCTTGGTTTAATTTTTTAGCTTCATCACTGGTAAACGGTAGGCGCAACATGATGAAAGCATCCGCCAATCCTTGAACTCCTAATCCAATTGGACGGTGGCGTTTATTGGAATTTTCACCCTCTTTTACAGGATAATAATTTCGGTCAATTACTTTATTTAAGTTTCTAGTCACGCGTTTAGTAACCGTATAAAATAATTCGTGGTTGAATTTACCCTCTTCCACAAACATCGGTAATGAAAGTGACGCTAAATTACAAACTGCAATTTCATCCTTTGAAGTATACTCCATAATTTCAGTACATAAATTCGAAGAACGAATAGTACCTAAATTTTTCTGGTTTGATTTTCTGTTGGCAGCATCTTTATAAAGCATGTAAGGCGTTCCAGTTTCAATTTGAGATTCTAGAATTTTCTCCCACAATTCATGGGCTTTAATCGTTTTTCTACCTTTTCCTGCTGCTTCATATGAAGTATATAACGCTTCAAATTCTTCGCCGTGAACATCATAAAGTCCAGGACATTCATTTGGACACATTAAAGTCCAGTTTCCATCATCTTGAACACGTTGCATGAATAAATCGGAAGTCCACATTGCAAAAAACAAATCTCTTGCACGCATTTCTTCTTTTCCGGTATTCTTTTTCAAATCTAGGAAATCAAAAATATCAGCATGCCAAGTTTCAATATAAATCGCAAAACTACCTTTACGTTTTCCTCCTCCTTGATCTACATATCTAGCGGTATCATTGAAAACTCTTAACATTGGCACAATCCCGTTTGAAGTTCCATTTGTTCCACGGATGTACGATCCTGTCGCGCGAACGTTATGAATTGAAAGTCCAATTCCTCCCGCAGACTGAGAAATTTTAGCCGTTTGTTTTAAAGTATCATAAATTCCATCGATACTATCATCTTGCATTGCTAAAAGGAAGCAAGAAGACATTTGTGGTTTTGGAGTTCCCGCGTTGAACAAGGTAGGCGTAGCGTGAGTGAAATACTTTTTCGACATTAAGTCGTAGGTTTCAATCACTGATTTCAAATCGTCTAAGTGAATTCCAACAGCAACACGCATTAACATGTGCTGAGGGCGCTCAACAATTTTCCCGTTAATTCTCAATAAGTAAGAACGCTCAAGAGTTTTAAACCCAAAATAATCGTAGTTAAAATCTCTGTTGTAAATGATATGTGAATCCAGGAATTCCGCATTCTCCATGATCACTTTGTGCACTTCTTCAGAAAGTAAAGGAGCTGAAAGACCATTTCTTGGATTTACATAATTGAACATATCGTCCATGGTTTCCGAGAAAGATTTTTTGGTATTTGAATGCAAATTAGAAATCGCAATACGCGCAGCCAATTGTGCATAATCAGGGTGAGCTATGGTCATTGATGCCGCAGTTTCTGCAGCTAAATTATCCAATTCTGACGTAGAAACTCCATCGTAAAGTCCTTCAATTACTCGCATTGCGACTTTTACTGCATCAACTAAATCGTTCAAACCATAGCATAGTTTTTTAATTCTATCTGTGATTTTGTCGAACATTACTGGCTCTTTATGGCCATCTCTTTTTACTACGTACATAATTTTAATTTTTTAAAACAGAAAATCCCTTCGCTGTTTTGGTTATTTGTAATTTATACTGAACACATTTCAGCATCTATTTTTGGAGCTTGATCCAGCTATCCGTTGCAATCTTTTTATTTAAAAAAATAAAAAGGATTTTCTCTACTATCTGGGCTAATCGCTTCAGAGGTATTGAAATTTTCTAGTAATCATTCCAGAAATGGAACTTTAAATGGGTTAGAATTTTTATATTAAAAATCGGCGTCGAAAGTGATTTTTTGAGCTTCAGAATCAGTGTTCATCACTCCCGATTTTTGGTATTCTGCCACTTTCTTTTCGAAGAAATTGGTTTTTCCTTGTAAGGAAATCATATCCATAAAATCAAAAGGATTTGAGGTATTGTATTCTCTATCACAACCCAATTCAACTAGTAATCTGTCGGCAACAAACTCTAAATACTGAGTCATTAAACCTGCATTCATACCAATCAAACTAACTGGTAATGATTCAGTTATAAATTCTCTTTCAATTTTTAAAGCGTCAACAATAATCTCACGAATTCTTGTTTTAGGTACTTTATTCACCAAGTGGTGGTTGTGTAAATGCACTGCAAAGTCACAGTGAACTCCTTCGTCACGAGAAATCAACTCGTTCGAAAAGGTTAATCCTGGCATTAAACCACGTTTTTTCAACCAATAAATCGAACAAAATGCTCCTGAAAAGAAAATCCCTTCAACAGCTGCAAAAGCAATTAATCTTTCTGCAAAAGAATCGGATTCAATCCATTTTAGGGCCCAATCCGCTTTTTTCTTAATCGCAGGGAAAATCTCTAAAGCATTAAATAATTCATCTCTTTCTGTTTCGTCTTTTACATAAGTATCAATCAATAGCGAATACGTTTCACTATGAATGTTCTCCATCATAATTTGGAAACCATAGAAGAATTTAGCTTCAGCATATTGCACTTCATTTACAAAGTTCTCTGCTAGATTTTCATTTACGATTCCATCAGAAGCCGCAAAAAAGGCCAAAATATGTTTGATAAAATAACGCTCTTCGTCATTTAGTTTATTATTCCAATCATTCAAATCTTGTGACAAATCAATTTCTTCAGCAGTCCAAAAACTGGCCTCCATTTTCTTGTACCATTCCCATATGTCATGGTGCTTGATAGGAAAAATCACAAAGCGATTCTTGTTTTCTTGTAAAATTGGTTCTGCTGATGCCATAATTGGTTGTCTTTTATCTATTTGAAATGTTAAAATCTAGACTACAAAGATTGTGAATAATCGCGGTTTAAAAAAGCAAACTTATTCACAATTGGCATTAGTTTTTAACAATGATATTAACATCAGCCTTTTTAAAAATTTATTTTTAAACAACTGATTATTAATAATTTATAAAAATTTGAAATGTTAAAGTCCCGTAAAATCTGGTTTTTTTAATTCTGGATTTAGAAAAAATAAAAATAAAAGTAAGGGGGGCTATTTTTTAATTTCTTGGGCAACTTTTTCAAGTTCTAGATACCAATCATCGCCAAAACGACGAATAAGTGCTTCCTTCACAAATTTGTAAACTGGGACTTCCAATTCTTTTCCTAAAGAACAGGCGTCGTCACAAATCTCCCATTTGTCATAATTTACGGCGGCAAATTCAGTAAAATCTTTTACACGAATGGGATATAAATGGCAAGAAACCGGTTTTTTCCAATTAATTACTCCTTGGTTGTAGGCTTGTTCAATCCCGCAAAGTGCAGTAGCTCCGTCATAAATTACATAGGCGCAATCTTTATCTTCAACTAACGGCGTTTCTAAATCGCCCTCTTTCCCTTTGGTCCAAGTACCTTGCGCTTCAATTGCTTCAATTCCATCTTTTCTCAAAAAGGGTTTTACTTTTGGAAAAATAGATTCCATGATTAAAGTTTCCTCCTGACTTAAAGGCGCTCCAGCATCTCCATCGACGCAACAAGCTCCTTTACAAGCTGATAAATTACACACGAATTCTTTTTCAAGAATGTCTTCCGATACTAAAGTTTTTCCTATTTGAAACATGCTGCAAATATAACTATTGTTTTGCTTTGCCTTTATATAATAATAACAATAATTTCAATTGATTTCTTTCTAATTTAGCTACTTTTGTACTCTAAATAATTGAGATTATGGAATTCGATTTTAAAGAAATTGCAACGGTTGGAATGGTGCTTTTTGCCGTAATTGATATTGTAGGAACTATTCCCATTATTGTTGATTTAAGAACAAAACACGGACACATCGAATCTGAAAAAGCGTCAATTGTGGCAGGAATTATCATGATTGTGTTTTTGTTTGCCGGGGTAGGACTTTTAAAACTTATTGGATTAGACGTAAATTCATTTGCAGTAGCGGGTTCATTTGTATTGTTTTTCTTAGCTTTAGAAATGATTTTGGGAATTCGAATTTATCGCGATGAAGAAGCGAGTTCCGCTTCAATTGTACCCATCGCATTTCCATTAATTGCAGGAGCCGGAACGATGACGACATTGCTTTCTTTAAAGGCACAGTATGCTACAGAAAATATTGTAGTGGCTATTTTACTAAATATTGTGGTGGTTTATGTTGTTTTGAAATCATCAGCGAAAATTGAAAAAATGTTGGGGAAAAACGGATTAGGGGTGATTAGAAAAACCTTTGGAATTGTACTTCTCGCTATTGCTGTTAAATTATTTGCCAGTAATGTTAAAGGTTTATTTATGTAGCTACTTTTTTTAGTATTTTTGCACCTTACAAATAGATCAGCAATGAAAATATTTACATCAATATTAGTTGTTATAGCTTTAGCACTAATTGTTTTTAACATCACCTTACTTGATTATACGAATTTATTTAACAGTAAAAATTCGGTAGCGCTAATTGGAATTGTAGCCTCAATTTGTGCGGTTTTAATTCTATTAATTTTTAGAATGTCTAAAAAAATTGAAGAGCGTTCTAAATAAATCTCCAATGTACGATACTTTAATTATTGGCGGTGGTGTGTCTGGAATGTCCTGTGCGCTTGTTTTAGGATCGGCAGTAAAAAAGCCATTTGTAGCCAATAAAAAAATCGGAATCTTTACCCATCAAAAAACATCTTCACTGCAAGAAGCTTTATTTAATAATGCCTACGGAATTCAGGCTGGGACTTTAGGAAGTGATTTGCTATTAAATAGCCTAAAACAATTATCAGAATTGTACCCTCATATTGATCAAATTAATGGCGAAAAAGTAATCCGAATTGAAGGTGAATTTCCAAATTTTACAGTGGTTACCAATAAAAATTCCTACGCTACAAAAACGATTGTGGTGGCCATTGGTTACTCGAATACTTTTGACATTCAAGGGTTAATGGAATTTGTAGAAACACATAAAAAAGCAGTCGCTGAAAAACAACGAATCCAACTAAAAAATACGGATCATCTGGTAACTGAAGGAATCTATGTTGCAGGCACACTTGCCGGTTGGAGAAGTCAACTTTCTATTGCTGCGGGAAGTGGCGCTGCAGTGGCAACTGATATATTAACCTTTTGGAATAACGGAATTCAATCTCAAAGTCACGACAAAATTCAAAAATAAGTTGAACTTTATTTTAGCGTTTGTACTTTTTTTATCATCGGATCTTCCTTAACTATTAGCGAATAATAACTGTTCTCGCCAAATAATTGTCTTGTAAATTCAGCTGTTAAATATCTTTTTACCAACTTTTTGTCTTTTTCTAACTTAAGATCCAAGCCATTTTTCGACAAATATTTTTTGAAATTTTCATAATAAATATCCGCGTTGTCTATTTTTGAAACTGCTTGTGCAAGTTTCAATCCCTGAAATTGCTTTCTGCTTTTATCTAATTCTTCAAAAACAAAATAGCCAACCGCTCCAGATTGCATTAAATAAACCACTCCTTCGTCGCCATGTTCCACTTCTAAAGGAACAAAAACATCGGGCACAATGCCTCCGCCGCCATAAACAATCTTGCCTTTTGGGGTTTTATATTTAAATTTAGAATCTACTTTTATACTGTCTTTTTTATACAATTCTCCGCCAATCAATCGCTTTTCAAAATCACTATTGTAGTCGTCGCCTCCTTTTTTATAGGGTTTTTGAATGGAGCGCCCCGTTGGAGTGTAATATCTAGCGATGGTGAGTCGAACCGCCGAACCGTCCTGGAAATTCATTTCTCGTTGTACTAGCCCTTTTCCAAATGATCGACGACCAATTACTGTTCCCCTATCGTTATCTTGAATTGCACCCGCTAAAATTTCACTTGCGGAAGCAGAACTTTCATTTATCAAAATAGAGACTTTTCCGGTTTCAAATTCCCCGTCTTCAGTAGCATAGGTCTTGTCTATTTTCCCTTTTTTATTTTTTGTGAAAACTATTAACTGCTTGTCTTTTAATAATTCGTCGGCAATTTCAGCTGCAATTTCCATATAACCACCGCCATTATCTCGAACATCAATTACCAATGATTTTGCCCCTTGCTTTTTTAATTTAATCAATCCTTTTTTAAATTCATCGTGCGTAGTTTCGGCAAATCGATTGATTTTTATATATCCAAAAGTTGGATTGATCATTACAGCAGCAGCCACACTTTCTATAGCAACAACATCACGTTTTAATTGAATTTGAAGTTTTTTATTTTCGCTTTTTCTGTAAACTACCAGTGAAACATCGGTTCCTTTTTCGCCTTTTAATCGAGAATATAAATCTTCCGAAGTTAGTTTTCTTCCAAATAATTTTTCTTTATTCGCATACAAAATCCGATCCCCCGATTTTATTCCTGCTTTTTCAGAAGGCCCTCCTACCACTGGATTTACAACTGCTATGGTATCATTTAACATATAAAAATTAACTCCAATTCCCACAAAGTCGCCCTTCATGGTTTCAGCAAGTTGCGTTTGCTCTGTTTTAGGAACATAAACAGAATGGGGATCTAATTTATCAAGTATATTGGAGGCCGCTAGATCAACAATAGAATCGGTGTTCACTTGGTCAACATACTCATTATCGATAAAATCAATTAACTTATTAAGCTTGTTTCTGTGGTTTTCCGAGGCAGATGAATTGCCTTGTTGAGGGAAATTAAGAGTTGCCCCAAGTACTATTCCTAATGCTAAAGTTCCAAATAATACTACAGGAAAATAATTGGGGTTGATTTTCATTTATGAAATTAAATCCGAAATTTGTTCTACTTCGATTCCTGCTTTTATCAAAAATTGAAGTCCCGAATCATCGCGATATCCATTTTGATAAACGACTCTTTTAATCCCTGATTGGTGAATTAGTTTGCTGCATTCTTTACATGGTGAAAGCGTCACATAAAGCGTTGCTCCATCACAAGTTTGTGTGGATCGCGCTACTTTTAAAATAGCATTTGCTTCGGCATGAAGAACAAACCATTGGGTTAAACCTTCTTCATCTTCACAGCAATTTTCAAATCCTGAAGGTGTTCCGTTGTATCCGTCTGAAATGATCATTTTATCGCGAACAATTATTGCTCCCACTTGACGGCGTTTGCAATAGGAAAGTTGTCCCCATTCAGCAGCAATTCGAAGGTAGGCTTTATCGTATTTATTTAATTTTGTTTTTTCCATTTTATTTAATCCAAATTTTACTTTCAATTATCATTGGCAAAACCACCCCAATTACAAATGAAGACGTCACTAAAGTCCAATCTCTTTTTGAAAATCGAAATAGTGTTTGCAAACAATAGGCAGCTATTAAAGCTATTAAAACAACTATAATTTGAGCCGCTTCAATTCCTGTTGCAAATTCTAAAAGCGGAAGTAATTTAGAATCCGTAGTGCCTCCAATAATTGATTTGAAATAGGTTGCAAACCCCAAACCGTGAATAATTCCGAAAAATAAAGTAATAACTCCAACTATACTAATGCTGTTATTTTTAACTGTTTTGCCAACAGTAAAAAGGTGAAAAAATGCCGTTATTAAAATGGTGATGGGAATCAAAAATTCGATAATATCTACTTTTACAACAATGATTTCATAAACCGAAAGGAACAATGCAAGTGTATGGCCTAATGTAAAAAGGGAAACTAAAATCAGTATTTTTTTCCAATCTTTAAATACATAAGGGACACTTAGTGCAATTAAAAACAATACATGATCGTAGGAGAAAATGTTTAATACATGACGCACTCCAACTTCGAAATAAATCCAAAAATCCGACATAAGTAATGTTTTAGAGATTTAATGAATGTCAAACTTACGAATTATTTTGAAAATAATAAGGTCCAGATTTTGGTTTAAGCGAACAAAAAAATGTGGGAATAACTAAATTAATATTTGCTCAATTTTGCAAGTCGCATAAATTCTTCGGCTTTATTTACCATATTGCTACTTCCACAGAAAAAAGGCGCTCTTTCATGCAGTTCCTTAGGCTGAATTTCCATAATTCTAGTAAATCCGTCGGAGGCTTTTCCGCCTGCTTGTTCAGCAATAAAGGCCATCGGATTGCATTCGTATAGCAATCGAAGTTTTCCTTTTGGCGATTTTGAACTGGTAGGATAAATATAAATTCCACCTTTTATCATGTTTCTATGAAAATCAGAAACTAAACTTCCTATGTATCTAGAGGTATAGGGTCTATCGCCTTCTTCGGTTTGGCAATATTTAATATAATCTTTTACTCCTTGCGGAAAATGGATGTAATTTCCTTCATTGATCGAATAAATCGTTCCGTCTTCAGCAAATTTCATATTTGGGTGCGAAAGATAAAAAGTTCCAATTGCAGGGTTCAATGTAAATCCGTTCACGCCATCTCCAGTTGTATAAACTAGCATGGTTGAAGTGCCATAAATTACATACCCCGCGGCAACTTGGTTAATCCCGGGTTGTAAAAAATCCTCGATAATAACTGGGGTGCCTATTGGAGAAATTCTACGATAAACAGAAAAAATAGTCCCTAAAGATACGTTAACATCTATGTTAGAAGACCCGTCAAGCGGATCCATAAGCACTACATATTTATTATTATGACAATTGTCGTTACCTGCTACTGTAATAAATTCATCATTCTCTTCAGAAGCAATTCCGCACACGATCTCCCGGTTAATTAATGTTTGAATAAAAATTTCATTGGCATAAACATCGAGCTTTTGTTGGTCTTCACCTTGAATATTTTGCTCGCCTGCAGCACCAATAATATCTACTAATCCGGCTTTGTTTACTTTATAATTTACCACTTTAGCCGCCAATCGGATAGAATTGATAATTCTTGATAATTCCCCTGACGAATATTGAAAAGAATTTTGGTTTTCAATGATAAATTCTCCCAGTGTTCTATTGCGTTGTTCCATTACTATAACGTTGTAGTTAAATTTCCACAAATATCGTTATTTTTGTGATAATGCATTGATTTTTATTGGATAGTTTGACAGATTTGTATATTTGCTGAATAATTAGCTTTTAAAATTTTAGATTCACTTTTTTTTACGTTTTAAAATAAGAATTCAATTACAATAAAATCATTAAATGAACATTAGAAACGGAAGAATAGAAGACATGCCGGCGGTTTCAGGACTGATAAAAGAACTTGCCGCTTTTGAGAAAGAACCAGATGCAGTCGTTCTTACCGTTGCTGATTTAGAGCGAGATGGGTTTGGCGAAAAACCTTTATTTCAAACATTTGTTGTTGAAGATAATGATGAAATTGTAGGAATGGTATTGTATTATTACCGATATTCCACCTGGAAAGGGAAAACAATTCACATTGAAGACTTAATTGTTAAAGAGGATAAAAGAGGGTTGGGCTTGGGATTCAAATTGTATTCAAAAGTGATTGCTCAAGGCAAATCTGATGGCGTTCGAAGAATTGAGTGGAATGTATTGGATTGGAATTCCCCAGCAATTGAATTTTATGAAAGATCAGGGGCTAAAGTTTTTAAAGATTGGCTTGTTGCCCAAATGGACGAAAATGGAATTAACGCTTTTTTAGAGAAAAACAAAATGTAATTATCTTAAGAAATGAGAATATTTAAATTTGGTGGGGCGTCAGTAAAAGATGCTGAAGGTATTAGAAATGTGCATAACGTGTTGCAAACCGTTGGTTTTGAAGACGTTTTATTAGTTATTTCTGCGATGGGAAAAACTACTAATGCGCTTGAGGTAGTTATAAAAAACTATTTTGAAAAGTCTCCTGAATTACAATCTTCCATTCAAGAGGTAAAAAAATATCACAATCAAATACTTTTAGATCTTTTTGAGGACGATAAAAATCCCGTTTTTAAAGACGTAAATTCACTGTTTTCAGAATTAGATCATTTTATAAGTCAGAATAAATCCCCAAATTATAATTTTGTTTATGATCAAATTGTAAGTTTTGGAGAATTAATTTCAACAACCATAATTAGTCATTACATGGGATTTATGGGGATAAAAACCCAGTGGATTGATGTTAGAAATCTAATTAAAACTGATAATAATTATCGAGATGCGAATGTGGATTGGGACACTACACAAAAATTAATTTCTAAAAACGTCAAGAAAAAAATTCTAAATGTAACTCAAGGTTTCCTGGGTTCAGACGAAAATAATTTCACCACCACTTTAGGTCGTGAAGGCTCCGATTATACTGCTGCAATTTTTGCTTATTGCTTGAATGCTGAAAGTGTAACGATTTGGAAAGACGTTCCTGGAGTTATGAACGCAGATCCTCGTTATTTTGAAAACGCTAGATTATTGAATCAAATTTCTTATCGTGAAGCTATCGAATTGGCGTTTTACGGGGCAACAGTAATTCACCCAAAAACGCTACAGCCACTTCAAAAAAAGGAAATCCCATTATTTGTAAAATCGTTTATTAACAATACTTTACCGGGGACAAGCGTATCTAAAGGGGCTGATTTGGACCCGCATTTACCATGCTTTATTTTAAAGAAAAACCAATTGTTACTTTCCCTTTCCTCAATAGATTTTTCATTTATCATGGAGGAAAATATAAGTGAAATATTTGCGCTTTTACATCAATATAAAATGAAAGTGAGTTTGATTCAAAATTCTGCAATAAGTTTTTCGGTATGTATTGATGATAAATTCGGGAATTTTAATGCGTTAAAATCAATCCTTGCAAAGAAGTTTAAAATCTCCTACAACGAAAATGTATCGCTATTTACTATTCGCCATTTTGATGAAAAAGCAGCTAAAATTGTTGAAAAAAACAAGGTTGTTTTGTTGAAACAAGTGAGTCGTGAAACGATGCAAATTATCACCAAAGAAGAAAATTAAAAAAAGCATTGGGTTATTGAAAATTCAATTCTTGGCTTTTTCAAACAAAACACACTACTTTTGATGTCTGTGCGTTATCCTTGTTATGTTGAGAAAGTTATATTACTTGCTATTATTAATTTCATTTACAGGGCTTAAAGCTCAAGAATTTTCTACGCAATATAAAACCAAAAAAATAGTAGCTACAAAAAAGGCGATACGGCTGGATAGCGTGAGTTTAAATTCTAGTTTTTTTAAATTAGAAAACCCCAATGGAAAAACAATCGACACTTCCTATTACAAAATTGATTTTCAAAAAAGTTTACTCACATTTAAAACCGATTTTCCCCATTATAATGACACTTTAACGGTGCGGTTTTTAAAATTCCCTGACTTCTTAACTAATGAATATAGTATTTACGATAGACGTCGAGTAGTAAGTAACGATGCCGCTTTAGGAGATTTATACCAAGTTAATATTGCGGCTGCAAAAAAATACATCCCTTTTGACGGATTAACTACTTCAGGAAGTTTAACGCGTGGAATTACTATTGGTAACAACCAAAATTCAGTTTTGAATTCCGCTTTAGATCTTCAAATTTCTGGTAAAATATCCGATAAAATCACTTTAAGGGCTTCCATTCAAGACAATAATATTCCGTTGCAAGAAGGAGGTTACTCTCAAAAACTAGATGAATTTGATCAACTATTTATCGAAATAAGTTCGGATAAATGGAATATTAGAGCCGGTGATTTATTTTTAGAAAATAGAACATCTAAGTATTTGAATTTTAATAAAAAGGTACAAGGCTTGTCTTCCCGATTTGAATTTGGCAACACCAATTCAAAAACTACAGTATTTGCATCAGCTGCTTTAGTAAGGGGAAAATATGCAAAAAGTACTTTTATAGGTCAAGAAGGAAATCAAGGCCCCTATAAATTAAGAGGAGCAAATGACGAATTATACGTCTTGGTAATATCGGGTTCCGAGCGTGTTTTTGTGAATGGAATTCTTCTAACGAGAGGGGAAAATAACGATTATATTATCGATTATAATGCGGGTGAAATAAAATTTACTTCTATTTTTCCTATCACTTCGGAAATGCGAATCTCCATAGAATACCAATATTCCGAAAGAAATTATACGCGTTTTATAACTTATGCCGGGGCTACACAAGAGCATGAAAAATGGAGTATAGGAGGATATTTATATTCTGAAAATGACATGAAAAATCAGCCTTTACAACAAAATTTATCTGCAGAACAAGTTCAAACATTGGTAAACGCTGGAGACAATCCAAATTTAATGTCATCCTCTTCAGCGTACTTAGACACCTATTCAGAAAATAAAATTCTCTATAAAAAAACCATTATTAATGGGGTTGAGGTTTATGTGTACTCTAATGTTGCAACCGATGAATTGTACAATGTGAAATTTTCACTTGTGGGTAATAATTTAGGAAATTATATTTTATCAAGCGCGGCGGCAGTGGGAAAAATATACCGTTATGTAGCTCCTATAAACGGAATTTTGCAAGGAAATTACGAACCAATTGTTCGGTTAATTGCGCCATCAGAAATCCAAATTGCAACTGTATTAGGCAAGTTCAACCCTTCTGAAAAAACCAATGTGGATTTTGAAATTGGAATAAGCAATAACGATAACAACTTGTTTTCTTCAATTGATGATGCTGACAATCATGGTATTGCTGCAAAAATTAATTATAAACAACGATTGTTTTCTAAAAAATGGAAAATAGATTTTTTCTCTAATTACCAATTAATCCAAAAGCAATTTAAAACTATTGAGAGGTTATTTACCATTGAATTCGATAGAGATTGGAATTTAAATAATCCTATGGGAACACAAAGTTTTCTGGTTTCAGGGTTGCATTTTAACCTGCCCGAAAAAGGAGACATTACCTATCAATTTGAAAATTTAGGCTTTAAAGATAGCTTTTCAGGGACTCGTCAAGTTTTGAATGGAAATTTAAATTTGAAAAGTTGGAACATTCAAAATAAAAGTAGCTTTTTGAAAAGTGAAAGCAATTATTCATCGTCACTTTTTATAAGAAATCAAACGCAAATAAAGTACCATTTTAAGAAAAATTGGGCCGGCGCCTCCTTGCGTTTAGAGGACAACCAAGAGAAATTGAAGTCGAGTAACTTGTTTTCCTCTTTGAGTCAAAAATTTACTGAATTTGGAGGTTTTATAGGGCGAGGTGATAGTACAAAAGTTTTTGTTGAATTGGGTTATTTAAACAGGTCCAATGATAGTATTCAAAGTGGCATTATTAAACGAGTAAACAATTCACAATCGTATTATTTAAGATCCAAATTAATAAAAACGGACAGCCGAGATTTGTCGGTATTTGTAAATTATAGAAATTTAAAATTTACCGATATAACAAGAACTGCTGAGCCATCATTAAATTCTAGAGTGTTGTACAATGATCGTTTTTTTAATCAATTAATTCAGGTCTCAACGGCTTATGAAACCAACTCTGGAGCTATTGCCCAACAAGAATTTACCTACCTTGAGGTGGAGCCGGGGCGCGGGATGTACTCCTGGAATGATTATAACAATAACGGAATTCAAGACTTGGAGGAGTTTCAAGTAGCGGTATTTATCGACCAAGCAAAATACATTAGAATCTTTTTGCCCAACCAAGTTTACCTGAAAACACATCAGAATAAATTCTCACAATCGGTGACAATCAACATGAGTCAGTGGCAAAATGAAAAAGGATTTAAACGCTTTTTATCTTATTTCTTCAATCAAACTGCTTTTGTTGGGGAGCGCAAATTAAAGCGTCTTGGTGATGATTTCGACTTTAATCCATTTAGTACTAATGATATTAATTTATTGGGATTAAATTCAAGTTTCAGAAACAGTTTGTTTTTTAATCGGGGCAAACAAAAGCATTCTACAACCTATACTTTTCTAATGGGCGGAATTAAAAACTTACTGTCTGTAGGGTCTCAAGAAAATTCAAATCAATCCCATCAATTGCAATACACGCATTTGTATGAAAAAAATTGGCTTTTGAATTTTGGTTCGAAAACAATAAATTCTGAAATGGCGTCGGAAAATTATTCTGCAAGAAACTATCTTTTAGAAGGATATCAGCTGGCTCCTAAAATTTCTTATTTGTTTTCTAAAAATGCAAGTTTGGATCTGTTTTACGAATACCAAACTAAGCATAACAAAATTGGGGGCCTAGAAACATTGGCGCAAAGCCGATTTGGAACTTCATTTATCTATTCTTCAGATAAAAAACTAACCCTAAACGGGGAGTTTTCGATGTATGAAAATAGCTTCGCGGGAAGTAGTTTAACCCCTGTAGCCTATGAAATGTTGGAGGGATTACAACCGGGTTCTAATAGTACTTGGCGGTTATTAATTCAAAAAAATCTGACCGATTATTTAGATATTAATTTAAATTATCAAGGAAGAAAGAGTGAAAATAGTAATGCAATCCACACTGGAAACGTTCAGCTAAGAGCTTATTTTTAGCAATTTTAGCTTATCTTTTAAGTGAAAAATGGGATTTAAATACTTTTAGATCTGTTGTTAGTGGTTCAATATATTCAACTGTGAACCAATAATCCGACGTAGGCAGAGGAGCTCCTAAATAGGTTCCATCCCAACCCAAACTCTTAGAGCTTATTTGTTTCAGCAATTTGCCATATCGGTCATAAATAAAGATATTGGCTGTGGCCTGATTTTCTAATCCAATTATATTCCAATAATCGTTAAAGCCATCATTATTTGGTGTAAAAAATGTTGGGTAACCTATTATAAAAACATTGGTGCTCAAATTAGTACAGCCATTGGTATCCGTTACAGTTACTAGATGACTTCCCGGATTTACATTGGTAAAAACATTAGAAAATTGTAGGGCTCCATAATCTAAAGCATATTGATAATTTGGATTCGGATCTAAAGCAGTTACGGTTATTGAGGCATTTTGATCAAAAGCAAATGACCCAACGGCAGTAATACTTGTTGCGGGTAATGATGAAGTAACTGTAGCGAAAACGCTTGAAGAAACGCAGCCTGTTGCAATATTGGTAGCAATAACAGAATAGTTCCCCGCTGCTGAAGCAACAAAAGTATTCCCGTTTGATAAATATTGTAAAACACCATCTAAATACCACTGAAAGGTGTATTCAGTGTTATTAAGTCCGCTATCTAGTATATAATTAGTGAAAGAAACACCAAGTGCATCTACACAAATATTTCCACCAGTAAGGGAAGGTCGTGGCAATGGGTTTACAATTACAGTTACTGAAATTGGGTTTCCAACGCATCCGTTTAATTCTGGAGTAATGGTGTAAATTGCATTTCCAACATCGTATCCGGTAGTTTCCAAAACTTGAATTATCGATGTTCCCGAATCGGCTAAAGCACCTCTTACTCCGTTTTGAACAACCGTCCATGTTAAGGCTGTGTTGGTTAGGCTTGGTGATAATGCAATTGATGTGACATCGCCTGAGCAAATAGGCGCTTGTGTTGGAGCTACTGAAAAATCAGGGATTGGTTTTACATTAACTGAAACTTGAACAGGTGTTCCAAAACATCCATTTGAGGTGGGTGTAACTTCATAGTTAGCGGTTCCAACAGACGGTAAAATTACGGACAGTGTTTGCGCTATTGTTATTCCAGAACTAGGTGAAGTTCCCGTTAAATTAGTTTGATTTACTGTCCAATTAAAAACAGTATTGACTACTGGGCTTGAAAAAGATATCGCGGTGGTTTGTCCTGAGCAAAGGGTTTGACCCACTGCAGGATTTACAATTGCTACAGGAATTGGATTTACAATAATGGAAATGGTAGTGGTAATTCCTCTACAACCATTTACTGAAGGGGTAATTGCATAAACAGCCTCGCCTGAAGAATTGGTGACAGTATTTAATATTTGGGCAATTACATTTCCAGTTCCTATTGAACCTCCTGTAACATTATTTTGAATTAAATTCCAACTAAAATTAGTATTAGGCATTGAACCAACTAAGTTAATCGCCGTTGCGCTTCCTGAACAAATGGAGTTGGAAGCCGCGGTTGCCGTTAATGTTGGTTTAGGAGTTACCAATACCGTCACGCTTACTGGCGTCCCAGAACAACTATTGTTGGTTGGTGTGATTGTATATTGAACATTTCCAACTAAAGCTCCTGTTGCAGTTAACACCTGTGAAATAACATTTCCTGTTCCCGAAGAATCTCCAGAAACATCAGTTGCCGTTGTGGTCCAACTGAAAGTAGTACCAGCAATTGTACTTGATAGCGAAATTCCTGTTGACTGTAATGAACATATAGTTTCTGTGTTTGGGGTAGCTATAACCGAGGGAATCTGGGTAATAGTCACTTGCATAGTAGCCGTTGTAGCACATTCTCCGGTATTTGGAGTAAAAGTATAGGTTGTAGTAACATTAGGATTAAATGCAGGCGCCCAGGTCCCGTTGATGTTATTAGTAGAAACTAAAGGAAGCGAGATAGTAGTGCCAACACAAACTGGTGCAATGGTATTAAATGTTGGAGTGATAATATTTGGAATTGGATTTATATCTACTCTAACTGGCAGAGAAGTACAATTAGAAGCATTGGTAACAGTATAATTATAGGTTCCTGGTACTAAATTGGATATTGTTGTGGAAGTTGTATTCCCCGTTATTCCTCCCGGATTAATTGTCCAGTTACCTGTAGGTAAACCAGTTAATACAACACTTCCTGTAGTTGAGCAGGTTGGGTGAATAATGGTCCCAATGGTAGGAGAAGGATTTGAATTGACTGTAATTGTTACTGATTTTTGATATATACAAGTTGGCGTTTCTCTAAAATAAAGATCGTCAATTGCAAAATCATTATTACCAAAAGCTTCTCTATCGATAATACTAATTATAGCCGTTGTGCTAGTTCCTGAATTCCAAACATAAGAATGTTCGTCCCAAACACATGGGCTAGAAGGAGCAGTTGCTATTGGGCCTATTGGAACATTATTAATTAATACTTCTAATTTTGCTGGACCTCCACTTACTACTGCAGTTAAAAAATAACTGAAGGTGTAATTTTTACCTGGTATAACTGTAATTGGCGCTGGAGAATACCAAATTCTGGCTGTTCCGGTTGTAGATCCGTCGGCAACTAGCATATTTCCGCCTGATGAAGTGTGGTCGGTACAGGGAGAAAATGGTGCAAACCAATTTCTTGGATTGGTTACCACTCCATAAGCTCCTTGAACTCCAGAGGTAGGCACTGTTCCAGGCAAATAATTTACATAATCTGTAATAAACCCAAAATCTCCCATAGAAAAATCTCCGTTAATAACTAGATTTGTTGCATTGGCAGCAACGCCTGAAGTAACCGTATATGTAGTAGTTGTAGTTGGACTCACAGTAGGGTTAGCACTCGTATTGTTGGCAGCTGTTAAAGTAGGATCAGGTGGATTTGCAGTCCATAAATAGGGGTCTGGACTTCCGCTAACAGATAAATTAGTTGGGGTTCCTTCACAAATTGTAGCCGGTGCATTAATAGTAATATCATTTGGAGACGTTAAAACCACAATAACAGGGGGAACAATCGCTCCAGCTGCATCTTGAATTGAGATAGTATATGTTCCAGCAGATAAATTACTAAAAACCCCTGTAGCATTTGTTATTGTTGCTAAACTTGATACTAATGAATAAGTATAAGGTAGTATTCCTCCAGAACCAACACCTGTAATTGAACCATTTAGTGAAGTTGGACAAGAGGGGTTTATAAATGTTTGTGATAATGTTAAAGGAAGTGCTCCAGGTGTAATTGCAAAATCATCTAATGCAAAGTCATTTCCTAGTACACTCAAATTATTGTTTCTTAATTCTATTAAAGCGTTGTTTGCCGTGGCTGTAAAAGTATAGCTAACGCGCGTCCAACCTTGGCTTGGTAGTGGTGCATAACTATTGGTACTTGCAGGATTTACATTGGAAGCATTTACAAAAAATACGTTAATATTTGCTTGAGTTGCAGTATTGGTTACCTCATTTGAAACCGATTTTATCCAATAACTAAATGTGTAAGTTGACCCTGCGGTAAATCCAGTTAATGCTCCACCTGTTGAAGTACAAGACCACAACCTTGAATTTGGAACTGTATTCCCATCTACAACTAGCATCCTTCCAGATCCCGTGGTGTGATCTCCACCAGAAATAAAGTTACTATTTAATAATTGAGGATTGGTTGTAATTGCATAATTCCCTTGAAAACTTGACCCCGTAGGTGGATTAATTTGGGTATATCCAGCGCCATTAATCAAAAATCCAATCCCATTTCCTCCAGATTCAAAATTACCGTTAATCAGTGTTTGCGCTGAAATAGTAGTGAAAAAGGATATTAAAGTTGAAAAAAGTAAAAGTTTAATATTATTTTTCATTTTATTGGATTGCATTCTGGTTGTTTATATTATTTCACTATTAAGAATTCCGAACGTCTGTTCTGTTCATGCGCTTCTTCAGTACAATTTTCTTTACAATCTACTTTTAGTTCTGTTTCACCATATCCTTTTCCAGATATTCTATTTTCAATAATCCCTTTAGAAATTACATATTGAATAGTTGCTTTGGCGCGTTTATCAGACAAAAGCAAATTAAATTCTTCACCCCCTCTATTATCAGTGTGTGATTTTACAAATATAATTAACTTTTCGTTATTTTTCATTATTTGAACTAATTTGTCTAACTCAAACGCACCCTGTTGGGTAATATTGCTATTATTATACTCAAAGAAAATTGGTTTTAATCGAACTTCCGATTCTGTAATAATTGCTGAAATTGGGTTTAAAGAAGCATTAATATTAATACTTCCTCCCTTTTTATTACTGGCTGTTGCTGCAAATGAGTTGCTTTCAAAACCCTCTTTAACCACTTGAATAGTATGGTTTTTTTCACAATCTACATTGAAAGAAACTGCTCCTTTACTATTGGCTTTTTCGGTAGCAATTATGTTGTTTTTATCATCTAAAATTGACACATTGGCTTCCGCTATAATAGCTCCTGTACTAGCATTGGTTACTATGGTATTCACTTCATAATTACACAGAGGAATTAGTTGAAAAATATCGTCATTCCCATTTCTATTACTCGCTACAAAACCAATTTTTTCAATTTCATTGAGCGAAAATGCAAAATCATCTTTTTCGCTATTTACTGGTTTTCCAAGGTTTTTGATTTCTGAATCTGTATTTAAGTCTATTTTATATACGTCCATACCGCCTATCCCTTGTTGGGCATCAGAAGAAAAATACAGAATGTTATCAGTGGAGATAAATGGGAAGCTTTCATTTCCTTCAGTATTCACTTTTTTACCCAAATTTTCAGGGGTTTCATAAACCCCATTTTCAGAAATTGCTACTTTCCATAGGTCAACACCGCCAATACTTCCCGGTCTATTTGATGAAAAATATAGCGTTTTACCGTCTTTACTGATGCTAGGATTTCCTGTGGAAAAGTCTTTGCTATTGAATGGCAATAAGGTAATCTCATCCCATTTTCCATTTATAAATTTTGCGCTATAAATAGTATTTCTTCCCAATTTTAATTTGTTCGTTTTGTCTTTTTCAAAAGAATTTTCTCTAAAACTATCACTAGTAAAATACATTGTATTTCCATCTTGGCTAATTGAAACTGAGCCATCGTGGTATTTAGAGTTAAGCTCTTTTAAAAGTGCAATAGCGCTTATGGTACCGTTTGGGTTTAAATCAGCTTTATAGATGTCTAAAAAGGGTTCTTTTGTCCAGCCGTAAATTTTACTACTAGAATTTCTTGCGCTTGTAAAATAAATCGAATTGCCTTGTAAAACAGCCCCAAAGTCAGATTTGTCTGAATTAATTGCAATTGATTTTATATCAAAGGATTTTTTTTGGTCCAACAAACCGGGAATATAATTTGGATTTTCATTGAATATTTTGGTTCGTGAATCCTCTGGTTGCATGGTTGCAAATTTTTGCATTTGTTTGTTAGACTCTACATAATTTCCATTTGCTTTGAGCATTTGTGCATAACGATAATAAAGTTCTGAATCTTGTTTTTGTGCAATTGCTTTTGCATACCATTTAGCCGCTTCTTTGGTATTGTAAATGTTAAAATAGCAATCTCCTAATTGTCGATAAACATATCCATCTGCATTATTGGAAGCTACTAATTTAAGGTAGGATTCTGCCGCTGAAATAAATTCGAACTTTTTAAATAGTTTATCCGCAATTTGAGTTTCCTTGTTTTGAGCAGAAATTAGCGTACTCACTAAAACAAAAATTATTATATATATTTTTTTCATTATTTGGATTCTTTAGGTTAGAAAAATCTAGGAGACTGAGATACTTTGTTTGAAAAATTTAAATCAAATAATAATATAATTTCATGAGATGAAGGTGTCGTTACTTTCAAATCGGAAACAATATGATCGTAGGCATATCCTATTCTAATTGTAGGTGAAATAGTATAATTTACCATTGCACCAAAAGAGTCTTGTAGTCTATAAGTTGCCCCCATTTCAAATTTTTCTGCATATAAGAAATTGGCAGAAACATCAAGTGATATTGGGGTATTATATGCCGATTTTACCATTGTAAAAGGCTTAAATTTTAAATTTGGATTTAAATCAAATACATACCCTCCGGTTATAAAATAATGTGGCACTTTTTTTTCAAGATAAAAATTACCATCGTTATTTAAATGAGGTTTATTTAGCATATTTGGAATTGAAGCCGCAAAATAATATTTGTTAGTATAATAGAAAATTCCCGTTCCAAAATTAAGATTTGATGTGTTTGAATCTTGTGCAAAAGCTCCGTCTCCTTGTTGTTGAAGCGAACTGTTAATGTCGCTAAACAGACCTATTTTTTGAATTGTAACCCCAGCTTTTAAACCTAAAGCCAATCGATGTTCGCCACCTAAATTTAAAGTATAAGAGAAATCACCATAGATATTATTTTCATCTACAGGACCTATTCTATCGGAAATTATTGACAATCCAATTCCTACATTTTTCCCAACCGGTGCCGATCCGGAAAGTGAAAAAGTAGTAGGAGCATCTTCAATTTCTAACCATTGTTTTCTATAGAGCAATCCAAAAGATAAATTTTCCTTAGATCCTGCATAGGCTGGATTTATTATATTCATATTATACATGTATTGTGTATAATGGGGTGATTGTTGTGCAGTAACATTTAAAGAAGTCAACAATATTAAAAGTGCGGTTAAAAGTATTTTTTTCATTTCGATATAGTAATAGCTTTAATTATTTATTAATGTATACCCAACCTGTTTTGGTTTTTCCATTTGTATATTGAACTACAAAATAGTAAGTCCCGTCGGGTAATTCCGCACCCGAAGTCGATTTCCCTGTCCATTCGTTGGTGTAATTGCTTTTCGAATAGACTTCTATACCGTATCTATTAAAAATTTGAAGCTTTTGTACATTTAAGTTACTTAGATCAAAAATGTCGTTGTTGCCATCTCCATTTGGAGAAATTCCTTTTGGAATGGTGCATTGAATATTTGTTACCGAAACAGGTTTCTCTTCACTACAACTATTATTAGACAATTCTAAACTGTAATTCCCTTCAGTAGTAATTCTAATTGAAGGGGCAGTTCCAATATTTTGACGCAAATTATTATACCAAATATAACTAGCGTTTAAAGTTCCAATTCCTACTGCACTCAAAACAAAATTACTACCGTCACACCCTTTAGTTATAGTAAACTCCGGAAAAGGCGTTACAGTTATTGTCATAGAGGCAGCGTTGGCGCATTGACCTGTACTTGCTGTAAAGGTATAACTGGTTGTTGTCGAATTGTTTAGAGCAGGTGACCAGCTTCCTGTAATTGAATTATTTGATGTTGTAGGCAATACTGATAATGCTGCTCCAGCGCAAATGGCCGGAACTTGGGTAAATGTTGGGGTTACATTTGGAATTACACTAAGAATAATACTCCCATTTGTAGCGCATTGACCAACAGATGGAGTGAAAGTATAGGTGGTAGTTGCTAAATTATTTATAGCTGGCGACCAAGTTCCCGTTATTGAATTATTCGAAGTTGTAGACAATGGTGATACTGTAGCACCGGAACAAATTGGGTTTATTGGAGTAAATAATGGCGCTACAATTGGATTTACGGTAATTGTGAGTGATCCATTTGCAACACATTGACCAGAAGTTGGAACAAATGTATAGGTCGTGGTTGTTAAATTATTTAAAGCTGGCGACCAAGTTCCTGTAATAGAATTATTAGAAATTAAAGGCAATGGAGATAATGCTGCTCCAACACATATTGGATTTACAGGATTAAATGTAGGTGTTAAACTTGGGGTAACAGTTATAACCACCGATTTCGATAAGTTACATATTACGTTGGTTGTAAAAGAAATATCATCAAGTGCAAAATCATTTCCTGCTGACGCTACTACTTTATCGAATATAGCAATTTGAGCTGAAGTTGCCGTTCCTGAGTTCCAAGTATAGGTTCTCAAAGACCAGCTGCATTCTGCAGAAGGAGCGAGATCAGTTCCTACAACAACTCCATTTATTTTTACTTCTATATTGGCTGGATTTGGCATAGCCACGGTTTGCACCCAATAGGAAAAAGTATACGTTTGATTGGGTTGTACGGCAATAGTTTGTCCCCAAACTTTATCAGTTCCGGCATTAATTGTAGAGCCATCAATAACCATCATTTTCCCAGTCCCTGTAGTATGTTCTATATTGCAACTTGGGAAAAACTGAAACCAAGCATTGGCAGTTGTAACAATTCCAAAGGCGCGTTGAACTCCTGAAGTCCCTGCATTTGCAATGAAAAGATAATCGGAAGTGAATCCTAAATTCCCCTGTGAAAAATCTCCATTGGTAACCATATTTGCTGAAGGAGAATTGCGTGTAGAAGTGACTGTATAGGTTGTAGTTTGGTTTGGACGAACTACGGGAGAAGTATTGGTATTGTTAGCTGCCGTTAAAGAGGCATCTGGCGGATTTGCGGTCCATAATACCCCTGAGGTACTTCCGCTTACGGATAAAGTGGTAGGGGTTCCTGCACAAATTGTTCTAGGCACACTAGTTGTCAAATCAGTAGGTGCAATGAGAATAATGTTAGGCAGTGTAACGGTTGAAAACGCATCGGATATAGACAAGGTATAGGTGCCTGGAGCTAAATTCGAAAAAACTCCAGTAGCACTTGTCAAGGTAGTTGTTCCATTAGATAATGAAAAATTGGAATAGGGCAAATTCCCTCCCGTTACGGTTCCATTGATCGCACCATTATTAAGCCCTGGACATGTTGGATTAGTAGAAGTATAACTCAGTACTAAAGCCGGCGGTAGACTTGTTTTTTTGTATGAATTTATCGAATACATAGAAACAGATAAAATCAAGAAAAGTACAGTAAAAGCTTTTTTCATAAAGGTAATTTTAATTAAAAGTCTAATTTAGGAAACTAATCTATGATTTGAATTGATTAGAATTATATAAAAACTATACATATTTATATGTTTTGGAAAGCAAAGCTAACAATAGGTGTTGTTTCCTTTTTTTATATATGATAAAGCCGTATAAAAGTGGTTGAAATAAAAATGTTGTGGTGTTGTATAGCTACAAAGATATTTGAATAATAGTTATAATATTAATTATAAAATAATATTGTAAAAATTAGCAAATAGCTTTCAAATTGGACTTAAATATGCAAAATATTAATCGGTATAATGGACAAAAGATACAATAGGGTCCATAACAGAAACTGTAAAGGGCTGTTAACAAATGTAAACTGCCCATTTTCTGTGGAGAATATCGGATTCGAACCGATCACCTCTTGCCTGCCAGGCAAGCGCTCTAGCCAAATGAGCTAATCCCCCTTGCTTTCGCAAATATACATTATTTTAGTTTTATATAAAGCAACTTCTATTTTTGAAAGTAAAATGGTTACAATTTAGTAAATTTGCATTCAAATACTACAACAATGAGCAATATCAGAATAACCAAACAATTTAATTTTGAAACCGGGCATGCTTTATATGGCTACGATGGAAAGTGCAAAAACGTCCATGGCCATAGTTATAAATTGTCTGTAACTGTTATTGGAAAACCTATTACCGATAATTCAAATGTAAAATTTGGAATGGTTATCGATTTCACCGATTTAAAGAAAATTGTAAAAGAAGAAGTTGTAGATCAATTTGATCACGCTACGGTGTTTAATAAAAATACTCCCCACGTTGAGTTAGCTATGGAATTACAAGCCCGGGATCACCATGTTATACTTGTAGATTATCAACCCACAAGCGAAAATATGGTTATTGATTTTGCTAATAGAATAAAAAGCAGATTGCCTCAAGGAATTGAATTACACTCTTTAAAACTGCAAGAAACAGAAACTTCCTTTGCAGAATGGTACCAATCCGATAATTAATCTAAGTTTATTACGAAAATCCGTTTTCATCAATTGTTTTGATGAAATGGAATCCGCGTGGTTCATACCCTTGATTATAGTAAAATCGATGCGCTGGAAAATTGCCTGTGAAAGCATCTAAAACAACACAAGTACAGGAAAGTTCTTTGGCTTTGGCATCAATGAAATCGGTAATTATTTTTCCAATTCCTTTTTTTCTATTATCAGGATGTACAATGAAATTGTCAATTTCTAAATATGGTCCCGTCCACAATTTGGTGTTGTACCAATATCCTGTAAGCCCTATACATTGCTTATTTTCAAAAATAGCTACCTGTTTGTAACCGTTAGGCAACATATCACTTAAGTAGGATTCATAGGTTTCAATCGTCATGTTTGGGTATAGAAAACGGATTGTTTCTATTTGAGCGACCATTTCAGCAACAGTTTCTAATTGTCGTATTTCCATTTTTGATTTTTTTAAATATAAAATTAAAAAAAAGAGTCACGCAATGCGTGACTCTTTATATAAAATTCTTTTTTTCTTATCCTTTTAAAGCTTCTGCTCCACCTACGATTTCTAGGATCTCGTTGGTAATTGCAGCTTGACGTGCTTTATTGTAAGTCAATTTCAATTGGTCTCTCAATTCCGTTGCGTTGTCTGTCGCTTTATGCATTGCAGTCATTCTCGCTCCGTGCTCTGAGGCAAATGAATCTCTAATTCCTTTGTACAATTGTGTTTTCAATGATTTAGGAATCAAAGTTAAAACAATATCTTCTTTTGAAGGCTCGTAGATATAATCTCCTGTTGAAGCTGTTTTATCCGACTTCAAGGATTCTAAAGGCAGGAATTGCTCTGTTTGAACGATTTGAGTAGCTGCATTTTTAAATTGGTTGTAAACCAATTCTATTTTGTCATACTCTCCAGAAATGAATTTTTGAGTTAGAACGTCAGCAATAACTGCAACATTTTCAAAAGATAAATCGTCAAATATTGAACTTTGATTTTCAATAACGGTAGCCGTTTTGCTCAAAGCGTCATTTCCTTTTTTACCAATTGCAAAAATATCCACTTGCTTTCCTTCGTAAAACAAAGCTCTGTTTTTTACTTCCTTAATTACATTTGAATTAAATGCACCACACAAACCTCTATTGGAAGTAATAGCTACAATTAATACTTTTTTAATTTCACGTTGAGTAGTAAACTCTCCGCCTGCATCACCATCAAGGTTAGCAGAAAGATTTTGTAATAATTCCGTTAATTTTTCGGCATAAGGTCGCATTGCTGTAATCGCATCTTGTGCTTTTTTAAGCTTTGCTGCAGAAACCATTTTCATCGCAGAAGTAATCTGCATCGTTGATGAAACGGAAGTAATTCTATTACGGATTTCCTTTAAGTTTGCCATATTAAATTTGAAAATTAGATAATTTGAAAATTTGAGAATGCCATTTGACATTTCCAAATTTCCAAATTTTCAAATTGTTTTTAGTTATATTTCGCTGAAACTTCTTTTGCTACATTTTCGATAACAGACGTAATGTTGTCATCTAATTTTCCAGCTTTTAAAGCGTCAAGAGTATCTCTGTGTTTGTTGTTTAAAAATTCTAAAAAGTCTTTTTCGAATTCTTTTACTTTGTTTACAGGTACATTTCTCAATAAATTTTTAGACCCAGCATAGATAATAGCTACTTGATCTTCAACAGTATAAGGGCTATTTAATCCTTGCTTCAAAATCTCCACGTTTCGTTTTCCTTTTTCAATTACGTTTAAGGTAACTGAATCCAAATCAGAACCAAATTTAGCAAACGCTTCTAATTCACGGAATTGCGCTTGGTCTAATTTTAATGTTCCTGAAACTTTTTTCATTGATTTAATTTGAGCATTACCTCCAACACGTGATACCGAAATACCCACGTTAATTGCTGGACGAACCCCAGAGTTAAATAAATCACCATCAAGGAAAATCTGTCCGTCAGTAATCGAAATTACGTTGGTTGGAATATAAGCAGAAACGTCTCCTGCTTGAGTTTCAATAATTGGTAAAGCAGTTAAAGACCCTCCTCCTTTTACAATTCCTTTCAAGGTATCAGGCAAGTCGTTCATGTTTTTTGCAATGTCATCATTAGCAATCACTTTACAAGCTCTTTCTAATAATCTACTGTGCAAGTAAAAAACGTCTCCAGGATAAGCCTCACGTCCCGGTGGTCTTCTTAATAAAAGAGAAACCTCACGGTAAGCTACTGCTTGTTTAGATAAATCATCATAAACAATTAAAGCTGGACGACCTGAATCTCTAAAAAATTCTCCAATTGCAGCGCCTGCGAAAGGAGCGTAAACTTGCATTGGAGCTGGATCAGAAGCGTTAGCAGCAACAATAATGGTATACGCCATTGCTCCTTTTTCTTCTAATGTTTTTGCGATTCCTGCTACAGTTGACGCTTTTTGCCCAATTGCAACATAAATACAAAATACTGGTTTACCAGCATCATAAAATTCTTTTTGATTTAATATGGTATCAATACAAACGGTAGATTTACCTGTTTGACGGTCACCAATTACCAACTCACGTTGTCCACGACCAACTGGAATCATTGCGTCTACCGCTTTAATACCTGTTTGTAATGGTTCAGTAACCGGTTGACGGAAGATTACTCCAGGCGCTTTTCTTTCCAAAGGCATTTCGTATAATTCACCACTAATTGGTCCTTTTCCATCAATTGGAAAACCAAGAGTGTTTACTACACGTCCAACCATTCCATCACCTGTTTTTAAAGAGGCAATTCGTTGCGTTCTTTTTGCAGTAGACCCTTCTTTAATTCCTGTTGATGGTCCTAAAAGTACTACCCCAACATTGTCTTCTTCCAGGTTCAAAACAATCCCTTCCAATCCGTTTTCGAATTCTACTAACTCCCCGTATTGAACATTTGAAAGCCCATATACACGAGCAATACCGTCTCCAACTTGAAGTACAGAACCTACTTCTTCTAATGTAGCACCAGTTTCAAAACCTTCTACTTGTTTCTTTAATATTGCTGATATTTCAGCAGGTTTAATTTCCGCCATAATTATATAAATAACTAGTTACTTAATTCTCTTTTTAATACGTTTAATCTATTGGCAACAGAAGCGTTGTATTGCTTGTCGCCTATTCTTAAAATAAATCCTCCAATAATTGAAGCATCTACCGTGTTTTCAATGGTTACTTTTTTGTCTGAAAAAGTGGCAATTTTTGCCAATACTTTAGCTTCTAGTGCTGAATCCATTGGGATAGCAGTAGTTACTTTTGCAACTTCAACTCCGTTCATTACGTCAAACAAATTATTGTATTCTACCGCAATTGCAGCCAAGATTTCAAATCTTTTGTTTTCCAATAATAAATGAAAAAGACTTTGAGTTACGGGATTAACCGAAGCAAATACTTCAGCAACCACGTCTTTTTTAGTGTCTGTTTTAATTAATGGGTTTTGAATGAAATGAGTCAATTCAGCATTCCCAGTAATTGTTTTTGCAATTAAAGTCATGTTGGCACTCACTTCAGAAGCCACCCCTTTGGAGTTGGCTATTTCTAAAATGGCTTTCGCATAACGAATTGCTGCTCTAATTCCTGACATGTTAGTTTAATTTAGCGTCGCCTAACATTTTCTCTACCAATTTCACTTGGGATTCTTTGTTAGATAATTCTTCTTTCAATAATTTTTCAGCAATTTCCAATGACAATGTAGCTACGTGGGATTTTAATTCAGCCAATGCTGCATTTTTTTCTCCTTCGATAGCCGCTTTTGCTTGTTCGATCATTTTTAATCCTTGAGCTTGAGCTTCATTTTTTGCATCAGCAACCATTTTCTCTTTCATTTCACGAGCCTCTTTTAACATAGCATCACGCTCTAATCTTGCTTCTTGCAAAATACGTTGGTTGTCCGATTGAAGGTTGTGCATTTCTTTTCTAGCATTTTCAGCAGAAAGCAACGCATTTTTAATTCCTTCTTCTCTTTCATTAACTGCATCAAGTATTGGTTTCCAAGCAAATTTTTTCAATAATAATATTAATCCAATAAAAATTATTGATTGCCAAACAAACAAACCAAACGAAAAATCACTTATTAACTTTTCCATAGTATATATTAATGTATAATGTCCTTTTTTTGTTCAACCTTACTTCTAAGGTTTAGATTTAATCTTTAATTTAAAGTAAACAAAAGCTGCAACCAACCGTTACAGCATTTTGTTTTGTTTTTACTAGTTTACTGCGAATAACGCTGCAAAACCAATACCTTCAATAAGCGCAGCTGCAATAAGCATAGCTGTTTGAATTTTTCCAGTAGCTTCTGGTTGACGAGCAATAGCATCCATTGCAGAACCACCGATTCTACCGATACCAATACCAGCTCCAATTACTACTAATCCTGCTCCAACGATTTTAGGAATTTCCATAAAAATATGTATTAAAATTAAACATTCAATTTGATTTTAGATTTTTGAATTTAGATTTAAGCTGAAATCTAAGATCTGAGATCTAATTTTTAGTGCGCCTCTTCGTGATGGTGTTCTTCTACTGCTGAACCAAAGTACAAAGCAGAAAGCATCGTAAATATATACGCTTGCAATAGCGCTACTAAAATTTCAATTGTAGAAATAGCAAATGACAACATAAATGACAAGCTACTTCCCAACCAATTTTTAAAAATAAACATCAAACCTATTAAACTCATCAATACGATATGACCTGCAAAAATGTTTGCATACAAACGGATCATTAATGAAAAAGGCTTGATAAATACTCCTAATAATTCAATAGGTGCTAATATTATTTTCATTGGCAACGGCACCCCTGGCATCCAGAAAATATGTCCCCAATAATTTTTGTTTGCTGTAATGTTGGTAATAATGAAGGTAACCACTGCCAATCCAAAAGTGATAGCGATGTTTCCTGTAACATTAATTCCTAGTGGTGTTAATCCGAAGATATTTAAAAACCAAATAAAGAAAAAGATGGTCAATAAATAGCTCATGTATTTTTTGTAATGTTTTTCACCAATGTTTGGAATGGCAATTTCATCACGAATGTAAATTACAATTGGTTCAAAAAGTCTTCCAAATCCGGAAGAGATTCCTCCGTTTTTAGCGTAAGATCTTGCTAAACTTGTAAATATAAAAAACATTAATAACGCCACAATCATAATTGTTAATACGCCTTTAGTAATCGATAAATCTACTGGTTGAAGATTCGTAGGATGGTGCTCGTCACCTGTTAAAGTTCCTGAAGCATCCGTTTTGTAAATTTTTTCATGGTGCAATACGTAGAAATTTCCATTGCTTTCCGCTACAGTTTCTCCGTGGTGGAATTTTGATGAAGAGAAAAAGTGAACGCCATTATCCCATAAAATAATTGGTAAAGAAAACCCAATGTGTTCTCCTTCGTATTCAAATAAAGAGAAATCGTGACCGTCTAAAACGTGGTGTCCAATTACTTCTAAAATTTCAGCTTTAACTTTTGATTTTTCATCGGTTGGTTCTGCTTCCGTTTCATGAGCTACACCAGCTTTTTCTGTAGAAACTTTAGCGGTGTCAATAGGGGTATTTGAAAAACCAAATGTTGGAAGAAAAGCAATTAAAATTGCTATTATTAATTTAAGTGGTTTGTGTGAAATCACCATATCTTATTATTTACTTTCTAAAATTTGGTGCAAAGGTACATTATTTCTTAATAATTCAAGAATTAAAGTAACTTTTTTTGAGATCTTTCTGAATTAAAAGCTTCTTTACTGATTATTGTTTAAAATTCTAATGGTTACAACGGTTTCTATCGTTAAGAAAATAGCAAAAACAATAAAAAAATTAATCTTTTCGTACCCAATATTTGAAATTTTAGAATTCAATATTGGCATCAAAAGAGCAAAAGAGATACCGATTTTTAAACACGTGGCAAACAAGAAGGCAAATCCTACGTTGTCAATGTTTTTTTGTTTTACCAATAGCAGCAATAAAATAATTATTGTAGAGCAAGTCAAAAAGAAGCTATAAATAGTGGTCAAATCGAAATGAAAATGCTGATAATTTGGATTGTTTTGGTTGTAATAAAAAAATAAATTGTGAATCCCAAAGCACAAAATAGCGGCAATTAAAACTTCTAACAACGGTTGGAATTTCTTTAATTTCATAAAGATTAGGAATTATTTATGTCTTTCAACTGCCTATTAATATTATAAAAAGCAATAGCAACTCCTACTAATGTTAGAATTTTCACATAAATCGTATTTGGATTTGGATATTTGGCATCCAGCCAATTCCCGAGGTAGGAAAACAAAAAAACAATCACTCCCATTTGAATTGGTATATTGATTAAAGCCAGCCATTTACGGTTGTTTTGCTTTTTTGAATCTTTGTTGGATGACATAAGGTTACACTATTGGATTCATCACGCAAGTGGCGCTGAAGTCGGCACCTGGCTCAACCGAAAGTTTCCCGCAAATTACCTCGCCGCGAACACTTGCATTTGCTTTTAAATTTAGTAATTCTGCCACTTGAATTTTGCCTTCAAAATTTCCTTCAATGTCGGCGTTGATGCAAGAAATATCTCCTTTTACGCTCCCGGCTGGTCCAATCACAATTTTACCATTAGATTGAAAATTTCCAATTAAATGGCCGTCAAGTCTGAAATCAGCTGGCGAAACTATATCTCCATTTATAGTAGTTCCTTCAACAATTCTGTTGGTTTTTCCTAATAGATCGGTATATGGTTTTGGGCTTTTGCTAAACATGGTTTTACTTTTTAGGCTTTTTAAATTCTTCTTTTTCGATAGTCCCTTTATTTAAAATCGGCATGGCGTTTCCGTTATCCATATTTGCTGGAGGCGGAACCCCTTCATTTTTTTTATCAGGAGAATCTAATGGATTGGCGTCCGGTTGTTTTACCACTTTAACCGGCTCTACATTTGGCGGTGCCGGCGTTTTTACAATAGGGTTTGGAGCTACCACTGGTGCCACTAAATAATCTTCAATATTTTTATTAATTTGAACTACCTGATAGTTATAATTGGAGATAATAATTGGCTTTTGTTGAATCTTAAATTCTTTTTTGATTCTTAAGGTATCAATTATTCCTTTTGAAAATTGTTCTGAAATAATTCCGTGAATCACCATAAAATTATCTTCAGAATTATAGATGTCTTCCGAAAAAGTCAAACGGTCTAATTGGTGATCGGCCACGAATTTTTTAATTTTTTCTTTTATAACCGCATTGTTTTTTTCATCATTATGTGGAACTTTATACACTATTTTCCATGATTTTGGTGCTACCGTATAGAATTTATAACTCTCTAAAACAGGAATGTCTTTCTTTAGAATCTCTTCGGCTTGCTTACCTTCAATATTGTTTGGATAATTTAAAGCTACAAAATTTAAAGCTTTTTTATATTCCGCTACTCCTCTTAATTTTCCGGTGGTGTTGGCTTTTAACAATTCATATTTTGCAACAATTTCCTCTCCTTCAAATTGATCAATTCCTTTTTCTAATTCTTCATTTACAATTCTGTAATCTCCCTTTTCATATAGTTTATAGAGTTTATTATAAGTAACTTCAGGGGCATCAAGTGCGGCTATTTCAGGATTAGTATTGCTTAAAATATCCGCATATCTTGAATTTGGATATTGAGATATAATTTTTTCTTTCATCGCTAAAGCCTTGTCTTTATTGATGATTTCGTAAATTTTATAGAGATTGTACATTGAGGGAAGCACTAATCTTTCCTCCGGATTGTAATTCAATAATTGCTCTAATTTATTGGCGGCAAGCTGGTACTCCTTGAATTTTTCTTTATAAATTGACCCCAACTGATAATAAGCAAAATTTCTTTCTCTAATTATACTGTCAATCACTATTTGATTGGTTGGCAAGTCTTTTAAATAATAAGAAGCGGTATATTTTTCTTCTATTTTTTCCTCCTTTGCAATTGAAGGATCTTCATTAGGATCACTATTTAAATTTGGATCATTATTGGTATTGGTTGCAGCTTCAGACGACAATCTCCAATTGTTTTTATAAGCACGATTCCCCCACGTTTTTCTAAACTGGAGTTTTCCATAAGCCACTGATTTAGTGTTGTAGAAATAAAAATCGCTCTCTTTACCAATACCTGCAGATGCCATTAAATTCATTGGTGGTGCCTCACCTTTTTGGGCCGCAATTTTCGGGTCGGTTCCGCTTAAATTAGAGCCATCGGCTGGTTTATTTTGCTGGTTCTTGTCATTAGTTTTAGACGCTTGGACTTTCTTAAGATTGTCTTCCTTTTTTAATTTAAGAATGTACTTTTCATAATACGCCTTTCTGTCTAATTTTGACATATTAAAAACGCTAATCAAGCTGTCATTTTTAATGGCAATCCCTTCGTATTTTATGACATCAGCTAAATTTTCACGCTTCTTATTTATAAATCTAAATTCGCGAGAACGTGGTTTAAGTTGGACCAATGTGCTGTCAAAATATTTTCCTGTAATTGGATATCGGGCTTCTTTAAAATAAATATCAGCCAAGTTTCTATAGTTGGATGCAATGGTATACGTATCGCCTGTTTTGGCTTTTAGCGATTTATTGTACTCCTTTTTAGCACTTCCAATTTTCTTGTTTTTATCGTAATACAGGGCTAAATGATGGTGAAGCACATCTAAAAAAGGGCGATTTTCTCTATCTGCAAGGAGTTTATTAAATGTTTTAAAAAAGGAAATTGAATCTGTTTTTTCATATCCTGCCAATTTCGCTTGATTGACTTTCGCATGTATTACATAAATTCTTGGAGATTTTCGTTTCATATCAATAACCGATTGATAGGCAATGGACGCGCTATCTTTATAGCCAAGTTCTTGATAAATTTGAGCTAAAATATATCGGTATCTTGCTTTTTCCTCTTTCGATTTTGTGAACTGAGTCGCTATTTTCAAACTTGCAATTGCGCTGTCTTTTTTTCCAACATTGATAAATGCTTGAGAAATCGTGGCATTAGCATCAGCTAAAATTTGTTTTTTTAGTCGGCTATCTTTTAGAATGTACTTTAGATTTTTTAATGCCAACTCATCATTTTCAAGACGCATATTCGTTTTTTCTCTCCAAATTCTGGCGTCGAGAATTTTATTACTGGTTGGCGATTTGTACAAGACATAATTAAATGCCTCAAGCGCTGGAATAAATCTTTGGTCGTAATATCTGGTTTTCCCTAGTAATAAATAGGCTTCATCCATTTGGGAATTTCTCTCAATTCCATTGATATTCATGGAGTGTTTTTGAATGGCCTTTGTAGCTTTGGTTTCGGCGCGTTCAAAATTTTCGTTTTTAGAATTTTCAGGTCTGACTTCTTCCTTGGTAATCTGCATTCTTTCAATCGGCAATACTTCCCAAAAATTGTCTTTGTAAGACGCTTTTAGATCTGTAACTCCTTTATCTAATGCGATTTGGCCGTTGTATAAAATATTGTCTTTGGCACTTAGGGCGTGCATATTTCTAGATACAAAAGTGTCCTTTTTTGTAGAACATGCTATCAATAAAAGGAGTGAACCTAGGGTATAAGATATTTTATATATATTATTTTTCAATTTGAAACGATTTTATTCTTAAACTACTAAATCGAGATTTTAGTATATAACACGTAAAAATACACTTCTTTTTGATACCATAAAAGGTTCGGGTGGTTTTTTGAAGAACTAATTGAGAATTCGAATGAGTATTAACCTGACCGGTTTTGAAAACCGGTCAGGTTTGTTCGAATTAATCTACGTAGGTTTCGCGAAGTACTTCTTTTAGTTTTGCAGTTTCTTTTTCGGATAGATTCCCTAATACTTTTATTATTCTTTGTCTGTCAATAGTTCTAATTTGGTCCAATACTATCCAACCTTTTTTCTTTTCATGAGTTATTTCAACTCTTGTTGGGTACGATTTTGAGCTACTAGTCATTGGCGAAACTACAATCGTTTGCAAATATTTGTTCATTTCGTTTGGCGAAATAACTACACAAGGGCGTGTTTTTTTCATTTCACTTCCAACGGTAGGATCGAGATTTACTAATACGATTTGATATTGTTTTAACTCCATTCTTCAAGATTTTCGTCTTCAAAAACGTCGTTAACCAACAATTCATCATCGCCATTTTCGTGCATTTTCTGGAATGCTTTATCCCAATTTTTTCTAGGTTGTGATTTTGGTTTTATTATTATATAATCTTTCTCAAGTAAGAGTTCAACTTTATCAGTGATATTGTATTTTTCAATTAGGGTTTTCGATAAACGAATTCCTTTTGAGTTTCCAATTGGGATTACAGAAATGTCCATAGTAATAATTTTTTTGTGATTACAAAGTTATTACTTTATTTGCGACTTATTTTGTTTTACAAGCTTTAATTTTAATTCTTGAATTTCAGCATTTTTACCTTTGACCTCTATTTGAAAATATTTTAAACTTGTAAACAAGTAAATAAGAACCAATATGTTTCTAATATCTATTGAATTAAATTCATTCATGAAGTTTAATTTGCTTGAAACCCATAAAACTCCAAATAATATAAGTGCAAGAGTAGAAATTATTTTTAATGTTTTTTTCATCTTGATTAAGTTTTAGTTGCTTTTTTCAATTGTAACGACTGTGCTTTTTACTCTTTTGGTCGCTTTGTCAAGTCAATATTAAAGTTTGCGTTAATAATTAATCCGTTATTATTTTGAAAAACACTTTGTCCGTTTATTTGTCTGCCAAACTGTAGTGTTTGATTTAAATATCCGCCTTCAATTCTCACATTTTTGTTAAAACGAAAACCTATTAATGCGCCTATTCTATTTTGGTCAAAAATATTAGCGCTTACATTTTCCCCAAAGCCAATAAAAATTTCATCATAAAGAGCAACATAAGGAGTTTTATCTTTCGTTTCCTTGCCAATTAACGGAATTTGAAGCCTAAATAGGTATCTTAATCTATTTAAAAGCGGAAATTCATCTTCGGTAATTTGATTTGTTGAACTATATTTTCCTACAAATCTTTGTTCTAACATAAATCGATGAGAGAAGTCTATTATTCCTTCTTTATGCGAAAGTTGAACCATTTCAAAAATTCTATGTTCTGTAAAATCCCTGCCTGATCCATTTATTGGGTATTCACCATACGGAAAAGTTTCTATCCAAGCATAACCTAATCTGAAAAGTACTCTCGGATTTAAATTGTAGTTTAAGCCAACTCTTAAAAGACTTTGTTGCCAATTTGTAACTGTGTTGTCTCTACGCCATTGGTATTCGGTATGTATGCCAAATTTTTCAGACACTTTAAATGTTCCAAAATAGTTATACCACCCGATGCTATTACTTGTATTCAGACGGTTGTTTTGCCCAAAGACAGGAACACCAATGAGTAAATAAGCCGTAAAAAAGAAAAAGATTCTCAATTTCATATATTCAATATTCAAAATGCTACTCTTAAATGGTTTTGAAACCTATGAGGTTTGTTTAATTAAAAAAACTTTTTATTACGGAGAATATCATTATTATGACAACGAGAACTAAAAGAATAATTCCTTTAGTGAAATGAAAGGTCAAATACTTTTCTAATAGGCTTTTATCTTTGGGATTCTTTTTCATATCAGTAAACTTAAAATAGTTAACCGGTCAGGCTTTGAAAACCAGTCAGGTTTATTCGAGGGCACGCCCAAATTAAACTGCAAAAAACGCTTCTAGTTCCTTTAAAGTTTCTGCCGAAGTCACGATGTCTTTTACAATTTCCCCTTTGTTCAAAGCTACAATTCGGTCGCAAACCTCAACGGTGTGTTGCAAATCATGGCTGGATACTAATACCGTGATATTTGGATTTTCAGCCAATTCTTTGATGATTTTCTTTAATCGGCTTACGGTTGTTGGATCTAAATTGGCAAACGGTTCATCTAGAATAACGACTTTTGGATTTCCAATTAACGTCGCAATAATGCCCACTTTTTTCTGATTCCCTTTCGATAAATCGCGTAAATATTTTTTATTTCTTAAGATTTCATCGTTGAAAAATTCTTCATGTTTTTCAAGTAATGCGTTTACATCTGCTTTGTTTTGCCCGCGGATATCACCAATAAAATAAAAGTATTCTTCGGCGGTTAGGTAACCTATTAAAAAGGATTCGTCAAGAAAAGCGGAAGTGAACGGTTTCCAGTCTTCGCTGATGTTTACCTGAATTTCATTGTTAGTTAATGTCCCTGTGGTAGGTTGGATTAAATCCAAAAGTAAACTGAAAAACGTAGTTTTACCTGCGCCATTGTTTCCTACTAATCCAAAGCTTTGCCCTTTTGGGATTTCTAGATTTGGGATATTTAATACGGTCGTGCCGTTGTATGTTTTTGAAAGTTGAGTTACTTGTATCATTAAAAAAAGTTTATTCGGTTATTTGGTTATTCGTTTATTAGAAATTAAAAAATAAGTTAATTTTCTTCTTGTTTAAATCCGTTTAAAGTGGCGTATTTTCTAGTTTGATATCCTTTGGTGATGAAATTCATCAACGTATTTCTAAAAAGCAGCCCAATAATTCCGATGGCCGCAATGATAATAATTGCCGTTTCTTCATTAAATAGCTTCGAAAAAGTAAAGAAAATAATTCCTGGAATTAGAAATAATGGCAACCCCACAATCCATTGTGCGGCGCCGGTTCCTTGGTAATTCATAAACGGTGATTTTTCTAAATCAATGCGCTTCACATTAAAAGATCCCGCAAACATTAGAACAGGAATGTTGATTCCTAAATTATAAACGGCGCATGCCAAATTAGTTGCTAAAACATTCCAGCCAAAATAAACGTAGGGTGTGGTTAGTAAAGCTAAAACAACTACTGAAAAAGACATTAATCCTACTTTGGAGTCTAAATATTTTCGGAAAGTAATGTTTTGCGATAGGATCATTCCAAAATAACTAGAATCCCAAGAAGGAATAAATTGCCCGAAATTAATCATAAAAATTCCCGACATTAAAATGCCAACCACAACATAAATAAAGGAAACATCATTATATAAAGGATTGTTGTAAATCATTAGCCCGTAAAGCAAAAAAATAAATGAAATAAAAACCGTAGTTCGCGGTCTTTTATTTCTCCAAATTAATTTTAAATCCAATTGCAAAAAGGGTGCAATTTCGCCGAAGCGTTTGGTCCAACTTAAATCGGTTGTTTTCGCTTCTATAATTTTTGTTTTTAGGGAGCTGTCTAAGTAAAAATTGCTTTTTAGGTAATTAAAATTCCAAAAATATAAACCGTCCAAAAGCAAAATAGGCGCTAGGACTAGAATTGGATTTAGCAATAAACTATTTAAAATAGTTCCTGTGAAACTACTGATTTTGAAAATTTCAAAATATTCTAAACTCACAAAAGTTCCGCCCAATAATGCAAAAATTAAGAACGCTAAGATATTATCTGCAAATTTCTTTTTGATTAAAAAGTTAGCATAGTTGACACATAAAACCAAAATATAAAGTGTGAACATCCAAACTAAAACGGGAGCTGTGCCAGCATTTCCTTTAATTATAGTGGTTATTCCGAAAGGAAGAATCACCAATAATGGGAATAAATTATAAATTGAAAAAACGCTTTTCAGTAAAACATAATGGATTACTTTTTCTCTTTTTATAGGCAAAATTAATAACGGCTTGATATTCATAACCGGCAAGCTTTGCATAAAAAAACGAAATATTAATTCAATGGCCAACCAAAAAATGACTACGTTATTGACCAATTGAATGGGTTTTTGATTGGGGAAGCTTTCATGAAGAAGCGGGTAAAGTGCTATTCCTAAAACTAGAAAGGAAAGGATAAAATAAAGCGCAATAAATCCTAAAAAAATTTTTAGCGCGATACTCTTTCCAACACTTGCCGAGCGCAAAAAGGATTTTAATTCGAGATTGATAAAGTGTTTGAACATAAAATTATAGGTTTATAATAATTTGATAAATATAGAAAAAATTATTGATTGGATTATTGTGAATTCAATATGCAATTAAGATAATTATATCACTGAACTTATGGGGTCTTAAAAAACTGACAATTATCATTTTCAGAAACCTAATTGGTTTGCTATCTTTGCCAAAAAATAAATCAATGTCTTCATTTTATAAATTAAACATTAAAGAAGTAAAACGCGAAACTAAAGATGCCGTTTCTATCCTTTTTAATGTTCCCGCAGAATTAAAATCCAACTATAAATTCGTGGCTGGACAATACCTCAACTTGAAATTAACTCTAGACGGGGAAGAAATTCGTCGTGCCTATTCTATTTGTTCTTCACCGGAATGTGGCGAATTGAGAATTTCGGTTAAAGCGGTTAAAAACGGTTTGTTTTCGCAATTTGCTAATGCAAAATTAAAAGCGGGCGATGTACTTGAAGTGGGAAGTCCGGAAGGAAAATTCACCTTCGAACCGCAACACGATCGCCAAAGAAATTACGCGGCTTTTGCAGCTGGTAGCGGAATCACACCAATTATGTCTATTGCAAAAAGCGTTTTAATCAGCGAGCCAAAAAGCACTTTTGTTTTGGTTTACGGAAATAAATCGCCAGAAGACACTATTTTTTACCAAGAATTACACGACCTACAATCACACTATGTTGGACGCTTTTTTGTACATTATTCTTACACACAGGCGAAAGTTGAAAACGAACTTTTTGGGCGTATTGAGAAATCGACAGTTAATTTTGTCTTGAACAACAAACACAAAGAATTGACCTTTGATAAATTCTACTTGTGCGGCCCGGAAGAAATGATCAACACCGTTTCGGGAGTATTAAAAGAGTACAATGTTTCTGAAAAAAATATAAAATTCGAACTTTTTACCAGCTCTACTTCTGAGAATAAAATCCAAGAATCTTTAGGTGGACATACCAAAATCACCATTTTAGTAGACGATGAAGAGACCAGTTTCGAAATGTCTCAAAAGCAAACTATTCTAGACGCTGCATTGAAGCAAGGAATTGACGCCCCGTATTCTTGCCAAGGCGGAATTTGTAGTAGTTGTATGGCGAGAGTGACTGTGGGAACTGCTGAAATGAAGAAAAATTCTATTCTTACCGATAAAGAATTGGCCGAGGGATTGGTTTTAACGTGTCAAGCGCATCCAACATCTGTAACTATTTTCGTTGATTTCGATGACGTTTAAGAGATTGCAGATCTTAGATTGCAGATTTCAGATTTTTAAAAAAATAAAGTTGATTTTTGAATTTGCTATTGAATGACTTTTTCAACTACGCTTTCCGGAGAAATAGTTCTCATTGCGTCTTCGTAACCTTCTACTTTTTTATTGCCATAAATGGATGTGGGTAGTTTTGGATACAAATTCCTATCGGAAACCAAGCTATTCTCTTCTGGTTGATGGAACGGCGAAAATCCTAAATACGGATGCGTTGCGCCCCAAAGCGTGATGGTTTTTGCACCGAAAATAGCTGCAATGTGTCCGTTTCCAGAATCCATGGATAGCATGACGTCTAAATTGCTGATGAGATGAATTTCTTGGTTGAATTTTAATTTCCCTGCTACAGAGATTACGTTATTGTATGATTTTGTAAGGGACTCTAAAGTTTCGATTTCCTTTTTTCCACCACCAAAAAGCAGGATTTTATTACCTGGATTTTGTGCCAATTGATCAATCACTTTTTCCATTAAATCCAAAGGATACACTTTAGAATCGTGCTGTGCAAATGGCGCAATGCCTATCCATTTTTGGGTTTTTTCTCCTACAACGGATAAAATTTCTGGTGACAATTTCGATTTCTCAGGAAAAGTAGGATTTGATAAATCTATTGGGAAACCCAACTCTTCAAATACTTTCGCATGTCTCTCAAAAACAGTTGGAAGTGGTCTGAAAATTTTATTTACCGCTCGGGTAACTTCCTTTTTTTCAGTTCTTCCTTTATCGGTGTAAGCCACTTTTTTTCCGCTCAAAGCAAATAACACTCTGATTACTTTTGATCGCAATACGTTATGTAAATCGGCGAAAGCATCGATATTGGTTTTTCTTAAATCTAAAAACAATCGTAACAAACCTATAAATCCTTTATGCTTTCCTTTTTTATCAAAGGATAAAAAGTGAACATTTGGAATATCCTTAAATAAAGGTTGAAAAAAAGGGTTTGAAATAACGGTAATTATAACGTTGGGATATTTCGCGTTAAAAGCCCTCAAAACAGGAACCGTCATGGCGACATCTCCCATTGCGGAGAGTCTCATGACGGCTATATGTTGAATGGAATTTGACAATTTTGAATGTCAATTATTTTTTATTCTGATACAAAATCGGATTTAAATCATCGTCATTGTACATTTTCATTTGCTTGTAAACTTTCATGAATTTATCCCCATTTTCAATGTCGGTTAATAAATCTTCAATTGCAGAAGAAAGATCGGTTCTTTGCTCTAAAAGTACATTTAATTTATCTTGACATTTTTGACGGTGCTCTGCTGAAGCTTCTGCACGTGTTGCTTCTTCATTCATATGATAAATTTTCAAAGCTAAAATGGACAATCGATCAAATGCCCAAGCAGGACTTTCAGAATTGATTTTTGCACCTGCTTTTACTCCAATATGGCTGTATTTTTGTAAAAAATAACTATCAATATATTCCACCATGTCCGTGCGTTCTTGGTTGGAAGCATCAATTCTTCTTTTTAACGTCAGCGCCGCAACTGGATCGATGTTTGGATCACGAATAATGTCTTCAAAATGCCATTGAACCGTATCGATCCAATTTTTATGATACAATAAATGTTCAAATTTATCCTTAGGAAAAGGGTTATTAATTGGTTGATCTACATTATCAAATTGGTGATAATCTTGAATACTTTGTTCAAATACGGAATAAGCTAATTTTGAAAACATATCTTTGTTATTTAAAAGGCAAAGATACTTTTTATACTTTTAACGTTGAAATATTAATCCCAATTTTATGAAAATTCATCATTTATCTGAAAAAAATAGCGTTTTAAATCATTTTCTAGGGGAAATTAGAGATCATAATATTCAAAAAGACCGACTGCGATTTAGAAGAAACATGGAGCGTATTGGAGAAATTATGGCCTACGAAATGAGTAAGGAATTGGACTTTGAAAATCGGGAAATTACTACTCCGTTGGGCACTAAAAAGTGCTCTGAAATAAAAGATAAAATAATAGTTTGTTCAATATTAAGAGCGGGTTTGACTTTACACAATGGCTTTTTAAATTATTTTGATGGCGCTGAAAACGGTTTTATTTCTGCCTATCGATTTCACCCAAATAACGATGCTGATTTTGTAATAAAAGTAGAATACGACGCCGTTTCAGATATCAATGGCAGAAATTTAATTTTGGTAGATCCAATGTTGGCAACCGGACAATCTATCGTTGCAGTATTCAATAAATTGATTTCAAAAGGGATTCCAAAAGAGATTCACTTGGCGGTGGTTATTGCCACACCAGAAGGAATTAACTACTTAGAATCAAATTTGCCGGAGCATTGTCACCTTTGGATTGCCTCTATCGATGAAAGGCTAAATGAGAAAAATTATATTATTCCAGGACTTGGAGATGCAGGTGATTTAGCTTTTGGAAGCAAATTATAATTGAGAGAAAAAAGAAAATAAACTACACCCTACCACCGCTAAAAAGAATAATTCTGTTTTCGCTTTCGATTGTGGTGTTTCAAAAAAAATAGTCATCGCAAAAGCCAAAGGCACAAAAGTAAAAATCAATATTTCATTGCTTTTATTGGGTGAAAACACAAAAACTAAAATTCCAATAAAAAATGCAGCTATGATTTTCTTATAGGTTGAATGTAGAATAATCGGTCTGTTGGAAATGGTCAGTCCTAAATTGGCAATAAAAAAAAGGGAAATTGGAGCATAAAGGGACAACGCTAAGTTTTGATAATTATTAATAAAATAATTGATTTCGAAACTACTTTCTGAATTTACAATTAACTTTTCCATAGTATGAGCATGAAAAACCAAATCAAAAAAGAATAGCAATACGATTGAAATAAAAAAAGCAATAAAAGGCAAAAACCAAGTTCTATAATCTCGTGCGGTATGAAAAAGAATACTAATAAAAACCAATATTAAAAAAAGAATACTCCAAAAATGAAATAAGGAGGCAACAAATACCCATAACGAGGCATCAAATATTTTTTCTTTTTGGGATTTTGAGGTTTGTAAAGAGAACAGTCTTCTGAGCGCCAAAAGAATAAAAAAGTTGGCAATAAACAACTTAAAATTATTCATTACTGATGGGAAGAAAAGCAGCAGTGATAAAAAAAATAATACCATAAAAGCGCTGTCTTTGCTCAGTCCGTTCTTTTTAATGATGAAATTTCCAGTAAAGAAACAAGCAAAAATGGTAATAAATAAAATTGTTTTTTTAGTTAGAAAAAGAAATGAAAAAACAGTTCCAACTTGATGAAATTGAGTAGTTAAAAAGAAAAATAATAGCATTAAAAAAACAAATGCAAAATTAATTGGGGTAGATTTCTTAAAAAGACTTGTAATCATATGGATATTTTATACTTTTGCAAATGTAAATATAATACTTGAACAAAGATGAAAGCATTTTTTGAAGGAATACAATGGTTATTTGAAAACATTATTTTCATTCCACAAAATTATTTAAGAGAACTAGAATTAGAAAATTGGTTTGCTGCCAATATAATCAATTGGATTTTCATAATTATTTGTGGAGCTGCAATGGTTTATTGGATAAAACAATTGCAATTACACAAAGCCAATAACGAAGAATATCAAGATACAACGGCTCATTCTTTCTTCAAATAATATTCTGTAAAGAATTTATTAAAGATCGAAACCGATATCTTTTCTATAATACATCGTATCGAAATGTAGTTTTTCTATATTTTGATACGATTTTTTTATTGCTTCTTCGAAATTATCTCCTAATGAAGTCACCGCCAATACTCTTCCTCCATTTGTAATAATGGTATCATTGTCTTTCTTAGTTCCGGCATGAAAAACTATAGAATCGGTAACTGTTTCTATACCTGAAATCACTTTTCCATTTACATATTCTTCAGGATATCCTCCAGAAACCAACATAATAGTAGCGGCACTTTTATCGGTTACCTCCAAATTAATTTCGTTCAGTTTTTCATTGGCAACCGCCTGAAACAATTCAACCAAATCCGATTGTAACCTTGGAATTACCACTTCGGTTTCGGGATCGCCCATTCTTACATTGTATTCAATTACAATTGGTTCTCCTTTTACGTTAATTAATCCAATAAATACAAAGCCTTTGTATTGAATATTGTCTTTTTTTAACCCTTCAATAGTCGGTTTTACAATTCTAGTTTCAATTTTTTCTAGTAAAATAGCATCTGCAAAGGGAACTGGTGAAACGGCTCCCATTCCGCCTGTATTTAATCCGGTATCGCCTTCTCCTATTCGTTTGTAATCTTTTGCGGTAGGTAAAATTTTATAGTTTACGCCATCCGTTAATACAAAACAGCTTAATTCAATTCCGTCTAAAAATTCTTCAATTACTACTTTTGAACTTGCTTCGCCAAATTTTGCCTCCACCAGCATGTTTCTTAATTCGTGTTTGGCTTCGGCTAAATCATGAATAATTAAAACTCCTTTTCCTGCAGCTAATCCATCCGCTTTTAAAACGTAAGGCGGTTGAAGCGTTTCTAAAAAGACACAACCCTTTTCCACTGTTTCTTTTGTAAAACTATCGTAACCGGCAGTCGGAATATTGTGTTTTACTAAAAACTCCTTGGCAAATTCTTTACTACCTTCCAATTGGGCTCCTTTTTTTGAAGGACCAATTACGGGAATGTGATTTAATTCGGAATCGTTTTGGAAAAAATCAAAAATACCTTTAACCAATGGATCTTCAGGACCCACCACAACCATTTCTACTTTTTCGCTCAAGGCAAATACTTTAATCGCTTCAAAATCAGTAATTTTTAAGTTCACGTTGTTAGCAATACTTCCTGTTCCTGCGTTCCCAGGGGCTACAAATAATTTTGTGCATTTATCGCTTTGAAGCATTTTCCATGCTAATGCGTGTTCTCTTCCTCCTGAACCTAATAATAAAATAGTCATTGTGTTGTGATTGTGTTGTGGTGCAAAAATAATTTCTTTTGCGTTTAAATTGGCATGAAAACCCAAAAAAATACAAGTGGAGCAAATTAATTTTTGAAACGAATTGTAGTAAGAAAAAATATAGCGATTAATACGCCTTTTTTTCTCCTTTTATGATATTGATAACTGTGAGGACAATTATTTTTAAATCTAAAATAAGGGACCAGTTATCGATGTAGAAAACGTCAAATTTAATACGGTTGATCATGTCTTCATCTGATTCTATTTCGCCTCTAAATCCTTTAACTTGAGCCAATCCTGTGATTCCTGGTTTTACATAGTGTCGAACCATATATTTTTTAATTTTGTTGCCATAGGATTTATTTTGTGACCATAAGTGTGGTCTTGGCCCAACCACCGACATGTCTCCGAACAACACATTAATAAATTGCGGCAATTCGTCCATACTGGTCTTTCTCATTAATTTACCCATTTTAGTAACTCTTGGGTCATTTTTTGAGGCTTCTGATTCCGTATCTTCATTTAATTTCATGGAACGAAACTTGTAACAATAAAATTCGTTTTCTTCTAAACCTGGCCTTCCTTGTTTAAAAAAAACAGGCCCTTTTGATTCCAATTTGATTAAAATTGCCAATATGGGAACCATCCAAGATAATAGAAATACAATTACCAGTATTGAGAATAGTATATCAAAGGTTCTTTTTGTTATTTTAATTAACGGTTCGTGCAAAATTGTTTTTTGCATCGTTAATACCGGGAACATCTCAAGATAATTTATCTTTAAATTCTTAGAAAAGATCTCTTTTGCGCCAGGGATAAATTTGATATTTATTTTATTTGAATCGGCAAATTCAACCATGCTAATGGTTTGCTCATTCGTCATTTCATCTAATGAACTGTAAATTTCGTCGACTTTATTATTAAACACAAAGGTTTTTAAATCTTCTAAATTTCCTAAAATTTCAGGGGATTTACTTTTATCAGAAAAATAACCTAAAAAGCGATAACCGTAATCGTTCCGTTCTTCAAAAAGTTCTTTTAAGCGAATCGATTCTTCTGTGTAACCAATTATAACTACGTTTCTATAATTACTCCCGGTGATTATTCTATATTTCTTTAGATAATAGAAAAGTAAGAATTTAAAAAAGGTAATTAGAAATGTGCAAAAAATGACATAAAATAATACTGATTTTTTACTGAAAATGCCTTCTTGCATAAACGGGTAATAGGCAATTATTAGAAGGAAAAATAGAGAGCACTGTTTTAAAATTTTAGCGATAATTTCAACGGGAGTGGTAAATCTGTACACTTCATAAAACTTGATTAGAAAGGCAATTACTGACCAAGAAATAAGTAAATAACTAATATATGTGTTGAATTTTAATACCAATCCTTCAAAAAAATAAATGCCCAAAACAGCTATTACTAATAAGTCAAATAGGATGCTTATTGGTCTTATGTATTTTGAATATCTACTTGATTGAGCTGAAGTCATTTTATTTTATATATCCCGTAAAATCTTTGTGTTCTTCTTTTAACAGCTCTTCTTTTGATAGTGATTTGAAATAATCAAAGGTGATTTTCATTCCTTCTTCTCTAGACACTTTCGCTTCCCATCCCAAAATATTTTTTGCTTTGGTAGTGTCCGGTTGGCGTTGTAATGGATCATTAATTGGTAATGGATGATAAACTACCTTTTGTGTGGTTCCTGTCAATTTAATTATTTCCTCAGCAAAATCTTTAATGGTAATTTCATCCGGATTTCCAATGTTTACTGGGTAAACATAATCGGAATGAAGTAGTCTAAAAATTCCCTCTACTTGATCGTCAACGTAACAGAAAGAACGCGTTTGCATCCCGTCACCAAAAATGGTTAAATCTTCTCCCCTAAGTGCTTGACCTATAAATGCTGGAATTACTCTACCGTCATTGAGTCTCATTCTAGGACCATAAGTATTAAAAATTCTTACTATCCTAGTTTCAACGCCGTGAAAAGTATGGTACGCCATAGTGATGGATTCTTGGAAACGTTTTGCTTCGTCATAAACGCCTCTTGGCCCTATGGTATTTACGTTTCCATAGTACTCTTCCGTTTGAGGGTGTACTAAAGGATCTCCATATACTTCTGAAGTGGAAGCGATTAAAATTCTAGCATTTTTAACTCGTGCTAAACCTAAAAGATTGTGTGTTCCAAGGGAACCTACTTTTAAAGTTTGAATTGGAATTTTGAGATAATCTATTGGACTTGCCGGTGAAGCAAAGTGTAAAATATAATGCAACTCTCCAGGAACATGAACAAATTTTGTGATATCGTGGTGGTAAAATTCAAAATGTTCGAGTTTAAAAAGATGTTCTATGTTTCTTAAATCTCCCGTTATCAGATTGTCCATTCCAATAACATGGTACCCTTCTTTAATAAAACGATCACATAAATGGGAGCCTAAAAAACCTGCGCCCCCGGTAATTAAAATTCTCTTCATAATTGGATGCGATTTCGTTTTCCTAATATTGTATAATAAACGTTAAAGTTATTATAATATTATATTAGCTAACAATTGTTTTTTCAGTTTTTAATTTAGTGTTTAATATACAATACATTACGATAAAAAAAGTAATTCCTCTTTGTCTCCAAAGGAATGATTCCGTAAAAAATAGTGAAATCATTAAAACCGAAAAGGCAATATGAAAATAGTTTTTAGAAGCAATTGCATTTCTAATTGTCAAGGTCAGCATAACTAGTACTATTAGAAAACCAAATACCCCTAGTTCAGCAAATACTTGAATGTACTGATTGTGGAAATTCATCTTTTGGTAACCTTCTTGATTTTCATCCCCTAAAAAAAGATGGTATTGAACTCCTTTTTCTTCAATTTTAGCATAAGAGGCGTCCAATCCAAATCCTTTCCAAAAAATAGTTTCTTCTTGAAGAAATTCAATGAAAATTCTAAACTGATACACTCTAAAAGCAGTTCCTGGGAAAAAATCATTCGGCTTAAAAGTCTCGTTGGTCCAGGCCTGTTTAATACTTACATTATATACTTTTTCGGCCCCTTTACTAATTACGTCGTTAACACTACTGTCTGTCATTATGGTTTCATATTCTTGTTTGAAACGCTCTTTTACTTTTCCAATAAAAGGAAGAGAAAAAAGAATAACAAGGATTAAAATCAAATTTCTAAGGCGTAATTTTTTTGCTGTTTTAGAAAAAAACAAATAGTAGAATCCTAAAAGTCCGATGAAAACAACTACAATATTTTTAGACGATAATAAGAAAACCATTAAAAACAATAATGCTAAAGCCAATTTATCGAAGTTGGTTTTTATTGGTTTAACCAAAAAATAAAAAAAGGAAACGGCCATATAAACAGAAACATGAATAGCGTTTACATCTTTAGTAACTAATTCATGGTAAAAGAAAACGGATGTATCCTGAGAAATAAAAAACCGAATTGCAGCTTTTATTAGATAAAAAAGGGAAAAAGCGACCATTCCGTAACTAAATCCTTTGATGGTTTTATGTTTTTCAGGTTCTGAAAAAGAACGAAATAATAGAAAACAAATTGGAAATAATAAAAGTGGTAATTCTTTAGAAATGGCGGCAATCGTTCTTTCTTTATCAATTGACCAAGTAAAAGACAATAGCATTAAAAGGTATAACGCTATTGGGAAAATTAAATACTTATTGAAGCTGACATTCTCTTTTTTATAGTTGATAAGTGTAATAATAATAAGTAATCCGAGAGAAACACTATTAAATGCATAACCCAATGGAATACATAATAACGCTAGTAAAACAAATAATAACGAAGGGTGGTTGTTATATTCCTGCTTTAGATTTTGAAATACATTCTTCGAAAAGTTGAAGATATTCTCCATTTATTTTATCCCAATTAAATTCATTTTCAATCGCGTCAAAGTTGTTTTGAACCAATTGCAAGTTATCATTTTTTTTGATTGTATCTAAAATATTTTTGACATCGGCGGGATTTGAAAAATAATACCCGTTTTCTTTTAAAATTGCTTTATTAAAATGATTGTCATGTGCAATAATAAATGCGTTCGACGCCATGGCTTCAAGTAATGAAGGATTGGTGCCTCCAACAGAATGTCCGTGGAAGTAAAAATTAGAGAAATATCTTAAATTATTAAGTTTGTTGATGTCAAATTCAGCGCCAATAAATCGTATTTGATTGTACGGTTTGAATTTGTTTTTTAAATAATCTCCGTATTTAGTTTTATGATTTCCTAATACCAAAACGGTAGTGTCATGGTCAGATAATACAATTCCATCAAGGATAGTTTCAATATTGTTTTCCGGTTCAAAACGAGCCATAATCATATTGTAATTGTGTTTTTCCACTTTATAGTCTTTCAAGATAGCTTCGTTTGGCGAAGTAAATACCTTGGCGCCATAAGCAATATAAGTGGAGGAAACTTGGTATTTCCCATTGATGTATTTTTGAATCCCCAAGGAATCAGAAATCAAATAATCACTGCTATTTATGGCTAATCTTTCGGCAAATTTTAAAAATTGTTGAACCGGTTTGGAATATTTAGAGCGCTTCCACTCCAACCCGTCCATATTGGTAATAATAATTGGTTTTTTAGGAAGTAAGAAATACCAAATTGAATTGCTGGTATATCCCAATTGCAAAATAATATCGAAATCTCGTTTTCGAGAATCCATTATACAGTTATAATCATAAATAAACTGGCCAAAAGTTCCTAATTTATACTCAGGATCGTACTGATGAATAATGTTTACGCCATGAAAAGTTTTTTCCTGATAAATATGGTCGTGGGAATTGTAAACGTAAACATCATGACCTTTCTCCGCAAGAAACACCGAGAAAAATTCAGCAAATTGCTCAAATCCCGAGTAATGATTTGGAATTCCGCGCGTTCCTAAAATAGCTATTTTCATTATATAATTATAATCAGATGGCTAAAATAAGAAAATTAAGGAATTTAGATGCTTTTGTGAAGATTAATTATTGGTTATATTTACTATTTTTTGATAGGCTTTGTAGGTTTCTTCAGCCGTTTTTTCCCAAATGTAATTGTCCAAAATCTTTTGTTTTAGTTTTGGATTTACCGGTGAAGAAAAAGCATTGTCGATAGCTGCTTTTATTGAGTTAACGTTATCGGGCTCACAATAAAAGGCATCATCTTCAAAATAATCGTAGGTGTCCCCTTTTCTGGTAACCACAATATTACAACCCATTGCAGCAGCCTCCAAAGAGGAAAGTCCGGGTGTTTCCATCCAACTAACCAAAGCGTGAACTTTGGCCACTTTATATAATTGTTTTAAATCTTCATGAGGAATTGCGCCTAAAAAAAACACATTATCGCCGGCTTCTTGGCGCACTTTCTCAACATACTTTTTCTGGTTTTTTGATTCTTTTCCAACTAAAACTAGCTTATAATTGGTTCCTTTTACGGCTCTAACCAAGTTTAAAGTTTCTTTTCTTCCTTCAATTCTTGCAGCGCAAAGGATGCAATCTTGATAAGGTGAAAATGGGTTGGATGGGTTGTTTTCTTTATCAGAAAAAATAGTTTTATCTATTGCGTTTGGAATATCAGCAAAAGTGTAGTTTTTTAGTTTAAACTCCGCTGCAACTCGGTTCATTTCAGAAACAGAATTTGGCAAAAAAACAGCAGTGTTGTCTACTATTTCTTTCATTAATCCATAATACCCTTTATACAGCATTTTGAAAACCCCTTTGTGAAAACGGTTTTCATAATATTGTTTAATAACCGTTTTAATGTAGGCAATTTGGTAAGGTGAAATTACATTGGCAACTTGTTGAAACAATCCGCCTCTAGCTTTTCTTTCAAATTCGGTATAAAGACCATAAATGGTTGATAATGCTATTTTCTTATTTTGCTTTTTGGCATTTAACATTTGTAAATAAATGTCCTGCGGTTCCATCAAATTGAATAAATGAACCAAGTCGTATTTTGATAAATCAGGCTCAAATTCTAAGGAAACGTCAACCTCAACTCCAAGTTTTTCAAGGTGTTCTTTCGTTTTTAGCAATTGTATCATATCTCCACCGGGAGCATCAAATAAATTGGTTCTTGTTTGAAAAAGCACTTTCATGGTTACTGGAATAAGTGTTGCAAATATAGTTTTTTAACCCGTTAGATCATTAAATAACTAATTAGACGCTTCCTTTAGTTCTTTTTCGTTTATTTCTTTAAAGGCAAAAAGCAATCCTACAATTATGGATTTGGAATCTTGTGTAAAATAATATCCCATTAAAACCCAATTAGAAACAATTAAAAAAACACTTGTGCCTACCAAGAGAAAGTTAATTTGTTGGTTGAGTGGAAGCGCTGATTTCCTTTGGTTAAAAAGTAAAAAAATGGAAAATACAAGAATGATAACTCCGATGATTCCCGATTTTAAGTAAGTGGTCATAAAGCCGTTATGAAGAACTGAAATGTATCTTAAATCCATATCGCCTAAATGGACAATTTGTTTTAAATCAACCTGTGAGCCTAATCCACTTCCAAAAATCATTGCGTTGGGGCCTCTTAATCCCACTTGTTTTAAGGTATAAATTATTTCAACCGATCGATAGTTAATGTTGAAATCTTTGTAATCAGCTACATTGACTTTTGTTTTAAATGGCTCAGTAGGGGCGACTTTTATCTTATATAAAAATTCCTCAACGCTAGAACCGGTTCTTTTGGGATTAATTAATAAAACTACAGAATATAAAACTAACGAAACTGCCACAACTGAGGTAACGGCAATAAAAGCCCTTCTGTTCAACACAAAATAACCCTTCACTCCAAGATACAATACTACAAACTGTATAAAATTAGTTCGCGACAAATACATAAAAGTCGAAAACCCTATAATTGCTAAAAGTATATAATAGGTTTTTTTGGTGAAATTTAATTGGAACTCTTTATGAAATAGTACAAAAATTAATGCAAAAACTTCAAAATCACTGAAGAAACCACAAAAATCTCTAAGTAAGGCTACTGAAATATGATGGTAAATAATATAGGTTTTTACTATAACCAATACGTGAATTATCGAAACCCCAAGCCCAGAATAAACCACCGTTTGGAGAACATTTTTCTTGAGGAATCTACATATTTGATAACCCAATAGCAAGCCTAAAAATGGTTTTAATAGATAAGTTATGTCTCTTATAATAAAATAGGGTTTCGAATTTGAAAAATTTGTGGAGAGTACTGCAATTATAAAAACCAACACAAAACAAAGAGCGTAAGTCAAAAATTTAGAGGAATAGGAACTGCGAAAAGTGATAAAAATAGTAAATAACCACAAAGCAAAAGTTAATTCATAATTACTTAAAAAAGGAACTGCACAACACAATCCAAATAGAATCTGGTACGGTAAACTTTTATTGTATGAAATAACCATAAGTTACAAATTGGTTTTTGCATTTGATAAAATGGATTTGGTCTTGATCAGCAACATAGTTGTTAATAGCACTTCTCCAATAATTACTGAAACAATACACCCTTTATATGAAAATAAATAACATCCCGCAATCATTAAAGCAACTGTAATTAAGGTATAAATGATATTAATATTTCTAAAAACGCCCGATTTATTCAATCCGTTTAAAAAATGATACCCTAACAAATTATTAAAAATGATAAAAAAGAGCCAAAAAGAAAACAATTTAAGCCAATTCGAATAGATAACCAACTTTGGGTATAAAAAACTCAAAATGGCCTCTGAAAAAATACAGATTAACACAATAATAACTATTGAAAAAAGGAGTGCAAAGGCTCCGTGTTTAATTACTGATTTTCGCCCTTCAGAAATTCCGATTTGGAAATTAGCCATGTTTCTTGGGTACATCGCGGTTGAATAAGGAACATAAATGGAAACTAAGATTTTAATTATTCGGTCTAGCGCTGAAAAAGCTCCGATTATTAATATGCTTTTTTCGAAAAAACTCAAGATGATGATGGTTCCATTAAATACTAATGACGTAGTGCTGATGGTGATGAAATAATCAAATCCGTCTTTTAGAAATTGTTTAAAGGCGTTTATTGATGCAGTTATAAAAGACAATTTCTCTGAATAAATTGCAACTACGTAGGTAATTAATCCCGTCAAAATAAAAGCAGTAGAATAGATTAGCGGAATTAAATTGATATCGGTTGCCGATTTAACCAAAACTAAAATCGCAATATTTGAAGCCAATTTTATAACTGAATTAATTGTGGAGTACCACCCTAGTTTTTCAATCCCCTGAAAAAACCATTGTAAATTAATTGCGTTTCCCCATATCATTCCTAAAAAAAATAGTCCAAAATTAATATGGTTTTTAAAAATTGGATAATAATAAACAAAAGCAATCCACAAAATTGAAATTACGATTGCAATTAATCCTTTCAGCGTTACAATGGTAGAAAAAGCAATGTCGCGTTTTTCAATGTCTAATTTATTGATGGCAATGTATTTGGATCCTGAAAAATTAAATCCATAATCGCAAAACATAAAACAGAATAGTATTGCTGAATAGGCAAAACTATATAATCCAAACAATTCAAGCCCAAGGGTTTTTAGTAGAAACGGAAATACTAAAAGCGGGACTATTAAATTGAAAAATTGATTGATAAACAAGTACGTGAAGTTTTTAAAAACAACTGAATCTTGAATTTTCATTTAATTTATATTGGTTTTTGAGCGATACAAACCGTAAGATAGCCTTCAAAGTGAAGAAACTGATCCAGAAATAAGAAAAAACTTCTTGTGATTTTGAATTTCGTAATCCATTGTTTAAAAAGAGTGCTGCGATCCATCGTGGTGCGGCTTATATAAACCAATCCCACCGATTCCATCTCCTCTTTTAAAGAATAAAATTTATATTCTTTTGGCCATGGCCAGATTTTTTTTCCTAAGGAACTTCCAATTAAGTAGGAAAGGCGATAAGGCAAAGTATGGTGATTTGGAAAAGCAACAATCACATAACCTCCTTTTTTGGTTATTCTAGAATAGGATTGGATGGCTTTGGTTCTTACCTCTTTTGTATAATGCTCAATAACGCCGGAATTATAGGCTAAATCATAACTTTCGTCAGTTATGGAATTCATTGAAAACATGTCTTCGCAGATACAATCGGTGCCTTTCAAATTTAATTCTGAAACCGCAACGGTTACTTTCTCCAGTATGGTAGGATCGTAATCTAAAAAAGTAGATTTTGATACTAATGGGTTCAGTAACATCAAACTAATTCCTGCTTCACAGCCAATTTCTATGGCAGAAGTGAGCTGATTTTTCTCAATTATTTCTTTTAATACAACATTAAATTCTGATTGGAAACTAGTGGGATTATCAAACGAATTTTTAATATGGCTTACGCTAATTGATTTCGAATAGTTTATCCATTCTTGTTTTTGGTCTTTTCCCATAAATTAATTTAATGTGTGGCATAAACAGCAATAAAAGCTACTGTTGTTCTTTTAAAAACTAGAATTTAATTATTTAGCTAATTTATTAATCTCTGGTAATAAATTTGCTTCGTGTGGATATAAGGAAGGATATTGTCTAACTCCGTCTTTTACAACCGCGGTTATAACTCCAGTACTCGGATTAAAAGTACACTTATTTTCGTCGGCTCTAAAGAAATCAACTAAGTTGGCTCCAATAAATTCTCTTTTATTTCCTTTGTATTCTAAAACTACACTTTTTAAAACAATATCTTCTTGTTCTTTATTCATCCCAAAATCAAGTCTAAATTGAGTTGGGAAAACACCGTCAGGCAATGTATAAACAACCTGCTGAACACTTTCACTGCCTTTAACTCCTTGCCAAATTGGCTCGCCTTTAAAGTCAATTGAACCGTCTTCAGTAAAAAACAAACTTAAATTATCCTCTTTTTTTACAATTACCCCTAAAGTAACTTTAAAACTATTATCCACTATAACTTCTGGTTGAACTACTTCTAAAGAATCAAGCGATTTTTCGTTTTTACAACTGCTAAAAATTCCTAATAAAACTAATACTGAAGTTAAAAATTTTGTTCTCATTTTCTACGTTTTTTTTACAAAAATAATTATTATTTTTAGTTATGGGTTAAATTAATCTCTTTTTTACTTCTTGGTAAAATCGCCTCTTGAAAAATATTTTTCTACAAAACAATACACTAAAATAAAGAAATAACGACTGCCCATTTCTTTGATTTTCAATTTAGAAACGCCATACTTTCTATTGGTCCACGAATTAGGAACTACCGAATAAGAATAGCCTCTAATTATTGCTTTTAAAGGCAACTCGATAGTTAAATTAAAGTGTGGAGACAAAATCGGTTTTACCCCTTCTATAACTTCTCTTTTGTATAGCTTAAAGGCGTTTGTAGTGTCGTTATACTTTATTCGCATCACCACTCTAATGATTAAATTGGCAATTCTATTAATTATCTTTTTTACCAATGGATAGTCTATCACTTTTCCGCCTTTCATAAAACGACTTCCAAAAACACAATCGTAATTCCCTTCGACCATCGTATTATAAAAACGAATCAAATCATAAGGAGAATCTGATAAATCAGCCATCATAACCGCTACACAATCCCCCGAATATCTCTCTAATCCATATCGAATTGCGTATCCAAAACCATTTGGCCCTAAATTGGTTACATAGGTAACTGCCGGATATTTTTTAGATAGTTCCTCCAAAACTTGGGCCGTGTTGTCTTTAGAATTATCATTAACTACCACTATTTCGTGATCGATTGCAACTTGTGAAAAAGCTTCTTCGATTTGATCTATTGTTTCTTTAATAGATTCTTCTTCGTTGTGCGCCGGAATTACAATGCTTAATTTCATTTGCTTTTATACTCGTAAATTATTTCTGCGAAATCCCCAAATCCATGTTTGATTTTGGCAATTTCAAAATACCCGTTTTTATTCAGTAATTGATTAATGTCTCCTTGCTTACTATTGCTTAAATACATATCATCGTTATGACTTTCCAATTGAATTAATCGAATGTTAAATTGATTTCCATTGGAAAAAAGCCCTTCTAATACTTGTAATTCATGGCCTTCTACATCAATCTTTAATACATCAAAAGAGATCGTTTCATTTGATTTTAAAAATTCTGATAATGTAATTACCGACACTTTATATTGATCTACAATTATGGATTCTTTAGTAACGCCGAGTACTTTTGCCTTCTTTTCAAGATACTTTGACTCTAAATTTAAGGATTCAAATGTAGAGGTTTCGTCCAAAATATTTTCATGAAACTCTAATTCTCCATTAGTATTACTAACGCCTAAATTATTCAAATTAATATTGACATTGTTCTTGTATTTTTCTTCTAATAAATGGAACAATTTTTTGTTAGGTTCAAACGCCGTAATCTTAGCATTTGGATTTATTCCAAGAAAAAAATCGATGGATTGTCCTTTATTAGCGCCCACGTCAAGAATGGTAACATAAGCACTTTTTAAGTCCTGTTTATAAAACTTTTTAAGTTTTGGATAAAAGAAAATAGCTTCGTTGATATGAATCAGACTTTGAATTATTTTAGTTCTAAGCTTCATTTATTCTTGTCTTTTTATCGTGTTCTCATAGATTTGAGTTAAAATATCATTGATGTTGTATTTCCAATTCCAATCTGGATAATGAGCTTTAAATTTAGAGACATCGCTAATCCACCAAATGTGATCTCCAATTCGGTTGGCTTCAGAATATTCGTAATTCATCGGTTTTCCTGTAATGGCCTCACACATTTCGATAGCTTCGGCCATGGAACAATTAGAATGTCTTCCACCACCGGCATTGTAAACTTCTCCTTGACGCGGATTTTGATAAAAATGCCAAAACATATTTACCAAATCCCAACTGTGAATGTTGTCTCGCACTTGTTTTCCTTGGTAGCCAAAAACGATATATTTATCCCCAGTAATGGCGCATTTCATTAAATAGGATAAAAACCCGTGCAGCTTAGTTCCTGAATGATTTGGGCCCGTTAAACACCCTCCTCTGAAAATTCCGGTATTCATTCCAAAGTACTTTCCATATTCTTGAACCAAAACATCTGCCGCTACTTTTGAAGCGCCAAATAAGGAATGTTTGGTTTGATCGATACTCATTTTTTCATCAATTCCATTTTCGAAATAAGGGTGGGTTTCATCGATTTCCCATCTTTTTTCCTTTTCAACTAAGGGTAAATAATTGGGAGTATCGCCGTAGACTTTATTGGTAGACGTAAAAATAAAGGTGGCTTTAGGGCAATGCAATCTGGTGGCTTCAAGCAAATTTAGAGTCCCATTTGCATTGACGGTAAAATCAGTAATTGGTTCGTTGGCCGCCCAATCGTGACTTGGTTGTGCTGCGGTGTGAATCACTAATTTAATATCCGCGCCGTACTTTGAGAATATTTTTTCTAATTCATCGATGTTTCGAATATCGGCAGAATGGTGTTCAAAATTGGGAATGGATTCGGTCAATTTTTTGGTATTCCACTCCGTTGAAGCATCAGCACCAAAAAAGACTTGGCGCATGTTGTTATCGATTCCAATAATTTTATCGAATTTTGGGGCAAAAAAAGAAACTGATTCGCTTCCAATTAATCCCGACGAACCTGTGATGATGCAAATAGCCATTATTGTATAATTTTATATTCTGTGATTCTAATTTTATCTTTAAACGAAGATGGGTTTAAAGGTTTAAAGTTATAATATTTTACGTCTTGATTGTCATTTTCTTGGTCAAAAGTGGCTTTAAAATTTTTTGTTTCGCCAAAATATTTATCAGAAAATATTCCTGTTTCTAATAACAATTTAGAAGTCCTGAAATCCAACAAACTTCCTGATTTTAATTTTATTTCCAATCTAATTTCGGGCGCATGGTTGAAAAGAGAAACTATTTTTCCGGTCATAGAATTGTAAATTCCTATTTCATAATAAATGTCTTTTTTAGGCGCTAATGGAGAATTCAATAGCATTGCGTATTCATTTATTTTTTGAAACGAAAGGGGTTTAAAGTCTTTTTCCTTTTGTAATAACAGAACTTTTCTACCATCAAAATCAAAAAAATCGGCTACTTGATAGTTTTTCAAAAGTGCTAAATTTACTTTAGACTCGTCAAAAAGCGGATATCTCCCGTCAATAGTAATAAAATCATAAACTACAAATTCAGGAGCTGTAGCAAAATTATTATAATGATCAAAATCCAAATTTGCTAAGTAAGGAGTAAAAACGGTGTAAGATTGCAAAACGGGTCTTGGCAGATAATTTAATTTATTTTCAATTATTAGCTGAATATTCCACGGATAAATATCGACTGTTTTGTTTCCAATTTTGGTCAATACCGAAGTCGGAAATTTGCAATTATTTTCAAAAAGGAACATTCCTGAAGTTGATGTAAAAGCTTCGCATCTAGAAATATAATCCGACTTTGGAAACTTGGATTTAATCTCGATTTGATTTTCTTGAGTAAAAAATAAAAAATAGAAAGGAAGCAAAATGGCAATTACAAAACCGGCTTTTGAATATCGGTTTTTAAGCCCTTGATGAACGTCTAAATTACAAAGCGACAATAATAGAATAAACCTGAAAAAATCGTTGATGTGACCTATGTCTGCTCTAACGAAAGCTTGCTTGTACAAAACGAAAACTGCCGTTCCAAATAAGAATAATAGAGTAAGAATCTTAATCCAATCTTTTTTATTGCTTGAATAAATATTCGAAAGTAATATCGCGCTAAACAGCAATGAAATTATTATTACAAACGTCCAGCTAGATTTAATTTGATTGTCTAAAAACATTACGTCATTATAACCTGAAACAAATTCAAATCCTGATTTTATATACGGGATTAAAGCGACATTTAAAAAATAAGAGGTAATTGTAATGAATAAAACTGGAGCAAGTAAATAGCCAATCAGCTTGATTTTATTGCCATTGTTGGTAATTAAATTACAGCTTATTCCCGCAATGAATAATGGAAATGCGATGAGTCCTGTATTGAACTTAATGAAAAATACAAGCGTAATTATGGCTATTTGAAAAATATAATAAATCGGTTTAGGATGGTCTAAACTCATTCGAATCCAGAAAATCAAAAAAGCCATTAGTACTAATGCATTTGCCGCACCAATCCATAAAGGAAAAATAACACAAACAGCCGCAATTAAAAGAAAAGTGAAAAGTTTGTTTTTGCTCGTTTTAAACGAAAGGAAAAAAACGGCAAAATAATTTACAAACATGAAAATATCAAAAAGCAAAAACGAAAGTCGGGTTTCTCCCCAGCCTACTCTCGTACAGAAATGGGCTAATGGTCCATAAGTAAAAGCAACATCTGTTCCCCAAGTTAAATTTTTTATTTTAACATAATTCATCGCAATTCCCCATGAGGGATCTAAAGACATCCACAGGTCGTGAGCTAATGTCAAAGGAAATACATTGGCTTCAAAATAATTTGGAATGAGCATAAACGCCCCTATAAAAGCAATAAAAAAACTCCAAACATTTATTCTGTCTTTTAAAATGCTATTAATCAGTTTCATGTTTATTTTAAAATTGATTCTAATTGGTTTTCATTTTCTTTGATCCAATGGAAAATATTGGTGAAAATTTGTTCCACGTTTTTGGTTGGTTTCCAACCAATTTCTTTTTCAATAAAGCTATTGTCAGTAATATATATTCTCAAGTCGGCTGCTCTAGTCTCTACTTCTGAATCGATTTGGATTTTGTTCCCCGTAATTTTTTCACAAATAGTAGTCATTTCTAATAAGGATGCGCTATTTTCAATTCCTCCGCCAACATTGTAAATTTTGCCTTCAAATTTTTCTATTTGGTGAATTTGTAAATCAATTAAACTGACCACATCGTCAACGTGAAGCAGGTCGCGAACTTGCTTTCCTGTGCCGCCGTAACCAATGTATTTTAAAGATTGCTTCCAATAGTGTTTTGCCATCCAAAGCGTGACTACCCCTTGATCGGTTTTCCCCATTTGACGAGGTCCGGCAATCACTCCAAATCTTGTAATTGCTGCTTTTAATCCATAAAAGGCGGCATATTCTTGGATAAACATTTCAGAAGAAAGTTTCGTTGTTCCGTAAAAAGATCTTGCGCCATCCAAGCTTAATTTTTCGGAAATTCCTTTATTTGAAATCCCTATTTGGGTTTGGTTTACATCAAATGAAAATCGGGTGGATTCTTCAATATAATTTGCTTTTTCGATAGTTTCAATTGGATAAACTCGGCTTGTAGACAGAAAAATTAGCTTTGCGCTATTTTTCAAACACGCGTTAAAGCAATTTATAGATCCGTAAAGATTGTTATTTATCACATAGGTTGGATCGGAATCCAATCCTGCGGTTACTGATGGCTCTGCTGATGCTTCAATCAAAACGTCAAAGTTTCCAAGTGCAGAAAGGTCTTCATTGTTTCGAATATCGCCATGGAAAAACGGAATTCCCTTTTTTTGAAAATCCGCTAAGTTTAATTCTGACCCTCTTCTTTTTAGATTGTCAAAAGCTACAATATCGTAGGTCGGATATTTATGTTTAAGTTGTAAACAAAGTGTTGATCCTACAAATCCTGCGCCTCCGGTTACTACTATTTTCATATTTTAATCGATTTTAAACTTTCTTCCCACGTTTTTATTGGTAATCCAAAAGTAGATTTTATCTTGCTTTTATCCAAAACACTGTATTTTGGTCGTTGAGCTGGAGTTGGAAATTCAGATGTTGGAATCGCTTTTAAATCAATATTTATATTATTGATTTCAAATATTTTTTTTGCAAAATCATACCACGAACACTGCCCTTCATTACTGAAATGGTAGGTTCCGAAGTGGTTGGCTGTTGGTTGTTGGTTATTGTTTAAAATAATTTGAACTAACGCTTCTGCTAAATCAACTGCATTGGTGGGCGTTCCCATTTGGTCATTTACCACGCTTAAAGAGGTTCGCTCGGAAGCCAATCGCAACATGGTTTTCATAAAATTATTTCCAAATAGTGAATAAACCCATGAAGTTCTGATGATATAATATTTTGAAAAAACAGCCTGAATTACTTTTTCGCCATCTAATTTTGTTTGTCCATAAACTCCTTTTGGATTCGGAATATCGGTTTCGGAATACGGCTTATCATTTGATCCATCAAAAACAAAATCAGTTGAAATATGAATTAATTTGGTATCAAATTCATTGCAGGTTTCGGCAAGATTTTTAGCTCCGATAACATTAATTAATTCGGCTTTATCTTGCTCCGATTCGGCTTTATCTACCGCTGTGTAAGCTGCAGCATTAATACAGAAATCAGGTTTTATTTTGTGGAAAACAGCTTGGCAATTTTCCTTATTTGAAATATCTAAATCTGTGGAGTTACAAAAAACAAAATTCAAGTTCAAGTAGCTTTTTGCAATATGCTGTATTGCCTGACCTAATTGTCCGTTCGCGCCTGTGACTAAAACTACCATACTTTTTTGGCGTTTTCAATAGTGGATAAAATCGCGTCTTTTTCTGAAATGATGAGTTGTTCGTTTGGAAATTGCCAATCGATATTTAAGGACTTGTCATTATAAATTATTCCGCCTTCACTTTCTTTATTATAAAAGTTATCGCATTTATAAAAAAAAGTTGCTGTTTCGCTTAGCACTAAAAACCCGTGTGCAAAACCTCTAGGAATAAAAAATTGTTTTTGATTTTCGCCAGAAAGTACAACTGAAAAAGATTCGCCATACGTTTTTGAATCGGGTCTTATATCAACAACTACATCCAAAACCTCCCCTTGCAAAACACGAACCAGCTTGGCCTGAGCGTGCTCTCCAGTCTGATAATGCAATCCCCGCAAAACCCCTTTTGAAGAATAGGATTGGTTATCTTGAACAAATTGAACTCGTTTTCCAATTCCGTTTTGAAAGGTATTTTCATTAAAACTCTCCAAAAAATAACCTCTTTCGTCATTGAAAATTTTAGGTTCAATAACAAAACATCCATCTAGCTTTGTAGGTATAAAATTCATTTATATAATTTCTAATAAATGTTTGCCATAACCACTTTTTAATAATGGTTGGGCCAATTCTTTTAATTGTTCCTTATTGATGAAACCCATTTTAAACGCTGCTTCTTCAATCGAACCAATTTTAAGACCTTGTCTTTCTTCAATTACTTGAACAAATTGAGAGGCTTGCATTAAAGAATTGAATGTTCCAGTATCAAACCAAGCGGTTCCTCTGTCTAAAATGCTCACTTTTAATTTTCCTCTTCTAAGGTATTCTTTATTCACATCGGTAATTTCTATTTCGCCTCGGTGGCTCGGTTTAATATTTGCGGCAATTTCTACCACATCATTATCATAAAAATAAATCCCAGGAACAGCAAAATTTGACTTAGGATTGGCTGGTTTTTCTTCAATCGAAAGTACGTTTCCATTGGCATCAAAATCAACTACTCCATATCTTTCTGGGTCATTGACGTGATAGGCATAAATAATACCACCGTCAGGATTGTTATTGGATTGTAATAACTCTGATAATCCAGTACCATAAAAAATATTATCTCCTAAAACTAACGCAACTTTATCGTTCCCAATAAACTCTTTTCCAATAATAAAGGCTTCTGCCAACCCATTTGGGTGTTCTTGAACGGCATATTCAAATCGGCATCCTAATCGAGATCCGTCACCTAATAATTGTCTAAATAAAGGCAGATCGTGTGGGGTGGAAATAATTAATATTTCTCTGATTCCAGACCAAATTAACGATGATAGCGGATAATAAATCATCGGTTTGTCATAAATTGGCATTAATTGTTTACTTACCGCAATTGTAAGTGGGTGCAATCTTGTGCCTGATCCACCGGCTAAAATAATTCCTTTCATTATGCTTTATTTTGTTGGGCTTTTAAAGCTTGTTTTTTATAAAATTTTGAAAATAATCGAATAAATACAAACCCAAAAATAAACAAAAGCGGCAATACCAATTTTAATTTACCGTTAACGCTTTCGGTATTTTTTATGTTAAGAATGCTGCTATTGCTTTTAATGATGTTATCATAGTCTACTAATTGTTCTTTTTGTGTGCCAATTCCGTATACTAATGCTTGTTTGGTTTTAAGCACTTCGTTTAGTTCGGTATTCTCATTATAAAAAACTAATTTGTCGGATTTTTGTCCTGAAGCAGTCGAGAATTTATCTAATAGTGTATTAATTTGAAGAATCATTTCTTCGTCTTTTTTAATATTTACTTTGATATTTTCAATATTTATTTTCTTAATTTTTTCAAAATAACTGTTGTTATTTAAAAAATCTAAAATAGGTTTTACTGTTCTTTCTTCAGTTGCAAATCCTCTAGTAACGAAGTTAATCGTGTGCCAATAATAATTTTTACTGGTGGCTTTGTCTTTTATCACCTTATTAATATCCCCGTCTTCGGCTAATAATTTTACCAATTCGAAATTTTGAGTATTCGTTATAGCGGTTGCGTTTTTTTGATTGTAATTAACCAAGTTATAAATGTCAACTATTGGATTAATTTCAATTTTAATTATGTTTTTTGGATTTTCAATCCCAATTGATTTTAAAAATAAAGTATCTCTATTTTTAATTTTAGAATCTAATAAATCGATTTTAGTATACAAGTAATCGGTGCTGCCAAAATTCGGTTTTACTGTAATTTTAGAGTCGTAGGTTTCGTTATTGGTATCCAGATAAGTTCCTAGTCCCCCTCCTGAAATTAGTAGAATTGCTGTAATTAATAAATTTCGTTTAAAAAATTCAATACTTCTATAAATTGACGATCCTATTCCGCTGAAAAAACCATTAATTTTATTTGAAATCATGGTTAAATCAATTTCTTGATGGTCTGAATTGGTTGAGTTTTGACTCATGATAAAAACTATTTTATGTTAAAAATTTGTTCTAAAATTTTAATTGTAATTAAATACGTTGGCTTTACTCCTGTTGTCCCTAATCCGCCTGATGCCAATGTGCTTCCCGTTTCTAATGGGTTGTCTGATGCATAATAAGCATACCTAACTTTCACATCAGGGTTGATACTTTTTCTAATTTTTGAGGCCGACTGAATTGCTTTTTGATAATAAGCGCCTTCCATCTCCAATCCAATTACTCCCCAAGTTGACTCATGGAAAAACTTCAATAAATCTTTATTTTGCAATGACGTTCCTAAAACTGTGATCATTGGTCCCGAAAATACCGTTATATCGTTTCCTTCCAGCATCTCGGCCGTCAATTCATTATGAAAGAAATAGTTGTCTCCCGTTCCTTCATTTATATGTGCCGACGGAATCATAATATCTCCTTTTCCTCCTTGAAGAATTCCTGCTTTTCCCATTATCGAAACCGATTCTACATTTAAAAAAATGTCTTTTTGGAATGGTTTTAATAACTCATCAATTGTTTCGTAGGCTTGCTCTCCAAAAGCGTAGTCCATAACGATGATTACTGGGTTTTTATTGTGCATTTTTGCGTTTGGAAATGCCGTTTTTTTCCAATCTATTTTTGCTGTATCAAAAATCTGAACATCTATATTGGTTCCAGAGGTATCTGGCAAAGAAATCATACCGTTTAATTTGGCAAAATCTTCCACTTTATTTCTAACCCCATCGGCACCCGATTTACTCAATTCCTCATAAATAAAGAAATCGGATTTGTCTTTGAATTTGGTTTTTAAAACGGGTGTTGCAAATATAGAATTCATCACCGAGTGCATGTTGGCGCTGATAATGTGAATTGATCGATCCAATAAATCATTTGCTTTAAGCACCTCTTTTATGTTGGTGGCCCAAATTTCCCCATGGATATGGTGGCCCAATCTTTCTCTTAAAATAGGACTAAAAGTGATGGTTCTTTTATTGTTTTCTACGACTTCTTCAATAGCTAGTTTTCCCAACCAATAAATTACGTGTAAAAAGCGATCTGGTTTTTCTATAGTTCCAAAAGCGTCATAAATATCTAAAATCTCAACAAATGTTCTTCCTAAGATATTTGCGGTATGCGAAATTGTTTTCTCTTTATCGGCTAATGTTAGTTTTTTATTGGATAAAACCGCTTGTTCTAATTTTTGCCAATCTCTAGAAACCTCAGCATTTTCATCAAGTAAAACGCGGTTTTTTATTTTATGAGATTCAATAAAAATAAAAGTCAAATGCGTCAAAATATCATAAATATCGGATCTTCCTCGGGTGATTTCAACATTCATTTGCTCGTCATCTATTCGATAACAATTTCTTCTTCTTTTGGGTGGAATTATCGCTTGAAAATGTGATTTTGAGTAACCCTCGTCCGAAGTTAAATTGATAAAACGGCATTCTTCAATCCCTATTGGAAGTCTCTCAATTACATATAAAAGTCCGCTTAATTCTACTTTATCTTCTGCGATAGTGCCATATATTTCGGGGCGTAAAGACAGTAATGCTTCGCGCAATGTTTCTCCAGAAACCCCCATTGGTTTATAGAATCCTCTATTGAACAAATGGCGCATAGTAATATATAATTTCTCAACCGCGCTAGATGATTCTTGCGCTCTTGATCGGACAATATTCTTGATTTCTTTCATTTGGATTTTATATATTGACCCACAAATGTATGGTTTTTATGTTTTAGTTGGTTAAAACCAAATTTATTGCGGGTTCATAAACCTTAATTTTGCCGGAAGCACCTTGGCTTTTATCATTCGTTTGTCGGTTCCATTTGCCTCCCGAAAAAGTAAATAAATAGTCGCGATCTAAATAATTATACAAAACCAACGGGTAGTAAATTACTTGAATACTTGTTTTTTGTGTATTGGAATTCACAATTGTTTTTTCGAATTTGTTTTTTGAAATCAACAATTTTTCAAAACCAATAAAAAGTCCCGATTTTGGCATTTTCAAATTCAATTCCGTCAAGTCAAAACCATTTCGAACCACGCCTTTTTGGATGTTTACAATATAATCTTTAGTGAGTAATTCCTCGCCGGGAAAACCATTGGCATCAGCCTTGTAAAAATGGATTTTAACGGTGGCGTTGTCAATTCTGCTGTCGGTTAAAATACTCACTTTCTTAATGAATTTGGTTTTTTTATAAGCGGCTTCGTAGGGGAAAAACTTCACGTCAATTCGCGGTCCGTTATCGAAGGCTTCTAAAACGGAATTATTGATGGTTCCGATTTCTATTTTTTTAGTTTCAAAATGTCGGGCAATTACTACTTCGTCCAATTGAAATGAAACCGCTTTCATAATTACATTGGAAACCTCAGAGGCTTTTATAATTCTTTTTTCAAATCCTAAAATAGAAAATATCAGATTCTTATTTGCGGAAGCGGCAATCGAAAACTCACCATTTTCTTCTGAAGTCGTTCCTATGTTTTCATTTTCAACCCAAATATTCACATACGGAATGGGCTTCCCTGATTCGTCTACCACAACGCCTCTAGTTTGAGCGGAAAAGGAAATTGAAAATAATATGAAGAATAAATATTTCAATATCAATTTGAAAGGGTTATTTTAATGGCTAATTCACCAAACTTATTGTCGTATTTATCCTGTAATTTTAAACTATCTGATTTTTTATGAACAATTCTAGAAAACCATTTTCCCGCACCATATTGCCAGGTAGTGCTTAAATCCGAAGGGGTAGTGCCAATTGAAGGGTCGTATTGTATTCCGTTTTTGTGAACTTTTTTCTTTAAATCTAGAATTCCGCCCAGTGATTGAGTGTTTTCTTCGTCGATTGTATATTCGTAAGTATATTTATTTTCCTCTATAATCATCCATTCAAAAGCTATAAATAAACCGGAATCTGGAATTTTTATATTTTTATCTTTCAAATCAATAGTGTTGTTTTGTTTGCCGTTCTTAACCGAAACAATAATGATATCATCTGAATAATCCGATCCAGGACTTCCGTCCTTCGCCACTTCATAAAACCGAACTTTTATCTTCGAACTATTAATCATTGAAAACGATAAAAAAGTGATTCTATCAATAAAAGGGTGTGCTTTTAAATCTTGGGTCGGTGCTATAAATTTAGCTATTATTGTCGGTTGGGTTGCTGTTCCGTAATATAAATTAATGTTTTTCTTTTTATACTTTCCAATTTCTATTTGGTCTTTTCCAATTCGTTTTTGAATCACCACCTCGTCTAATTGATAGGCGATTGCTTTTAAAACTACTTTTCCAGATTCGTTTAATTTGGCTTTCAATGTTTCAAATCCAACAGCTGAAAAAACAAGGGTTTTGTTTTCAGCGCCAATAATCGAAAACGCTCCATTTTCTTCCGAAGTGGTTCCAACATTTTCGTCTTCAACCCAAATATTCACATACGGAATGGGTTTGCCTGATTCGTCAACCACAACGCCTTTGGTTTGAGCAGAAACATAAAAACTTAATAAAAGCAATAATAACCAAAGTCTTTTTGTTTGCATCTTTTCTCTATTTTGTTTTTAAAAAATCAGCAATCGTCCTGTCATTACTCAACCTCGGAATTTTGTTTTGTCCACCTAACTTCCCAATCGATTTCATATAGTCTTGGAAGCCATTTTTAGGCACTTTGGTAACCACCAATTTTCGCAGAACTTTCCCCGCGATCAAATCGTCATAATACGAATTTTGGGTTCTCATTGCGTTATCTATCGCTTCCGCAAAGGCGTCTTCGTTTTCAGGTTCGCTTTCAAATTCTATAAACCATTCATGATACGGCAAACCATCAGTTGGTGTAATTTGTGGTGCGACGGTAAATTCGTTAATTTGAATTGACGTGTTTTCCATCGCTTGTTTTAATGCGTGTTCAACTTCTTTTCCGATTACGTGTTCTCCAAAAGCGGAAATAAAATGTTTAACTCGGCCCGAGACAATCACACGATACGGTTTTAAAGAGGTAAATTGAATGGTATCGCCAATATTATAACCCCAAAGTCCCGCGTTGGTTGAAATGATCAAAACATAATTGATGTTTAATTCGACTTCGCCAATGGTATATCGCCTTGGTCCCGAAGTTTCGGGATCAGTAAAAAATTCTTCCGATTTTATAAATTCGTAGAAAATTCCGGAGTTTAAAAGCAATAACATTCCCTTTTCTTTTTGTGAATCTTGGTAAGCAAAAAAGCCTTCCGAGGCGGGAAACAATTCTATAGAATCGACTTTTCGGCCAATTAAATTTTCAAATTTTGCTCGATAAGGTTCAAAATTTACTCCGCCGTAAATAAATAAATTGAAGTTTTTGAATAGCTCACCAACAGGTTTTTTAGCTTTTTGCTGTAATTTTTCAAAATACATTTGAACCCAAGATGGAATTCCAGAAATCACAGACATGTCTTCGTGAAATGTTTCTTCAACAATGGCGTCGACTTTGGTTTCCCAATCTTCAATACAATTGGTTTCAAATGTGGGCATTCGGTTTTTTTGCAAATATTTCGGCACAAAATGAGCTACAATTCCTGACAATCTTCCCAATTGAATTCCATTTTTTTCTTCTAAAATAGGACTTCCTTGAAGAAAGATCATTTTTCCATTTACAAAATCAGCCTTTCCAGTTTCATGAATATAATGTAGAATGGCATTTCGAGCGGCTTCAATATGAAATGGCATCGATTCCTTGGTTAGTGGAATGTATTTTGCGCCGGAGGTAGTTCCTGAAGTTTTAGCAAAATACAATGGTTTGCCTTTCCAAAGAACGTTTTCTTCACCTTGTACCACGCGATCAACATAGGTTTTTAGGGCTTCATAATCGCGAATGGGCACCTTATTAGAAAAATCTTGAAAGGAATTTATAGAATCAAAATGATGATCAATACCGAATTGCGTGTTTTTCGCTTGACGAATAATCTCTTTAAAAACGGTTTGTTGCGTTTGAACGGGATTATCCGACCACAATTTAGTTTTTTTATAAATAGATTTGGCAAATTGTTTGGCCAAGAACGATTTTAAAGACATTTAGATGCTGTATTTGTTGCTAATTTCAAGCTATTTTTTTCCTTTCTTTTCTTTCGAAAGTAGTTTTTCTTCTTGTAAAATTTGTTCTCTCAATTGTAATTCCGCTTTGGAAGGCGCATCATTTTCAATAGTAGTACTAATGTTATCCGAAGACATTATGGAATCTTTATTTATTTGCTCGTATTCTAAATCGCCATTTAAAACCTTAACTACAGATTTTAAATAGGCGTCATTTTTCTTCAAAGCCAATGCTAACGAATCTGATTTTAAAGCCAATTCGGCGGCTTCTTTTCTTAATTTGGTGGAAGCATAACCCGGAATATATTCTCGTAAAGGGGTGAAAGCAATGATGTAAGTGGTAAAAGTAATGATTAATATTGCTGCAATGGAGGCGACAACAAAGACGTTCATTAAGGTCAAACGCAAGGAAAAAATTTCTTCAAAAGTGTCTTCGTTTAAAATCACCAAACGGTTTTTGGTAAATAATTTTCTTTTTAATAATTTTCTTTTATTTTTTTTCTCTGACATCGTTCGTGATATTATTATCACAAATATAATGATAAAACTATCATTTATAAATTAAGATTTTAGTGGGTTAATTTTATTGATAAATAGTGTAAATCATAAATATTTATTAATAAGGGAAATGAAATACCAATATTTCTATTTACCTTTGTTCAAGAAATTAATTTTAATTTGCGAAAGCGTAAAGTATAGTGTTATGGGAAGATTCGGACCAACTGAAATAATTTTAATCATTGCTGTAATTTTGTTAATGTTTGGAGGTAAAAAAATTCCAGAATTAATGAAAGGATTAGGAAGTGGAATTAAAGAATTTAAAAATGCAGCAAAAGAAGACCCAACTGCTGACAAGAAGGAAGAAGAAAAAAAATAAAAAAAAGGCTTTTCAATTGAAAAGCCTTTTTTAATTTATAATATCAACAGCTAATTTTATTAACTCTATTTTGGTGTCTTCCTCCTTCAAAATCGGTGCTAAGGAAAGTTTGAACCATTTCTAAAGCTTGAGGAATTGAAGTAAATCTAGCGGGAATACTTATTATATTAGCATCATTGTGTTGACGTGCTAAAACCGCAATTTCTTTGGTCCAGCACAACGCCGCTCGAATTCCTTGGTGTTTATTGGCCGACATTGCAATTCCATTTCCGCTTCCACAAATAATGATTCCAAAATCGGACACTTTATTTTCAACATCTAATGCTACTGGATGCGCAAAATCAGGATAATCTACACTGTCTGCAGAATCTGTTCCGTAATTTATAACTTGATAACCATTTGCTTTAAGCATTTCAACAATGGCTTTTTTGTATTCTGGTCCTGCGTGGTCGTTTCCAATAGAAATTTTCATAAGTGTAATTTGTTGTAATTTGTTTTACAAATTTACCAAAACTAAACTGTGAATTTATTTAGAATTTGAATTTTAATCAATAAATTATAAACACTTAATAATCAATACTAATTCTAATTTAACGATTCATTTTATTTAATAAATATGTTAATTTTTTAGAATGTTAATATCAGTTTATAACTAATTGATAATCAGTTAACCTTAATTTAACATGGAATGTTCATAACTTTAGATAGAAAATTATAAGTTTTTTTAGGTGGTGTGATAAAAATTTGTAATCAAAAATTGGATTGAATAAAACAATAAAACTTTCGAGAATTTTTAGAAAAGTTATTACTAACTATTTCTTCTTTATCAACAAATTTTGAGTTTTGAATTATCTACAAAATAGTGTGTTTTTTAATTATTAACCGTTGTTAATTAAAAAATGAAATTAATTAATTTTAAAAGGTTTTATATAAAATTAAGCTGTTTATAACTTGTGGTAAATAATTATAACTTAGAAATTACTCTAAAAAAAATAAACTTATTGTAACTATTAACAAACTATAATAACCATCAAAAAATAATTGTAAATTAAATTTTCTTTTTATTATTTTTAATAGATGTTGATAACATTTAACTTAGTTGGCTCTATTTTTATAAAGGTAATTCTATTATTCAACTTAAAGAATTAGTGTTATTAAAAAGTTTTATTTATTTAAAACTAAAGTTTATCAACCTTCAACTGCAAAGTATTTTGTAAATTTCAACCTTATAAGTAAAGAACTATGAGTAAAAGAATAAGAAAACCAATTAAAAAACAATTGGATTTTGCAGATAAAATAATAAAAATACTAACTCAAAATAGTAATAAAGAATTCAACTACAAACAGATAGCTGCTAAATTTGAGTTAGATGATACACAAAGTAGGAATCAAATTATTAAAGATTTAAAACTACTAGCTGCTCAAAAAAAAATTACTGAATCAGAACCTGGAAAATACTTAATTGTGGAGGCAAGTAAAGATTATCATGAAGGTCAGATAGACATGACTGGAAGGAAAACAGCTTATTTTGTTTGTCCAGATTTTACAGAAGATGTGTTTATTCCTACCAATAATTTGAATCATGCTTTAGATGGTGATACTGTAAAAGTGTATGTTTATAATCGTAGAAAAGGAAAACGGGCTGAAGGAGAAGTTATTGAAGTTATTGAAAGAAAGAAAACCGACTTTGTAGGTGTGATTGATATTCAGAAAAACTTTGCCTTTGTAGCGACTGCAAATCCAAAAATGTATACTGATATTTTTATTTCTAAAGATAAATTAGGTGAAGCTGAAAATGGTGATGTTGTTTTAGTTCATATAGAAGATTGGCCATCAAGAGCAGACAGTCCGTTTGGAAAAGTAATAAAAGTTCTTGGAAAACCAGGAGAACACAACACTGAAATTCACGCTATTTTAGCTGAATATGGTTTACCCTCTGAATTTCCATTAGAAGTAGAATTATTTGCCCAACAAATAGATACTTCTATTCAAGAAAGTGAAGTTGCGAAACGCCGAGACCTTCGTGATACATTAACTTTCACTATTGATCCAAAAGATGCTAAAGATTTTGATGATGCTTTATCATTTAAAATAATAGAAAATGGAAATTACGAAATTGGAATTCATATTGCAGACGTTTCTCATTATTTACAAGAAGGAACAATTCTAGATAACGAAGCTTATAATCGAGCAACATCTGTATATTTAGTAGATAGAGTAGTTCCGATGTTACCAGAAGTTTTATCAAATTTTGCGTGTTCATTACGTCCAAACGAAGAGAAATATACCTTTTCCGCTATTTTTGAATTGGATAAAAAGGCGAATATTAAAAAGAGTTGGTTTGGTAGAACAGTGATAAATTCTAATCAACGATTTGCGTATGAAGAAGCGCAACACATCATTGAAACCAAAGAAAATACTATTCCCATAGAAACATCAATCACTGGAAGTGCTTATAAAGTCTCAGATGAAATTGTTTTTGCTACATTAAAATTAGATGAATTAGCAAAAATTATGCGTGAAAATAGAATGAATAACGGAGCAATTTCTTTTGATAAAGTAGAAGTGAAATTTAACCTTTCAGAAACAGGAAATCCTGAAGGTGTTTATTTTAAAACATCTCGAGATTCTAATCATTTAATAGAAGAATTTATGCTGTTGGCAAATAAAAAAGTTTCAGAATTCATTGGACGTCAAAAAAAGACTTTTGTTTACAGAATTCATGACGAACCAAATGAAGAAAAACTTTTAGCGATGCAAGAACTAATTAAAAAGTTTGGTTATGAAGTTGATTTTAACTCAGGTTCGGTAGCCCAAGCTTTGAATAATTTAATGAAAGAAGTTAACGGTAAAAAAGAACAAAATTTAATAGATACTTTAGCCATTCGTTCTATGAGTAAAGCCAAATATTCTACTGATAATATTGGACATTACGGTTTAGCGTTTGATTATTATTCCCATTTTACTTCACCAATTCGTCGTTATCCTGATGTGATGGTTCACCGATTACTTCAGTTTTATTTAGATGGTGGAAAGTCAGTAGATACAGAATTATACGAATCAAAATCTATTCATTGTTCTCAAATGGAAGGTTTAGCAACAAAAGCGGAACGCGATTCTATTAAATACATGCAAGTAAAATACATGCAAGATCATAAAGATCAAGAGTTTTTAGGAGTTATATCAGGCGTTACAGAATTTGGAATTTTCGTAGAAATTATAGAAAACAAATGTGAGGGAATGGTAAGAATACGAGAAATAAAAGATGATTATTATATTTTTGATGAAAAACAATATGCACTTGTAGGTCAAAGTACTAAAAATGTATTGCAACTTGGGGATGAAATTTATGTAAAAGTAAAAACTGCTGATTTAGTTAAAAAACAGTTGGATTTTAATTTTATAAGAGAAAAGGAATAATTAAAAATTCATTTTTTTAATTATATTTGAAGTTAAAAAATCAATAAAAACCTATGATTCAAGATATTTTGACAGCCATTCCGCTTGGAATATTTTTAAGTTTTTTAATTGGACCGGTTTTCTTTGTGTTGTTAGAAACAAGTGCGGTTAAAGGATTTAGAGCTGCTTTAGTATTTGATTTAGGAGTTGTTTTTGCTGATATTGTTTTTATAGTAATTGCTTATTTCAGTAGTTATAAATTAATTCAGAGTTTAAAAAACGACCCAGCGATATTTATTTTTGGTGGAATTTTAATGCTTACTTACGGGATAATTTCTTTTGTAAAGCTTAAGAAATTAAAAAACGAAGTTTCCGAAGAGAAGATAGAATTGGTATTTCAAAAGAAAAATTACCGAGCGCTATTCATTAAAGGATTTTTATTGAATTTTATAAATGTTGGTGTTTTACTTTTTTGGTTTTTAATATTAATCACGGTCGGACCAAAATTAGAATTAGATATGTCAAGAATGCTTACTTTTTTCACTTCTGTGATTTTGACGTATTTAATTGTAGATATGGGTAAAATTTTATTAGCCAAACAACTAAAACATAAAATGACTCCTAAAAATACACTTACTATAAAGAAAATAATAAGTATTTTATTAATTGTTTTTGGAATAGCCATTATGCTCCAAGGTTGGTTTCCTAGTGACCAAAAGATAGTTAAAAAGGCGTTGGAGAAAATGGAGTAGAATTTTTTTTTAATTAGTTATAATTGGAATGAATTAGCAAGTGTCACCAATATACAAGTTGGCTGTAACTATATAAAAATACTTAAAGATCACTAATTTAAATTAAATAAACTGAAATATGAATAGCTTAAAAAACATTATTCTTTTATTCTTTTTAACATCTTACATTCAAATATCGTTTTCACAAGAAAAAGTGAATTATAAAGATTTTATTAAAAAAAAAGAAAATTTAATTTTAAACAAGGATTTTGTAACTTTTAAAATAGATACATTAAGCAATAGTGATTTTTTAAATAAAGTAACTATTATTAATTTTTGGTTTGAATCTTGCGCGCCTTGTATTGCAGAAATGGAAGGTTTAAATAAACTTTATGAGAAAAACAAAAACAATAAAAATTTTCAATTTATTTCCTTTTGTACGGACAATTTAGAAACAATTAATAAGAATTTAAAAAAGTATACAATTGAATATTCTGTAACTGCAATAGAAAAATTAAAAGCATACGAATTAAACTATAACAGCGGCTTTCCGTCTACATTCATTATCAATAGCGAAGGAAAAGTAATATACTTTTCATTAGGTGGACCTGTAGAGGTTAAAAAAGCTACTGAAAAAGTTATGTCAATTTATGACCAAAAAATTAATGAAGAATTAATAAAAAGCTGACAGCCAAAAGCCGTTTCTCGCAATTACTTCCCCCGCTAGCGCGAGCGTCACGCTCGTGCCCACAATGAAATTTAAAAAACCTCAATAAATAATTAGTAGTTAGAAATTAAAAACAGTATACGCCAAAATGAGTAGAAAATACAAGTTTGCAGAAAAAGACGGGGCTTATTTTGTTTCTTTTGCCACGATAAATTGGATTGATGTATTTACAAGAGACCTCTATTTTTCAACAATAACGGAATCATTAGCGTATTGTAGAAAAGAAAAAGGAATGGAATTATATGGTTACTGCATTATGCCTAGTCATGTACATTTAATTTTTCGTTCATCATTTAGTGATCCTTCAGGATTAATAAGAGATTTTAAAGGTTTTACTTCTCGTAAATTAATGAAATTGATAGAAGATAATCCCCAAGAAAGCAGACGAGAATGGTTGATATGGATGTTTGAAAGAGCAGGGAAAAAGAACAGTAATATAGAAGTCAGTCAATTTTGGCAACAGCACAATAACCCAATTGAAATTTGGACATTAAAGGTTTTTGAGCAAAAGTTAAATTACATTCACAACAACCCTTTAGAATCCGGCTTTGTAACCGACCCAATTGATTGGAAATACAGCAGTGCTAGAAATTATGGAAATAATGATAATACCGTATTAGAAATTGATTTGAATTAAATTGTGGGCACGAGCGCGACGCTCGCGCTAGCAGAAGAATAATGACCATACTGTATTAGAAATTGATTTGAATTAGATTGCGGGCACGAGCGCGACGCTCGCGCTAGCAGAGGAATTCTAACTTTCCGGATTCGAACCTTACTTTAATTAATTTTTCCTAAAAATTAAAAAAAAAAGAGACACATTACTGTATCTCTTTTAGAGGCATCGTCCGGATTCGAACCGGAGTAGGAGCTTTTGCAGAGCCCAGCCTAGCCGCTCGGCCACGACGCCATTATTTAACGGATTGCAAATATAGAAATTATTTTGAATTTTAAATTTTATATCTTCAATTATTTCAATCGGTAGTAAAACCTAATTTCTATATTCTTCCAACTCAATGGTAACTGCCTCAACATCACCACCAATTGGGGGATTTAATTTAGAAACCCGCAATAGAATTCTCGATACCGAAGGGATTTCCGCAAAAACCCTCACAATTATTCGGTGTCCCACATGCTCTAATAAATTTGACCGGATTGCCATTTCCTCCACTACAATTCGGTTCAATAACACATAATCTACCGTGTCTTCCAAATCATCCGAAAGGCACGATTTTCGTAAATCAGTTTTAATTTCTAAATCCACCGAGTAATTGGAACCTATTTTACTTTCTTCAACCAAACAACCGTGAAAGGAGAACGTTCTTATATTTTGTAATTTTATTGTACCCATTTTGTTTTTTGTTTAAATGTTTAAGGTTTAAAGTTAAGTGTTTAAGAATTGAAGTTCTTTTACATTCCTTTGTTTTTTTATCGGTTTATTGATAAACATTAAACATTAAACCTTAAACTTTTTTACCTTTGCTAAAATTAAATAAAAATTATGTCAACCGAAGATAAATCGCTTCATTTTATTGAACAAATTATAGAAGACAGCTTATCTAGCGGTTTTCCTCAAGATAAATTACGCTTTCGTTTCCCGCCTGAACCCAACGGTTATCTGCATATTGGCCACGCCAAATCCATTTGTTTGAATTTCGGATTAGGATTGCGTTACAACGCGCCAGTAAATCTGCGTTTTGACGACACCAATCCTGCGAAAGAAGAACAAGAATATGTTGACGCCATAAAAGAAGACTTGCAATGGCTTGGTTTTCAATGGGCTGAAGAAAGATATGCGTCGGATTATTTCCAACAATTGTACGATTGGGCCGTTGAAATGATTAAAAAAGGCAAAGCTTATGTGGACAGTCAATCTTCTGAAGAAATGGCAGCACAAAAGGGAACTCCTACACAACCAGGAGTTGACGGACCCTACAGAAATCGTTCGATTGAAGAAAATTTATCTTTATTTGAAGCGATGAAAAATGGCGATTTCCCTGAAGGAAGTCATGTTTTAAGAGCTAAAATTGACATGAAATCGACGAATATGTTGATGCGAGATCCTTTGATGTATCGTATTTTACACCGCCATCACCATAGAACCGGAAACGATTGGAAAATCTATCCAATGTACGATTATGCGCACGGCGAAAGCGATTATATCGAGCAAATTTCACATTCTATTTGTACGCTCGAATTTGTAATGCACCGCGAATTGTACAATTGGTTTTTAGATCAGATTTACACTGAACTTGATTCAGCGTCTAACACAATTAAAGTAAGACCAAACCAATACGAATTTGCACGATTGAACTTGAATTATACTGTAATGAGCAAACGTAAACTCCTTCAATTAGTTCAAGAAAATAGTGTTAACGGCTGGGACGATCCTAGAATGCCAACTATTTCAGGATTGAGAAGACGTGGCTATACCCCTAATTCTATTCGTAAATTTTGCGAAACTATTGGAGTTGCAAAACGCGAAAATGTGATTGATGTTTCGCTTTTAGAATTTTGCTTGCGCGAAGATTTAAACAAAACAGCGCCTCGGGTTATGGCGGTTTTAGACCCGGTGAAAGTGGTTATTACCAATTATCCTGAGGGCAAAGAAGAATTATTAGATGCCGAAAACAACCAAGAAGACGAAAGTGCGGGTTACAGAAAAGTGCCATTTTCTAGAGAAATTTACATTGAAAGAGAAGACTTTTTAGAAGAAGCACCCGCTAAATTTTTCCGTTTGTCGTTAGGTAGAGAAGTGCGTTTAAAAAATGCGTATATCATTAAAGGAGAGGGTGTTGTAAAAGATGCAGTCGGGAATATCACTGAAATTCATGTCACATACGATAGCGATAGCCGAAGTGGAAGTGGAAGCGAAGCCAGTCAGAGAAAAGTGGCCGGAACGTTACATTGGGTTTCCATTTCATATGCTATTCCAGCGGAGGTGAGAATGTACGATCGTTTGTTTATTGACGAAGCACCAGACAGCCATAAAGAGAAAAACTTCTTAGATTTTATGAATCCGAATTCTTTACAAATCGTAAAAGGTTTTGTAGAACCGAGTTTGGCAACGGTAAAATCAGGTGATAAATTCCAATTTCAACGCATGGGTTATTTCAATGTAGATAAGGATTCAACTCCTGAAAAACTAGTTTTTAACAGAACGGTTGGATTGAAAGATGCTTGGGAAGAAAAAGGCAAAAAAGAAGAAAATTTATTGATGTCGATGCAAAAAGAGATCAATAAATATGTAAAAGAAAAAGACGATGCTGCTGCAAATGTGACTCTTAACACCATCATTGAAACCATAAAAAGCATCGATAATTTCAGTTTGATTTGTCAAACGATAATTAAAAACGTGAAAAACGATAACAATGCGTTGTTGTTTTCAAATTTGATTTTACATTTTTCTGATAAAGTTAATTTTAAAGATATCGATTCTGAGGTTTTGACAAAATTATATTCCATGTCGTTAAAAAGTCAAATGCCGGCGGTGCGAATTTTTGCAATTCGTAATTTGAAACACGATGTCGATAATTCAAGCGATTTTAATTCGCAACTTTCGGAATTAAGACTAGCTGAAAAAAATGAAAAAGTTTTAGACGAATTGAAATAATAATTTTCATTTCAAATAAAAAAGCGCCCATTCGAGGCGCTTTTTTTAATATTGATTTTAACTATCGAACGAAGTTGAGTTATCAATTTGAACGATTAAAAACGGCTTTTATATCTTGCTTTTAAAGCAGTTTTTTAATTTTTAGGAAAAACACTTCCTCTTTTTAAAAACGATTAAACCGGTGCTTTTATTTTAAGTTTCAACTAAAATTTCCTTTAGTTTTAAAAAAACAAATCTATAAAACCGAAATTGCTTTTTGAATCCGATTGATTGTTTCTTCTTTTCCGATAAAATCGGCAATATCAAAAAGATGCGGTCCTTTTAGTGCGCCAACCAAACTCAAACGAAACGGTTGCATAATTTTCCCCATTCCAATTTCATTTTCGGTCATCCAGTCTTTTACGATGGTTTCCATTTTCTCTGAAGAAAAAACATCAATACCTTCCAAAATCACAATTAATTGTTCCATTAAATCGCTCGTGTCTTCTTTCCAATTTTTCGTTGCTTTTTCATCATAGGATGTTGGCGCCTCGAAAAAATAATCAGAAAGCGACCAAAATTCAGAAACGAAATTAGCGCGTTCTTTTATTAAGGAAACCAATTTTGTCAATCGCTCTTCCGAAATATAAATTCCTCTTGATACCAATATTGGTGTATATGATTTTGCTAAATCGGAATCGCTTTGCATTTGTAAATAATGATGATTGAACCATTTGTTTTTTTCTGGGTCGAATTTTGCTCCCGCTTTATGAACTCGGTTCAAATCGAATTTATTCACTAATTCTTCCAATGAAAACAATTCTTGTTCGGTTCCGTCATTCCAACCTAATAATGCTAAAAAGTTGATTACTGCCTCAGGATAAAACCCCGATTCTCTGTACCCAGATGAAATTCCCTCGTCTGTTTTCCATTCCAAAGGAAATACCGGAAACCCTAATTTGTCCCCATCGCGCTTGGATAATTTTCCGTTTCCAACAGGTTTTAAAATAAGTGGCAAGTGAGCAAATTCAGGCGCTTCCCAACCCAAAGCACGGTACAATAAAACGTGTAACGGCATTGATGGCAACCATTCTTCCCCACGAATTACGTGTGAAGTTTCCATTAAATGATCGTCCACAATATTCGCCAAATGGTAAGTTGGCATCCCATCGCTTTTAAATAAAACTTTATCGTCTAATAGATTCGTTTCAAATTTTACTTCACCACGAATGATGTCGTGCAAGTGTAAAGTTTCCTCAATTGGAGTTTTAAAACGGATTACATATTCCTCGCCATTTGCAATTCTCATGGCCGTTTCTTCCTTTGAGATTACTAAAGAAGTGTCTAATTTTTCTCGATTATGGTGATTGTAAATAAACGTTTTTCCTTGTTCTTCGTGTTGTTTTCTATGTGAATCTAAAGCTTCGGCGGTATCAAATGCATAATAAGCCCAACCTGAATTTATCAATTGATCGGCATATTGTTGGTACAACTGTTTTCTCTCACTTTGACGATAAGGTCCAAATTTTTCGTTTTTTCCAATCGTTTCATCCGGTGAAATTCCCAACCATTCTAACGCTTCTAAAATGTAATTTTCTGCACCTGGAACAAATCGATTTTGATCGGTGTCTTCAATTCGTAAAAAGAAAACACCTCCGTTTTTTTTGGCAAATAAATAATTAAACAACGCGGTGCGAACTCCACCAATATGTAATGGTCCTGTAGGGCTTGGCGCAAAACGAACACGAACTTGCTTTGACATTTTTATAAATTTTTAGCAAAGATACAATTTCAATTTATGTCTGTAAAATTTACTTTTTTAATAGAGATAAAATCGTAATTTTATCGGTTAATAAATCGTGATTGTAGTTGGAAGATTCAAAATCTATTTTTCTAAAATTAGAAGCTTTTATAAAGAAGTATTATACGAATGAACTCATTCGAGGCGCGCTATTTTTTATTGGCTTAGGGTTAATTTATTTCTTATTTACTCTTTTTATTGAATACTTTCTTTGGTTGAAACCAATAGGCAGAACGACATTGTTTGTGTTATTTGTTGTCGTTGAAACGTTTTTACTTATTCGATTTGTTGCGTTTCCAATATTTAAATTATTCAAACTTCAAAAAGGGATTAATTTCGAAGAGGCATCGGCAATCATTGGTACTCATTTTACAGAAGTGAGCGATAAATTAATCAACTTTCTTCAGCTTTCTGATTTGAACAATCAGGAGAAATCCGAATTATTATTAGCTTCAATCGAACAAAAAGCCAAATTACTAAGTCCGATACCGTTTAGTAATGCAATCAATTTTAATGTCAATAGAAGGTATTTGCCGTTAGCAATTCTACCTATTTTGTTTTTCTTGTTTTTCTATGTTTCAGGAAATAGTTATGTAATTTCTCAAAGCTTTGAAAGAGTGGTTAATTTTAAAAAGCAATTTTTACCTCCAGCGCCGTTTAAATTGGTTTTGTTAAATAAGGATTTGGAAACCGAACAGAACAAAGATTTTGTTGTCAAAGTTAAATCAGAAGGGAAAATAATCCCCGAAACGGTGATGATCAATATTGGTTCCGAGAGTTACTTCATGGAGAGTAATGGAAGGGGCGAATTCCAATATAAAATTGAAAAGCCCAATTCCAATGTTTCCTTTTTTATGGAAGCCAATGAAGTTTTCTCGTTGGATTATGAATTAAATGTGATTAACGTTCCTGCAATCACTAATTTAGAAATGACTTTAAACTTTCCCTCCTATTTGAATAAGAAGTCGGAAACCATTAAAGGAACTGGAAACGCTATCATTCCAGAAGGCACGACTGTAACTTGGAAAATGACTACGGTAGCTACCCAAAGTGTCAGTTGGAACGATTTAAAGAGCAGCACTTCGTTTTTAAAACAAGAAAATCTATTTAGATTATCTAAAAACATTTCTCAAAACACAGAATACAACATTATTACTTCAAATAATAAGGTTAAAGATTATGAACGGTTAAGCTATCAGATTTCGGTTATTAAAGATCAATTCCCGACCATTAATGTCAACAACGCTCCCGACAGTTTAAAGGTTGCTAAAAATTACGTTTTGGGCCAAGTCTCCGATGATTATGGGCTTAGCAAACTGCAAATCGTATACTACGAAAAGGACAAGCCACAATCTCAAAAAAAAGCTTTAATAACTGTTAAAAAAGACATTTACGACCAATTTGTTTTTGCCTTTCCTAGTAATCTTCCAGTGGAGCAAGGAATTGCTTATGAATATTATTTTGAGGTTTTCGATAATGATGCCATTCATAATTATAAAAGTTCAAAATCGGCTGTTTTTTATAATAGAATCGCAACCGATCAAGAAAAAGAAGAGCAAATTTTACAGGAGCAAAACAAAAACATTAACAGCTTAGAAAAGTCATTAAAAAACCAAGACAAGCAAATTTCAGAAATTGAAAAGCTGCAAAAAAACGGCAAAGAAAAAGAGAGCTTAGAGTATAAAGACCAACAAAAAATAAATGATTTTATAAAACGTCAAAAGCAACAAGACGAAATCATGAAAGAGTATTCCAAAAAAATGGAAGAGAATTTAGATAAATTCAAAACGGAGAAAAAAGACGAATTTAAAGAAGAGCTTCAAAAAAGATTAGCCAACGCCGATAAAGAATTAGAAAAAAACAAGAAACTATTAGACGAACTTAAAGAGCTAAATGATAAATTAAAAAACGAAGAGCTCTTTGAAAAGCTCGAAAAATTTAAACAAATAACCAAGAATCAAACAAAAACCTTAGAGCAATTAGTAGAATTGACTAAGAAATATTACGTTGAAAAAAAGGCAGAACAAATTGCCGATCAATTGGACAAACTAGCCGATAAGCAAGATAAATTAGCGGAAAACGAAAAAGAAAACCAAGTCGATAAGCAAGAAGCAATCAACAAACAGTTTGATAAAATCCAAGAGGATTTAAAAGAGCTACAGAAAGAAAATAAAGAGTTAAAGTCACCGATAGACCTTCCTAAAGATACTGAAAAAGAAAACAGCATTAACGAAGATTTGAAAAAAGCAACCGACGAATTGCAGAAACAAAATCAGTCCAAGGCCAAACCAAAACAGAAGAGCGCCTCAAAGAAAATGAAAGAAATGAGCGGCGACATGACGGAAGGAATGGCGGGATCCGAAATGGATCAGCTAGAGGAAGACGTAAAAATGCTGCGTCAAATCTTAGATAATTTACTTGCCTATTCCTTTTCTCAAGAGGATTTAATGAAGCAATTTAAAGGTTTAAAACGAGGGTCGCCTTCGTTTAATAAAGATTTAAAAATCCAGCAGAATTTAAAACAGCAATTTAAACATGTTGACGACAGCTTGTTTGCAATGTCATTAAGAAACCCAAAAATCGCGGAGAATGTTACCCAAGAAATAGGAAACGTGCATTATAATATCGATAAAGCGCTAGATAGTTTTGTAGATTCTCAAATTTCAAAAGGTCTTTCAAGTCAGCAATATGCAATTTCAGCCTCAAATAAACTGGCAGATTTTCTAAGCGCTACACTAAGCAACATGCAATCAGAAATGAAAATGTCCGGTTCTGGTAAAGGCGGGAAACCGAAACCAGGAAAGGGGCAGGGATCTGGAATGCAGCTTCCCGATATTATCAAAAAGCAAGAAGGCCTCGGGGAAAAGATGAAAGAAGGAATGAAAAAAGGCAATAAACCAGGCGAAGGTACCAAGCCCGGACAAGGCGAAAAAGGCAAATCAAAAGGCGACGGGAAAACAGGAAATGGCGACACCCCAAATGGAGAAAGTGGCGACGATGGCGAGGGCAATGCAGGCGAAATTATGAAAATATACCAAGAGCAAAAACAACTTCGCGAGGCGCTAGAAAACGCCCTAAACAAAGAGGGGTTTGGTGGAAATGGCCAAAATGCGATGGAGCAAATGAAGCAAATAGAAAAGCAATTATTAAACAAGGGTTTCAATAACGAGACACTTCAGAAAATATTGAATTTGCAATACGAACTCTTAAAATTAGAAAAAGCGGCCCAGCAGCAAGGCGAAGAAAAGAAGCGCCAATCACAAACCAATCTAAAGCAATTCAACAACCAAAGCAAGCCGCTTCCTGCAAATTTGCAAGAATATTTCAACAGCATTGAAATTTTAAACCGACAAACCTTACCTTTGCGTTCCAATTTTAACCAAAAGGTTCAAGAATATTTTAAAAACAATGATTAGTTTTAATTACGAAACCGAATTTGAATTGCACAACGAAGCCGATTTTTCTCGGTGGCTTTCGGAGGTAATTCTCTCTGAAAACAAAAAAGAAGGGGAGATCAATTACATTTTTTGTGACGACGACTATTTGTTGGAAATCAACCAGCAATATTTGGAGCATGACACCTTAACCGACATTATAAGTTTCGACTATTCTGTTGGAAATGAGATAAATGGAGATATTTTTGTGTCGGTTGAACGAGTTAAAGAAAACGCGTCCGACTATAAAGTAACTTTCGACGAAGAAATTCAACGCGTTTTGGTTCATGGCATTTTGCATTATTGCGGATATAAAGACAAAACTGAAGCTGACGAGTTGGTCATGAGGGCTAAAGAAGAAGAGAAAATGAAAATGTTTCACGTGGAACAATAACAATTTGAAGCGAAATTTTTGGCTTCTAGGGAATATATTTTCCCGCTTTCATTCCAAATCTCTCGAATAAATTCTTGAGGATTTTCCCTTCAATCGGGGCTAATTTTTTTTGTATTTTTGCATTTGAATTGTCAGAAGAAAATGTTTCACGTGGAACACAGTTATAACGATTATTAAATAATAAGAATTTGTTTCAAGATACTTACGATGTTATTGTTGTTGGCGCTGGCCATGCCGGTTCAGAAGCCGCTGCAGCCGCTGCTAATTTAGGAGCCAAAACACTATTGGTCACCATGAGCTTGCAAAACATTGCCCAAATGTCTTGTAATCCTGCTATGGGAGGAATTGCCAAGGGGCAAATTGTAAGAGAAATTGATGCGTTGGGAGGCTATTCAGGAATTGTGTCTGACAATACCGCCATCCAATTCAAGATGTTGAATAAATCAAAAGGTCCTGCAATGTGGTCGCCGAGAGTACAAAGCGACCGAATGCGATTTGCTGAAGAATGGAGGTTGATGTTGGAGCAAACGCCCAATCTTGACTTTTATCAAGAAATGGTTTCAGGGCTAATCATCGAAAACGGACAAATAAAAGGGATTAAAACCTCTTTGGGAATTCAAATAAAAGCGAAAACGGTAGTGCTTACCAACGGAACTTTTCTAAACGGTTTAATCCATATTGGTGAAAAGCAATTTGGAGGAGGAAGAGCTGGAGAAAGCGCTTCTCACGGAGTTACTGAAGATTTAGTAAAAGCAGGTTTTGAATCTGGAAGAATGAAAACCGGAACCCCACCAAGAGTGGATGGAAGGTCGTTGGATTATTCCAAAATGAATGAGGAGAAAGGCGATTTAAAACCTGATAAATTCTCTTATTCAGACATTACCAAACCACTTACCCTTCAAAAATCATGTTACATGACGTATACTTCTTTGGACGTTCATGACATTTTAAGAGAAGGATTTGATCGGTCTCCGATGTTTAACGGAAGAATAAAAAGCTTAGGACCACGATATTGCCCTTCCATTGAAGATAAAATAAATCGCTTTGCTGACAAGGAGAGACACCAGTTATTTGTGGAGCCAGAAGGATGGAATACCGTTGAAGTTTATGTAAATGGTTTTTCTACTTCTTTGCCAGAAGATATCCAATTTAAAGCATTAAGTTCAGTTGTGGGTTTTGAAAAAGTCAAGTTTTTTAGACCAGGCTACGCTATCGAATACGACTATTTCCCACCCACACAATTAAAACATACGCTGGAAACGAAGTTAGTTGAAGGACTTTACTTTGCCGGACAAATTAATGGAACTACAGGTTATGAAGAAGCAGCGTCACAAGGATTAATGGCAGGAATCAATGCGGCATTAAAAGTTCAAGAACGAGCTCCTTTAATTTTGAAAAGAGACGAGGCTTACATTGGGGTTTTAATAGATGATTTGATAACAAAAGGAACAGAAGAGCCGTATAGAATGTTTACGTCTAGAGCGGAATTCAGAACGTTATTGCGTCAAGACAATGCCGATTTTAGATTGACACCTCTTTCTCATGAAATAGGGTTAGCATCAGAAAAGCGTCTTCGAAGAATGGAACACAAGCTTAATGAATCGGAGAAAATGGTTGCTTTTTTCAAAGAAACTAGCATCTCTCCTGTAGAGGCCAACCCGATTTTAGAAGCTAAAGAAACGGCCATTATCGATCAATCGGACAAGATGTTTAAAATGTTTTCTCGCCCTCAAATTGAGTTAGAAGACATGATGAAATTAGACAAAGTAAAGGAGTACATTTCTGTTAATGAGATCGATTTAGAGATATTAGAACAAGCTGAAATTCAAGTTAAATATTCAGGTTATATTGAAAAGGAGAGAAACAACGCCAATAAATTATTGCGTTTGGAAGATTTAAAAATACCAGAAGATTTTGATTACAATAACATCAAATCGATGTCGATAGAAGCCAAGCAAAAGCTATCAAAAATTAGACCTGTAACCATTTCACAAGCCTCTAGAATTAGCGGTGTTTCCCCAAGTGATATTTCAGTTTTGTTAATTTATATGGGACGTTAATGATTTTTGATTTCTGATTTCAGAATGCTAATGTTCCACGTGAAACTACTTTGTTAAATCACACCGTTGTTGAGCTCTTCCGATTTTGAGTTTAAAATTACAATATTAAAATATGGATATTTCTAATAAAAAACACTTTCTTAACGTAATTGATCATTCTGTCTCAAAAGAGACTTTCGACTTGTATTATGATCAAGATTTAGACATGTTAATCACTTCGCCACAACCTTCTCCTGAAAATCTAGGGAAGTATTATGAAAGTACCGACTATATTTCTCACACGGATTCAAAACGTTCCTTATTTGAAAAAGCCTATCATTTTGTAAAAGGAATCGCATTAAAAAATAAGTTAAATCTAATTAATAATAGCAGTACTTCAAAAGGCAATTTATTAGATATCGGAGCCGGAACCGGAGATTTTTTATTAACTGCTAAACAAAATGGTTGGAATACTATTGGAGTTGAACCAAGCGAAAAAGCAAAAGGGATTGCAATTAATAAAGGAATCCAGTTTTCAGATTCTACTCAAGAATTAGAAAGCCACTCTTTTGACGTAATTACCATGTGGCACGTTTTAGAGCACGTTCCTAATTTGGAAATTCAAATCAAAGAATTAAAAAGATTGGTTAAACCAAATGGAACCATAATCATTGCGGTTCCCAATTATAAATCTTACGATGCCAATTATTATGGTAAATTTTGGGCAGCATTTGACGTGCCAATTCACTTCTGGCATTTTTCCAAAAAAGCGATCCAGTTACTTTTTGAAAAAGAAAATTTAAAATTAGAAAAAGTCCTACCTATGAAGTTTGATTCTTTTTATGTGAGTTTGCTTTCGGAAAAATACAAAAATGGGAAAATGAATTATTTAAAAGCAATTTGGATTGGGTTAGTTTCCAATTGGAAAGCAAAAAGAAGTTTAGAGTATTCCTCACACATTTATGTCTTAAAAAATAGCCACAAAACGATATAAAGCGATTTAAAAGGCGTTTTTCTGGTTTAACAGATATTTTGCTGCCTTTTTTATAAATGCTGCGGAAACAAGCTTAAATAAATCCGATTTTTATAGCTTATAATTATAGCAAACCGAAAAGCAATTACAAAAACTTATAGTTTCCGATAAGTACCATTTCCAAACATTTTAGTTATTAAATTAAAATTTATACTTTTACCAACAATTAAAAAATCAATATCAAAAAAGGATGAAAAAATCATTAGTAATTATTGCAATCGCATTTTCAATTATCTCTTGCAATAAAAAAGCAGAAGTTGCCTCAACAAAAACCGCTTACGTAGATACCTCAAAATTAATGATGGAGTGTACAGAAGCAAAAGACATTGAAGCTAAATACAAAGCCAAATCGCAAGAAATGGGGAAAGAGCTGGAAATTGAAATTGCAAAATTTAAAGCAGAAGCAGGAAGTTTTCAAAAGAATGCTCAAATGAATGGCCAAGCTTGGGCGCAACAAAAAGGAGCTGAGTTACAAAAAAGAGAGCAACAACTTCAATATGCGGAACAATCTATAGCGCAACAATTGCAACAAGAAAGTGGTGTTGAAATTGATTCAGTGGTGAGCAGCGTTAAAAAGTTTATCAAATCTTACGGTAAAGAAAAAGGATACGCCTATATTTATGGAACTGGAGACGCCGCTTCGATATTATACGCTGAAGACAAATACGATATCACAAATGAAATCATAAAGCTTTTAAACGACAAGTACAAAGCTTCAAAATCAGAAGTTAAAACAGACGTAAAAGCAACAGAAAAAAAGAAATAAAATTTCTTTCAAAATTGTAAAATGCCTTCCATCGAAGGCATTTTTTTATTGTCAGTAATTAAAATATAAATTGTAATTTCATATTCTAATTTATAACAATGCAAACGATATCCGAAGCCGCTCAATTTACTTTAAAATTTATCAATCAAACCAACCGCTCCCTATTTTTAACAGGAAAAGCGGGAACGGGTAAAACCACACTTTTAAAGGAAATAATTAAAACCACTCACAAAAATACCGTGGTGGTTGCGCCAACAGGAATTGCAGCGTTAAATGCCGGAGGAGTCACCATTCACTCCATGTTCCAATTGCCTTTCGGAGGCTTTATCCCCGACAATTCTGCACCACACTTTTCAGATAGCGTCAAATTTGAAACCAAGAGCACGTTAGTTAGACACTTCAAAATGAGCGGTTTAAAAAAAGCGGTCATTCGAAATATGGAATTGATGATCATTGACGAGGTGAGTATGTTGCGTGCTGATTTATTAGACGCCATTGATTTTATGATGCAATCGGTACGGAAAAAGAAAGCCCCTTTTGGAGGCGTCCAAGTTCTTTTTATAGGTGACTTATTGCAATTACCACCCGTAATTCGAGACGAAGAGTGGAGCACACTGAGAAAATATTACAACGGAAAATTCTTTTTTCATTCCCACGTGATTCAGCAAAATCCGCCACTTTATATAGAATTATCTAAGATATTTAGACAATCTGACGATGCGTTTATTTCGATATTAAACAACCTTAGAAACAACCAAATTTCAAACGATGACATTGCCGTTTTAAATCAATATGTAAAACCCAATTTTGATTTGAATAACCATAAGGGCTATATCATCCTTACCACGCACAACGCTAAAGCTGACGCCACTAATGCTAAAGCTCTGGAAGATTTAGAGGGAAAATTAACGACTTTCAACCCAGAAATTGTAGACGATTTTCCTGATAAAATTTATCCGATAGAATACAATTTACAATTGAAAGTTGGCGCTCAAATTATGTTTGTCAAAAACGATCCTTCTTTCGAGAAAAAGTACTTTAATGGTAAAATGGGATTCATAAAATCACTTTCAAGTAATGAAATTTTGGTTCATTTTCCGGATGAAAATTTAACGATAGAAGTTGAAAAATTTGAGTGGCAAAACATCCGATACAAAATCAATGAAACCACTAAGGAAATCGAGGAAGAAATATTGGGAACTTTTGTACATTATCCGATAAAATTAGCTTGGGCTATTACCGTTCATAAAAGCCAAGGGCTTACTTTTGATAAAGCCGCATTGGATGTATCGCAGGTTTTTGTACCCGGCCAAGCTTACGTTGCTTTATCCAGACTTCGGGCTTTAAATGGTTTAATTTTACTTTCTTCCTTGCAAATGAATGGTATTTCAAACGACCAAGATGTGATGGACTATTCCTTGAACAAAGCGTCGGAAGAAGCACTAGCGGTATCGTTACAACAGGACACCAAAAACTACCTTCATAATTATTTAAAAACCACCTTTGATTGGGCTGATTTGGTTCAAGAATGGAGAAATCATCAGTTCAGTTATAACGAAAAATCAGAAGTTTCTGAGAAGTCGAAACACGCTGTTTGGGCTAAAAAGCAAGCGGAAAGTATCGGAGAAATATTGGATCCGTCTAGAAAATTTTTATCTCAATTGGACAAATTATTTGCTGCTGAAAAATTCGATATCAACCAAATAGCAGACCGAATTCAGGCGGCATATAATTATTTTTATGCAACAATGGATCGCGTTGTTTACGATATTTTATGGAAAATGGAAGAGGTGAAACGTGCTAAAAAAGCAAAAGGCTATTTCGATGAACTAGTGCTTTTGGAAGAAATGCAAATTAAAGCTGTTTTCCAATTAATGAAAGCTAAATTACTAATCAACACCGTCGCTGCTGGGTTAGAAATTTCTAAAGAAAATTTGACTTCCAACGAAATTAAATCCTATAGAAATAATAAAATTTCTGAAATTCAAACGAAGTTCAAAGAGCTAAATATTACAATTGTAGAAGACGATGTCGATGTAAATCGTTACACCAAAAAGAAAAGTTCAAAAACAGCAATACCTAAAAAATCCACCACGCAGGAAACCTATGAATTGTGGCTTCAAAGTAATTCTATAAATGAAATTGCGGCCATTAGAAAATTAACGCCACAAACCATCTACGGCCATTTTGGCAAGTTAATAGAAGCAGGGCAAGTCCAACTTCAAGACGTAATGCCAGAAGATAAAATAGAAGCTTTAACCCTAATTTTCAAAGGATTTAAAGGAGAATCGTTGAACGAATTAATGGAAGTCCACGGCGATAAATTCACGTGGAACGACATGCGATTGTTCAAAGCGGCAATAGGGAAATAGGGTTAGTTCAGCCAATAAACCACCATTACGGCAGGAATAAAATAGATTACAATGGTACGAGCGCCATCATAATCTTTCGCTAATCGTTGTCCAAAAAGCAACATTAAAAGCGTTACACACGAGAATATTCCTGCATAAAAACCAAAAGTTCGGCCCTCATTTACATACAATTCAATTGCGCCAACAATGCTTAAAATACCGGATATTAATTCTAAAACTAGCACGTGAAACAAAGCAAAGGGAACTGCTTTTTTCAAAATGGTATTGGCAAAATGACCGGTTAACCATCCTACATTGTCTTTCCAATGGAACATTTTATCGTAACCAGATTGTAAAAAAGTGATTGCTAAAAAAATCAAAACTAAAATAGAAGCTACATTATTCATAATTGGTTATTTTTTGTGAATTAAACGAGTTAGTTTTATGGATAAATCTGTTAAAATTATTTTCGCATTTCCATTGCGTTCAATATGATACATCGCGTCGGAAAGTTCTTTAAAAATTTCATTTATATTGTTTCCGTTTACAAATGGCGCAAAATTTTCCAGTTGGAATTTAGGCACTTTCATTTCCATGTAAACTAGTTTTTTTGTTTCGTAATTCAGCATTAAAGCCTGGCGAAACATATCGATGCAAAAGTTCAAAAATTTCTTTTGCGTTTCTCTTCCCAAGCCTGCAATTTGTTCGCTCCAAAGAATCAAATCCTGAATTGCTTCAGCATTTCCTTTAGCTCTAAAAGCCGCACGAACCCAAGAAACAAACCATTCTTCAAAAGGGAGTTCTTCACTTTCTTCGTCTAGTAAAAGTAACGCTTTGTTGTAATTTCCTTGTGATTGGTGAGCAATTTTGTCGGCCAAACTCGCTTCAATATTTTCTTTAAGAATCAAGCTATCGGCGATTACTTTTTCGCTCAAACCACCAAAATGCAATACTTGGCAGCGCGATAAAATAGTTTGAATTATATCTTCTTCATTTTCGGCAATCAAAATGAAAACTGTTTTTTCTGGCGGTTCTTCTAGTAATTTTAAAAGCTTATTGGACGCGGTTATATTCATTTTTTCGGCCATCCAAACAATCACAATTTTGTGTCCGCCTTCATAGGATTTTAAAGAAAGTAATTTTAATATTTCTTGTGCATCGTCAACACGAATTTCCCCTTGCTTGTTTTGAACGCCTAAAATTTTGTACCAATCGAACAGTCCGCCGTAAGGATTTTCAGCAACAAATTGCCGCCAATCGGCCATAAAATCGACACTTTTTGGTTTTGTTTTTACGTCTTCGGTAGTAACCGTTGGAAAAATAAAATGCAAATCGGGGTGAGAAATCGACTTGAATTTTAGGTTACAGGATTCGTTTCCGTTGGTGTTTTCGCCGTCGGTATTGTGACATAAAATAGATTGAGCATACGCAATTGCCATCGCCAATGTCCCGCAACCTTCCGGTCCAACAAACAATTGCGCATGAGGAATCCTGCCCGATGACGCACTTTTTGTCAAATGATTTTTAAGGTGTTCTTGTCCTAAGATTTGGGAAAACAGCATAAAGCAAAGATAATGGAAAGTTCTTAGAAAAGTATATTTGAGGGTTTGGTTATTAGGTTATTTGCTAAAATGTTTAATGGTCACTTTACAAATCGTTTCTAAAGCGCCTAGGTTTAAATCGGATAATTTTTTAAAGTAGATACACGCCTTACCCATTTTATATTTTCCTAGTTGTTTCAGAAGTTCATCGTAGTCTTTGTCTGGAGCTACTGCATAAAGGGAGAATTCATTTTTCCGTGGGGAAAACCCAATTATCAAAGAGTCGCCTGCATGGCCGCTGGCATATTTGTAATGGTAGCTTCCAAATCCAATTATGGTTGGCCCCCACATTTTAGGCTCAAAACCGGACCACTTTTTCATTAATTCAATTAATTCAAAGCTGTCTTTTTTCTTTTGTTCGTTGTCCACAAAAGAATTAAAAAAGTCGATTACGGCTACTTCGGTTTCGGTAGTTTTATTTTTTGTTGCCACTTTATTTTATTTAAAATTTGATTGTCATATTTGTAGTTAGCGAATAATTTTGATTTTCATTGGTAAATATTTTATCAGTAGAATGATACATTTTTCCTTCAATTCTGAATTTAATTTTGCTGCTGATATCATAGTCAAGGTTGGAAGAAAGGCCAAATGTTTGAAAACCATTTTCAGTACCTGTTGAAATAATTATTTGTTTTGGATCGCTATAATATTCTCCTCTCACAGCAATTTTCGTTTTTTCGTTTAGGTTTTGTTTGACAATTAAAACAGGGGAATACCAAGTTCCGTAACTTGTAGGATCAAATTTATCCGTTCCAATATCAAATCCCGCAATGATTCCAAATGTATTTGAGGCTTCATATATTGCATATAAATTATGAAATAATCGCCACGATTCAATCCCATCGGTCCTATCGTTTCCTAAAAAATTACTATAATTCAACACTAATTTGCTATTTGGTTTGTAATTAAGTTGCAAACCAAAGGAGGGTTGTTTGAAGTTACCAGGAATATTAATTCGTTGCCAGCCGTTTAATAGATACAAAGACGAATTAAATTTTTCTGATTTATTGGTATACGAAAGTTTCACTCCGGTTTCATAATAAGGAGAATTTTCAGCAAGCATGCTTCTTGATAAAGTCCAACAATCGGCGCTAATAGCACTTTCAAAACCAATATGAGACGGCATAATTCCGGTGTCCAACCAAATGTTTTGCTTTTTTGAAACCTTAAAACCGACATTGGCCTCAAAAATAAATTGCGCCCAATTTGGCTCTGCCGAGAGGTTGTATTGGCTATAATTCCCAAGCATTAAAGCGGCATTTGCCCGAAACTTTTTTTGTTTAAATGAGGCTTTTACAAAAGCTAAATTTATGTTGATTTCGTTGTTTCGTTTATGATTGTAAAGGAAATTGGACTTTTCATTATTTTTAGAGTTAGACGAATCATAACCATAATATACCTCACCATATCCTTGAAAAGATAATGGTTGAATGGAGTCTTTAGTCGCTTCTGTTGCATTCTGAGAAAACACAAAGCAGCTAACCAATAACAGCATAGATAAGATGTTTTTTTTCATAAATCTCGGCGGCATTTCTTGCTTTTAAGGGGCAAATTTAAACAAATTTGGAATAGTTAATTCCAAATTAGCTTCTTCAATAGCTTTAAGCACATGTATTTTTAAGCCATTTTTATTAATGCAATTTGTTACTAATCCTGCGCCATTATAATTTAACTCTGTAATATATTCGAATGGATGTAAACAGAGAAATCGAAACAACGGAAATAAATTGACCTCCGACTTTATAATTTTTAACTCTAAACTATTCGAAAGCTTTGTTTTAGCTTTGTTTTTATAAGAATTTAACTTTACCGTTTCCACACCATCATTATTGGACTCGCTCACAAAATCAAAATAAATACCTCTCGCCATAGTTCTTGCAAATTTATGTTTAACGGTTTTGATATAGGTGAATTTAATATTTTTCAAATCATTTTCAATAATTGATTCAGTGATTGAAAACTCGTGTGATTTTAATCCTTTTAAATCAGCAACATAAGCTATTTTTTGACCGTCAGCGTAACTTACAATTTTTAAAATATAATTGTCGTTTGAAGACATTGCATAGGCGCTTTTGTCATAATTTGAATTTTCATAAGTGGTTGTATATTCAACCATTATATCAAAGTTCAGTTTTTGACCAAATACGGTTGTTAAAGAAGCCAGAAAAAAGGTTAGAAATAGTTTCATTAATTGGGATGGGTAAAATTACAGTTAAAGTTACATTGTTAGAGCTTGTGTCGGCTAAGGAAACGATTATTTCTTGCTAATATAGGTTTTACTACCGAAAAGCTAACGCGTTAATAGTTGTAAAAAGAAGCTAATGTGCTAAACCCTTTTTTTAAATGGGTATTTTCAATTATTTAGTCATTCCAAATTGATCAATCGCTTGTCTGCCATTCTCTTGAAGTGAAAAACTTAATTCTTTCCAAGCCGTTCCCTCGATGCCCGTTAGGGAAATTCCTTCTTTTGTATGGGTAATTGTAAATAAGTAATCCGCGAATTTTAGATCTCTTTTAGTTGGCAATTCCCCTAACTGTGTCATTCCATTTTCATCAATTGCTTGTGATTTATCATTGGAAAGATTAAAACTCAAATCGACCCAAGCGCTTCCCTTATCACTTTGCATTTTAAGGCCGTTGTCCATTTTTTCAATTGTGATTTTAAATTCTTTCAAATCAGTTGAGATTTTTTCTTGTGCCATTGATTTTGAGCCAACTGTTATTACAAATAAGCCAATTAATAATTTCGATATTGTTTTCATTTTTTTCACTTTTATTGATTTTAAATTAAAATTGCTTTTTTAAAACACACACAAAACTCGCAATTGCGAAAAATGTATTTTGCATAACGTAATTATTTATTCATAATTTGAATTGCTTCCCACACCTGTTCTTTTCCAAATTCTCCAAAGTAACTTATGTAATTGCCATCTTTAGAAAGTACTACATAACTACTACAAGGATAATGATGTTCAAAAAACAGTCTCTCAATTGTTTGTTCGGGGTCTTTGTACCAAGTTATCACGCCATCATATTTTTCCAAACCTTCCTTTTCCTTGTAAATATAAATGGGTTTAGTTTTAGCAATTTTGTTTATTCCCTCTTCTAATTGCCCATGCCAAAATTGTATTGCTTCTTTTGTAGTTGAAGTACTTGAATTACAGGGATCTTTTCCAGGATAGTAAATGATTACTATTGGTTTGGTAGAATCTATTTCTTGATTTATTTCTTTTTCAAGTAGTGATTCTAACAAAGGTCTATTAGTTATTTTTCCAAGTTTTTCTCTTAAAATTAATTTTTTATGATTAGCAGAATCTCCGCGAATATCTAATAATTTATTTGTTGAACGAATTCGAGCGAACGTTGATTTATTTATTTCTAAATTGTTTTCGTCGAAGTATTTAGTAGTATCATTTCCAATCTTTGAAGAGGAACAAGAGCAAATTAAAATTCCAAAAGTTAATGGTAGTAGTATTTTTCTCATATAGTTTAAAACGTTGTAGAACATAAGCCCTACAAACATTCGATTACCACCCTAAATTAAGGCAGATTGAAGCAGCTTGATATTGCTTTATTTATTTCAAATGTAATAATTATTTGTTTTCCATTATTAAAAATCTAAAATCATAACCCTAAAATCAGAAATCTAAAATTACTATCTTTGGCCCGAATTTAATTTCTAATAAAAACACATTTCAATGAAAACGCTTCAAGACTTCAATTTTAAAAACCAAAAAGCCATAATTAGAGTCGATTTTAATGTTCCTCTAGACGAAAATTTTCACGTTACCGATACCACCAGAATTGAAGCCGCAAAACCGACCATAGACAAAATTCTTGCCGATGGCGGAAGCGTAATTTTAATGTCCCACCTTGGTAGACCAAAGGGCGTTGAAGATAAATATTCATTGAAACACATCGTGAAAACAGCCACACAAATCTTAGGGACCGAAGTGCTTTTTGCCTCAGATTGTGTGGGTGAAATTGCAGAAACTGCTGCGAAAAATTTACAACCAAGCCAAGTTTTATTACTTGAAAACCTTCGTTTTTATGCTGAAGAAGAAGCTGGCGACGTGGCATTTGCAAAACAATTAGCGTCTTTAGGCGATATTTATGTGAACGATGCTTTTGGTACGGCTCATAGAGCGCACGCTTCAACAACCATAATTGCTCAATTTTTTGAAGACAAAAAATGTTTTGGCGCCCTTCTTACAAAAGAAATCGAGAGTTTGAATCGAGTTTTGAAAAACAGTGAAAAACCAGTAACCGCAGTTCTTGGAGGTTCAAAAGTGTCTTCAAAAATTACCGTTATAGAGAATATTTTAGATAAAATTGATCACATGATTATTGGCGGTGGAATGACTTTCACCTTCGTGAAAGCATTGGACGGGAAAATCGGAAATTCAATTTGCGAGGACGACAAAATGGAATTGGCTTTAGAGATTTTGAAAATCGCTAAAGAGAAAGGCGTGCAAATTCATATTCCTGTGGATGTGGTTGCTGCAGATGCTTTTTCAAACGACGCGAAAACTCAAATTGTGGATGTGAGAGAAATTCCTGACGGATGGCAAGGACTTGACGCGGGACCAAAATCGCTAGAAGCTTTTAAGGAAGTAATTATGGAGTCGAAAACGATTCTTTGGAACGGTCCTTTGGGCGTTTTTGAATTACCCGCTTTCGCCAATGGAACGATTACATTAGGAAATTATATTGCAGAAGCTACTGCAAACGGCGCTTTTTCATTAGTTGGTGGTGGCGATTCAGTTTCGGCAGTGAAGCAATTTGGTTTGGAAGATAAAATGAGCTACGTTTCTACTGGAGGTGGCGCCATGCTTGAAATGTTGGAAGGAAGAACTTTACCTGGAGTTGCGGCAATATTGGAATAAATAGTAGTTTTAACACTAATTTCAGATAAATTACGTTTATTACTATTAAATTTGCACAATATCTAATGAATTGATATGTAGCATTTTGACATTAATATTTATGAATATACAAAAAATAACCCTCGGCTTTTTTCTACTTTTATCCCTAAATACCTTCGCTCAAGATCCCACTGGAGCAATAAAAAAGGAAACGAAAAATGCCTTCCTCGATTCTATAAAATCCTGCTTTGTTCAAGATAATATCGCTTCCTGCGTGGACAGTTTATGGATGAAAGAATTGTCAAATTTGGACTTGTACAACGACCTATCTGTTGATATTAAAAACATCAATATCGACAAAAAAGTAGATTTTGAATTGCCTACCGAAGTATTAAAATCTAGGTTGGCTTTAATGGATGCGAAGTCGCCCTTTAATATTGAATACAATCAAGGGCTTGAAAACATTATCAAATCATTTTTGAAAAACAGAAAGAAATCATTTGAAAGATTAATGGCTATTTCTGAGTTTTATTTCCCCATGTTTGAAGAAGCCATGGCGAGACAAAACGTGCCTTTGGAGATTAAATATTTGGCGGTGGTAGAATCGGCGTTGAACCCTAAAGCGGTTTCAAGAGTAGGCGCGACAGGATTATGGCAATTTATGTTTCAAACGGGAAAACAATACGGGTTAAACATAAATACGTATGTTGACGACCGAAGTGATCCTTTAAAAGCCAGTGATGCCGCTGCCTTGTACATGTCAAACATGTATAAAATTTTCGGCGATTGGGACTTGGTTTTGGCGTCTTATAATTCGGGCCCTGGAAATGTGGCGAAAGCCATTCGTAGATCGGGAGGCCAGCAAAACTTTTGGAATATAAGAAAGCATTTACCAAAAGAAACGCAAGGATATGTTCCCGCATTTTTAGCGACAATGTACATTTATGAATACCATAAAGAGCACGGAATTGTTCCTAATAGAGCGGTTATTAAGCACTTTGCCACTGATACCATAATGGTAAAAAGAGAAATTACCTTCAAGCAAATTTCTGATTTAATTGACATTCCCGTATCGCAATTGCAATTATTGAATCCTGCATATAAAAGAGATGTAGTTCCTTTTATTGAGGGCGAAAATCACTATTTGCGCATGCCAAATGATAAAGTGGCGATTTATACTTCTAATGAAGATAAAATATATGCCTATGTGAATTATGAAACTAGCAAAAGAGAACGTCCTTACGAAAGCCGATATGCCTCGAAAGTTAACGAAGCAGAAGACGGTCATGTAGTTACTAAAACAAGATTCTATAAAATTAAACGGGGAGATAGCTTAAGCGAAATTGCCAATAAATATGGTGTCTCCGTATCTGAACTTAAAAAATGGAATCGCATTAAAGGAACCTACGCTCCACGAGGCAAAATGTTGAAAATATACAGTTACGATAATGTGGCCGTAAACCCGAAAGACGTGGAATCGAAAGAGGTTGCTGAGGTCAAAAAAGAGCCAACAGCTGAGGCCGAAAAACCAGTTGTTGTCGAAACTAAATTTAAGGAAGAGGTGGTTGTGACTCTGGTAACAAACACCAAAAAATATAAGGTTAAACGAGGCGACAATTTAAGTTCAATAGCAAATAAATACGGCGTTACCATTGCAGAAATTAAAGAGTGGAACGATCTAAAAAAGAACAGTGTAGCTTCAGGAAAAGTATTGAAAATCAAAATAAATGAAAAGGTTGCTTCTAAGGTGAAGAGAGAAATAAGAACTGATAATAAAGCTACTGATAATCAAAATGAAGTGCTTGCCGCAAATGAAAAAGCGACAAAAACGGAAAAGGAAACTCCCTTTACCGAGACAAAAGAGCCGGAATTTTATGTAGTTCAAAAAGGAGATAACCTGAGCAATATCGCTAAGAAATATGCGGTTTCGATAGATGACCTTAAAAAGTGGAATAATTTAACCAATGGAAACATCGCTTTGGGATTGAAGTTGAAATTAGCATTGGAAAAAGAAAACGGCACTCTTAATTCCGATGCCGATGTAGCTGCAAAAACAGAATATAAAACTCAGGAATATGTGGTTGTTAAAGGCGACAATCTTGGAAACATTGCAAAAAAGTACAAGGTTTCTACCGACGATCTTAAACTGTGGAACAACCTTACTGATAATAATATCCAATTGGGAAGTACTTTAATAGTGGGAAAAACGGAAGTGGTGGTAGCTGAGAAAACTGCTAAAAAAGACAAATCAGCGACCAAAGCTAAAGTTTCCGAGGAACATTATTATGTTCAAAAAGGAGATTCGCTTTATAAAATTGCCAAAAAATATCCTGGAATAACTATTTCAGATATTAAAAAATGGAACGGCATTAGCAATGAAAATCTTAAACCGGGAATGAAATTAAAAATTAGCGGTTAATACAATATCTTTACTTAAATTTGGACTTTAATTCATTAATAACAACATGAATAAAGTCCATTTTTTTTTGCTGCTAACGGCTTTGTTTTTCTTCTCTTGTAAAAACAAAAATGACGACGCCAATGAAAAAACTACTGGCGACATCAATACGATTTCTGTTTTAATAGACGACCAACTTTGGAAAGGCGAGATTGGCGATACCATTAGAAATAAATTTGCCTCCTCGGTAATTGGACTTCCACAAGAAGAACCGCAGTTCACCATCAATCAGTATCCGATTAAGTTTTTAGAGGGGTATGTGGTAAATAGCCGAAACAGTATTGTAATAAAAAAAGGGGCATCTAGCGAATTTGAAATTAAGAAAAATGAATTTGCTACTCCACAAAACATTTTCTACATCTCTGGAAGAAACACTCACGAAATTTTAAGCGTTATTGACCAACATACTGCCGAGATAATTCAACTGATGCGGGAAACGGAAATTGTAGAAAACCAAAGAGTTATTGATACTGCGATAATCAAAACCGACCGAATAAAAAAGAAATTTAAAATAGACATCAATATTCCAAAGGGCTACCACAGCGTTTTATCTAGAAAAAAATTCATGTGGTATAAAAAAGAAATCACCGGCGGAAGTACGAGTATTTTGATTTACCAAATACCAATAAAGAACATTGAGGCCAGTTATAAATCCAGCTTAATTAAGAACATTGTTAAAACCAGAGATTCTATTGGCAGGCTTTATATTCATGGAACTGAAAGGTATTCAAAAATGATTACTGAACAGGCATATTCCCCGTATTTTCTGAAAACTAAATTGGCAAAAAGAACCGCTTTTGAAACCAAAGGAACCTGGGAAATGAAAAATGATTTCATGTCGGGGCCCTTTATAAATTATTGTATTAAAGATTATAGAAACCGTCGAATTGTAGTTTTAGAAGGTTTTTGTTATGCACCTTCGATGAAAAAAAGAGACTTAATGTTTGAATTGGAAGCGATAATAAAATCGGTTAAATTCATTAAAAAATAAATAGATTAAGATGCCAATTATCTGGAAAACAAAAACTTTCGAAGAGCTTTCAACCCAAGAATTATATCAAATATTAAGATTAAGATCGGAAGTATTTGTAGTAGAACAAAATTGTGTTTACCAAGATATCGATAACAAAGACCAAAAGGCGTTGCATTTATTTGGAACAGTTGATGGAGAAATAGTAGCACATTCTCGATTGTTTAAACCGGGAGATTATTTTGAGTTTTCTTCCATTGGCAGAGTTGTCGTTGCTGAAAAAGATCGAGACAAAAATTTCGGACACGCCTTGATAGACCAATCTATTTTAGAAATTAAAAATCGGTTTAAGGTCGAGAAAATCACGATTTCGGCGCAATTGTATTTGAAGAAATTCTATGAATCGCATGGATTTAAAGCCACCTCAGCAATGTATTTAGAAGACGATATTCCTCACATTGAAATGAAAATTATCAAGTAGTTTAGTTAAGAATCTTGTCGTATTCGATTGGATTATTCAAAATCCCAACTGCTTTTTTAATCTCAGAATTGTTTTTGGTATAATACAAATAAAGCCCTTCTTTGTATTGATAACGCTTGATTATTTCATCGAGAATTAGATTTTTGATTTCCTTCTGATTTTGATTCAATAGATTTTCTTCGCTTTTTTGCAATGCCGACAGCAATTGTTGGTACTCATTAGCAATTGATGCGTCTAATTTTTCCTTTTTTGCGGCTGCTAAAGTCTTTTTAAGCGCCAACTCGGTTTCGGTATCAAACGAGAACTTTTCGCGCTTCAAAAACGCTTTAAAATTAGCAAAGTCCAAATCGGAAATTACAGGAATTGTCGTTCCCAAATTTGGATTTTTATAATAATACTCAGTTACAAAATTGAATATCCCGTCGTTTTTAATCAAGGCCTCTGAAATATTGCTGAGTTTTGTTTCGTCTAAAATAATATCTGGCAAAATTCCACCGCCATCGTAAACCGTTCGCCCTTTTCTAGTTTTAAACGCATTATAATTAGTGGCCGCGGTACGAATTGCTTTTCCGTCTTTGTCTTTATTGGAATAATCCAATGCCTGAATGCATCTTCCGGAAGGGGTATAATATCTTGAAATGGTAATTTTAATTTGAGTCCCATAACACAAATCAATTGGACGTTGAACCAATCCTTTTCCAAAACTACGACTGCCAATAATCACAGCTCGATCTAAATCTTGCAATGCCCCAGCCACAATTTCAGATGCCGACGCGCTTTTTCCGTCAACAATAACTACTAGTGGAATTTCAGTATCTATAGGCTCTCTCGTTGTTTTAAAAGTAATATTGTGTTTCTCTGTTTTGGATTTTGTAGTAACAATCACCTCATTTTTTGGAACAAATAAATTACAAATGCTTACGGCTTCATTTAATAAACCGCCCGGGTTGCCTCTTAAATCCAGAATAATTTTTTCCGCGCCTTCTCTTTTTAATTGTTCCAGCGCCTCTTTAACTTGCGCCGACGCCTTAACAGTAAATTGATTGAGAACAATATAACCCGTTTTATCGTCTATTTTGCTAAAGTAAGGTACTGCTTTTATATCTACTTCTTCCAAAACTAACTGGGCCGAAAGGGTTTTCCCTTGGCGAATGTATTTTAGTTCCACTTTTGCATTTTTTCCTCCTCTCAACAACTGGCTCGCGTCTTCTTTGTAATCGGCTAAACTAATGTCTCCAATTGAAATAATTTCATCACCGCCTTTTAGTCCCGCCTTGTCTGCTGGGTAATTTTTGTAGATTTCTTTTATTATTAATTTGGCTTCTTTACGAGTAATCACAGCGCCTATTCCGGTATATTCGCCGGTATTATTAATTTTGTATTTTACTACATCTTGCTCGTTGAAATAATTGGTGTAAGGATCCAATTCGGCCAACATGCTTTTGATGGCTTTATCCATTAAATCGCCTGGATTTACTTTATCTACATAATTACTATTTACTGCTTTGAATAAGGTGGTGAAAATCTCTATTTGCTTGGCAATTTCAAAAAAATCATCTTTAAAGCTTGCGCCAATAAATAGCATTCCGCTTGCCAATACCGGAATTATAAATCGTTTTTTAAGGTGTTTATACATAGAATTTATTTATTTTATTTCTTTTTGCCACGAATTTTCGAATATCTAAGAAAAAATGGCGCAAAAATTAGTTCATCTTTGATGAAAATTCGAATGAAATCGAAAAGTTAAATCGAAAAATTCGAAAATTCGCGGCAAAATTATTTTTTATTTAATTACATCCAACGGGTTATTTTATTTCTGTTTTTTGAGCTTCCAAAAATTTTTCAAACAGCTGAATTGTCTTTTTATTGATTTCCTCAAATGACAGTCGATCTTTGCTTTGATAAAGCAACATAAATGAAAAAGGAGTGGATAAATTATCCAACAATAAATGTTTGTTGAGACGATAGGTTTCGCGAAGTACCCGTTTAAAATAGTTCCGGTCAACCGCTTTTTTAAAATGCTTTTTTGAAACAGAAACCCCAATTCTTATTGGAAATTCTTCACCAAAATTACCTTCTATATAAACCAATCGCAACGGATATTTCGATACCGATTTTCCTTTTGAAAAAAGTAAATCAATAGTCGTTTTGCTTTTTAGTTTTTCGGCTTTTGAATAGGTGAAGTTCATTTTTAATTTCTAAATCTAATTTACAAAGGTACGAATGCATTTGAAATAAAAAACCACGGAACGAATCCCGTGGTTTAGGTATTTAATTTGAAATTATTAAAGTGTTTCTTTCAACCATTTGTAAAATTCCTTTTGCCAAACTTGTGCATTTTGAGGTTTTAATACCCAGTGATTTTCTTCTGGGAAATACAAGAACCTACTTTTTATTCCGCGCAATTGGGCTGCTTGAAATGCCTCTTGCGATTGTCCAATTGGAACTCTAAAATCAATTCCACCTTGAATAATTAATATTGGCGCATTCCATTTGTCTACGTGGCTTGCGGGATTAAATTCAGTATAGGTTTTTTGAGCCGCTTTGTTGTCTTTTTCCCAATAAGCACCACCAAAATCCCAGTTGTTAAAGAACACTTCTTCTGTAGTTCCAAACATGCTCGTGGTGTTAAAAACCCCATCGTGAGCTATAAAAGTTTTGAATCTGTTGTTGTGAATTCCAGCCAAATAAAACGCCGAATATCCACCATAACTCGCTCCAACACATCCTAATCTTGCTTTGTCAACATAGTTTTCTTTGGCCACATCATCAATCGCCGAAAGGTAATCTCTCATCACTTGTCCGCCCCAATCTTTACTAATTTGCTCGTTCCATTCTACTCCATGACCTTGCATTCCTCGTCGGTTTGGCGCCACCACAATGTATCCGTTAGCGGCCATTAATTGGAAATTCCAACGGAAAGAGTAAAATTGAGTTAAAGGAGATTGTGGTCCGCCTTGGCAATACAATAGCGTTGGGTATTTTTTTGAAGCATCAAAATTTGGAGGTAAAATTACCCATACCAACATTTTTTTGCCGTCGGTGGTGGTTACATATCTTCTTTCTGTTTTGCTTAACGCCAATTTTGAAAAGGTTGCTGTATTCACATTCGACAATTGATTCCAAACTTTTTTCTTCAAATCATACGAATACAATTCGGCAGCGTGGTTCATATCCGATCTGGTAACGAAGATTTTATCGCCTACAATTCCTACTAATCCCGAAACGTCAAAATCGCCATTGGTAACCTGAACTACTTGAGGCAATTTTTTTGTTAAACCTGGAAAATCAACTACAAATAATTGAAGAGTTCCATCAACAGGAGCTTGAAAATAAACTTTCTTCCCGTCTTTACTCCAAATAAAACTCTCGACACTTCCATCCCAATTCGCCGTTAGGTTAATAGAAGTTCCTTTAAAGCTAACTACAATGTCGTTTTTATCGGCTTCATAACCGTCGCGTTTCATTTGCAACCAAGTTAAATTTCCCGTTGGAGAAAATGTTGGAGCGGTGTCATATCCTAAATTGCCTTCCGTTCTATTTTCGGTAATTCCAGTTTCAAGATGGTATTCGTAAATATCAGTATTGGTAGAAATAGCATAAGCTGTTCCCGCTTTTTTCTTGCAAACGTACAAAATGCTTTTGCTGTCTGGCGACCAAATGTAGTCTTCGTCACCGCCAAATGGTTTTTGTGGAGCATCGAAATTTTCGCCTTTCATAATGTCAATTCCAACCGATTTTTCTCCGTTTGATTTATAAAAAACATGATTGAATTTACCTTCGTTCCAAGTGTCCCAATGACGATAATCCAATCCATTATAGATTTGAGCATTGGATTTATCCAAATTAGGATAAAAATCTATCCCATGAACTTTATCGATTTTTACCTCTTCATTGTAAACGGTATATTTCCCATCTGGAGAAACATTTTTATCTGCTAAAAGCAATTTATAATCCGTGATTTCTGATGCATTTCCACCATTTATTGGCATAGAATAATACTTCGAGTTCGATTTATTTTCCTCTACAGTAGGCGTTGAAACTTTATAAATAATATTTTTCTCGTCTTTAGAAATTCCTAATGGAGAAATTCTACCCAATTTCCAAAGTAATTCGGGCGACATAATATTTTGAGCTACAACCGCATTTACACTCATAGTAATTAATGTTAAAATCAGTAATTTTTTCATAGTTTTAATTTTTTTAAAGGTTTAAATGTACTCAATTTTTCTAATATGTTTATTTTCTATAGATCAAATAGCAGTGATTGGCGATCAAAATTATTATAATATCCCAAGATTAATTACATTTGAAATAAAAAAAGATGCAGCTCAGTTATTGGGAAATAAAAAATTGGTTTACCAATATTGATTACACCGTTGTAGGAAGTGGTATTGTTGGCCTTCACGCCGCATTACGACTTCGCGAACGATTTCCAAATAGTAAAATAATTGTGCTTGAAAAAGGCGTTTTACCTCAAGGCGCAAGTACAAAAAATGCTGGGTTTGCCTGTTTTGGAAGCTTGTCTGAAATTATTGACGATCTGAAATTCCATTCCGAAGAAGAAGTGATTCAACTCATTCAAAAACGTTGGGAAGGACTTAAGTTATTACGAAAACGAATAGGCGATGACAACCTAGACTTCAAACCGTTTGGCGGATACGAGTTGTTTTTAAAAGAACACGAGACGGATTATTTGGAATGCACCAATAAACTTCCTTTCATCAACGAAATTTTGAAGCCTTTATTTAAAGCCGATGTTTATTCTAAAGAAATAGATCGCTTTGGATTTAATGGAGTATTTGAAAGTGTCATTTTTAATCCTTTTGAGGGCCAAATTGACACAGGAAACATGATGCAAGAAGTATTGAAACAAGCTGTTGCAAATGATATCTTGATTTTGAACCAACAAAAAGTAACGGCATTTAATGACAATGGAACCAATGTTGAAGTGGCACTTGGCGATTTTACTTTCAAAACTAAAAAACTATTATTTGCTACCAATGGTTTTGCTTCAGAACTAACCAAAGGCGAAGTTAAACCAGCACGCGCGCAAGTTTTAATTACACAACCAATACCGAACTTACACCTAAAAGGAACCTTTCATTTTGACAAAGGCTATTATTATTTTAGAAATATTGGAGATAGAATCCTTTTTGGCGGAGGTCGAAATTTAGATTTTGAAGGCGAAGCCACCGATGAATTTGGCGAAACGCAAATCATCCAAAACCGTTTGGAAATGCTATTAAAAGAAGTAATTTTACCCAATCAAGAGTTTACTATCGATCATCGTTGGAGTGGAATTATGGGACTTGGAGGATCAAAAAATCCAATAGTAAAGCCACTATCGAATAATGTATTTTGTGGCGTTCGACTGGGCGGAATGGGAGTTGCAATTGGTAGTTTAATAGGCACAGAATTGGCCGATTTAATATAATATTTATGTGGAAAAAATTTACCAGATTAGCATTCAGAGTTTTTCTTTGGTTTTTAGGAATATCAATTGGAATGGTTATTATTTTCAAATTTGTACCCGTTCCTTTTACCCCTTTAATGGTTACTAGAGCTATTGAAATGAAATTGGATGGCAAAGAAATGGTTTGTAACCACGACTGGGTTCCTATTGAAGCGATTTCCAAAAATCTACAAAAAGCAGTAATTGCAAGTGAAGATGGAACTTTTTTAAAACATTATGGTTTTGATTTTATTGCAATGAAAATGGCACTTAAAAACAATCAAAAAGGGAAAAAGATTAAAGGAGGAAGTACCATTTCACAACAAACCGCTAAAAACGTTTTTCTATGGCAAGGAAGGAGTTATATCCGCAAAGGATTTGAAGCTTATTTTACCGTTTTAATAGAAATAATTTGGGGCAAAGAAAGAATCATGGAAGTTTATTTAAACTCTATTGAAATGGGCGACGGAATTTATGGAGCTCAAGCCGCAACAGAGTATTGGTACCGAAAAGGCGCTTCTAGCCTAACTCCAAGACAAGCTGCAGGAATAGCCGCCATTTTGCCCAACCCAAGAAAATACAAAGCCACCAATTCAACGGAATATATCAACAAAAGAAAAGGCAGAATTGTTAAGGTAATGCGACATTTAGGAAAAATAGAATATTAAAAAAAAAGCAGACTAATCAAAAACTAGTCTGCCTTTTTTAAGAACTTGATTTTCAATTAGGGCAAGCTATTAAATCCCATGTTAAATAGCGTAAACGCCTGAATATCGGAAGCTTCTTCTATTGTTTTTGAAACCGGTTTTCCAGCGCCGTGACCCGCATTGGTTTCTATTCGTATTAAAACAGGATTAGGTCCTACATGTTTTGCTTGTAATTCAGCGGCAAATTTAAAACTATGAGCTGGTACCACACGATCATCATGATCTCCAGTTGTTACTAAAGTGGCAGGGTATTTTGTACCCATTTTTACATTTTGAACAGGAGAATAACCTTTGATGTACTCAAACATTTCTTTTGAATCTTCAGCAGTTCCATAATCATAAGCCCATCCCGCTCCCGCAGTAAAGGTGTGATATCGCAACATATCCATAACTCCTACAGCTGGAAGAGCAACTTTCATTAATTCTGGTTTTTGTGTCATTACTGCGCCAACTAATAATCCACCGTTGGAACCTCCTTTTATTGCTAAAAAGTCAGAAGAGGTGTATTTTTCGGCAATTAAATATTGAGCTGCAGCTATAAAATCATCAAATACATTTTGCTTTTGAAGTTTGGTTCCTGCATCGTGCCATTTCTTGCCGTATTCTCCACCACCGCGAAGGTTGGCAACAGCATAAATGCCTCCCATTTCAAGCCAAACTGCATTGGCTATACTAAAACTTGGAGTTAAGCTAATATTGAAACCGCCATAACCATAAAGAATAGTAGGGTTTTTTCCTTCTAATTTTAATCCTTTTTTGTGGGTAATAATCATAGGAATTTTAGTCCCATCCTTTGAAGTATAAAAGACTTGCGTAGAAATATAATTTTCGCTTTTGAAGTCTACCACTGGTTTTTTATAAACAGTAGCTTTTCCTTCTTTTGGATTATAGCTATAAATAGTTGCCGGAGTTGTATAATTTGTAAAAGAAAAATACAATTCGGAATCTTTTGCTTTTCCACCAAAACCAGAAGCAGTTCCAATGCCTGGAAGGGTTACTTCTCTAATTAATGTTCCTTTAAAATCGTATTGTTTTACTAGCGAAATAGCATCTTTCATGTAAGTTGCAAAAATATAACCTGCTCCTGTACTTGGCGATAATACATTATCGGTTTCAGGGATAAAATCTACCCAGTTTTCAGTACCTGGATTGCTTGCTTCGACACTTACAATTCTTTTGTTAGGCGCGTTTATATTAGTAAGGATATACAATTTTGAACCTAAATTGTCTAATACGTCAACATCAAAATCAAAATTACTTACAATAGGAATAATTGCAGAATTAGGCTTGCTTAAATCTTTTAAATACAGTTCGTTACCAGAGGTAGAATTAGCTGCCGAGATAAACAAATAACGATCATCTTCAGAAACACTTCCGCCCACATAACGACGTTTTTCTTTGTCTCCAAAGATAACTAAGTCCGTTTTTTGAGCGGTTCCTAATTGGTGAAAATACAATTTATGTTGGTCCGTTTTAGCCGAAAGTTCACTTCCTTTTGGTTTTTCATAACTAGAATAAAAAATCCCCTCGTTTCCTTTCCAAGAAAGTCCGCTAAATTTAACATCCACAAGCGGAGTGTCAATTTCTTTTTTGGTTTTGGCATCTATAAAAATGACCGTTCTCCAGTCACTTCCTGCTTTAGAAACGGAATAGGCAACCTTAGATCCATCTTTAGAAAAACTCACCCCGTCAAGAGAAGTCGTAGCATCTTTTGAAAAAGTATTAGGATCTAAAAAAACTTCTTCTTTTCCAGATTTATCAGTTCTGTACAATACAGATTGGTTTTGAAGGCCATTGTTTTTGTAGAAATAAGTATAACCGCCTTCTTTGAATGGAGCAGAAATTTTTTCATAATTCCATAATTTTTCCATTCTTTCTTTGATCTTATTTCTAAAAGGAATTTTAGATAAATAATCAAATGTTACTTTGTTTTCTTCTTTAACCCAAGCGGCTGTTTCTGCAGATTTGTCGTCTTCTAACCATCGATAAGGATCATTAACTTCAGTACCAAAATAAGTATCAACGGTTGCTGTTTTCTTAGTTTCTGGGTAGGTTAATGGTTCCATTTTTTGATTTTGACTAAAAGATGCAATGGAAGTAGTTACCGCCATTACTAAAATTATTTTTTTCATATGAGATTAGTTTTACACAAAAATAGGGAGTTTATTTTTAAAATAAATGCATTAATTGCAATGTTATATTTCATAAATTAAAATTGAATCCCAAAACGATATTCCTTCCAATATTTGGAATTCCGTCATTTTTTAATCTTGATAAATGGGCAATATAGCTTTTGTTCAGTAGATTGTTTCCATTAATAGTAAAGTTAAAATGGGTTTTCCCAATATTAATTTGCCCTCCAATTCCCAAATTAACTAAAGTATAGCCGTCGGTATAGGTTTCAAAACCGCTAACTTTCCTTTGATCGAAAGTATTGGAAACGTTCAATGTTGCATATCCATCTTTCATCCAATTTTTAATTTTGAATTCAGCTCGCAAGCTGTTATTCCAATTGTTAGCAGGAATAAAAGGTAAAAAATCACTCCCGAGATTTCGGGATTGTTTTTCCCCTGTTACCGTTTCAAAACTACTTTCAAAATGAAGCCAATCTAACGGATGTGGATGAAAATGAAGCCCAAATTCACCACCATATAATTTGGCATCGGTTTGAAAATAATTAAAAACATTATATCCCGCTATGGTATTTACCGAAGGATTTAAAAAAATATAATTATTTATTTTATTGTAGAAACCGTTAGCAAAAAACTCAAAATGGCTGTTTTGATATTCTAAATTTATATCCGTTTGCATGTTTTGCTCAGTAGACAAATTGCTATTTCCTATTTCGTATCGATTAGCACCTTCATGAACACCATTTGAAGTTAATTCTGCTAAATTCGGAGCTCGAAAACCGGAAGCCACATTAACTCTCAACGTAAATTCTTTAGACAAATCAGTTTTGTAACCCAAGGACCCGTTGAAGCTGTTGTAGTTTTTAGCCACTGCTTCAAAGGAACCTTCATCTCCTAAAACACCATAACTTTCACTATTTATATTTCTATTATCGAAACGAATTCCTGCCTGTAAAACGTTTGAACTCCATTCATAATTTGCCGTTCCAAATATCCCAAAATCATTCGTTTTAGCATTAGGAATTAGGTATTCAGTTCCAGAATTTATATTGGTTTGAGCCATACCCTGAATTCCAAAAATAGACTCTAATTTACCTGCTTTTGGCAAATGGTATTTCAAATTATAATTTAAAGTATTCAATTTCATTTTCAAATTTGCGACCTCACTATCCTCAAATTCGCTTCGGTTATTAGAGATAAATCCCAAGTCAATATCTAGTTTAGAGGTATTGAAAAACAAGGTAGAATTTAAACTTAAAAGATGATTGATGACCGCTTGTTTTGGATATTCGGGAGTTGTGCTCGAAGTTTGTTCGGCTATTCCATTTTCAGGAATTCCTAAATCTAATTTGTTAAAATTATATCGAAAAACGGTTGATAATATCGAGTTGCTATAACCAATTCCAGTTTTTAAATCCTGTTCATTAAATCGGGTATTGGTCACTCGATTTCCATTAGCAATTTTATAATCAGAATGGATAGTATTGCTTCCTCGAACTAAATATTTCCAATTTTCGGATGACTTTTTTACCCCCAAGGAAGAATTGCTTCCCAGTGTATTTGAAAATATTTTTTGACTAAAATCGCCTTCAAAGGTATTTGATTTTGCAAACTTTTCAGGGTTAAAATAGAGCACACCTCCCAAAGCATCCGATCCATAAAGTAAGGATGCAGGGCCTTTAATAATCTCCACACTTTCCACCCCAGCATCGTTTAATCCCAATCCATGCTCGTCTCCAAATTGCTGATTTTCAAGCCGAACACCTTGAGAATAGACTAGAACTCGATTACCGCTTAAACCTCGAATAACAGGTTTTCCTATGGAAGCTCCTGTTGATATTTGAGAAATACCAGGAAGCGTTTCAAGCCCCTCGATTAAGGTAACCGCTCCTTTTTGTTGTAACGATTTAATACTTTCATGGTCTACTTTCATTACATTTTGTGATTGTAATTTGTGAAAGGAAGTGGCTACAATTACTTCGTCCATTTGAAACAAAGTGGATTCTAAAACGAGATCCAATTTATTATCTCCATTTTGGACAAGCATTGTTTTATTTTGGGATGTAAAACCGAGTAATGTAAAGGTAATTTTTATAGTTCCATTAGGAACATTGTTAATTAAGTAGATCCCATTTTCATCTGTCTCTGAGCTTTTATGCAGTTCCGAAACGAATATATTTACCCCTTTTACCGGGTTATTATCTTTGTCTGTAATTTTCCCTGATATTTTATTTTGCGCATTTATAAATGCTGAAAACCCTATGAAAAGAGCAATTAGTATCTTCTTCATCTTTGTGATTTTTAATGTTATAATTTCATTTTCAACCAGCATTTATTACTGATTTAGTTCAGATTATACATTAAAAACAGGCGGGCCTCGGAGTAGATTTGAATTATTAGTGTAGGTTTTAACAACGTCAGAATAGTAAAAACTACGAGGCGTTTTTACTATTCTCTTTGGGGTATTTAATTCAAAAAAGGAGAATGGTGTTGCTGAACTAAAAGCAAATTCACACACAAAACAATGTTCCAAAGAATGATGTTGGTGGGTGATTTCGTGTTTAGACGAATTTTCATGACTACATACCTTTTCGGCTTTTTCCTTTTCAAAATGCGCATACGAGTCAAAGGATTGAAACAATATTGAAAACAATATTGCAATCACAATAGAAAAATAGATAGATATTTTATTCTTTTTCAATCTTCGTATATTAGTTAATTTGAGGCAACAGCATATTTTAAACTAAATTATTAGCCACTAAATATTCTGCAATTTGAACGGTATTGGTAGCAGCTCCTTTTCTTAAGTTGTCCGCTACAATCCACATGTTTAAGGTGTTGTCTTGGCTTTCGTCACGACGAATTCTACCCACAAAAACGGCATCTTTCCCTTCGGCATAAATGGGCATTGGATAACTAAAATTTTCGGTGCTATCTTGAACTACAACTCCAGCCGTATTTTCAATAATTGAACGCACTTCGTTTACGTCGAAATCAGAAGAAAACTCCACATTTACCGCTTCACTATGCCCGCCAACAATTGGCACACGTACTGCTGTGGCTGTTACTTTTATGGAATCGTCACTTAATATTTTTTTGGTTTCACGAACTAATTTCATTTCCTCTTTGGTGTAGCCATTGTCTTCAAAACTATCACATTGTGGAATTGCATTTCGATGAATTGGGTACTTATAAGCCATTTCCCCTTGAACTCCAGCATATTCATTTTCCAATTGTTGCACCGCTCTAACGCCAGTTCCAGTAATTGATTGGTAGGTGGAAACGATTACGCGTTTTACATTGTATTTTTTATGTAAAGGTGCTAAAACAAGCACCATTTGAATTGTTGAGCAATTTGGATTGGCTATAATTTTATCTTCTTTTGTTAATTCAGAAGCATTAATTTCAGGCACAATTAATTTTTTTGTTGGATCCATTCTCCATGCCGAAGAATTGTCAATTACGGTAGTTCCAGCTGCAGCAAATTTTGGAGCCCACTCTAATGAAGTATCGCCACCAGCCGAAAACAAAGCGATATCTGCTTTCATATCCACCGCAGTTTGCATGCCAACCACTTTGTAAAATTTCCCTTTGAATTCTAATTCTTTTCCAATAGATTTTTCAGAGGCTACCGGGATTAATTCAGTTACAGGAAAATTTCTTTCCGCTAAAACTTTTAGCATAATTTCTCCAACCATTCCTGTAGCGCCAACAACTGCAATTCTCATATTTTTTTAATTTTAATTAATTTGCCTTGCAAAAGTACATAATCTTCATTTCAAAATAACAAGCTTAACAAAAAACCACAAATTGTTGTATTTATAACAAAAAAGAACCACGCTCATGGCGTGGTTTAAATTAGAATATATGGTGTAGCGGCATTATTTTTTTAATAAATCTCGAATTTCTGTCAGCAATTCCTCTTGTGTAGGGCCTTTTTTTTCTTGATCATCATCAATTCCGTTTTTCTTTTTATAAATATTAACGGCTTTAATTACCAAAAACAAGACAAAGGAAACAATTATAAAATTGATTAATGACGAAATAAAAACGCCATATTTTACTCCTCCAAAAGCGACTAATTGGTCGATTTCAGTAATTTTCGCCGTTTCTAAAGCCGGTTTTAAAATAAGTGGCGTAATTACATCGTCAATTAAAGAGCTGATAATTTTTCCAAAAGCCGCCCCAATAACAACTCCAATTGCCAATTCAATCACGTTACCTTTCATCGCAAAGGCCTTAAATTCAGACATCATTTTCATAAAAATGGGTTTTAATTATTCTCTATAAAAAACTCTTTTCACTCGTTGGGAAATGCTGGTTAGGATTTCATAGGAAATCGTTCCTAATTTTTCAGCAATAAAACTTACCGTTGGGCTTTCGCCAAACAAAATCACCTCATCGCCTTCAGTGCAATCTATTGCTGAAACATCTGCCATCAACATGTCCATGCAAATACTTCCTACTATCGAAGCTTTTTGACCGTTTATGGTTACAAATCCAACTCCGTTACCCCAGTGTCTTGAAATTCCATCGGCATATCCAATAGGGATTGTAGCAATCATAGATTTTTTTTGTGCTATAAAGCGTCTGCCATAGCCTACACTTTCTCCCTCATTTATGACTCTTATCTGTGAAATTATGGATTTTAAAGTTCCCACGGTTTCCAAATAGCGTTGCTCTTGAGAATCATTTGAAACGCCATAAAGTCCAATTCCAAGGCGAACCATATCCAATTGTGCTTCGGAGAAATTACTAATTCCCGAGGTGTTTAATAAATGACGAATTGGGTTTATCTTTAATTCAGAAACAATTTTTGAAGACAATTTCTCAAATAATTGAATTTGGTAAAGTGCAAAATCTTGGTTATCCATAGAATCGCTAGTAGCCATGTGCGACAAAATACTTTTCACTTTTACCGATTTATTGGCTTTTAAAATAGCAATTAAAGTCTCTATATTTTCTTGTTCAAATCCCAATCGGTGCATTCCAGTATCCAATTTTATGTGAATAGGATAATTTTCTAACAGATTGCTTTTTGCTATTTGAATAAAGGAATTCAAGCCTTTCAAACTATAAATTTCAGGCTCTAAATGGTGTTGGATAATCGCTGAAAAACTAGTGTTTTCTGGATTTAAGACCATAATTGGCAACTTAATTCCAGCATTTTTCAAGGTAATTCCTTCATCGGCGAAAGCCACACCTAAATAATCGACATGGTGGTGTTCTAATAGTTTTGCAATTTCAAAACCGCCATTTCCATATCCAAAAGCTTTCACCATTACCATAATTTTAGTAGTGGGTTTCAACTTAGATTTGTAATAATTTAAGTTGTGACTTATGGCATTTAGATTGATTTCTAGAACAGTTTCGTGCGTTTTTTCTTCCAATAAATGAACTATTTTTTCAAATTCAAACACTCTTGCGCCTTTAATTAAGATAGTTTCATTGCTAAAATTGTGAGTGTTAAAATCGGCAATAAAGGCTTCGGTATTTTTATAAGTAATGCAGTTTACAAACTTATTTTTATAGTCGGTTATGGTTTCTCCAATACCAATTACGCGATTAATATTATTGGAAACAATTAACTCTGAAACTTTAGAATACAAATCGTCATTGGACAAACCGCTTTGAAAAATATCGGAAAGAATGATCGTTTTACTGGCATGCTGTTTTTGACTTTCAAGAAAATCCAAGGCAATTTTTAATGACTGAAAATCAGAACTATAACTGTCGTCAATAAGGGTACAATTATGAATTCCAGTTTTAACTTTGAGTCTCATTTCCACAGGATAAAGCAATTCCAATCTGCTTTGAATCACTGAAGTTTCGTATTTTAAATACAGTAAAACCATTAAGCAAATAATGGCATTTTCAATGGAAGCATCGTCTTTAAAAGGAATGGTAACTTCGAATTTTTGGCCTAAATAATTTACCTCGATTAGTGTTTTATCTGAAAGAGATTTTTGCAAAATAATTACGTCCGCAGTAGGGTCCTTGAATGACCAAGTGAACGTTTTTAAATTGGCGTTTAAAAAAGCTTCAACCGCGTTGTCTTTTTTAAATATCAGGATTTCAGCATTTGCAAAAAGCGCTGTTTTTTCTTTAATTTTTTCTTCAAAATTGGTAAATCCTTCGTCATGAGCGGAACCTAAATTGGTTAAAATTCCAATGGTAGGTTTTATTATTTGTTCTAGCTTATACATTTCACGGGTAGTAGAAATACCAGCCTCAAAAATGCCAAGGTTGTGATTTTCATTTATTGAAATAATTGACAGCGGGACCCCCACCTGTGAATTATAGCTTTTTGGACTTCTAATAATTGAAAAATCAGGACTTAAAAGAAAGTTCAGCCATTCTTTTACAATTGTTTTTCCGTTGCTTCCTGTAATTCCAATTATCGGGAAATGGTATAAATTCCGATAATAACCAGCGAATTTTTGAAGCGCTTGAAGAGTGTTTTTAACCACCAAAAAATTTGCTTTTGATTTTAAATTTTCTGGAATTGAAGTTACTACAAAATTTTGAACCCCTTTTTGAATTAATTCTGCAACGAAATTATGACCGTTATTATTGGGCCCAACCAAAGCAAAAAACAAAGTCCCAACTCCATTTTGCATCGAACGACTGTCAATTGAAATATGTGATATTTCAGCAGCAGAAGTCGTTCCAAACCAATTGGCATTTATAATTTGGGCAATATTTTCAGTGTTTAAACTCAAGGGTAGTTATTTAGTTTTCAATTTTTTAGAGGCTATATTGCTTTCCTGATTTTCTTTCATCGCATAAAAATAAGCAGCACGACTTAAGGGTTCGTATTCTTCGGTTTCACCAAGCAAAACTAAATTATCTCCGTCGGCTTTTCTAAAACTATAATTGGCTAAATTCCCGGTTCTAGTACAAACAGCGTGCACTTTCGTAACATACTCGGCGGTGGCCATAAGGGCAGGCATGGGGCCAAAAGGGTTTCCTTTAAAATCCATATCTAGCCCAGCAACAATCACACGAATTCCCTGATTGGCCAAATCATTACAAATTTTTACAATTTCATCATCAAAAAATTGCGCCTCGTCAATTCCAATCACATCGCAACCTTGAGCCAATATGGCAATATTAGCCGCGGCTGGAACGGGAGTAGAACGGATTTCATTGGCATCGTGAGAAACCACCATTTCATTGTGGTAGCGAGTATCAACTGAAGGTTTGAAAATTTCTACTTTTTGCTTTGCAAATTGCGCTCTTTTCAATCTGCGAATGAGCTCTTCCGTTTTACCGGAAAACATTGATCCGCTAATGACTTCAATCCATCCAAATTGTTCTTTATGATTTACGGTATTTTCGAGAAACATTTTTTTACTTTTCTTGCTCTTAAAATGAATAGTTTTTATTACTTTGTAACGCTAACGAATCGATATGAAAAATTTTTACTTTTACGTCGATTCAAATGTAGAAAATTTTTATCAAAGGTCACTTCTTCCTTTGGGGAAATAATAGATTTAAGAAGACATTATAAACCAAAACAACCTCACACAAAATAAGAATATTGATATGAAAAAAAAGTTGGAAGCTGATTTAATCAGTATCGCACACCGAATTTTAAAGCTAAAAAACAAAGAAGATTTAACGCAATTACATTTAGAAACCCAAAAACTATATGAGAAATTGTCGGTTTTGAAATTTGTTGAAGACAACTTTTCGGATGTAAAACCAACCATTGGGAATTCAAATATTCAAGAGTTAGTCAACGATGCATTGGAAAACGAACAGGAAGAAGTAGAAGTTGCTGTTGCCCTTGAAGAAATTGAAATCCAACCGGAAATAGTTGAAGAAATCGAAGATGAGGTGGAAGAGGAAATGGAAGAAGAAGAAACAGAGGAAGAACTAGAAGAAAAGGAAGAGGTCGAAGAAGTAGACGAGGAGGATGATTTTCAAAACGAGGAAGAAGTTGAAGAAGAAGAAAATGAAGAGGAATCAGAAGAAGAAGTAGAATTCGAACCTCATTTTGAACTTTTCAATGTAGAAGAAGTAGAGGATAAAAAACAAAAAACAGAAGCAAAACAAATTTCTTTTGAAGATTTGTTAGGATCCAATTCTGAGCCTGTTTTTGAACGTGTGTTTGATCCTATTCAAGAAGAAACGGAAGAAGAATCAGAAGATGAAGAAGCTATTTTCAATCCTGGTTTTGAAATGGAAGCCTCAGAAGAAATGGAAGAGGAAGAAGTTGCAATCCCAAATTTTGAATTTGATACGGAAAAAAGCAGTAATGATAGTTTTGTCAAAACAATAACCTTCGGATTGAACGACAGAATTGCATTTGAAAAACAATTATTTGCCGGAAGCAGCGAAGACCTAAACCGCGTAGTTTCCCAATTAAGCACTTTTGATACTTTTGAAGAAGCCCAAAATTTTATTGAAGACATGGTCAAACCAGACTATGATAATTGGGAAGGAAAAGAAGAGTATGTTGAACGATTTATGGAAATTGTAGAGAAGAAATTCGCTTAATTCTCCATTTAGATTTACCAATACCGTTTGAATTTAATTTATTTTTATGTCAAAATTATATATCGTTCCCACGCCGATTGGAAATTTGGAAGACATGACTTTTCGTGCCATTCGAGTGCTGAAAGAAGTCGATTTAATTTTGGCTGAAGATACCCGCACCAGTGGAAAACTGTTGAAACATTTTGAAATTGGCACTCACATGCACAGCCATCACATGCACAACGAGCACAAAACAATTGAGAATTTAATTTCAAGATTGAAAGCGGGCGATATGATGGCATTGATTTCAGACGCAGGAACACCAGCAATTTCAGATCCCGGATTTTTATTAACGCGTGCTTGTGTTGAAAACGGTATTGCCGTGGAATGTTTGCCAGGAGCAACAGCATTTGTGCCCGCATTAGTCAACAGTGGATTACCCAACGATAAATTCGTTTTTGAAGGATTTTTGCCCGACAAAAAAGGAAAACAAACGCGATATTTGGCATTGGCCGAAGAAACGCGCACCATGATTTTATACGTTTCCCCACATAAATTAGTAAAAACATTAACAGAATTTGTTACTTATTTTGGCGAAGATCGACCAATTTGCGTTTCCAGAGAATTGTCAAAATTACACGAAGAAAATGTTCGAGGAACCGTCCGAGAAGTGTTAATCCATTTTGAAAACAAACCGCCAAAAGGGGAAATTGTGGTTATTGTGGCAGGAAAATCAACGAAATAATTTAAATCTATAAACCATTCAAAATTACATTATGCGCTGGAAAATAAAACCAAAACCCGATCCCCTAAAAGTTACCGAACTCGCCAAGGCGCTAAATGTTGAAGATTATGTGGCCACACTATTGGTGCAGCGCGGTATTGAAACTTTTGACGCAGCGAAAGATTTTTTCCGACCAAGTTTAGACCATTTGCACGATCCGTATCTGATGAAAGACATGGATAAAGCAGTTGCAAGAATTGAATTGGCTATTGCCAAACAAGAAAAAATTCTCGTTTTTGGGGATTATGATGTTGATGGAACCACCGCAGTTTCATTGGTGTCCTCCTATTTAAAATCGTATTATCCCGATGTAGCTACTTATATTCCAGACCGTTATGACGAAGGTTACGGAATTTCATTCAAAGGAATCGATTACGCCGACGATAATGATTTTTCATTAATCATTGCGCTTGATTGTGGTATTAAATCGATAGATCATGTGGCGTATGCCAAAGAACGAAACATCGATTTTATCATTTGCGATCACCACCGGCCAGGTGAATTTTTGCCTGAGGCAGTAGCGATTTTAGACCCAAAAAGAGACGATTGTAATTACCCTTATGATGAATTGTGTGGCTGTGGAATTGGCTTCAAATTGATTCAAGCGTTAGGAAAAAATAGAAATAAAACCATAGAAGATTTAACGGAATACCTTGATTTGGTTGCCACTGCAATTGCAGCCGATATCGTTCCAATGACAGGAGAAAATCGGGTGCTGGCGTATTTTGGATTGCAAGTAATTAACTCCGATCCAAGACCAGGAATTAAAGCGCTTACCTATCAAATAAAAAAGCAAGTGCTTGATATTACAGATGTTGTGTTTATCATTGCGCCTAGAATTAATGCTGCCGGGAGAATCAAACATGGAAATCATGCGGTGGAATTGTTATCAGAATTTGATTTTGAGCAAGCTCAACAATTTGCTTTAGAAATAGAAAAAAACAATTCTGACCGAAAAGAATTAGACAAACAAATTACTATTGAGGCGCTTTCGCAAATAGAACAAAATAATGAAACCGAGAGGTTTACCACCGTCGTTTATCAAGAAAATTGGCATAAAGGAGTTATAGGAATTGTGGCTTCCAGATTGATGGAAACGTATTATCGACCTACTTTGGTTTTCACCAAAAGCGGAGATAAATTAGCCGCATCGGCACGTTCTGTAAAAGGATTTGATGTATACAATGCCTTGGAAGCATGTGCGGAACATTTGGAACAATTTGGCGGACATAGGTACGCGGCCGGATTGACATTAAAAGAAGAAAACTACGTGGCTTTCAAACAAGCTTTTGAAAAAGTAGTTTCAGAAACCATTGATCCAGAATTATTATTGCCTGAAATTTCGATCGATTTAGAAATTGAATTCCCACAAATTACACCAAAATTTCTCCGAATCATCAATCAATTTGAACCTTTTGGGCCCTTAAATATGACGCCCATTTTTAGGTCTAAAAATATTTACGACACTGGTTTCCCCAAACTAATGGGCGCCGATCAATCGCATTTGAAACTATTTGTAAAGCAAAATGACACTCAGGGAATTGCCGCAATAGGATTTGGGATGGGAAATAAAATAAATTTAGTTTCCAATAAAAAGCTTTTCGATGCAGCGTATTGCATAGACGAAAACGAGTGGAATGGAACCGTTTCTATTCAATTACGATTGAGAGACATTAAAGATAACGAATTATAAATGGCAAAAAATGATCCGTATGCAGCTTTGAGAATAAGAGAATTTAATATTTTCTTATTGCTTCGTTTTATTATGGTTTTTTCCTGGTCCATGCAGTTTATTGTAATTGAATGGGAAGTTTACAGCTTGACTAAAAGCGCCCTTTCACTTGGAATTGTAGGATTAATGGAAGTGGTTCCGGCTATTTTGATGGCATTGTTTGCCGGCCATTTTGTCGATCAGAATGAAAAAAAGAGTTTGCTATTTAAGTGCATAATTGGATTTTTAATTATTAGTTTAGGCCTGTTTTTATTGACATGGGAACCTTTTAGAGGTAATTTATCAGCCAAGACAATTTTATATTCTATTTACTTTTTAGTTTTCCTTGGGGGTATTGTTCGTTCCTTTTTAGGGCCTACCATTTTCTCTTTATTATCTTTAATTGTCCCAAAACGCGACCGTTCAAATGCTGCTACTTGGAGCAGTTCGGTATGGCAAATTAGTTCCGTTTTAGGGCCATCAGTTGCAGGATTTTCAATAAACATATTTGGCGTTCAAGGGTCGATGTTATCGGTTCTAGTGGGTTCTGTTTTAGCATTAATTGCCTTAAGCCAAATAAGTACAAAGCCAATCTTAAATCCAAAAATTGGCGAACCGATAATCCAAAGTCTTAAAGAAGGATTGAAATTTGTTTACAATAATAAAACCATTTTAGGCGCTTTATCCTTAGATATGGTTGCGGTTTTATTTGGAGGAGCCGTTGCATTATTACCCATTTACGCTCAAGATATTTTGAAAGTGGGTCCTGAAGGATTTGGTGTTTTAAGAGCAGCTCCCGCTTTAGGGGCTTTTATTACCATGTTTATTTCGGCTTATGTTCTAATGAATAAAAATGCCGGAATGAAGTTGTTGTTTTCCATTTTTGTTTTTGGAATTTGCATGATTGTTTTCGGACTTTCCACTATTTTTTGGTTATCGGTGATGGCTTTATTTTTAAGTGGTGTCGTCGATGGAATTTCTGTGGTAATCCGACAAACGATCTTACAATTAAAAACTCCCGATCACATGCGAGGAAGGGTAGCGGCAGTGAATTCCATTTTTGTGGGTTCTTCAAATGAACTCGGTGCTTTTGAAAGCGGATTAACAGCTAAGCTAATGGGAACGGTTACCTCGGTGGTTTTTGGTGGTACAATGACGTTAATCATTGTCGTTTTTACTGGTTTTGCCTCGCCTACATTTAGAAAATTAGACTTGCAAAAAGATATCGATGAAAATGAGGAATAAATTGAGTATTGGCACTTTAAAATTAAAGATAGTTGCGCTATTTAAACAAGGTTTAATACCAATTGAATTGATGCAAAGTATTCTAGTCGCTGCTTTATTTTCAATTGTTCCGATTCTTGGGGTAACTACTATTTTGTTAACCGTACTATCTGTAAAACGAAAACTGAATTTGCCTATAATGATTGCTATAAGTTACCTTATGTGGCCCATTCAATTGTTAATGATTATTCCTTTTATCAATATTGGAGAGTTTATTTTTTCAATTCCGCAATCCAATTATTCGGTTCAGGAAATAATCACGTCTTTTCAGGTCAGTTTTTTTGGGACCCTATCCCAACTCTCCTTTGAATTGCTATGTGGTTTTGTAGGATGGTCGCTAACGGCAGTTCCTTTTTTTTCAGTGATTTATTTGGTTTCAAATTTCTTAATTTCGAAATTTTCTCCATCGAAAACGCCATAGGTAAAATAACCAATCCAGTCTCCCAGATTTACATATTCGGAGTTTTCACCAACGGCAATTTTCATAGGTAAATGGCGATGGCCAAAAACCAAATAATTGTAGTGTTTTGTTTCCAATTTTCTTTTGGAATAAAGTACCAACCATTCGTTTTCTTCTCCCAAAAATTTCACATCTTCATCACCAGAAATCAGTTTGTTTTTTACAGATAAATAGTGTCCTAATTTCACGCCAATATCTGGATGTAACCATCGGAATAAAGCTTTTGAAAAAGGGTTGGTAAAAACGCGTTTCATTCTTTTATAACCTTTATCGCCTGGACCTTTTCCGTCTCCATGGCCAATTAAGAAAGTTTTATTGTTGAAAGTAAATTCTTTATTATCGTGGTAAACAGGGATATTGAGTTCCTTTTCAAAGTAATCGCTCATCCATAAATCATGGTTTCCAACGAAGAAATAGATAGGGATTCCGCTGTCGCGAATTTCGGCCAGTTTGCCTAAAACGCGAACAAATCCTTTTGGCACAACCGTCTTATATTCAAACCAAAAATCAAACAAATCTCCTAATAAAAACAAGGCTTCTGCATCTCCTTTTATTTCGTCAAGCCAAGCTACAAATTTTTGTTCTCTAGGAAAACTCAATTCCGCAGTTGGTGCCCCAAAATGTTGGTCGGAGGCAAAGTAGATTTTTTTGTTTGATGGTAGTTGCATGTTGGTTATTTGAAATCAAAGATATAAAATGCTTAACAAATAGAAATATAATTATTTCAATTCATAGCTATTGTTGTCCTTTTTGACATCGGCCATTAAGCCGCTTGGATCAATTGTGATTTTTTTGATGTTGGATTTATTAGTTGGAATTTTAATTTGATAATTTGGATTTCCCCAAGCCCAATCGTTCAAAATCGTTCTTTTAATTGCAGGATTTGGATTGACTTTCACAAAACTCATCATTCGCAATGGCACATAAAATGTTTCTTTATTTCCACCCACATATTCTACCTCAAGATCTATTGGCATTGGCATTCTACCTATTCTTTCTAAATTAATTATTGAAGCATCACCTTCATCAATTACCGATTTTATACCGTAATCAATGGTATTCGTGGTTAACGTCCAATCCGTTAAATACCAATCCAATTCTGCGCCTGAAACTCGTTCCGCTGTTCTTTTAATGTCATTTGGTGTCGGATGTTTGAACTTGAATTCGGAATAATAGCGTTTCAATGTTTTAAATAAGTTTTCCTTTCCGATGAGGTATTGAAGTTGTGCCAAGAAAACTTCGCCTTTACTGTAGGAGGTAATGCTATAAACTCTGTTTTCATCAAATCGATCAGCATGAGTTCCTTGCGGTTGTTCCTTTCCAGAATTGGCCATATTTATATAGCTTTTATAGCTTCCTTCAAATGGGTTTTCCGATTTCTTATCTGCCAATTCATTCATTCCTAAATCTTCGATAAACGAGGTAAAACCTTCGTCCATCCATCCGTGTTTACTTTCATTTGAAGCTAAAATGTGTTGGAACCAAGAGTGTCCCATTTCATGCGCAATAACGCCAAGAAGTCCGTCATATGTGCCTTCCCCCAAAATTAAGGTACACATTGCATATTCCATTCCTCCATCGCCACCTTGAATTATTGAATATTGGTCATAAGGATATTTCCCAACGGTAGCATTATAAAACTGCATTAATTCAACTGTTTTGGATTGCACTTTTTTCCAGTTTTCAATAATTTTAGGTTTGTTTTTATATAAGAAATGTAACGTCGCTCCATCGGGAACTTTCGCAATATCATGAAGATAATTTTTATCGGCAGCCCAAGTAAAATCGTGCACATTTGGCGCTATAAAATGCCAAGTTAGCAATTTCGTTTTCTTTGGGTAAACCACATTTGCTCCTGCATCTTGATAGCCGTGACCCACTTCGTTCGGATTTTGTAAATACCCTGAACCTCCTAAAACATAGTTCTTATCAATAGTGATTTTTACATCAAAATTTCCCCAAACTCCATGAAATTCTCTAGCAATGTATGGGTCTGCATGCCATCCTTCAAAATCAAATTCGGCCATTTTTGGATACCACTGCGCCATTGAAAGCTCCACACCTTCTTTATTATTTCTCCCGGAACGACGAATTTGAACCGGAACTTGACCTTCAAATTCTAAAGTAAAGGTTGTTTTTTCTCCTGGTAATAGGGCTTTCGCCAAGGTTACTTCTAGAATAGTTTCGACTTCTTTTGCTGAGGCAGCAACGCCATCTTGTTTGAAGTTGGAAACGTGTAAAAACCCAATTTCATTTGGCTTCAAGCTTTTAATTCTACTTTCTTTTACCTCTTTGTTGTCCACTTTAACTTTGGTTACCATTCTAGCATCAGGATCTTTGATGTTTTGCAATCTTATGTCCATTTCACTTCCGGGCTGAAAAGCATTATTGAACAAATGATAATATACTTTTTTCAGGGTATCATTGGAATTATTGGAGTAAACTAATTCTTGTTTTCCTTTGTATAAATAGGTTTTTACATCAAGAGAAACTTCCATTTTGTAGTCTGCTTTTTGTTGCCAATAGGAGGTATTTTGGGAAACGACCATTCCAATATTCATCATAAGTAGCGAAAGCAAAATCAATTTTTTCATAGGGAAATACTGAAATTAATATTAAAAAATAAGCTTGCCGAAATATATAAAATTCCGCAAGCTTATAGGTAAGTTGAATTATTTTTTATCCTTTTATTTTAACAGGAGCTGGTTTTTTAGCTAATTTTTCAGCCATCACCATCGCATTGTAAGCGTTGACCATTTTTCCAGATTGTGATAATGCTGAAAATAATCGGCTTTTATCAGGGTCACCACCAACAGCTACACTGGATTTAATTGCTGTTCCAGAATCCATCAAAATATGCTTTACTTGTTTAGCAGTTAATGTTGGATAATAAGAACGAATTAAAGCAGCAACTCCAGCAACATTTGGCGCTGCCATTGAAGTACCTTGCAAAAATTGGTAGGTATTATTTGGTGTTGAAGCATAAATTTTAACGCCAGGTGCGAATACATCCACATTTAATTTTCCATAATTAGAAAAATCGGCAACTACATTGGTTCCATATTCATAATTCAAAGCACCAACGGTGATCATATTATCAGCAAATTCGTTTACTTTATCGTCAGAATCGTTTGGAAAGTTGTCTTCTTTATCGATGTCTTTAGCGTCATTTCCAGCAGCGTGAACGATAAGCACATCTTTAGATTCAGCATATTTAATAGCATCGTAAACCCATTGTTTATGTGGAGAAAACGCTTTTCCGAAACTTCCATTAATCACTTTTGCGCCATTATCCACGGCATAACGAATTCCTAGTGCAATATCTTTATCGTACTCGTCTCCGTCAGGAACGGCACGAACAGAAAGAATTTGAACATTATTAGCAATTCCGTCACCACCAATTTTGTTATTTCTGACTTGTGCTACAATTCCTGCAACGTGTGTTCCGTGAAGAATCTCTTCTTTGTCTGGTCCCATCACATTATTGTCACCGTATTTGGTATCTTTAATATCATCAGGATTATCACCCACTACTTTTCTGTAGTTGGTTTTTAAATTTTCACCATTTTGAACTCGAATATAAGATTCCAATTCTTTCTCTATTTCTTTTTTCAAATCGGCAACGCTCAATCCATAAGCAAGCATTTGTTTCATTATGGCTTTACTTTGCACTACCTCAGGATCTTTAGAATCAATAGCATCTAATTCTTCGGCAGTGTAAGTTGGTTTCCCTAGTAATTTTATTAAAATTTCATCTGCTTTTTTAGTTCCATTTAAAGCAAGTTCAATTTGAAATTTTGTTTGATTGGCTTCTTCAATTTTTCCGTCATTAATTGCTTTGGCTTTTAAATAAGTAGCTTCATCAACTAATTTTTTGTTATTGATAATTCTTTCGTATTCGTAATTTTCTTTAGTAGTATTTCCTAAGAAATTCCATCCATAGATGTCATCAACATAACCATTTTTATCGTCATCAATTTTATTACCCGGGATTTCTTTTTTGTTAGTCCATATCACCGATTTTAAATCTTCGTGTTCAATATCTACTCCTGAATCTACAATTCCTACAATAACCGGAGTGGAAGTTTTACCTTTTAATAATTCAGAATAAACTCTATCAACGCTCATTCCAGGAATACTGTCTTTATCTAAATCTAGATGACTCCATCTTTTCAGCTCATTTTCAGTCAGGCCTCCCTTTTTTGCAACAGCAACTTTTTCTGTCGATTGTGCATTTGCTGAAAGCGACAAAGTGAATGCGGCAATTAGCGATAAATAAGTTAATTTAATTAATTTCATGTTGGTTTTTATTAAAATTTCGATTCAAAAATACTTTAAGATATTCAAATTTACGATATTGATTAACACTATTTTAAGAGGTCATCACAAGAAAATACGTCTTTCAACCGAACCCCTTTTTCTGTCTTTTCCACCGTTATAATTTCATTGTGGGCATCGTGTTCTAAAAATAAATAATAATTATTATCCGCGGCAGCATTCATAAATTTTGACTTTTCGTCTAATGTTAATAGGGGTCTAGTGTCATAGCCCATTACATATGGAATTGGAATGTGTCCGGCTGTTGCCAATAAATCAGCACAAAACACTATTGTTTTATCAAGGTATTTTATATAAGGAATCATTTGTTTTTCAGTATGGCCATCGACAAAGAAAATCCCAAACCCAAGCTCTGATTTTTCAACAAAATCACTATTTGATTTTTGTATAAAATTCAACTGACCGCTTTCTTGAATTGGAATAATATTTTCATGTAAAAAAGAAGCTTTTTCTCGAGAATTTGGCTTTGTTGCCCATTCCCAATGATTTTCATTAGTCCAATATTTTGCGTTTTTAAATGCAATTTCATAGCCCGTTTTGTCAGAATTCCAATTAACGCTTCCGCCACAATGATCAAAGTGTAAGTGAGTCATAAAAACATCGGTGATATCCTCTCGGTGAAAACCATATTTTGCTAAGGATTTATCGATAGAATGCGTTCCCCAAAGGGAATAATAGCTGAAAAATTTCTCCGATTGTTTGTTCCCCATTCCCGTATCAATCAAAATAAGGCGATTGCCCTCTTCAATTAACAAACACCTGGCCGCAATATCAATCAGATTGTTTTCATCGGCAGGATTGGTTTTATTCCAAATTGTTTTTGGCACTACTCCAAACATTGCCCCTCCGTCCAACTTAAAATTTCCTGATTCAATTGGATATAATCTCATGGTTTTTGTTCTTTAATTTATTTAGTGTTGCAATTTATGAAATATCAATGGCTTTATTCCGATGAAAATCTATTTTTATACTAAATAATTCGTTAAAAAGTATTGAAGTAATTGGAGAAAAACATTTTAATGTAATATCTTTGCGCTTTATTTAGACAAAATCAAAATAAGGAAATTTCCTAGGGTTTAATTTTCAAAATAAATCAATAAATGATACAAGTTTCAGATACAGCTAGTAAAAAAATTGTCGATATGATGAAAGACGATGGTTTTGACGCAGCCGTTGATTATGTTCGTGTTGGTGTTAAAAGTGGAGGTTGTTCAGGATTATCATATGAATTAAAATTTGATAAAGAAATTGGAGAAACCGACAAAGTATTTGAGGTAAATAATGTTAGAATTGCCGTTGAAAAAAAATCGTTCTTGTATTTAGCTGGGACTATTTTAGAATTTTCAGGCGGATTAAACGGAAAAGGATTTGTATTTAATAATCCAAATGCAAGTAGAACTTGTGGTTGCGGGGAATCTTTTTCACTTTAAATCTTTAAATTAAATGAGTAAATATACCGAAGACGATTTAAAAATCGAGCTCGAAACTAAAGAATACGAATACGGATTTTATACAGATTTAAAATCGGAAACATTTCCAATTGGTTTAAATGAAGACATTGTTCGTGCCATTTCGCTTAAGAAAGAAGAGCCTGAATGGATGACCAACTGGCGTATTGAAGCCTTTCGCGCTTGGCAAGAAATGATAGAACCAGAATGGGCAAATGTTCATTATACAAAACCCGATTTCCAAGCCATTTCTTATTATTCTGCTCCCAAATCAGTAGATCCCAACAAAACCTTAGACGATGTAGACCCCGAACTTTTAGAAATGTACAAAAAGTTAGGAATTTCTATTGATGAGCAAAAGATGATGAACAATGTGGCAATGGATATTGTGGTTGATTCGGTTTCTGTGGCGACAACATTCAAGAAAACATTGGCAGAAAAAGGGATTATTTTCATGAGTATTTCAGAGGCAATTCGGGAATATCCAGAATTAGTTCAAAAATATTTGGGTACAGTGGTACCCCAAAAAGACAACTTTTATGCCGCATTAAATTCAGCGGTATTTTCAGATGGATCGTTTTGTTATATTCCAAAAGGGGTAAAATGCCCAATGGAACTTTCAACCTATTTCAGAATTAATCAAGCGGGAACGGGACAATTTGAAAGAACACTTTTAATTGCCGACGAAGGGAGTTATGTGAGTTATTTAGAAGGTTGTACTGCGCCTAGCCGTGATGAAAATCAATTGCACGCAGCGGTTGTAGAATTAATTGCAATGGAAGATGCCGAAATAAAATATTCAACGGTTCAAAACTGGTATCCTGGAAATAAAGAAGGTAAAGGAGGGGTTTTTAATTTTGTAACCAAAAGAGGAATTTGTGAGAAAAACGCAAAAATATCTTGGACACAAGTTGAAACTGGTTCTGCAGTAACGTGGAAATATCCTTCGGTGGTACTAAAAGGCGATAATTCTGTTGGTGAATTTTATTCGATAGCGGTAACCAATAATTTCCAACAAGCCGATACAGGGACGAAAATGATTCATATTGGTAAAAACACCAAATCGACAATTATTTCAAAAGGAATTTCAGCAGGAAAATCACAAAATAGTTATAGAGGGTTAGTAAAAATTGGCCCAGGAGCCGAAAACGCTAGAAATTTCTCTCAATGCGACTCGCTATTAATGGGGAATAATTGCGGAGCACACACTTTTCCATACATAGAAAGTAAAAACACAACAGCCAAAATAGAACACGAAGCAACGACAAGTAAAATTGGAGAAGACCAAGTTTTTTATTGCAACCAACGCGGAATTCCAACCGAAAAAGCCATTGCATTAATAGTAAATGGTTTCAGTAAAGACGTATTGAATAAGTTACCAATGGAATTTGCCGTTGAGGCGCAGAAGTTGTTGGAGATTTCGTTAGAAGGAAGTGTTGGGTAAAAATTTGTTTAAAGTTTAAGGTTTAAAGTTGTTTAACCGGAATCGATTAGTAACTTTAAACGAATAAAAACCAAACAAAATAATATGGCAACAATTACTCGATTTGAAGATTTAGAAATTTGGCAGGAAGCCAGAAGATTAGCTAAAGAAATACATTTTTTATGTATTGAAACCGAGATAAAAACAGATTTTAGATTTAGAGATCAAATAAAAGCAGCTTCAGGTTCAGTAATGGATAATATTGCAGAAGGATTTGAAAGAAATGGAAACCTCGAGTTTCGTCAATTTTTATCAATCGCTAAAGGGTCAGCTGGAGAAACAAGATCTCAACTTTACAGGGTTTTAGATTTCAATTATATTAATGAAGAAAAATTTACAACATTAAGAATTGATTACGAGAATTTAAGTGGAAAAATAAACAATTTTATATCATATTTAAACAAGAAAGATTTTAAAGGCACAAAGTTTCAGTAATGCGAGAACTTTAAACTTTAAACTTTAAACAATTAAGACGACATGTTATCAATAAAAAATTTACACGCATCAATAGGCGATAAAGAAATATTAAAAGGAATTAACCTAGAAGTAAAAGCGGGAGAAATCCATGCCATAATGGGTCCAAACGGAGCTGGTAAAAGTACACTTTCCGCAATTATTGCAGGAAATGAAAATTACGAAGTTACCGAAGGAGAGCTATTTTTAGAAGGGGAAGATATAGCCGATTTATCTCCTGAAGAAAGAGCGCACAAAGGGGTATTCTTATCTTTTCAATATCCTGTTGAAATCCCCGGAGTTTCAGTAACCAATTTCATTAGAACGTCAATTAATGAAACTAGAAAAGCAAATAATTTAGAGGAAATGCCCGCTAATGAAATGTTAAAAGTGATTCGTGAGAAATCGGAATTATTAGAAATTGATCGTAAATTTTTGTCTCGTTCTTTAAACGAAGGGTTTTCTGGGGGAGAGAAAAAGAGAAATGAGATTTTCCAAATGGCAATGTTAGAACCTAAATTGGCAATTCTAGACGAGACCGATTCAGGGCTTGATATTGATGCTCTTCGTATTGTTGCCAATGGGGTAAACAAATTGAAAAGCGACAAAAATGCCATCATTGTGATCACGCACTACCAAAGACTTTTAGATTATATTGTTCCTGATTTTGTTCATGTATTATACAATGGAAAAATCGTCAAATCTGGCGATGCCTCATTGGCATTAGAGTTGGAAGAGAAAGGATACGATTGGATTAAAAATGAACAAGAAGCATAAAATTTGTTTAAAGTCTAAAGTTTAAAGTTAGCACGATAACTTTAAACTTTTAAACCTTAAACTTTAAACAATAAATAATATGGAATTAAAAGAAAAATTAGTATCGTCTTTTATGGCTTTTGAAGAGCAAATTGATGTAAATTCTGATTTACATGAGTTGCGTACCTCAGCTATAAAAAACTTTGAAAAAAAAGGTTTCCCAACAAAAAAAGAGGAAGCTTGGAAGTATACATCTTTGAATTCGGTGTTGAAAAATGACCTTTCGGTTTTCCCTAAAAACGAAAATAATATTGAATTTGCCGATGTAAAAAAATATTTCCTTCACGAAATTGACACTCATAAATTGGTTTTTATAGACGGTGTTTTCAATTCATTTTTATCGGCTACAACTCACGATGGAATTGATGTTTGCTTGATGTCATCCGCTTTAAACAAGCCGAAATACAAAATGGTAATTGATAATTATTTTAATAAAATTGCGAATTTAGACGAAAGTTTAACGTCCTTAAATACGGCTTTCGCTAATGAAGGCGCGTACATCAATATTCCAAAAAGCAAAGTAGTAGACAAGCCAATTGAAATTATGTATTTCTCTACAGGAAGCGAAGCGGCAATTTTAGTTCAACCAAGAAACTTAGTGGTTGTAGGAGAAAATTCACACGTTCAAATTATTGAAAGACATCAAAATTTGAATGAAAATCCCGTTTTAACGAACTCGGTGACGGAGATTTTCGCACAAAAAAGAGCCATTGTAGATTATTATAAAATCCAAAATGACAATTTGGAGGCCAACCTAATTGACAATACCTATGTTTCTCAAAATCAAGAAACCAATGTTTCTGTAAATACCTTTTCTTTTGGCGGAAACTTAACCAGAAACAACTTGAATTTCTATCATTTTGGAGAACGAATTGTTAGTAATTTAAATGGGATTACGATTATCGGCGACAAGCAACACGTTGATCATTATACATTGGTACAACATTCGACACCAAATTGTGAAAGCCACCAAGATTATAAGGGAATCTTTTCGGGTCGTTCCACAGGTGTTTTCAACGGAAAGATTTATGTAGAAAAGGAAGCTCAAAAAACCAATGCCTTTCAAAAAAGCAACAATATTTTATTAAGCGATAAAGCCACAATTAATGCCAAACCACAATTGGAAATTTTTGCTGATGATGTAAAGTGTTCCCATGGTTGTACGATTGGACAATTGGACGAAACAGCCCTATTTTACATGCAACAACGAGGAATTCCTAAGAAAGAAGCTAAAGCATTACTGATGTATGCCTTTTCAAATGCTGTAATCGAAAGCATAAAAATCCCAGAATTGAAACAACGAATTACCAAAATTATCGCCACAAAATTAGGAGTAAAAATTGGATTTGATTTGTAGTTTTTTAATGTCATTTGACGTAAATAAAAAAATAAAATGAGTTTTAATATTGATGCTATTCGTGCCGATTTTCCTATTCTTTGTCAAAAGGTAAACGGAAAACCGTTAGTCTATTTTGACAATGGCGCCACTTCGCAAAAACCGCAAGTAGTGATTGATGCTATATCCAAATATTATCAAGAAATTAACGCCAATATTCATCGCGGAGTGCACACTTTAAGTCAATTGGCAACAGATGCTTATGAAGTCTCACGAGGGAAAATACAAAACCATATTAATGCAAAATTTGCTCATGAAGTTCTATTTACCTCAGGAACAACGCACGGAATTAATATAGTTGCCAATGGCTTTGCCTCTTTTTTAAAATCGGGAGATGAGGTTTTGGTTTCTGCCTTGGAACACCATTCTAATATTGTGCCTTGGCAAATGTTGTGCGAAAAAACAGGTGCCATTTTACGGGTAATTCCAATGGATGTTAACGGCGAATTAATTCTTTCAGAATTTGACAAATTACTTTCCAATAAAACAAAAATGGTAACGGTAAACCATATTTCGAATGCTTTGGGAACCCTCAATCCTATTAAATATATGATTGATAAAGCGCACGAATTTGGAGCTGTCATTTTGATTGACGGCGCTCAAGCAGTACCCCATTTAAAACCTAATGTTCAAGAATTAGATTGTGATTTTTATGTGTTTTCAGGACATAAAATATGTGGCCCTACAGGTACCGGAATTTTATACGGAAAAGAAGATTGGCTAAACAAATTACCGCCTTATCAAGGGGGAGGGGAAATGATTAAAGAGGTGACTTTCGAGAAAACTACCTATGCTGAATTGCCTCATAAGTTTGAAGCTGGAACCCCAAATATTGCAGGAGGAATTGTCCTTGGAACCGCCGTTGATTATATGAATCAGATTGGTTTTGAAAACATCCAAATTCAAGAAAAAGAATTGTTAGAATATGGCACCAAACGATTATTAGAAATTGAAGGGCTGAAAATTTATGGCACTTCTAAATATAAAACATCGGTAATCTCATTTAATATTGAGGGAATCCATCCCTATGACATCGGAACCATAATTGACAAATTAGGAATCGCAGTTAGAACAGGGCACCATTGCGCGCAGCCGATTATGAATTTCTTTAATATACCAGGAACTATTCGTGCCTCATTTGCATTTTACAATACTAAAGAAGAAATTGATATCTTTGTGGAAGCCCTAAAAAGAGCTAAATTAATGCTATCGTAAATATATTTTGAATGAGAATAGTATCTTTATTATCAGTAGTGTTATTTGTTTTAGGAAGTTGCAACAGCCAGAAAAATGCTATTGGAACTAGTATTGAAATGAAAGACATTGAAATCCAATATGAAGCAAATACAAGAGGTTTTTATAATAAATTGGTATTAAAAAACGCAACAATTTCTTCAACAAATGACAGAGAAGGTAAAGAAAATCCTATTGTTCAAAAAATTTCTGATGCCGATTGGAATGCTTTAAAAGATGAAATTAATAAACTAGATTTAGAGAATTTAACAAATCTTAAAGCGCCAACAGAAAAGCGATTTTATGACGGAGCGGCAATTGCCAATTTAAAGATAATTTATAATGGTAAAATCTATCAATCCTCCGATTTTGATCATGGGTTTCCCCCAATGCAAATAAAAAGGGTAGTTGAAATGATAAATTTATTATTTAAACCAGAAGTATGACCATTACAGAAATACAAGACCAAATAGTAGATGAATTTTCTATGTTTGACGATTGGATGGAGCGCTACGAATACATTATTGAATTAGGAAAAAAATTGCCATTAATTAATGAGGGATTTAAAACTGATGATAATATTATCAAGGGTTGTCAATCTAAAGTTTGGTTAAAAGGAGAACAAAATGACGATTTAATTGTTTTCACTGCCGATAGTGATGCAATTTTAACCAAAGGAATTATTGCGATTCTAATTCGAGCTTTCTCCAATCAAAAGGCCGCCGATATTTTAGCTGCCGACATGGGTTTCATTGATGAAATAGGATTGAAAGAACACTTATCGCCAACCCGCGCTAATGGTTTGGTTTCAATGATAAAGAATATTAAAATGTATGCTTTTGCATTCGAATCAAAAAAGGAGTAATATGGAAGAATTTAACGATACCATCAATTTAGGGGACAACGTAGTAAAAAAATTAAAGGGCATTTATGATCCTGAAATTCCAGTGGATATTTACGAATTGGGGCTTATCTACGACGTGATGATTAACGAAGACAATGAAGTTAAAATATTAATGACATTAACTTCACCAAATTGCCCTGTTGCTGAGTCATTACCTCGAGAAGTGGAAGAGAAAGTGCAAACAATTGATGAAGTAAAATCCTGTGAAGTAGAAATCACATTTGACCCACCTTGGAGCAAAGATTTAATGAGCGAGGAAGCAAAATTAGAATTAGGAATGCTTTAAAAATCTGTTTAAAGTAAAATGGACGAAATCATAAATAAAGTTGCCAATAGTTCTCTGGAAGTTTTCGATTTAGAAGAGTTTTACCCTAGTGGTATTCGGACACAAATCGATATTTCACAGTGGCTTTCGGATGGATTTATTTTGAAAGAAAAAGATTTTCGGGAGCATTTAAAACAACACGACTGGGCCAAATATCAAGATCATTTTGTAGCTGTTTGTTGTAGTACAGATGCAATTCTTCCAGCTTGGGCGAATATTTTAGTTACGGTCCATTTGGCGCCTTTTGCAAAAAAAATTGTTGACGGTAATATACAAGATTTAGATACTTTATTATACCAAGAAATCCTTCCAAATTTGGATTATTCTAGATATGATAATAAGCCGGTAATTATAAAGGGTTGTTCTAAAAAGCCGGTTCCAATTAGCGCCTATGTGGCTGCCGCTCAATATTTACAACCTTTCGCTAAAAGTATTATGTATGGCGAAGCGTGTTCGGCAGTTCCATTATACAAGAAAAAGTAATCCTTTAATCTTCTTCTTCTTTTTCTATTGCATCTTTAAAATCGGGATACAAAAACTTATTGTAGGGGAATCTTGAAATGTGAATTTCTCGAACCGCTTCATAAACACGCTCTCTAAATTCTTCAAAATTTTCTTTATTGGTTGCCGAAATGAAAATCGCTTTTTCCTTACCTACATTGTTCATCCAGGTGGTTTTCCATTCTTCTAAAGTGTAATGTTTTCTAGTTTTTTCGGTTATTAAATCGTCTTCATCAATGGTTAAATGTTTGAAAGCATCAATTTTATTGAAGACCATTATGGTTGTTTTATTATTGCTTTTTATATCTGCCAATGTTTGATTTACCGACTCAATATGGTCTTCAAAATCTGGATGGGAGATATCTACTACATGTAAAAGCAAGTCGGCTTCACGAACTTCATCAAGTGTACTTTTAAAAGAATCTACTAATTGAGTAGGCAATTTTCGTATAAATCCAACAGTATCTGAAAGTAGAAAAGGCAAGTTTTTTATTACCACTTTTCTCACGGTGGTATCTAAAGTGGCAAATAATTTATTTTCAACAAAAACGTCACTTTTACCCACCACATTCATTAAAGTTGATTTTCCAACATTGGTATAACCAACTAAGGCAACACGAACCATAGCACCTCGATTTCCTCGTTGAACCCCCATTTGCTTGTCGATAGTTTTTATTTTTTCTTTAAGTAAAGCAATTCGATCTCTCACAATTCGTCGATCGGTTTCAATTTCAGTTTCCCCAGGACCCCGCATTCCGATTCCTCCTTTTTGGCGTTCTAAGTGTGTCCACATTCCGGATAATCGTGGGAGTAAATATTGACATTGCGCTAATTCAACTTGAGTTCTGGCGTAAGAAGTTTCCGCTCTTTGGGCAAATATGTCTAAGATAAGGTGAGTTCTATCTAGAATTTTACAAGCGATTATTCTTGAAATATTTTTTTGTTGGGATGGAGAAAGTTCATCATCAAAAATAACGGTTGATATATCATTTTCAATTACAAAATGATTTATCTCATCTATTTTTCCAGTACCTACAAATGTTTTTGGGTTTGGACGTTCCATTTTTTGAGAAAATCTTTTAACGACTTCACCTCCAGCGGTAAAGGTTAAAAAAGCCAACTCATCAAGGTATTCATTTAATTTTTCTTCGTCTTGTTTTTGAGTGATAATCCCAACAATTACGGTTTTTTCAATCTTTTTATTTTCTTTTTCTAGCATATCAAAATATATAATGCAAAGCTAATTTATTTGCATGAAAAACGGCGATTTACTCACTTATAATTAATAAATTTTAAAATTCCCTAGTTAAAAATCCAATTAAAAGCTATTTTTTAATTTTTTTTGTTAAATTTGAAAGCTAAATTGCAAACTAAATTACCTATTATAATCTTAAATTTTCATTTTATGAAAAAAATTACACTTTTATTAATTACACTTTTATTTTCATTCACAGCATTTTCACAAGCCTTATTGCAAGGGTTTGAAACCCCATCAACTCCTTTTGGAATCCCTGCAAACTGGGTAAGATTTCAAAGCGGATCTGGTTCAGAAAGTTGGTTTACCGATGGTACAACTCCACGTAGCGGAACAAAACACGCTATGTTATTTGGTGAAAATTTAGGTGTAGGAAATTCTGCAAAATATTATTTAGCCTCTCCAGTAGTGACGATTCCGTTGAATGGGCAATTGCGTTTTTGGGTAAAAACCAGCCAACAAGGAGACCAGGGAGGAGTATTTAAAATTAAAATAGCTTCTGCAGCATTACCTGCAAATCAAACCTCAGAAGCGGCTTATACAACTCTTCAAACGTATACAGAATCTCAACTAAGTACGAATGTTGCCCCGGCTCCAATTGTTTATGAAGAACAAGTTGTTGATTTTCCACCTGCAACATTTCCTGCCGGAACTCAAGTCTACATTGCTTTTGTATCCGAGATTAATCAAACTTCTCCTTTTCAAGGAGACGATTTATTTTTAGATGATGTTTTGGTAGTTTCAAGATGTTTAGAACCTACTACATTAGGCGCGGGTACTTTCACCTCTTCTAGTGCAGTTTTAAGTTGGACCAATCCAAACCCATTAATTGGAGCAGGTTTAAACACTTGTAATCAATGGGAAATTGAAATTATTCCTGCTACACAATTGAATCCTATAGGATCTGGAATAATTGTAAGTACCAATCCATATACAGCGTACAATTTAACAGCAGCTCCTTTTGCTACTTTGTTATCATTGACACAATATAAGTATTATGTTCGTTCTTTATGTGCCTTTTCAGGCAGTATTTGGGCCGGACCTTTTCCATTTACAACAGCTCCTGGCCCTGCAGTTTGTGGCGGGAATTATGTAGATATTGGAGGAATCTCGGGAACTTATGCTAACAATACAACTGCAGCAACTGGAACCACTGTAATTACTCCAGTAACTCCTGGGGATGCAGTTACGGTAACTTTCTCCTCATTTGCTACAGAAAGTGGTTTAGATATTTTAAGAGTTTACAATGGGAATAGTTCAGCAGGAACATTATTAGGGACCTATTCAGGAACATTAACAGGAGTAAATTTACCTGGGCCATTTACATCCACAGATCCAAATGGTAGTTTAACATTTGTCTTTACTTCTGATAATACAGTTACTGCTGCGGGATGGCTAGCAAACATTACCTGTGCGCCAATTCCAACGTGTACCAGACCAAATACATTAACTAGTTCGGCTATCACAACTACTTCGGTTTCTGTTGGATGGACACAACCTGCAAATCCAAGTGGAAGTACCGCAACAGCATGGCAATACGTGGCCTTGCCTTGTGGTGCTTCAGCTCCAACTGCAACAACTACTGGATGGTTGCCTGCCACTTCAAATCCATTTGTGGTTACTGGATTAACTTCTGGCTTGTGTTATGATATTTATGTAAGAGCAGCATGTTCCGCAACCGATGTTAGTTCATGGTCCTTATTACCGGTTTCTGTAACTACCTTGCCGGGTTGTGGGGGGTCATTTTATGATTTAGGAGGACCAAATGGACTTTATCCTAATAACATAACTGCAGCCAATGGAACAACCACAATCTGTCCTTCAATTCCGGGACAAGTAGTAACGGTTACGTTTAATACTTTTGCAACTCAAAATGGCTTGGATCTTTTAAGAGTCTATGACGGTGACGTAGCTACCGGAACATTGTTAGGTACTTTCTCTGGAACCGCAACTATAGGGCCATTTACAGCTACTAATGCATCAGGTTGCTTAACGTTTGTATTTACTTCTAATGCTACGACAAATGCAGCAGGATGGAATGCAAGTGTTACTTGTGGGCCGCCGCCAACCTGTACCAAACCAAAGACCTTAACAGCGACAACAGTTACTCAGTCTACTGCATTGTTGGGATGGACTCAACCCGCTAATCCTGACGGAAGTTTCGCAACGGCATGGCAGGTAGCTGCAGTACCTTGTGGTTCAGCGGTGCCTCCAATTGGTTCACCACTTTGGCTTAATGCCAATTCTAATCCGTTTTATATTACAGGCTTGACTTCTGCAACTTGTTATGATTATTATGTAAGAGCGATATGTTCTCCTACAGACGCAAGTTCTATAGCAGGGCCATTTAGTTTTAATACTTTAATTGCAAATGATGAATGTACCGGTGCAATTGACATAGCTGTAAATCAAAATACCAACTGTTTGCAAACAGTTTTGGGAAGTGTATCATTTGCTACAGGATCTCCCGAAGCCAATACATGTGGCGGAGCAATAGATGACGATGATGTTTGGTTTAAATTTACAGCAACAGCTACAAGTCATTATGTAACTATATTAGGAGTTAATTATGCAACAGCACCTTTTAATATTAACTTTTTACTTTACACTGGAACGTGTGGTAACCTGACTCAATTTGGAACCTGTTTTACTGCAAATAATAATACAGCTACAGGATTAACTATTGGTCAAACCTATTATATTAGAGCGTATTCAACAGGAACAACTGCTTCAACTACTAGATTTGAACTTTGTGTTGGAACAAACGTTGGGACTTGTGGAACGGCATTACCGCTGTGTGCAATAAACCCAATTATTATTCCTAACAATGTGGGAGTTCCTACCTTGCCAAATCCTATTAGTCCTTTTTCTACAACTAGTACAACTGTTGGTTGTTTAGGATCGGCTCCTTCTCCAACTTTTTATTATTTACAAATACCAACTAACGGAAATTACAATTTCTTTTTAGAGCAAAACACGAGTAGTGCCTTTAGCGGAACAGGTATTGACGTGGATTTCGTAGCATGGGGACCATTTACTTCAAATGCTGCCGCTTGTGCCGGAATTTCTACTACAAACGCACCTGCCACGGGAATTGCATGTAGTTTCTCTGCTGCTTTTACAGAAAACTTTGGAGTTAATAATGCTATTGCTGGGGAGATATATATTATTATGATCACCAACTTTAATGGTAGAAAAGGGTTTGTTCGAATTACTCAAACCGCCGGGCCTATTCCTACTATTTGTTGCCCATTTGGAAATTTCACTTATCCTAAAAATTTCTTTTGTCAAAACGAAGCAAATCCAAGTCCAAGTTTTGTAAGTAATGCAACTGCAGGAACTTTTTCAGCAGTACCGGCTGGACTTGCCATTAATCCGGTTACGGGTTTAATCAATTTGGCTGGAAGCACACCTGGGTCTTATGTGGTTTACAACACTATCGGTGCCTCTGGGACTTGTCCTTCAGATGTTGATTCTTGGGCAATTACCATCACGGTGCCACCTTCAAATGTAAACATCAATTATAGCGCTCCTTCTTATTGTAAAACAGATACTACAGTTCAAAATGTTACTCAAACAGGTACCACGGGCGGGAATTATACTGTGTCACCTGCAGTTGGATTGTCAATAAATACAGTTACAGGAGCGATTACTCCAAGTACAAGTACTGTTGGAACCTATGTAGTAAGTTATAATTTACCTCAATTTTTAGGTTGCCCTGGAGCAGTAAGCAACACAACGGTTAATATTGTTTTACCAGTTCCCACCTTTAATCCAGCGCCACCAATTTGTGCAGGAGGAACTTCGGCACCATTGCCTACTACTTCTCTAGAAGGAATAACAGGGACTTGGTCTCCAGCAATAAACAATACGGCTACGACTATCTATACTTTTACACCAAATGTTGGACAATGTGCAACTACCACAACGATGACTATTCAAGTTGGAACAGTTGCCCCTTTATTTACACAAGTAGCACCAATTTGTACAGGGGCAACATTAGCTGCTTTACCAACAACTTCTACTAATGGTGTAGTTGGGACATGGTCACCTGCTTTAAATAATATCGCTACTACAACTTATACCTTTACTCCAAGTTCTGGTACTTGTTCTAGTATTGCAACTATGACAATAACCGTAAATCCATTAAGTATAACGCCAATATTTTTAGATGTTACACCTATTTGTAATGGAGGTACGCTATTGCCTTTGCCAACAACTTCTCAAAATGGAGTTACAGGTACTTGGTCGCCAGCCTTAAATAACTTGGCAACGACTACTTACACATTTACACCTACGTCAGGCCAATGTGCACTTACTGCTACTAAATCAATTATTGTTAATCCTGTTTTAGGAGTTACCGTAAATAGTCCAACAGTTTGTTCAGGTACTTCTGCAACAGTTACTGCTACTCCAACACTTCCAGGGAATTACTCATATGCTTGGACAGTTCCAACAGGAGCTACTAATCCAGGAAACGTTCCAACATTTAACGCAACAGTTTCAGGAGCCTACAGTGTAGTAATCACTCAACAAAACAATTTCTGTAATTCCGATTTTGAAAGTAATCTGAATATTCCATTAGGCAATATGTTATTAGTTAATCAAAATAACTTCCAATGTTGGAGAACTACAGCAACTGATGGAATTATTGAAGTTTGGACTAATGGTACAGAAAACACGAATGCTTATTCAGGCACTCAATTTATTGAATTAAATGCCAACCAAGTTTCTACACTTTTCCAAAATATATCTGTTATTCCTGGATCTTCTGTGAATGTTTCATTCGCTCATAGAGGTCGTTTTTCTGGAACTGATGTAATGAGAGTCGAAATTGGACCTTTTGGTGGACCATATGTAAGTTTAGGAAACTTCACAGCAACTCCAAGTGCGTGGGTATTTAATAGTGTTAATTACACTTTCCCAAATAATGGAGTTACGAATTACACAATACGATTTGTGTCTGTAAGTTCTGGTTCTGGAAACTTAACCGTTGGAAACTTTATTGATGCAGTTTCAATTACCGGATTGGGATGTTCTTCATCACCAGTTACAGGAAACGTATTAATTACCGGTGTTAGAACTCCTACATTTACACAAATTCCAACTTTATGTCAGAATAGTGTTGCGCCATTATTGCCAATAACTTCTACAGATACACCTTCAATAACAGGAACTTGGAATGCGGCAATTAATACGTCAAATATAGGAGCAACCACATATACCTTTACTCCTGCTCCTAATCAATGTGCCAATCCAACAACTATGTCTGTTTCAATTGCTGCCTCACCAGTAGCAACATTTAACTATAATTCTACGACCTATTGTAAAACAGGAGCAAATCCGGTAATTACTTATCTTAATGGTGGTGGTGCAGGAGTATTTACTTCTACCGCAGGCCTTACCTTAAATAGTGCAACTGGGGCAATTGATTTATCTACAAGTACACCAGGAAATTATACAATTACAAATACAATAGCAGCTACAACTACTTGTCCAATTGCAACAGCAACATTTGCAATTACAATTACTGCTGCTCCAATTGCTACATTCAGTTATGCAGGATCGCCATATTGTATTAGCGGATCCAATCCAACCCCTACATTTACTGGGTCAGGTGTTGCAGGGACTTTTACCTCTACTGCGGGATTAACTATTAATTCTACAACTGGGGTTATCAATTTAGCAACAAGTACTCCTGGGAATTATACAGTAACCAATACTATTGCAGCTGCAAATGGTTGTGCACAAGTTCAATCAACTGCTCAAGTAACCATTACAGCCGTTGCTGTTGCAACATTTAGTTATAATTCTGCTATTTATTGTAAAACAGGTGCTAATCCAGTAATTACATTAACGGGTTCAGCAGGAATATTTACTTCTACTGCCGGACTATCTTTAAATAGTTCTACCGGAGCTATTGACTTATCTTTAAGTACAGCGGGTAATTACACGATTACTAATACTATCGCTGCTGCTGGTGGTTGTAGTTCAGTAACGGCAACTTTTGCAATTACAATTACGGCACCACAAGTCGCAACATTTAGTTATCCTGGATCTCCATATTGTAAAACGGCCACTAATCCAAATCCAGTATTTTCTGGCGGAGGTGTTGCAGGAACATTTACTTCAACAACAGGCTTAAGCATTAATGCTACTACAGGAGCAATTAATTTATCTACAAGTGTAGCAGGAAATTATACAGTGACAAATACTATAGCAGCATCAGCAGGATGTCCAGCTATAGTTTCAACTGCTCAGGTAACGATTACTAACTTGCCGCAAGCCACAATCGCTTATTCTGATCCTTTTTATTGCTATGACAACACAGGCTCTCAAGCAGTTACAATAACAGGTACAACTGGCGGTACATTTAGCGCTTCTCCTTCTGGACTTTCAATTAGTGCTACATCAGGAGCATTCAATGTTAGCAATAGCCCAGCAGGTCCTTATACAGTAACTTACACAATGCCTGCAGCTGGAGGATGTCCTCAAGCAACTGCTACCACCACGTTTACAATTATTCCTCAGATAGATGTTCAGTTAACAGCAGTTTGTGTTGGACCAGATTTTACAATAACCGCTTTACCAGTAGCAGGTTCTTTTAATCCAGCCAATGCTACTTATGAATGGAGTGGGCCAAATGGATATACTTTTGGACCAACATCTAATCCTTCAATTGTAATTAGTATTCCAGGAACTTATACATCAACAGTAACAGTTAATGGCTGTAGATATGTAAACACACAACAAGTAGATGGAATAACCTGTACAATTCAAAAAGGTATTTCTCCAAATGGAGATGGTGATAACGAAGCTTTCATTTTATCAGATGTAAAATCGCTAAGTATATTTAACAGATATGGTACTAAAGTTTACAGCCATGGAGAAAATTATACTAACCAATGGCGTGGACAATCTGAAAGCGGAAGTGAACTTCCAGATGGAACCTACTATTATGTAATTACAAGAAATTCAGGAAATTCATTTACTGGATGGATTTATATTAATCGATAATATTAAGATTTTATAAGCGCTGATATAACTCAGCGCTTATTAATCCTAAATTTAACCCTATGAAAAAAATATTTTTACTAGCTATTTTAATTTTAATATCATTTGTTGATGTTAAAGCACAACAAGCACCACATTATACACAATACATGTATAATATGAACATAATAAATCCCGCTTACGCTGGTTCTAAAGAAAATCTGTCTTTCGGATTGTTGTATAGAAAGCAATGGATTCAAATTGAAGATGCGCCTACCACATTTTCATTTTCGGGATCTTCACCAGTTGGAAAAAATGTTGGTTTAGGATTGTCGATTTTATCAGATAGAATTGGTCCTGTTGAAGAAAATAATATATACGGAGATTTCTCGTACACATTAAATTTAGGAGGAGAGAAAAGATTGGCCTTCGGTTTAAAAGCAGGGGTGACCTTTCAAAAAATAGGGTTAAGAAGTATTATTCAACCAACATTACCTGATCCAAATGATGGTTCATTTCAAGAAAACACCAACAATTCAAAATTAAACCTTGGTACCGGATTGTTTTATTATACAGATAACTATTACCTTGCCTTTTCTATCCCTAATATGCTAAAATCAGTTCACCTTGATTATAATGGAAGAAAATATGGGACTGAAATACAACACTATTTCTTTACGGGAGGATATGTATTTGACATCAATCCTAACTTAAAATTTAAACCATTTGGTATGGTTAAATCTGCAATAGGAACTCAAGCTTCAATTGACCTTTCAACCAATTTCTTATACCAAGAAAAATTTGAGGCAGGAGCAACCTATAGATTGAATGACTCTTTTGGTTTGATGGTAAATTATAAAATTAATCCATCTTTGAGAGTTGGATATGCTTATGATCATATTGTTTCTGACCTGAATGTAACTACCCCATCTTCTCACGAAATCATCTTATTATTTGATTTATACGTGCCTAAAAAAGTTTCACATTCACCTAGATATTTCTAATATAAATAACGTCCATAATGAAAAATATATTTCTGATATTAAGTTTTGTGTTTGTTAGCACAATTTCTGTTAAAGCACAAGACAGCCAAACCGCTTGGGCCGATAAATTATTTAAACGATTTGAATATCTAGATGCTAGTAAAGAATATTTAAAATTAGTAGGTACTGGAATAAAACAAAATTACATATACAATCAACTTGCTGAAAGCTATTATAACATGTTTAATACCACAGAAGCGATTAAATGGTATGCACTTTCATTAACTCAACCACAAGAGGCTGAAACGTATTTTAAATATGCTCAAATGCTTAAAGCAAGCGGAAGATACGAAGAAGCAAATGCCCAAATGGCCATTTTTGCGAGTAAAAATTCAAAAGATATTCGTGCAATTTTATTTAATGAAAATCCAAATTACATTCCAAAATTACTTAGTAAACAAAAAGTATTCAACCTACAACCGGTTACTATTAATAGTCAATACACTGACTTTGGACCTAAGTTAGCGAATGATAATACCCTTTATTTCTCTAGTTCAAGAAAAATATCTAAGAAAAAAACAGGGTGGAAAGAGGAATCGTATTTAGATGTATATCAAGCAACACTTTTTGATAATGATTCTTTGAGTGCTCCAATGGAAGTGGAGGACATTAACACAATCTGGCACGACGGACCCGCCTGCGTAAGTTCAGATGGGAATACTATTTATTTTTCTAGAGATAGCCGAGTGATTGATGATTATGAAGATATCAAAAATATAAAAACAAAATTCAGCCAAATGTACCTTTTCAAGGCTACGAAAGTGAATAATAAATGGACTGAAGCAAAACAATTACCGTTCAATAATAAATTGTATTCCATCAGTAATCCAAGTATCAGTGCCGACGGTAAAACGTTGTATTTTAACTCCAATATGCTAGGAGGGTTAGGTGGAAATGATATTTGGAAAGTAGACGTTGCTGAAGGAGATGTTTACGGAGCTCCGGTTAATTTGGGATCTAAAATTAATACAGAAGGTAACGAACAATTCCCTTCAATTACTGATGATAATGTGCTTTACTTTTCATCTGATTCTAGACAAGGACTTGGAGGTTTAGATGTTTACGTAATTAATTTAAGTAAGTCAGAAAACGCTCAAAATCTTGGGAAACCTGTAAATAGTGAAAAAGACGATTTTTCTTTTTCATTTAATACCAAAAGAAATCTAGGGTTCTTTTCAAGTAATCGGGAAGAATCGGATGACTTGTATATTGCAAAACCACTTTGTAGTGTAGAATCTACAATTCTTGTTACTAATTCAGTTTCTGGAGTTATTCTTGAAGGAGCTAGCGTTGCAATTTTAGACGATAAAAAGAATATTATTGAAACTAAAATTTCAGATGCCAACGGGAATGTTGATTTTATTTTAGAATGCAATACAGATTATAGCCTTCAAGTTGCTAAAGACGGATACGAAAGTGGCGTATTTAGTATAGCTAAAAACAAAGGAGGTAAATTATCTGTACCAACACCACTTAATCCAATTGAAGTTATTATTAAACCAACAGAAATTGTATTAAATCCTATTTATTTTGAATTCAACAAAAGCAATATTACCCAAGCAGGTGCTTTCGAATTGGATAAGTTAGTTCAAGTGATGAAGGCAAATGATAAATTAGTAATCTTTGCAAAATCGCATACTGATAATAGAGGTAGTGATATTTACAATATGAACTTGTCTGACAGAAGAGCTAAATCTACAGTTCAATATGTACTTTCTAAAGGAATTGCAGCCTCAAGAATAACTGGAAAAGGATTTGGAGAAAGCGAACCAAAAGTGGATTGCAAAGAAGCTTGTACTGAGGAAGAACATGCGCAAAACAGACGTTCAGAATTCCTTATTGTGAAATAATATTTTATTTAAATAATAGAGCCGAGTTTGGAAGATTCTAAACTCGGCTTTTTTATTATAATTACTTCTAATAATAGAACTTTCGAGGTTTCACTTTCCACTTTCGATATTATTTTATTACTTTCGCAAAACGATTTAAGAAAAGGACAAAATGAGCACTAAATTTACTGAATACAAGGGACTTGACTTGCCAAATGTGGCCTCAGAAGTACTTGATTTTTGGAAAAAAGAAAACATATTCGAGAAGAGTATTACCACTCGTGAAGGCAATCAGCCATTCGTATTTTTTGAAGGTCCGCCATCAGCAAATGGCCTGCCAGGGATTCATCACGTGATGGCCCGAGCAATAAAAGATATTTTTTGTAGATATAAAACTCAAAAGGGATTCCAAGTAAAGCGAAAAGCAGGTTGGGATACTCATGGGCTACCCGTAGAATTAGGGACCGAAAAGGAACTTGGAATTACCAAAGAAGACATTGGTAAAACTATTTCTGTAGAACAATATAACGAAGCTTGTAAAAAAACGGTAATGCGTTACACAGATGTGTGGAACGATTTAACTGAAAAAATGGGTTACTGGGTTGATATGCAAGACCCTTATGTGACTTATAAATCCAAATACATGGAATCGGTTTGGTGGCTTTTAAAGCAAATCTATGACAAAGATTTGATGTATAAAGGATACACCGTTCAACCGTATTCCCCTAAAGCAGGAACGGGATTATCTTCTCATGAAGTCAACCAGCCCGGGAGTTATAGAGATGTAACCGACACCACTGTGGTGGCGCAATTTAAAGCGATCAACGATACACTACCTGGTTTTTTAAAGGATTTTGGAGACATCTATATACTAGCTTGGACCACAACACCTTGGACATTACCAAGTAATACGGCATTGACCGTAGGACCAAAAATTGATTACGTTTTAGTTGATACCTTCAACCAATATACTTATTTACCCTCAAAAGTAATTTTGGCTAAGAATTTAGTTGGAAAACAATTCTCAAAAGGGTTTTTCGAAAGTAAAGACGTTTCCGATTTTGATAATTTTAAAGCTGGCGACAAACAAATTCCATTCAAAATTTTAACTGAATGCAAAGGGCTAGATTTAGTTGGAATTCGTTACGAGCAATTGATGCAATTAGCGTTGCCGTATCAAAACCCTGAAAATGCATTCCGAGTAATCTCAGGAGATTTTGTTACCACAGAGGATGGAACTGGAATTGTTCATACTGCGCCAACTTTTGGTGCTGATGATGCTAAAGTCGCGAAAGAAGCCGTGCCTGAAGTTCCGCCAATGTTAGTTTTGGATGAAAATGGGAATCCGGGACCGCTGGTAAACTTACAGGGTAAATTCACTAATCATACAGGTATTTATGCTGGGAAATATGTAAAAAATGAATTTTATAGCGAAGGGGAAGCACCTGAACGTTCAGCCGATGTAGAAATTGCCATTCAGTTAAAAGAAGAAAACAAAGCTTTCAAAGTAGAAAAATACGTTCACAGTTATCCTCATTGTTGGAGAACAGATACTCCAATTTTGTATTACCCGTTGGATTCTTGGTTCATAGAAATTACAAAAGTGCGCGACAGAATGTTCGACTTGAACGAAACCATCAACTGGAAACCAAAAGCAACCGGTGAAGGACGTTTCGGGAACTGGTTAAAAAATGCCAACGATTGGAATTTATCACGATCTAGGTATTGGGGAATCCCATTGCCAATTTGGAGAAGTGAAGACGGAACAGAAGAAATCCTAATTGGTTCCGTTGAAGAATTATACAAAGAAATCGAAAAAGCGATAGCATCTGGGTTTCAAAAAATAAATCCGTTTGAAGGGTTTGAAATTGGAAATATGACTGAAGCCAATTATGATTTGGTTGATTTACATAAAAATGTAGTGGACCAAATTACCTTAGTTTCTGCTTCCGGGAAGCCGATGAAAAGAGAATCCGACTTAATTGACGTTTGGTTTGATTCTGGAGCGATGCCCTATGCACAATGGCATTACCCATTTGAAAACAAGGATTTAATTGATGGAAATAAAGCTTTCCCTGCTGATTTTATCGCTGAAGGAGTAGATCAAACTAGAGGTTGGTTTTATACATTGCACGCTATTTCAACTTTGGTTTTTGACAAAGTTTCTTATAAAAATGTAGTTTCAAACGGGTTAGTTTTAGACAAAAACGGACATAAAATGTCGAAGCGTTTGGGTAATGCCGCCGATCCATTTGACACTTTATTAGAGTATGGTCCCGACGCTACTCGTTGGTATATGATTTCAAATGCCAATCCTTGGGACAATTTAAAATTCGACTTAGAAGGAATTGCAGAAGTACGCCGTAAGTTTTTCGGAACGTTGTATAATACGTATTCATTTTTTAGTTTGTATGCCAATATTGATAATTTTAACTATTCAGAAGCTACAATTCCTATTACAGAACGACCTGAAATTGATCAATGGATTATTTCAGAATTGAATACCTTAATAAAAACAGTTGATTCTGCGTATGCCGATTACGAACCAACCAAAGCAGCTAGAGCTATTTCTGATTTTGTTCAGGAAAACTTAAGTAACTGGTACGTACGCTTGTGTAGAAGACGTTTTTGGAAAGGGGAATACGGACAAGATAAAATTGCTGCTTATCAAACTTTATTCGAATGTTTATTAACGATAAGCAAATTAAGCGCTCCAATTGCTCCCTTTTTCATGGATAAATTATACAGAGATTTAACATTAGCAACACAATCAGAAAAATTTGAAAGTGTACATTTGGCTGATTTTCCTCAATGCGTTGAAAAGTATGTTGATAAATCGTTAGAGAGTAAAATGGAAAAGGCACAAACCATTTCTTCATTAGTATTATCTCTTCGAAAAAAGGAAATGATAAAAGTACGTCAGCCTTTACAAAAGATAATGATACCAATACTTGAAGAGAGTCAACGTGCTGAAATTGAAGCCGTTTCTGACTTAATAAAAGCAGAGGTAAACGTTAAAGAAATTGTGCTTTTAGACGATGCTTCGGGGATATTAGTGAAGCAAATTAAGCCTAATTTCAAGACATTAGGACCAAGATTTGGAAAGGATATGGGCTTGATTTCCAAGGAGATACAAGGTTTTTCTTCAGATCAAATTAATAAATTTGAAAGAGAAGGAGAAATTAGTATTATTATTCAGGAAAAAAGTATAATTTTAACATTACAAGAAGTTGAAATTTCGTCACAAGATATTGAAGGTTGGTTGGTAGCCAATTCAAATGGAATCACGGTGGCACTAGATATTTCAATTTCTGAGGAATTGCATCAGGAAGGAATTGCACGTGAATTAGTAAATAGAATTCAGAACATTAGAAAGGACTCTGGATTTGAAGTTACCGATAAAATCAAAGTTCAAATTCAAAGAAATGGAGATTTGGAAACCGCAATTCTTAATAATGAAGCCTATATAAAATCAGAAACATTAACCGATTCAATGGTATTTGTTGACGAATTAGATGGTGGCGTGGCAATTGAGTTTGACGAAATAATAACAAGAATAGCAATTAATAAATAAGAACAGAATGGCAGTAGATACATTAAGATACTCAGATGCTGACTTGGCAGAGTTCAAAGAGCTGATTATAAATAAAATACAAAAAGCACAAACAGATTTAGAATTAATCAAAAGTGCTTACATGAACGATTTAAACAACGGAACAGACGATACGTCTCCAACGTTCAAAGCATTTGAAGAAGGAAGCGAAACCATGTCAAAGGAAGCCAACTCTCAACTGGCAATTCGTCAAGAGAAGTTTATTCGCGACTTGAAAAACGCCCTTTTCCGCGTAGAAAATAAAACGTACGGTTTCTGTAAAGTAACAGGTAAATTAATTAGCAAAGAGAGATTGTTAGTAGTGCCTCACGCTACAATGAGTATAGAAGCTAAAAATTTACAGCGATAACATTTTCCTCAATAATTTTTAAACGCTCCTTTCTAGGAGCGTTTTGTATTAAAAATAGTATTATTTTTGCGGTACCAAAATTTATAAAATGTCATTAAAGAAAGCCTATATACTAATTTCCATTATTTTATTAGTTGACCAAATTTCGAAAATTTATATCAAAACGCACTTTATTTTAGGCGAGGAAGTAGTGGTTTTTAATTGGTTTAAAATACTATTTATTGAAAATGAAGGTATGGCTTGGGGGACACAAATTCCTGGATCTTATGGAAAAATAATCCTAACTCTTTTTAGATTAGTTGCCGTTACAGGAATTGCCTATTGGCTTTGGGATGCGGTTAAAAAGCAAAGTTCCAATTTCTTAATTGTAGCCATAGCACTTATTTTTGCCGGTGCTTTTGGAAACATTATTGATTCTGTCTTTTATGGCGTTTTTTTCGATGACAGTTACCATACTGTAGCCACTATATTTTCGGACAAACCCTACGGACAATTATTTTACGGCAAAGTAGTAGATTTATTTTATTTTCCAATATGGGAAGGTAATTTACCAAGCTGGCTGCCATTTTGGGGCGGTAAATTTTTCACTTTCTTTAATGCCATTTTCAATGTTGCCGATATGGCCATTTCAACAGGAGTTGGAATACTAATTGTTTTCAACAAAAAAGCCTTCCCAAAAACTCAAGAATCGGAGTAAATTTCAGAATTTAATAGTGCTGTTTGGGGTAACGCAGTAATTGAGTTGAACGTCTGAAGTAGTAACATCTGAAATTAATTCTTCTGGCTCAAAGAAAGACAAACCAATTTTAATTGTATTGGAATTGCATTCCGCTAAAAATTGATCGTAGAAACCTTTGCCATAACCTACGCGATTTCCAAGATTATCATAAGCTAATAATGGAATAAAAACCACTTCCATTTTACTCGAAGGCACTTCTCCCGAAGCGTCGGGACCGTCTGCTGGTTCTGGGATATTGTAGGAATTTTTTTTGATTTTAGTATTATCAGTCAATAAATAATGCTTCATTTTTCGAGTTTCGAAATCACTTTTTGAAACACAAATTTCTTTGTCTTTTCCTGATAGTAAATGTAAAATATATTCGGTATTTACTTCTTTCTGTTCTTCGATAGGAAGAAAAATATGAAAATACGTTTTCTCCCAAATCGGAAGCAACAAGACGGCATTGGCAATAGCCAAACTCAATTCTTCTATTTGGTTTTCAGATAAAGAATCGCGAAGTTCCTTGTATTTTAAACGAATTTCTTTTTTAAACATCGTTTATTTTAGTTGAAATATGATAAATAGCATCGCCCTGAAAAACTATTGGCGCGTCATTTACATTGATGATATATCCAGAATTAGGCGCCTTAACCGTAAATTCAATTTTTCCATAAGGATCTGAAATGGTGGCTAGCAATTGTCCTTTGGTAACATAATTTCCTATTTGGGTATAACCGTGAAACATCCCAGAATATTTTGCTCTAATCCAGTTTGATTTGGTGATATAAATAGTTGGTTTTTCAGGATAGTTAACTTCCTTTTTTGAGTTTAGCATTCCCAGATGGTCTAATATTCTCCTGGTTCCTTCAATTCCTTCCTGGGTTACTTCTTCGTTAATATTCACTGATTTCCCTCCTTCAAATAATAACATTTTAACACCTAATTTATCACAGGAATTTCTAAAGGAACCTGCAATATTTTTTGAATACAATCCAAAAGGAGCTTGAAAAATATCGGCTAATTTTTTTAATTCTACATTTTTTGGGACAATTCTAATTTGCGGAGCGTTGAATCTACTTGCACCACCAGCATGAAAATCAATTGCATAATCAATGTGTGGCATAATTTCTTTTAAAAGATAATAGGCAAATCTACTGGCTAATGACCCTTTTTTGCTTCCAGGGAAAACCCGATTTAAATCTCTTTTATCCGGAAATTCTCGAGTTTGATTTACAAATCCAAACACATTGATTACCGGAATACAAATGATAGTTCCTGTTTTTGGTTTGTTGATGTTTTTGGTAATTATCTGTCTAACAATTTCAATTCCGTTAATTTCATCGCCATGTAATCCCGCGGAAAGTAGAATTGTAGGGCCACTGTATTTTGATCTTTCAACAATTATTGGAATTTTTAATTTAGTCATGGTGTGCAAAGTCGCAATTTCCATGTTGATCGTTTTGCTTTCTCCTGGCAAAACAGTTTCCTTAAAAATAGTGATGCTTTTATGTTCTAAAATACTCATAATGTAGTTAAAACGTTAAAAGTAGAAAATTATGGCGTATAAAATAGAAGTTCTCGTTTGTTTTTCGCTTTTAAATGCGAGATTTTGTAAATTTGAAAACCCATAAAAAGGCCAGCTGATTTTTATGCGGATAGAAACAATTGATAAATGCACAATCCTACTTTACAACTTCAGATACAATCTTTACCCGACGGCCCTGGGGTTTATCAATATTACGATAAAGAGGACAAAATTTTGTATGTTGGCAAAGCAAAAAATCTTAAAAAAAGAGTAGCTTCCTACTTTAATAAAATTCACGATACCGCTAAAACCAATGTCCTGGTAAAAAAAATTGTTACCATAAAACACATCGTTGTTCCTACTGAAACGGATGCTCTTTTATTGGAAAACAATTTAATCAAAACACTGCAGCCCCGTTACAATGTAATGCTACGGGATGACAAAACGTATCCTTGGATATGCATTAAAAAAGAACCTTTTCCTAGAATTTTTCCTACTAGAAGAATGGTTAAAGATGGATCGGAATATTATGGCCCCTACACTTGCTTTAAAACGGTAAACACTATTTTAGATTTAATAAAAGAACTTTACCCATTGCGTACTTGTAACTTTGATTTGAGTCAAAAAAACATTGAAAATAATAAGTTTAAAGTTTGTTTGGAGTACCATATTGGGAATTGTAAAGGACCTTGTGAAGGAAATGAAACAGTTGAAAATTATCAAAAGCAGGTGGATGCGATTCGAGAAATTTTAAAAGGTAATTTTAAAGAAAGCCAAAGGGAATTTAAAAGATTAATGAATGATTTTGCTTCTAAAATGCAATTTGAGGAAGCGCAAAAAGTCAAAGAAAAAATAGACGTTTTAGAGAATTATCAATCTCGTTCCACGATAATAAACCCCAAAATCACCAATATAGATGTTTTTTCAATTGTATCTGATGAAAGCGCTGCGTATGTAAATTTCTTGCAAATTTCTCATGGATCGATAATTCGTTCCCATACTTTAGATATCAAAAAGAAATTGGATGAATCCGACCAAGAGTTATTAGAGCTTGCGATAATTGAATTACGAGACCGATTCCATTTACTATCAAAGGAGATTATTGTTCCTTTTCCAGTTTATTTAGGGGAGAATATAAAAGTCACCGTTCCCCAATTGGGAGATAAAAAGCAAATATTAGATCTGTCTATTAGAAATGCCAAATTTTATAGAATTGATCAATTAAAGCAACTCCAAATTGTAGATCCAGAAAGGCATTCCAACCGAATTATGGCCCAAATGCAAAAAGATTTACGCCTTTCTGAAGAGCCACGCCATATTGAATGTTTTGACAACTCCAATATTCAAGGTACGAATCCGGTTGCTGCGTGTGTGGTTTTTAAAGACGGGAAACCAAGCAAAAAAGACTACCGCCATTTTAATATTAAAACGGTAGTGGGCCCAGATGATTTTGCGTCAATGGAAGAAGTGGTTTATAGAAGATACAAAAGAATGCTCGAAGAAAACCAACCTTTACCGCAATTAATAATAATCGATGGAGGGAAAGGGCAATTGTCATCGGCATTGAAAAGTATAGATGAATTGGGATTGCGGGGGAAAATAGCCATCATTGGAATTGCAAAAAGACTAGAAGAACTTTTTTATCCTGGAGATTCTGTGCCATTATATTTAGATAAAAAGTCGGAAACATTAAAGGTAATTCAGCACTTGAGAAATGAGGCCCATCGTTTTGGAATTACCTTTCACAGAGACAAACGAAGTAAATCGGCACTTAATTCCTCTATGGAAGCCATTCCAGGAATTGGTGAAAAAACCATGCTCACATTAATTCAGCACTTTAAAAGTGTAAAAAGATTAAAATTAGCATCAGAAAAAGAAATTACTGAGGTGGTTGGGGTTTCAAAAGCCAAAAAAATTACCGACTTTTACAAAACCAATTAAAGCCAAAAAATGAAAAATAGCATCGCACTCTTTTTCTTAATTTTTATTTTAACTCAAAGCACCTTCTCGCAAGACACCATTAAACCTAGGCCAAAAATTGGGTTGGTATTAAGTGGTGGTGGGGCCAAAGGATTTGCTCATATTGGGGTGATAAAAGTATTAGAAAAAGCAGGAGTTAAAATTGATTATATTGGCGGAACCAGCGTAGGTTCAGTAATTGGGGCGCTTTATGCATCGGGTTATAATGCAAAGCAATTGGATTCTATTTTTAGAGATACCGATTTCAACAATCTAATAACCGATTATATTCCTCGTTCCTCAAAAAATTTTTACGAAAAAAGAAATGATGAATTGTATGCTTTTTCATTACCAGTTAATAATTTTAAAGTTGGAATTCCTCTATCTTTATCAAAAGGGATGTACAATTATAATTTAATAAACAGATTGACTAAACACGTTAAAGAAATTCATGATTTTAATAAATTGCCTATTCCTTTTTTATGCATGGCGACCGACATTGAAACAGGACAGCAAGTAGTATTAGATAAAGGATATTTGGCCAAAGCACTATTGGCTAGTTCTGCTTTTCCTTCGATTTTTTCACCAGTTGAATTGGATGGGAAATTATTGGTAGACGGAGGAGTTTCCAACAATTTTCCAATTGATGAAATTCGAAAACTTGGTGCTGATATTATTATTGGAGTTGATGTGCAAGATGAAATTAAAGATCGAAACAATTTAAATGACGCGACCAAAATCTTAGTTCAAATTAACAATCTTCAAATGATTGAAAAAATGAAAGCCAACAAAGCAGCAACAGATATATACATAAAACCTGAAGTAACTCAATATGGAATAATCTCATTTGATGCTATCGAAGATATTATTAATAAAGGCGAAGCTGCTGCAAATGCACAAATAGATAAAATAAATAAATTAGTAAATCCCACAGAGAATTATATAAAAGAAAAACTAAAAGCAGGTAATGACTCTCTTTTTATAAAATACATTAACATCAATTTTTTACCTAATTATACCCGATCGTATGTTTTAGGGAAGTTAGGATTCAATCCAAATTGCAAAATAAGTTATGACAATCTAAGAGTAGGAACAGACAATTTAAGCGCCACTCAAAACTTCAAATCCATTACCTATACAATCGACAAAAATGAGAATCATTATGATTTAAATATAAATTTAGTAGAAAGCCCACAAACCACTTTTTTAAAGTTTGGATTGCATTATGACGCACTATTCAAAAGCGCTTTTTTAGTTAATTTGACTGAAAAAAAATTACTTTCAAAAAATGACGTAGCTTTTGTTGATATCGGTTTGGGGGATAATTTTAGATACAACTTTGAATATTATATTGACAATGGGTTTCACTGGAGTTTCGGCATTAAATCAAAATACACCGGTTTTACTAAGAATGTATCAACTAATTTTCTTTACAATTTAACTGCACCGCAACCTGGAATTAATGTACTTAATATTGAGTATTTGGATTTCACTAATCAAGCCTATATTCAAACGGTTTCCTTTCAAAAATTTTTATTAGGAATAGGGGTAGAAAATAAAAACCTAAAAATATCTTCTGAAACTATTTCAAATACAACGCCTATTCTTCAAAAAAATAATTATTGGAGCGTTTTCGAATCTCTAAAGTACGACTCATTTGATAATAAATATTTTCCAAAAAGAGGATGGTCTTTCTCAACAAATATTAACACCTATTTAAGTTCTTCTAATTTTAAAAATCAGTTTGAACCTTTTTCAATTGCTAAAAGTGAATTTAGTGTAGTGAAAACCGTATTAAATAAAACCACCATTGAATTTCAAGTAGATGCAGGATTAAAATTTGGAAAAGGAAGCGAGCCAGTATTAGATTTTGCTTTAGGCGGATTTGGATTTAGCCCAATAAATAATATCAGATCCTTTTATGGGTATGATTTTTTAAGCATTTTAGGGAATAGCTTTTTTAGGACGGCATTCACATTCGATTATGAATTTTACAAAAAAAACCACATTAATTTTTCCGGAAATTTTGCTCAGGTAAATAATGAATTGTTTGAAACTACTGAATGGATTTCAAAACCTAAATATTCAGGGTACGCTTTAGGGTATGGTTTGGAAACAATTATTGGTCCTGCCGAAATTAAATACACCTGGTCGCCAGAATTGAATAAAGGGTATACATTAATTTCTATTGGTTTTTGTTTTTAATATAATTTTATTTTATAAAGTTTAAAAATTAAAAATACTTCAAAGTATTAAAATGTATAATGTTGTTGAAAATTCTATATATTTGAAAATATTTATTTAAAAAAGTTACAATATGTCTATTTGGAGAGTAAAACCAGTTTCAGCCTTTGAAGCTGATATGAAAAAAAATGATTTAAAAAGAGTACTTACAAAATGGGGATTAACTTCCTTAGGAATAGGCGCCATTATAGGTGGTGGAATATTTACCTTAACTGGAATTGCAGCCCATGATTATGCCGGACCTGCATTAGCACTTTCTTTTGTAATTGCAGGAGTTGGATGTTTATTTGCTTCCTTATGTTATGCAGAATTTGCCTCAGTATTACCAGTTGAAGGATCGGCCTATGCCTATGCTTATGGAACAGTGGGAGAACTTTTTGCATGGTTTATTGGATGGAATTTAATACTAGAATACATGATGGGAGCCACCACAGTTGCGGTTGCCTGGAGTGGCTATTTTGTTAAACTGCTGCATCTATTTCATATAGACATTCCTTTGTGGCTTTGTAACGATTTAGCAACGGCTATCGAAAAGGCAAAAATCGCGGGGATTGAAGCCCCAACTTTTGCTATTAATTTGCCAGCATTAATTATTACTTTAATTGTAACTTCTATATTAATAAAAGGGATTAAAGAAGCTGCAAAAACAAATAATATTATTGTAATTATTAAGATAGCAGTAGTATTATTTGTAATTATTGTTGGCGCTTTTTACATAGATACTGCTAACTGGCAACCATTTATTCCAGCAGAAACAACTACAATTGTTGATGGAGTAGAAAAAGTAAACTTTGGTTTTGGTGGAGTGATGACCGCGGCAACAATTGTGTTTTTTGCTTATATAGGTTTCGATGCCGTTTCAACACAAGCGGGAGAAGCAATAAACCCTAAAAAAGACGTTCCTTTTGCAATTGTAGCCTCATTGGTAATTTGTACCATTTTATATATTCTTGTTTCTTTAGTGTTAACCGGAATGGTAAAATACGATGTGTTAGATAAATCTGCTCCTGTAGCTTCAGCATTTGCTGAAAACGGATTAGGATGGGCCGTATTTATAATAACAATAGCCGCTACTGCAGGATTAACTTCTGTAATGTTAGTGATGATGTTAGGTCAAACTAGAATATTTTTAGGTATGGCAAAAGACGGGTTATTACCACCTTTTTTCAAAGACCTACATGCCAATTTTAAAACACCATATAAAAGTACTTACTTAGTTGGTGCGATTATCGCAGTTGTAGCCGCATTTACTCCAATTGATAAAGTTTCAGAAATGTGTTCAATGGGAACATTATTAGCTTTCGCAATGGTATGTGTAGCCGTAATGATCTTAAGATATAAAAAACCAGAATTAGAAAGACCTTACAGAACTCCTGCTATATACTTAGTTGGGACTTTAGGAGTTTCGTTTAATTTGTTTTTAATGCTATATGTTAGAAAAGAAACGTGGTATGCATTTATAGTTTGGGGAATAATAGGGATAGCAGTTTATTTTCTTTACAGTAAAAAACATGCTAAATTAAATAATCCGGAAGAATTTGAACGATTAGATAATGAGAGAAAATAATAAAAGCGACTTCAATTGAAGTCGCTTTTATTTATAATATATTTTTTACGATATTTGTTTCATGAAAACAACATGGATTGGATTATTAGGTTATTTGCAGTTTCTCATCAAGAGAAACCCAGAATGATTTTATGTCTTTTTGATTAAATAAACATTTGAAGTTAAACCAACTTTACTCTTAAATTTTAAACTATAAAAAGATGCCAATATATCATAAACTCGGTGATTTTCCCCAAAAAAGACACACACAGTTTGAAAATCCTAAAGGAGGATTTTATTACGAACAATTATTTGGAACAGAAGGATTTCACGGTCATTCGTCGCTATCCTACCATGTTCACAGACCAACACAGGTAAAAGAAATTCTAAAATCGTATTCGGTTGAACCTAAAATTGCTATTGGTAAAAACATAAAAGCACTACTCTTAAAAGGCTTCGAAATAAAACCGGAAGACGATTTTTTAGAAAGTAGAAAACCAATGTTGGTCAATAAAGATTGCACCATCGGATTAGCAGCCCCTAAAACCTCTCTGCGGAACTATTTCTATAAAAACGCCGATGCCGATGAAATGTTATTCATCCATAAAGGAAAAGGAAAATTAAGAACCATGTTAGGGAACATCCCATTTGAATATGGTGATTATCTAATTATACCAAGAGGAGTAATTTATCAAATAGATTTTGAAACTTCGGACAACCGATTGTTCTACGTCGAATCCTTCACGCCATTTTATACTCCAAAAAGATATAAAAATGAATCAGGACAACATTTAGAACATTCCCCATTTTGCGAACGTGATTTTATTTTGCCCAACGAATTGGAGACTTACGATGAAAAAGGAGATTTCCTAATCAAAGTCAAAAAAGAAGGAATGATTCACGAAATAGTTTATGCAACACACCCTTTTGACGTAGTCGGTTGGGACGGATACAATTTTCCCTACGGCTTCAGCATTCACAATTTCGAACCAATTACAGGAAGAGTTCACCAGCCGCCGCCAGTGCATCAAACATTTGAAACGGCAACATTTGTAGTATGTTCATTCGTTCCAAGATTGTACGATTATCACCCAAAATCTATTCCGGCACCTTACAATCATAGTAATATTGACAGCGATGAGGTAATCTATTATGGCGATGGTGATTTTATGAGCCGTAATAATATAGAGCAAGGACACATTACTTTGCATCCAAAAGGAATTCCTCACGGACCAGCGCCAGGAGCAATGGAAAGAAGTATTGGTCAAACCGTAACCGAAGAATTAGCGGTAATGGTAGACACTTTCCGACCATTAATGGTAACCGAGGAAGCCATGGGCATCGATGATGGTAAGTATTATCAATCTTGGATGGAATAATTTGGAGCTATTTCCTGCTATTCGTTGCAATCCCTATTATTGTTCGTGCCTCACATCAATAGGGGATTTCCACTGCTATCAGGGCTAGAATTTCCAATAATTAACAAAATTTAGAAATAAGAGGAACGATTATTTCACCTCATAATAACATATCAAAATGTCAACAAAAGAAGTAAAATCTGTAAACTACGGATTAGAAAAAATATTTGAAGGAGCACAAGATTTCCTTCCATTACTAGGAACAGACTATGTAGAACTTTATGTAGGAAACGCAAAACAATCTGCACATTATTATAAAACGGCTTTCGGTTATCAATCGTTGGCTTACGCTGGATTGGAAACGGGTGTTCGAGACCGAACGTCTTATGTGCTAAAGCAAGACAAAATCAGATTGGTTTTAACCACACCTTTAAACCAAGATTCTCCAATAAATGACCATTTAAGAAAACATGGGGACGGCGTAAAAATTGTTGCCCTTTGGGTTGAAGACGCGACTAGCGCTTATCAAGAAACCATGAAAAGAGGCGCTGTTTCCTTCATGGAACCAACAGTTGAAAAAGATGAATTTGGAGAAGTAGTTCGTTCAGGAATCTACACCTATGGTGAAACCGTTCACCTATTTGTAGAAAGAAAAAACTACAACGGAATTTTCTTGCCTGGTTATAAAGAATGGAAATCCGATTACAATCCGGAAGCGGTAGGATTAAAATATATCGACCACATGGTAGGAAATGTGGGTTGGAATGAAATGAATACGTGGGTAAAATTCTATGAAGAAGTAATGGGATTTGTAAATTTCTTGTCTTTTGATGACAAACAAATTCACACCGAATATTCTGCATTGATGAGTAAAGTAATGTCGAACGGCAACGGGCGCATTAAATTCCCAATCAACGAACCAGCAGAAGGAAAAAAACGTTCTCAGATTGAAGAATATTTAGATTTTTACGGTGGACCAGGAGTGCAACACATCGCCATTGCTACCGACGATATTATTTCAACAGTTTCGCAATTAAAAGCGCGTGGAGTAGAATTTTTATCTGCGCCGCCACATGCTTATTATCAAGCAATTCCGGAAAGATTAGGAGTTCACATGGACATGATGAAAGAAGATTTAAACGCTATAGAAAAATTAGCCATTATGGTTGATGCCGATGAAGACGGCTATTTATTGCAAATTTTCACCAAACCAGTTCAAGACCGACCAACCTTATTTTTTGAAATAATTCAAAGGATGGGTGCTAAAGGATTTGGAGCAGGAAATTTTAAAGCACTTTTTGAATCTATTGAAAGAGAACAATCTTTAAGAGGAACATTGTAAAATATATTGATTTTCTTAAATTTTTCATAAATAAATCGACTGAAAGAGAATTATCTTTGCAAAATAAATGTTAAAGTTCATTTTTTGCTAATTATAATTCAACATTTTGAATATCTTTGTACTCAGAAATAAGGAGTGGTTTCCTCATTTTTGTATAAATTTTTCATAATTTATAATTTTTTGGTTGGTTAATAGCATAAAAACTCAGTCATAATTTGATTGAGTTTTTTTGTTTTTATTACATTTGGAATAAATATTGTACAGGCAATTCAACAAAAACCGTTACCATGAAAAAATTTCTAATCTTCCTAATATTTCCCCTACTATTTAGTTTTGATGCCCAACGTGAAGACGCTTTTCAAACCGGTGAATGGTTCAAATTTAGGGTTCATTACGGACTAATTAATGCAGGATATGCAACTCTTGAAGTTCAAGATGGAGTAATTAATAATAAAAAAGTGTACCACGTAATCGGAAAAGGATATTCCACCGGAATGTCAAGATTCTTTTTTAAAGTGGACGATCTTTACGAAAGTTACTTTGATAAGGTTACCGGAAATCCTTACAAATACATTCGAAAAATTGACGAAGGCGGTTATACCAAAAACCAAGAAGGATTTTTCAATCTAGCTTCAGATCGCGTTTTAGTTAAAGATTTTGACAATAAAACAGAGAAAACATATGTAATCCCAAACAATACCCAAGACATTGTATCTGCTTTTTATTATTTGAGAAATTATCCTACGATTAATAAGTTAAAAGTTGGAGAATCTGTTGCTATTGATATGTTCTTTGATGAGGAAACTACAAAATTTAAGCTTAAATTTATCGGCCGAGAAGATCTAAATACTAAATTTGGAGTAATACCAACAATGATTTTCCGTCCTTTAGTTCAATCGGGAAGAGTTTTTAAAGAACAAGAAGCACTTACCGTTTGGATTTCAGACGACGACAATAAAATCCCTGTTAGAATACAAGCGAGTTTAACCGTAGGATCAATAAAAGCAGATTTAGACGGTTTCAAAGGATTAAAAAATTCCTTCACAATTAAAGTAAAATAAAAATGGATAATCCAACTATATCAAATGAAATCCTTCAAAAATTAGAAGATAAATTTCAAAAGATCAACCAAAAAACCGAAACGCATTTAGAAGGACTCCTTTGGTCAAAACCAATCACCTATTGGGATTATATCCAAACGGACGCGCTTTTGAATCTTCAAGTCCAAAGAACTACACTTCCCGACGAAATGGTTTTTATCATGTACCACCAAGTAAACGAATTGTTGTTTAAAATGATTTTGTGGGAAATGGAGCAAATTTGTAAAAATGATAATTTAGAAACGGCATTTTTTACGGTTAGATTAATGAGAATTAGCCGCTATTTTGATATGCTGACCACTTCTTTTGATATTATGGGTGACGGAATGGAAGTGGAACAATACATGAAATTCAGAAATACTTTAACCCCTGCGAGTGGTTTTCAAAGTGCACAATACCGCTTGATTGAGTTTGCTTCTACCGATCTGATCAACTTAATCGATTATCGTTTTAGAGCTACTATTGATAGAAATACTCCCTACGAACACGCTTTAGAACATTTGTATTGGCAAGCAGGAGGAAAAGACCACGAAACAGGAGAAAAGTCGTACCTAATTCTCGAATTTGAAAGAAAATACAAAGCGCAATTTCTTCGATCGATGGAAGAATACAACACCATAAATTTGTGGCAAAAATTCAAACAATTGCCTGAAGCCGATCAAAAAAATACCGAATTAATTAAAGCAATGCGCCATTACGACCACACCGTAAATATTACTTGGGTAATGGGACACTTGAATGCAGCAAGAAAATATATCGAGTCAAGCGGAAAAGGAAATGGCGAATCAACTGGCGGAAGCGACTGGAAAAAATACATGCACCCTAAATACCAAAGAAGAATATTTTTCCCTGAGCTGTGGAGCGAAGAGGAATTGAAAAATTGGGGCGCTGAAAATTAATATAAAAAACATGGTTTGAAAAAAACGTTCCTCTTATTTTTACTAATAGCATCATTATTTTCCTGTAATAAATCAGAAAAGGAAAAAGTTATTCCAAAAGAACCAATTGTGGTTGCATTTGGATTCGTGCTCAATCATTTTGATGTAGTTCAAGACACCATAAGGGACGGCGACACCTTTGGAAGCATCCTCGAAAAACAAAATTTAGGAGACCTAAAAGTATATGACATTGTCGACAAAGTAAAAGATACGTTTGACGTTCGATTGATGAGAATAGACAAACCGTATACCATTTTGAGATCCAAAGGGAAATCAAAAAAGATACGTGCATTTATCTACCAACCCGATCGATTGAGTTATTATGTAATCGATGTGAAAGATTCGATTAAAGTTTACAAACACATTGAACCCGTTACCATTAGACGAAGAACTATTGCGGGAAAATTAGACGGTTCTTTATCTGAAACTTTAGTAAAAAAGGGAGTTGATGGCGCATTAGCGGTTTCAATTTCTAAAATTTATGCTTGGTCGATTGACTTTTTCAAATTGCAAAAAGGCGATAAATTTGCCGTAACTTTCACCGAAAGGTACATAAACGACTCCATTTATGACGGAGTTGATAGCTTAAAATGTTCCTTCTTTGAATACAAAGGCAAATTAATTTATGCTTTTCCTTTTTCGCAAGAAAGCAATTCCAATAAATTGGAATACTTCGATGAGCAAGGGAAAGCGCTAAAGAACTTTTTCTTAAAAGCCCCATTGAAATTTGTAAATATTACATCTCGCTACTCTAAAAATAGATTTCATCCGGTGCAGCAAATCTGGAAAGCCCATAAAGGAACCGATTATGCAGCGCCATACGGTGCGCCAATTATGACTACTGCTTCGGGAGTGGTGGAGCAAACCGGCTTTACCGCTGGAAACGGAAATTTTGTTAAAGTAAAACATAATAATACTTATTCGACGCAATACTTACATATGTCAAAAATTATTGCGCGTCGGGGGCAAAGAGTAAACCAAGGAGATGTTATTGGAAAAGTGGGAAGCACTGGTCTCGCAACAGGCCCTCATGTATGTTATCGATTTTGGAAAAACGGAGTTCAAGTAGACGCTTTACGATTGAAATTACCCAATTCTGAACCGATGAGCAAAAAGAATTTGCCTCGTTTTATGGAACAAATGACTCCCTTGAAAAAAGAATTGGACCGGGTTGCGGCTATTGAACTTAAGAGATAATAGACGAATAGATAATAGACTTATAATTTGTGTTAATTCGTGTAATTCGTGGCTAAAAAACCTCGCCAATTAATAGATAATAGCCGAATGACTTATAATTTGTGTTAATTGGTGTAATTCGTGGCTAAAGAACCTTGTCGATTTATTTTTCATATACTACTTCTTCACAATTACTTTACAAACATTATTTGTAAATTTGCAATTCAAAAATCAAATTAACTAAGACTTCTTATAAATGGCCTTACATAATACCAATCCAACTTCAACTGCTGCATGGAAAGCAATTCAAAACCATTTTGAAACCATGAAATCGGTTTCCATGAAAAATATGTTTCAAGAGGATTCTTCAAGAGCATCGAAATTTCTCATTGAATGGAACGATTTTTTAATTGATTATTCTAAAAATAGAATCAATCAAGAAACCATGGATTTGCTTGTTAATTTAGCCAATGAAGTGCATTTAAAAGAAGCGATTGCGGCTTATTTTGAAGGTGAAACTATAAATAGAACAGAAAACAGAGCTGTACTCCATACGGCATTGCGTGCGCCTGAAAATTCTGTGGTTACTTTAGACGGACAAAATGTAATTCCTGAAATCTACGAAGTAAAAAACAAAATAAAAGCGTTTACCGATGAAGTGGTGAACGGCATTAGAAAAGGATACACTGGAAAGGCTTTCACCGATGTGGTGAACATTGGAATTGGCGGTTCCGACTTAGGACCAGCAATGATTGTGGAAGGATTGCAATTTTATAAAAATCACTTGAACGTTCATTTTGTATCCAATGTTGATGGTGATCATGTGAACGAAATCATCAAAAAAATAAATCCTGAAACGACCCTTTTTGTGATTGTTTCTAAAACATTTACCACACAAGAAACATTAACCAATTCTGAGACGATTCGTTCTTGGTTTTTATCTCCAGAATTCGGGACAGCCCAACAAGAAGATGTGGCCAAACATTTCGTGGCGGTTTCCACCAATATTAAAAAGGTAACCGAATTTGGAATCAATGACGATAATGTTTTCCCAATGTGGGATTGGGTTGGAGGACGATTTTCTTTATGGAGTGCCGTGGGATTATCAATTAGCCTAGCGGTAGGATTTGATAATTTTGATAAAGTCTTGAAAGGAGCGAATCAAATGGACGAACATTTTAAAATCGCATCATTCGACAAAAACATACCTGTTGTATTGGCTTTATTAAGTATTTGGTACAATAATTTCTTTGGTGCCGAAAGTGAAGCGTTAATTCCCTACACTCAATATTTGCAAAAGCTGGCTCCGTACCTTCAACAAGGGATCATGGAAAGCAATGGAAAGAGTATTGGGCGTGACGGCAAACCCGTTAATTACCAAACCGGAACGATTATTTGGGGCGAACCAGGAACCAATTCGCAGCATGCTTTTTTCCAATTAATTCACCAAGGAACAAAATTGATTCCGACAGATTTCATTGGCTTTGTTAACTCATTGTATGGGAATAAAGACCATCACGACAAGTTAATGTCCAATTTTTTTGCACAAACCGAGGCATTATTAAATGGAAAAACCGAAGCGCAAGTTCGTGACGAATTTAATAAGCAAGGAGTTTCTTCTGAAAAAGCCGATTATTTAACTCCGTTTAAAGTTTTTGAAGGGAACAAACCAACGAATACTATTTTAATTGATCAATTAACTCCTGAAACTTTAGGATCATTAATTGCCATGTACGAGCATAAAATATTTGTTCAAGGAGTAATTTGGAATATTTTCAGTTACGACCAATGGGGAGTGGAACTAGGCAAGCAATTGGCGACTTCCATTTTAGAGGAAATCAACGCAACAAATGTTAAAAATCACGATAGTTCTACTACTTTTCTTTTAAACCACTATTTAAATAAGTGAGAAAAGGTTATTAATCCTTCTTTTTTAAGAAACCAAACGTCATAAATTGTCAATTAATCATTTATCACCATTGATTTTTCTATTTTATTAACATTTGAGGAAACATTTTAACATATAATTATCATTTAACAATTTATTAACATAAGCAACAATATTAATACTGAAATTTGCAAAAATTTAAACAAACAACAAATGAAAAATTTTAAAATTAATTTATTTTTTGGACTGTTTTTCGTAGCTACTGCGTCATTCGCACAAGCGGTTAAGAAAGACACTGTTAAATCGAACCAACTAGATGAAGTAGTGGTAAGAGGAAGCATTATTGACGTTGCTAAAGAAAGAAAAACGCCTGTGGCTGTTTCTACTATCAAAGCGGCAGAAATACAAGCTAAAGCTGGAAACCAAGAATTCCCAGACTTATTGAAAAACATGCCTTCTGTTTATGCTTCAAAAGCAGGTGGAGGTTACGGAGACTCTAGAGTAAACATTAGAGGTTTCGCTCAAGAAAACATTGCAGTTATGATTAACGGTATGCCAGTTAACGACATGGAAAACGGTGCTGTTTATTGGAGTAACTGGACTGGACTTACTGATGTAGCTTCATCTATTCAAGTACAAAGAGGTTTAGGAGCTTCTAAATTAGCGATTGCTTCTGTAGGGGGTACTATTAACATTGTAACTAGATCTTCTGACATGAAAGAAGGTGGGTCTATTGCATCTTCAACTGGTAACGATAACTACCTTAAATCTACTTTTTCTTACTCTACAGGATTAATGAAAAATGGTTTGTCTGCTTCATTCTTATTAAGTAAAACAAGAGGAGACGGTTATGTTGACGGAACAAATTTCGAAGGGACTAACTATTTCTTAGGTCTTGGTTATAAATTAAGCGACAAACACCAATTTGAATTTACTTTCACTGGAGCGGCGCAATGGCACCACCAAAGAAATACACGAATTACTTTAGCTCAATATTTAACTGTGGGAGGAGGATCTCCAGCAATTAAATACAATAGAGATTGGGGATACTTACAAGGAAGTGAATACAATATGAATCAGAATTTTTATAACAAACCAGTAGCTTCTATCAACTGGGATTATAAAATCAATGAAACTACCAATTTGTCTACTATCGTTTACGGTTCTTGGGGTCGTGGAGGTGGATCAGGTGCTTGGGGTAGAGCAAATGGTTTAAACTTCAATGATGACAGATGGAGAACTGGAGCGAATGGAAATGGTACAGTTGATTTTGATAAGTTATATGCTTACAACTCTGGTCAAACTGTTCAAGTTCCTACAACAGCTGCATTTACCGCTTTTGCTCCTGCTACAAGAGCTTTAGTTGGTGGTCAATATGTAAACACTGCAGGAACTGAAGCTACTAACGGAGTTTCTAAAATTGCGGGTATTAACTCTCATGACTGGTACGGGGGAATTATCAATTTAGATAAAAAATTAAACAACCTTACTCTTGATTTCGGTTTGGATTTAAGAACTTACAAAGGAATTCACGTAAGATATTTAAATGACCTATTAGGAGGAACTACTTTTAAAGATGTTGCGGATGTAAATAACCCTAACCTTTTTACTAGCGCTACTTCTTCTCCTACACCTTCTTTAAACCCATTTTATCAAGCAATTCAAGGTACGCCAATTTTAAGAAACTGGAATGGGCTAGTGAATTGGTTGGGTGCTTTTGGTCAAGCTGAATATGAAAAAGACAATTTAACTGCTTTTGTACAAGCATCGGTTTCTCAACAAAGCTTCCAAAGACAAGATTATTTCCTTTACGCTAATAACAATCCATTACAAGAATCTGATAAAAAGAACATAATGGGAGGGAACTTCAAAGCGGGAGCAAATTACAACTTCAATGACAACCACAACGCATTCGTAAATGCTGGATACTATTCTAGACAACCATTTTTAAATGCTGTTTTCCCAAACAATGCCAACGTAGTTAATACGAACTTAACTAACGAGAAAATTTTAGGATTTGAAGCAGGTTACGGTTATAGAGATGCGAAATTAAACGTTAATGTAAACGTTTACAATACGGAATGGAAAGACAGATACCAAAGAAGAAATGATACTGACGTAGTAAACAATCTAGGAGGTTATTATGATTTCCAAGGAATTACTGAGGTTCACCAAGGATTTGAGTTAGAAACAAGATATAAATTGTTCTCTCACTTTAAAGTAACTGGTATGTTCTCATACGGAAACTGGTTCTACAAAGGAAACAGTGTTAGTAATCGTTTCAATCAAAATGGAGATCCATTTGCTGGAGGTACAGTTACAACATTATTCTTAGACAATGTAAAAGTGGGTAACACTGCTCAAGTAACCGCTGCTTTAGGTGGAGTAATTGATGTGACTAAAAATATGTCATTCGATGTAAATTATAATTTTAACGATCAATTATACGCTGATATCAATCCAAGTTCATTCACTAGCGCTACTAACAAAGGAACAGTACAATTACCAAGCTTTGATTTAATTGACGCGGGTGTTTCTTACAAATGGGATTTAGCTAACTCTACAGAATCAGTAAAATTCAGATTGAATGTAAACAACTTATTAGATACAGTATTCATTGCTGAATCTAGTACAAACATTTTTGCTAACGATTTCGTTAGTGGTACTTCAGGTCCAACTTATGCTTCAGCAGGAAGAGTATACAATGGAGTGGCATCAGCAAATCAAGTATTCTTCGGTTTTGGTAGAACTTGGAACTTCTCATTAACTTACAATTTCTAATCAGAAAGAAGTAATTTAAAATAGTTTTAAAACGGCATTCTGAAAAGAATGCCGTTTTTTTATGCTTTTTTCTTTATATTTGTTTCACAAAAAAATAAAACGCACCATGGATTTATACACACTCTTACAAAAATTTCATTCCGGCTGGGCCTATCTAGCTTTATTATTACTAGTTGTAGCTGTTGTTAACGCTATTATTGGCTTTACTTCTAAAAAAGAATTTACTTCCAAAGACCGAAAAATAGCATTGTTCGGATTAATAGGATCTCACGTTCAATTATTAGTTGGTTTAATCTTATATTTCGTTTCTCCACTTGGCTTAGCTGGGTTTAGCATGAAAGTAGCAGAAGCAAGATTAACTTCCCTAGAACACCCGTTAATTAATGTCGTAGCCTTGGTATTAATTACTATCGGTTGGTCGAAACATAAAAAGGCCGCAACAAGCGAATTAAAATTCAAATCGTTTGCTGTTTTTTATACACTAGGACTACTTTTAATTTTAGCTAGAATTCCTTGGCATTTATGGTTTTAAACCAACTTCTTAGCGCCTTGTCTAAAAGTATTTAAAAACTATTCCATTCAAAAATCCATTTATGTTGCAACAAAAAAAAACAGTATTCACCACAATTTTGTGTCTCTTTTTTATATTTTTAGGAGGACCAAGTCAAGCTCAAAAAAACAGTAAATCAATTGCTACAAAAACAGCAATTGACACTGTTAAAGCCAAAGCAATTGCTGTTGACACCCTAAAACCCCGATTAAAATTAAAGGCCTTCAAGACCAAAGCACACGCTTCTTATTATCACAATAAATTCAACGGGAAAAGAACTTCTAGCGGTGTCCGATTTAGTAATGATAAATATACAGCTGCCCATAGAAAATTACCTTTTGGAACTAAACTAAAAGTTACCAATGAATTCAATGGAAAATGGGTAATTGTTGAGGTAATTGATCGCGGACCTTTTTCTAGAGGACGGGAAATTGATCTTTCACGACGCGCTTTTATGGAAATTACTTCCAATAAAAACAGTGGGGTTACTATTGTAAAATTGGAAATAATAGAAAACTAGTTACCAATTTTTAAACGGGTTTTTACTAATATAGGAGTTGTAATATTTTTCGTTATTGGTTACTTCATCGCCCAACCAATCTGGTTTTTCAAAGTATTCGTCTTCCGATTGCAATTCAATTTCAGCTATAACTAGTCCCTGGTTTTCTCCAAAAAATTCATCGACTTCAAAGGTGTGATTTCCGAATTTTACCTCGTGTCGGATTTTAGAAATGATGCCGCTTTCGCTTAAGTTTAGCAACTGTCTCGCTTCGTCAACTGGGATTTCCTTTTCCCATTCCAACCGGCTCATTCCCGTTTCATTGCCTTTTCCTTTAATGGTCAAATAACCTTGATTCCCTTTAATTCGAACCCGAACTGTTCGCTCCGTATTCGAGTTTAAATAGCCTTGAGCAATTTCATTTTTAGCAAATGAACGCTCTTTATACTCTTCCGATTTCACTAAAAATTTGCGTTCTATTTCTATCATTTCTTTCTTTTTGGAGCCATTCCAGCTTTCCGCTTTATCCACACTAAAAAGTGTGGGATACCGCTGCAATCTGGGCTAATATGTTCCCAAATGTACCAATTCTTTTTTAAAAACAAATTTCTTTTCATCACTTTAACCAAGGTACTCGAACCAATTTTATTAAATTTGTAGTATGTCTGAAATACCTCTAATCCGAAAAATCATACATGTCGATATGGACGCTTTCTACGCTTCTGTCGAGCAAATGGACTTTCCCGATTTACGAGGGAAACCAGTAGCTGTTGGTGGAAATGAAATCCGAGGTGTAGTTTCAGCAGCCAGTTATGAAGCGCGAAAATTTGGAGTCCGAAGTGCATTAAGCGGGGCATTGGCCAAAAAATATTGCCCTGATTTAATCTTTGTAAAACCACGATTTGATCGTTACAAAGAGATCTCTCAAAAAATCCGAAAAATATTCCATGACTATACTGATTTGGTCGAGCCGCTTTCTCTCGATGAAGCCTATCTTGATGTAACCCATAACAAAAAAGGAAATCCAAGTGCGTCACTAATTGCCGAAGAAATCCGATTGCGAATTCTCAACGAAGTAGGGCTAACGGCCTCAGCTGGGATATCGATAAATAAATTTATCGCTAAAGTAGCTAGCGATGTCAATAAACCCAATGGCCAAAAAACCGTTTCGCCCGATGAGGTCATTTCCTTTTTAGAGGAGTTGCCCATTCGAAAGTTTTATGGGGTGGGAAAAGTAACTGCTGAAAAAATGTACCAATTGGGAATTTTCACCGGTTTGGATTTGAAAAGCAAACCCATAGAATTCCTAGAAAAACATTTTGGCAAGTCGGGAACCTACTATTACTATGTGGTTCGTGGCATTCACAACAGTGAAGTAAAACCCAATCGGATTACAAAATCGGTAGCTGCCGAACACACCTTTGATGAAAATCTAACTTCTGAAATTTTTATGCAAGAGCGTTTAGAAACCATAGCAGGCGAATTGGACCGCCGGTTAAAAAAGCACAAAATCGCAGGAAAAACAGTTACCTTAAAAATAAAATACAGTGATTTTACCCAACAAACGCGAAGTAAAACGTTGCCTTATTTCATTTCGGACAAATCGCTATTATTCGATACTGTAAAAGAATTATTGTTCCAAGAACGCATGAAAGATTCCGTTCGGTTGTTGGGAATTTCTTTGAGTAATTTGAATACCGAGATCAAGAAAACCATAGTAGTTCAATTGAAATTTGATTTTTAAAAAAACCAACTGGCAACAAATATTGCCGTAATTACACAAATTACATCTACTAAAAGCATTGTGCTCAAAGCATAACGCGTGTTTTTGATATTCACAGAACCAAAGTAAACGGCAATTACGTAAAACGTACTTTCGGCGCTGCATTGGAAAATACTGCTTAATCTTCCCGTTAAGGAATCGGCACCAAAAGTATTCATGGAATCAATCAAAAACCCACGAGATCCAGCCGAACTAAAAGGTCTTAGCAACGCAACCGGTAAAGCATCGGTAATTTCTTTGCTCACGCCCATATTCGAAAATCCAAAAGCGATCCATTCGCTAATAATTTCAAATAATCCGCTGTTTCTAAACAACGAAATTGCCACTAACATTCCCAATACATAAGGAAAAATGGTGACTCCCGTTTTCACCCCATTATTAGCTCCAGTAACAAAAGCCTCAAAAACAGTGGTATTGGCCTCAGCAAATTTCTTCTCTTTATAAAAAGCAAAAAGTAAGGTAAAAGCAATAATTATTATCAAGATCAACGCCGATAAATTGGAAGTAAAATAATTTTTACCAATGATATCCAATTGGTTTACATACATCAATAATCCTACAATGGCTGCAATCAAGGTCATTAAAGCCACCACTAAAGAAGCGCTTTTAAAGTTGATTTTTTGTCGGATTCCTACAATTAAAAAAGCAGCAATGGTACCAATAAACGAAGTGATAATACAAGGCAACATCACGTCGGCAGGGTTTGTAGCATTTGCAGCAGCGCGATAACCAATTATTGAAGTCGCAATTAAAGTAAGTCCGGAGGCATGCAAACACATGAACATAATTTGGGCATCGCTGGCTTTGGCTTTATCGGGGTTTATTTCTTGTAAACTTTCCATAGCTTTCAAGCCAAAAGGTGTTGCCGCAGAATCCAATCCTAGGAAATTTGCTGCAAAATTCATGGTCATAAAAGATATAGAAGGGTGATTTTTGGGAACACTTGGAAACACTTTTACAAACACCGGACTCAGCAATTTCGCCAATTTTTCTGAAGCGCCAGAAATAATTAAAAGCTCCATTAATCCGCAGAAAAAGGCCAAATAAGCCAGAAGTGGCAATACTAAATCCAGTAAAGTGCTTTTGCAGGTAGGTAATAATCCATCAGATTTTTGAACCCCGCTGAAGATTTTTACAGTCTTTGCAGAATACACATAGGTCGTATCCGGATTAGAAATGTTATTATCAATTACAATGGTTTGATCCGGTGCTTTTTCTATGCTGTCTTTAATAAAAGCGGGAACTTGGTTGAGGTATTTTTCAGAGATAATAATTGGATCGTCTTTTTTCCCATTGATCATAAAATCGAGCGTGTAACTGTTGCCAGAGAACAAGCTTATTAATACAAATGCAATTGACGAAATAAATATTACTAACCAAAACCTACTTAATACCATAACTTATTTTTTTGTAAATGTAATAAATCAAATATAAAATTAAACGTGAATGATTTCCTCCTCAATCAACAAATCTTCTCGACGCAAACGCAAGAATATTTGTGCCACGGCAATCGTGTCTTTTTCACAATAGGTTACAATTCTATCGATATCTTTATCTACATAATAAACGTGCCCCACTTGACTTCCGTCGATATCGCCTTTTGAGGAAGGGATTCCAAGCACTTTACACATTAATTTTAAAGAAGTATAATGCTTATAATCACCAAATTTCCATAATTCTAAAGTATCCAAATGCGGAATTTCCCATGGCTTTTTGCCAAATAAATTTAGTTTGTTAGGAAGGGCAATTTGGTTGATAATCATCCTTCTGGCAATGAATGGAATGTCGAATTCCTTAGCGTTATGACCACACAAAATATGCTGTGGTTTGTTGAAATGATTGTTCAAGAGATTGATAAAATCGTGAAGAATTTTCTTTTCTTCTCCAAAAAAGGAAGTCACTCTAAAGTGCCGAATGTCTCCTTTAATGGTAAAATAACCCACAGAAATACAGACGATTTTTCCAAATTCTGCCCAAATTCCTGCACGGTCATAAAAATCTTCTGGCGTATATTCTTCTTTTCGTTGGTAGTTAGTTTTGTGTTCCCAAAGGGCTTTCATTTCGGCATCCAATTCGTTATAATCGGAAGCTTCAGGAACGGTTTCAATATCAAGAAAAAGAATGTTTTCGAGGAGTATTTTTTCTATCATTTGGCTAGCATTTTATAAGCTTCATCGATATAAATAAAGAAGTCTTCACTGTGGGGTGAATTTTTAGATTTACGCACTCTATTTCCTAATCGAACTAGGATCAATTCGTCTTCCGGAATAACGATTACGTATTGTCCTAAATGACCTCGCATATAAAATATTTTCTTTCCTTTGTAGTCGCTCAACCACCATGCATAACCATACTCTGGAGATTCTTTAAATCTAGGAGTGATTGATTTTGCTACAAACGTACTGTCTAAAAGTTGCTTTCCGTTCCACTTTCCATACTGTTTGTATAATTTTCCAAAACGGGCAAAGTCTCTGGCATTACTTGCCACACAGCAAAACGCTTTTACAATTCCGTCTTTTTTGTCCGTTTGCCAGAGCGCGTCGTTTTCGGCTCCCATTGGTTGCCAGAAGTTTTTAGAAACATATTTAGGTAATTTTTCGCCCGTTGCTTTTTCAATTACCATTGCTAAAAGTTGGGTGTTACCACTCAGGTATTTGTATTTTTTACCTGGTTCGTCAACCCCTTTTAATCCAAGTATTACTTTTTCCAATTCATCAGTGAAATAGGCTCGAGTTGTAATAGAAAATGGGCTGTAGTACGATTCATCCCAATTCAATCCAGAAGTCATAGAAGACAGATCACCAACAGTCATTCTCGCCGATTTTCCTTCTTTAAATTCAGGGAAAAAGTCGGAAACCAATTGGTCTAAACTTTTTATTTTACCCTCTATTATTGCTTTTCCAAGTGCCGCCGAAACAATGCTCTTGGCCATGGAGAAGGAATTGGATTTGGAGTTTTTATCGAAACCGTCGTAGTAACTTTCGTGCCAAATACTGTCTTTTTTTATGATAAGATAAGCAACAGTTCCGACTTCCTTGTGGAGACTTTCTAATTCAGGAGTGGCTTTTACTTTATTGTAATCTTTATGAATTGCCCAAGGTTGAGCGATAGTACTTTTAGTAATGGTATCGTTATCAAATTCTTTGTAATCTTCCAAATACGCGGTTTGATGTCCTTTTAAATAAATCGTTCGAATTGCTTTTAATAAATAATCGACATTAAAAACATAGGCCAAAACAATTAAGGAGGACAGACTGATTACGGTCCACAGTGCAATTTTTTTAAGTAATTTCATTGGGTGGTAGTTTATTTGGTTTTTAAATTCTAATTATACGAATATACATAAAATCGTTGAGATATTATTTTAGGTAAATAATTAAAATCTAGGTTTTTTTAAACTAAAGGGTAATAGCCCTGACAGAAGCGGCATCCTGTTGTGTCGGTCCCGAAGCTTCGGGACGCCGCAAAAGATATAGCGGATGGCGGGAATAGCTTCAAAAACCAATGTACATTACTTAAAATATAAGCCTTTTAATTCTTTTTCACAATGTGAATTGTGTTTAAGGTAAATTGGTTTTATCACTTAAAATTTTTAGTGATTCCGAGTGTTTAATTTAGGAACACTATTTCCATTTAAGGATAGTACATATTTTTTAAATTAACATTTTGAATTACTTCAGAATGAATATCAAATAGTAAATCACGACCGCAAAGATCTTGTTGTCTGATGTTTAAAGCCATAGCTTTAAAATCCTGTATCCTTCGAATATCGCAAGACCAAGAGTAGTTTTTTGGAAATAAACTAATTGTATTGATATCCATGACGTTTGTTTGCGACATTTTAACAAGCATTCCAAGGCGATTTATTTTAATTGCCTCCTTATTACTATCAAACAATGTTGTAGGGATAATTTTAAACTTAGAGCTAAATGAAACAGGTTGGTATTGGCTAAAGCCAAATGTAACCATCATAAATAAAATAAGAGAAAAATACGTCTTCATGATTATTTTAATTTTAGTAAAACTACTGATTTTATTTTACTTGACTGTAAATATAAGCTTCCAATCCTTTTAATTCTTCCTCGGACATTTCTTTTGTAAGGGCTAAATTGGCTTTCATGACTTCGTATTGTGAAGGATCAACAATTGGTTTTGCCTCGTCTTTAAGGAACGAAACCATATCACCATTTTGCGCTTTGTAAATTGTAGCCATTTCTTTAACGCTTGGTCCCACTAGCTTTTCATTAATTCTATGGCAAGCCGCACAATTGCCTTTTCCTTCAAAAATAGATTTTCCAAGTTCCTCGGGCGTTTGAGAAACTTCGGTTGGATTGGGTTGCCCGTGAGTTGCTTCGCTTTCTTTTTTACAAGAAATAAGAACCATTAAGCAAACTAATAAAACTACTTTTTTCATGGTTATCGGTTTAAAATAATAGCTGCTTCTTTAGCAAAATAGGTCGAAATTAAACTAGCTCCGGCTCTTTTAATGCACATTAATTGTTCCATCATAATTTTGTCGTGATCGAGCCAACCTCTTTCGGCTGCTGCTTTTATCATGGCATATTCGCCAGAAACGTGGAAAACCGTTACGGGAACATTCACCGCATTTTTAACTTCGCGAACGATGTCTAAATAGGCAATTCCTGGTTTTACCATAACCATATCGGCACCCTCCTCTACATCCATTAAAGCTTCTTTGATGGCTTCGATTCGATTGGCATAATCCATTTGGTAGGTTTTTTTGTCTTTCGGAATGTCCACATTATCAACAGGAGCGCTGTCTAATGCATCGCGAAAAGGCCCGTAAAATGCCGAAGCATATTTAGCCGAGTAGCTCATAATCCCCACATTTTGGAAACCTGCCGCATCCAATCCTTGACGCAAACGCAACACGCGACCGTCCATCATATCGCTTGGTGCCACAAAATCGGCTCCCGCTTGAGCGTGAGAAACCGCCATTTTTACCAAAGCTTCGTTGGTAGCATCATTTGCCACATCGCCGTTTTCAATAATTCCGTCATGGCCATAAATTGAATACGGATCCAAAGCCACATCGGGCATTACAATCATTTCTGGACAAGCAGCTTTGATGGCTTTGATGGCGCGTTGCATCAATCCGTTTGGGTTCCAAGCTTCTTTTCCAGTATTGTCTTTTAGCGATTCGTCGACTTTTACATAAATGTTTACAGCGCGAATACCTAAAGCAAACAATTCTTTGACTTCCTCAACGGTTAAATCTATCGAGCGACGGAAAATTCCTGGCATGGAAGGAATTTTAGTTTTGTAATTTTCACCTTCAGCGATGAACATCGGAAACATAAAATCACTCGGGCTTAATGTGGTTTCTCGAACTAATGAACGAATACTTTCATTCACGCGTAATCTTCGGCCTCTTTGTAATGGAAACATCTATTTTAGTTTAAAGTTTAAGGTTTAAAGTTCATTTAAACCAATTTAAAATTTTTAATTCAACATTTAAAATAATTATTATAGCCAATCTTTTTGGTTCTCCAAAACTTGAATTAACTTTTCTTCTTCGCTGCCTTTTTTCGCGTGATGGTCGTAAACCCACTGAACACGTGGCGGCAAACTCATTAATATGCTTTCTATTCTGCCATTGGTTTTTAAGCCAAAAAGGGTGCCCTTGTCGTGTACCAAATTAAATTCAACATAACGACCACGTCGAATTTCTTGCCACGTTCTTTGTGCTGAAGAGTAAGGTAAATTTTTTCTTTTTTCAACAATTGGAACATACGCTTCCAGAAAACTATTGCCCACTTCGGTTACAAAATCATACCAATTTTCCATTGACATTTCTTCGGTAGCTTTGCAGTAATCGAAAAATAATCCGCCAATTCCGCGTGCTTCATTGCGATGGGCATTCCAGAAATACTCGTCACATTGTTTTTTATATTTTGGATAAAAATCGGTCCCGAAGCTTCGGGAGTGTTTGTCGCAAGCCGTTTTACACGTTTGATGAAAATGTATTGCATCTTCTTCAAACAGATAATAAGGCGTTAAATCTTGACCGCCACCAAACCACGAATTGATTACCTTTCCGTTATCATCATACATTTCAAAATAGCGCCAATTCGCGTGAACTGTTGGTACCATTGGACTTTTAGGATGAATCACCAAACTCAATCCGCAGGCAAAAAAATCAGCTTCGCCAACTCCAAACATTTTCTGCATGGCTTCCGGTAATTTCCCGTGTACTGCTGAAATATTGACACCGCCTTTTTCAAAAACTCCCGATCCTTCGGGACCGTTTTCTATAACGCGGGTGCGTCCGCCTCCGCCTTCTGGTCGTTCCCAGATGTCCTCACGGAATTTAGTTGCGCCATCAGCAGCTTCCAATCCTTCACAGATTTGGTCTTGAAGGTTTTGTATGTAGTGGTAGAATTTATTTTTCATTTTTTTTTTTCTATCCTGCAAGGTTTTTTCAAACCTTGTAGGTCTAAAATATTTATGCTTTATGATATTTTAATACCTAAACGGTTTCAAAACCTTGTAGGTCTATTGTATTTATTTTTTATTATTTTTTCATAATTAAATGGTTCCAAAACCTTCTTGGTCTATTTATACTTTCTGATACTTTCAAACCGTCAAGGGTATAAAACCTTGTAGGATAATAATTGCTTTATTCGAATGTGTATTTTTCTGTTAAAAAATCACTTTTCTGTTTGTGAGAAAAAATAAAATTTTCTCTTCCACCAAATAATTTCAAAACTTCTTTTCTATCTATTTTTGTTTCCTTATTGTAAATAAAAGCAGGATAGGATGAATATTTATACTCCTCGAATTTTAAATCTAAATGATGTTTTGGATTCAAGTGAACATACAATATTAGTTGTTTCAAATATTCTTCATCATTCAATTTAATTCTTTTGAAATGTTTTTCAAAAAGACTTCCGGTTCTGCCATTTTCCTTATTAAATGCTTTTGCATAAGAATTAAAAAAATTAGAAAATGCTTGAGTCACTATTTTCCCATCATCATTTAAACGAATAACCAAATGATAGTGATTGTCCATCATACAATAGGCAAAAATTGTAATTTTCTCTGATAAATATTTTGAAAATTGTTTGAGAAAGAAATTTTTATTCTCATCATTTCCAAAGATCATACACCCATTAATTCCCCTATTGTATATATGATAATAACCTTCTTTTTCTAAAACTTCTAATTTCATATTTTGGCTTTTACTTTTTTATTGCTACAAGGTATTTAACCTAGTAGTTATTTTTTATGGCTTATATTATAATCCTATAAGGTTTTGCAAGCCTTATAAGTTTTTTATTACTTGTGCCGACTCTTATACCTACAAGGTTTTGCAAACCTTGCAGGATAGCTATCTGCTGACGGCTTATTTACCATACTCCTTCACTGCATCCACAAATGCCTTTGCGTGATCTACAGGAATATTTGGTAGAATTCCGTGACCTAAATTGGCAATATATTTGTCTTTTCCGAATTCTTCAATCATTTGGTGAACCATTTTCTTGATAACTGGAATTGGTGAAAGCAAACGACTTGGATCGAAATTTCCTTGCAAGGTGATGTTTCCACCCGATAAATATCTGGCGTTTCTTGCTGAACACGTCCAATCTACTCCTAATGCTGAAGCCCTGCTTTTACCCATTTCTCCCAAAGCAAACCAACATCCTTTTCCGAAAACAATAACGTGGGTTTCATCTGCCAAAGCTTCCACAATTTGGTTGATGTATTTCCAAGAAAATTCTTGATAATCAACAGGTGAAAGCATTCCGCCCCATGAATCGAAAATCTGAACGGCATCAACCCCTGCTTTTACTTTTTCTTTCAAATATAAAATAGTAGTATCGGTGATTTTTTGTAATAATACGTGTGCCGCAACTGGATTAGAGAAACAAAATCCTTTGGCAGTATCAAAACTTTTGGAGCCTTTTCCCTCTACAGCATAACAGAAAATCGTCCATGGCGAACCAGCAAAACCAATTAACGGAACTTCATCGTTCAACATTTCTTTGGTCAATTTAATTGCATCCATTACATAACCTAAAGTTTCGTGGATATTGGGGACAATTACTTTTTCGACATCCTGAATAGTACGAATTGGATTGGGCAAAAACGGACCAATATTCTCTTTCATCAATACTTCAATTCCCATTGCTTGTGGAACAACCAAAATATCCGAGAATAAAATAGCGGCATCTGGAGCAATTCTACGAATGGGTTGAACGGTAATTTCAGCCGCTAATTCTGGAGTTTGACAACGCGTGAAAAAATCATATTTGTCTCGCAAAGCGATGAATTCTGGCAAGTATCTTCCCGCTTGACGCATCATCCAAACCGGAGGGCGTTCTACAGTTTCTCCACGTAGTGCTTTTAAAAACAGGTCGTTCTTTATCATTTTTTGTTAGTTTAAACCTGACAGGTTTTCAAAACCTGTCAGGTATATATTATCTAAATTCTGCAATTGCATCTTCAATCACTTCTTCAATGGAAGGTTGATTCGCAACGATTATATTTTTTACTGTATTTGGTAATGCTGCCGCGGTAGTTTCACCAATGCAAAAACAGATTTCTTTTTTTAATTTATTTTCCATCAAAAAACTTTCCACTCCCGAAGGGCTGAAAAACAAAATAGCTTCTACAGCATATTTAATTTTTTTTGGAGTCAACGATGTTTCGTATACCTGTATTTCATTAAACTTAATTTTCGCTTCTTTTAATGCTTTTGGCAACGTTTCTTTCCGCAAATTTCCACTGAAAAAGGTATAGCTTTCATTGGCATAAATCAACGTAATTATTTCAGCTAAATCGGCAGCATAATCTACGTAAACGATAACATTAAATCCGTTTTCTTCTAATAATGCTTTTGTTTTTATGCCAACGCAAAAAACATTTTTCGATTTTAATTGGTTGCATTTAGGATGAAGCAAAACACTTTGAGCCGCATTTTGACTCGTGAATATTAGGTTGGAATTGATTTCAGTAAGCTCAAAATTTTGATTTTTTGTAGCAATAAAATCGTCTTCAATAACTGAAAAATAGCCATTTTCTAATGTTTCTCTTTGAGATGGAGAAAGCACTTTTGTAGATAATATAGGCACTAAATTACTCATCCTTTTTAAGAGATTCTTTTATGTTAGTCATCAGTTGTTCTCCACCATTCGATAGAATTTCTTTAGCCAATTCAAATCCAATTTTTTTCCATTGTTCAATTGGAACTACTCGTTCAACTTCTATTTTTTGCGTTCCATCAATGGAGAAAAGGGCACCTTTAAATTCGATGGTATCTTCAGTAAATTTTGCTATTGCTCCAATTGGCGCGGTACATCCACCTTCCAATGTTCGCAAAAACTGCCTTTCGATATAGGTACAAATATCGGTTTCTAAGTCGTTTAATTCGGAAACTGCTTGCCAGCAGAATTCGTCATTTGCCATTGCTAAAACAATCATTGCGCCTTGAGCAGGTGCTGGAATCATCCAGTCCAAGATTTCGTATTTTTCTGGTTTCAATCCGATTCTCTCTAATCCCGCTGCCGCAAATATGGCTCCGTTCCAATAATTATCACTTAGTTTTTGCATTCGCAAATTCACATTCCCACGTAAATCGACTACTTTGTGGTTTGGATATTTGTGCAACCATTGTGCTTGACGACGCAAACTTCCGGAGGCAATTGTCGCCTCTTGAGACAGGAAATCTAAATTGGTTTTATAAAGCAAAAGGTCTTTTTCGTTGGCTCTTTCCAAAACTGCCGCTTGAACAATTCCTTCAGGGAATGCGGTAGGAACGTCTTTCATGGAGTGAACGGCAATATCTACTTGACCATTTATCATTGCAATATCTAGGGTTTTTGTGAAAATCCCCGTAATTCCTAATTCATATAATGGTTTATTTAATATAAGATCGCCCGTTGATTTTACCGCAACAATTTCGGTTTTATAGCCTAAATCGTTCAATTTTTTTTCAACAGTATGCGCTTGCCAAAGTGCTAATTCACTATCTCGAGTTCCGATACGTATCACTTTTTGAGCCATTATTAAGTAGTTTTGAAATCTTTACTTCAAGATTTTAGGATAGTGTAATTTTATACTTTTCTTCTATTTCTGAAGTTTTTTTAACGGGTATTTGATTCCCAATTTGGAAAACCTTTTCAATGAATTCGATGCTTTCATCAACAGAAGTGTTTTCGTCTTTTAGGTGACTAGCAAAATGATTAGTAATTTTTTGAATAATTCTAGCACTGATTAATTCGGCTTGTTCTTCATCAAAATTTGGTAGTTTCTTGCGATGGTAAGTCAGTTCGTTTTCAACGATATCATTCAATTTTGCTTTTAAAGCGTGAATTGTAGGCGCGTGTTTTCTGCCATTCATCCAAATATTAAATTCCATTTTAAAATCTTCAATAATCGCTTCTGCCGCCGGAATATGTTGCTTTCTTCTTTCTAATGTATCGTCCGTCATCTGCGATAAATGATCCATATGGATTAAAGTTACCCCTTCTAAATCGGTTACATTTTCATGAACGTTTTTTGGAATCGATAAATCTAGGATTAAGATTGGTTTTTTAAGATTCAAAATTGCCTTGTCGATTGTAGGATTTTGCGCGCCAGTTGCCACAACAACTACATCCGCTTTTTGAAGTTCCAAATGCAATTCGGCATAATCTTTAACGATCAAATTTAATTTTCCAGCTAGTTTTTCTGCCTTATCTTTTGTTCTATTGATCAGGGTGATTTGTTCGTTTTTGGTATGTTTAACCAAATTTTCACAAGTATTTCTTCCGATTTTTCCTGTACCAAAAAGTAAGATGTTTTTGTTTCCAATATCTTCAACATTTTTGATAATATATTGTACCGATGCAAAAGAAACAGAAGTGGCGCCAGAGCTAATTTCGGTATCGGTTTTGATTTTTTTGCTCGCTTGAATTACGGCATTGATTAATCGATCTAAATAGGTGTTTATCAATTCTAATTTTCTTGATTCGGCAAAGCTCAATTTCAATTGACTGATTATCTCAAAATCCCCAAGAATTTGACTGTCTAAGCCAGTTCCCACTTGAAAAATATGATTAATTGCTTCTTGACCTTTGTAGATAAAACCAAATTCTTGAAAGCCTTCCACTGTTCCTTGGCTGTGTTCGCAGATAAGTTTTATCAGTTGGAATGGGTGTTCTGCAAAACCATAAACTTCGGTTCTATTGCAGGTTGAAGTCACAACCAAACTTTCAACCCCTTCTTGCTTTGCTTGTTTTAGCAAACGAGTTTTGGCTTTGGAATCCAAACTAAATTTTCCTCTGATTTCGGCATCCGCTTTTTTATAGCTTAATCCTACAGAATAAAAATAGAGCTGTTTCGATTGATTGTTTTTCATAAATAGACTTTCAATAAAGTTCAGCAAAATTATACCTATAGTTTTTATAAAAACAACGCTTAAAGGACTATTTGTGTCGCTAAGAGATTTTTTATCTTTAAATCGTTATTTTTGCATTAATATTTCTATTTTTGCACTAAAATAGGATAGTTTAAAGCAGTTTATTTAGATACATTCTAAATAAAAAAGATAGTAAAACAGTGTTTTTTTAATAAAAAAAATATCGCTATGGGTTCTCAAGAAGTAATAAAAATTGAAGATGATTTTATCTTAATTCGATTTCAAAATGATGAAAATGAACCTTTTCATGTTGAAAAACAAATAAATCAAGGGCTTATTCAATTTCATTTTGGAATAAAAGGAAGAGCGAAATTTATTTTTAACCAAGGAAATTACACCTTGGATTTAAAGGAAGAAAAAGCGCTATTGCTTTATAATCCTCAAAAAGAATTGCCTTTAAATTTGTTTTTGGAACCTCAAACGTGGGTGATTTCTGTAATCATTTCGATCAAAAAATTTCACGCCTTATTTTCAACTGAAGCTAGTTATATTCCATTTTTAAGTGGTGAAAATCAAGATAAAAAATATTATAACGAAAGTGATATTAGCCCTTCAATGGCTATTGTATTGAGCCAATTGTTTCATTATAATTTGCATCCAAATATAAAAAACCTCTATTACAAAGGCAAAGGATACGAATTATTAAGTTTATATTTTAATCGTTCAGAAGATCCTGATGCAGAGCAATGTCCGTTTTTAATTGACGAAGAAAATGTAATGAAAATTAAAAAAGCCAAGGAAATTGTTATTGCAAATATGGCCGAGCCTCCTGGATTACAAGAATTAGCTGACCAAGTAGGATTGAATTTGAAGAAATTAAAAATGGGCTTCAAACAAATTTATGGAGATACCGTTTATGGCTTTCTATTTGATTACAAAATGGAATGTGCTCGTAAATTATTGGACAGCGGTTCTTATAATGTTAATGAAGTAGGTTTGAAAATTGGCTACAGCACGGGAAGTCATTTTATTGCGGCTTTTAAAAAGAAATTCGCAACCACACCAAAAAAATATTTGATGGCAATCAATCCAAACACATAATTCAAAACTATAAGTAAATCATAACAATAGAAAGTAAGATTAATTTACTTTTATAAATAAATATAAAGATATGAAAGGTGTATTATTAGTCAATTTAGGTTCTCCAGAAAGCCCAACTCCAAAAGATGTTAAGCCCTATTTGGATGAATTTTTAATGGATAAATATGTTATTGACGTTCCATTTTTGCTACGTGCTTTATTGGTTCGTGGGATTATTTTACAAACACGACCTAAGAAATCAGCTGCAGCGTATGCAAAAATTTGGTGGGAAGAAGGGTCGCCATTAGTTGTTATTTCTGAAAGAATGCAGAAAAAAGTACAGCAACTATCTTCAATTCCGGTTGGTTTAGCGATGCGTTATGGCAAAATGTCCATCTTAAAAGGATTGCAAGAATTGAAAGACAAAGGAGTTGACGAAGTGATGTTGTTTCCGTTGTATCCGCAACACGCGATGGCCTCTACAACGACTATTTTAGAATTGGCCGAAGAGCACCGAAAAAAGTATTTTCCAGAAATGAAGTTTACCATCGTACCTGCGTTTTATAACAAACCAGATTACATTTCAAGTTTGTCACATTCTATCAAAAAACATTTAGATGGGTTTGAATACGATCATTTATTGTTTTCGTATCACGGAATCCCAGAACGCCACATTCGTAAAACGGACATTACCAAATCACATTGCAAAATTAACGGATCTTGTTGTAACACCCCTTCGCCTGCACACGAATTTTGTTACCGCCATCAATGTTATGAAACGACAAAACAGGTAGTAAAATATTTAGGAATTCCAGAAGGAAAATACAGCCAAACCTTTCAATCTCGATTGGCTGGTGACAAATGGTTAACGCCATACACCGATGTGGAAGTCAATAAAATGCCTAAAAAAGGGATTAAGAATTTGGCAGTAGTTACACCAGCATTTGTGTCTGATTGTTTAGAAACCTTGGAAGAAATTGCAATGGAAGCCGGTCACGAATTCAAAGAAAACGGAGGTGAGAATTTCATGGCTATTCCATGTATGAACGATGGCGACGAATGGTGCCAGACGGTTGCAAACTGGATCGAAAATTGGGCAAAAAATTAATATTATTTAGTAAATGGACTATTATAACTACCTAAAATCGCTTCATCTTATTTTTGTAATCACCTGGTTTGCAGGGCTTTTTTACATTGTGCGTCTTTTTGTTTACCAAATTGAAGCCAACGACAAGCCATCCCCTGAAAAGGAAATCTTGCAAAACCAATATAAAATAATGACCTATCGATTGTGGTATATTATTACTTGGCCAAGTGCAATTTTAGCAAGTATTTTTGCTTTTTGGATGTTGTTTTTTACAGATATTGGAAAATCGTGGTTGTTAATGCCATGGATGCACGTGAAATTAGGATTTGTATTTTTATTGTATTTATATCACATTAAATGCCACCTAATTTACAAAGAATTACAAAAAAACGAAGTGAAATACACCTCCAATTTTATGCGTTTGTGGAATGAAGGGGCGACAATAATTTTATTTGCAGTTGTTTTTTTAGTGGTTTTAAAAAATGCTTTTAATTGGATTTATGGAGTAGTCGGAATCTTCCTTTTTTCAATAATAATTATGTTAGGATTTAAAATGTACAAACGAATTCGAGAGAAAAACAAGTCGTAAATTATGGCAGCTAATTTCAAAATGTCAATGCTTTCTCTTCGAACTAGGATTTTCCTTTCGATGATTGTATTGGTTTTGATAGCGTCCGTATTAATGGCTTCCATTTCGATAATACAGTTTAAAAACGAATCCAAAGTTTACCATCAAGAGCGTTTAGAACGCAAGGAAACGGCGATTAATGAGCATATTAATTATGTACTTGCCAATACCACTTATCCACTTTCGGCCAATAATTTAGATTTGATTTTTAAAGATAAAATTCATGAATTGTCACAAATTCACGGTTTAGAAATTAATATTTTTGGGTTGGACGGGAAATTATTAAAATCATCAAAAGCTTCCTTTTCTGTTGATCCCGTTGCGCCTCCAATTCCGAAATACATTTTGAAATTGGTTCAATCTTCCATAGAAAAAAGATACGTTGACATTAAAAATATTGACGGCGTAAAAAACCGTTCTTCATTTAGCATTATTAAAGATGAGAAGTTTAAACCGCTTGGAATTTTAAACATTCCGTATGTGGAAGACGATAGTTTTTATGAAGCTGAACTTCAAAATTTCTTAATCAAATTAGGTCAAGTTTATGCGTTTATGTTGGTAATTGCTTTTGGAGTTGCCTATTTTCTTTCAACCTACATCACGAAGTCATTAAAAACAATTTCCGATAAATTACGTGACACTAGTTTAGATCAAAAAAACGAGAAAATTGTATTGGAAGCCAATAGTAAAGAAATCAATTTGTTAATTCGCGCTTACAACGGAATGGTGAACGAATTAGAGGAAAGTGCCTTAAAATTAGCCCAAAGTGAAAGGGAAGAAGCTTGGCGCGAAATGGCGAAACAAGTGGCTCACGAAATTAAAAATCCGCTTACACCCATGCGATTAACGGTACAAAGTTTCCAAAGAAAATTTGATCCCAACGATCCAGATTTAAAGCAAAAGCTAAACGATTATTCGAAAACTTTGATCCAGCAAATTGACACCATGAGTTCGGTTGCATCAGCGTTTTCTAATTTTGCATCGATGCCAGCACAACAAAACGAAACCTTAAATGTGGTGAATGTAGTTGAATTGACATTGGATATATTCAATGAAGATTATATCGTTTTTGAAAGTCATGAAAAAGAGATTATTTCTAAAATGGATCGCACGCAATTGATCCGAGTAATTACTAATTTAGTAAAAAATGCGATCCAATCTATACCAGAAAATCAATCTGAAAAGACCATTTTGGTATCGGTAAAGAAAGAAGAAAACAACGTTCTTATTTTGGTAAAAGATAATGGAATTGGCATTGAAGCCGAAAATATAGATCGAATATTTGAACCTAAATTTACCACTAAAAATAGCGGAATGGGATTAGGTTTAGGAATCATTAAAAATATTATTGAAAATTATAAAGGATCAATTACATTTGAAACAGCGTATGGAAAAGGAGCGACTTTCACCGTTTCTTTACCAATAATTAATTCATAAAATCAACAAAATGAACTACGAAAACATCTTAGTTTCTCATGAAACAAACAGCGCAACGGTAACTATCAATCGTCCTACAAAATTGAATGCTTTGAATAAAACAACGATTATAGAATTGCAACACGCATTTACGAGTTTGGAAAAAAACAAAGAAATCCGAGTAATAATTTTAACCGGAAGCGGCGAAAAAGCCTTTGTTGCTGGAGCAGATATTTCAGAATTTGCTCATTTTTCTGAAAGTGAAGGAGCTGATTTGGCATTGCAAGGACAAACAGGATTATTCGATTTAATTGAAAATTTAACTACGCCGGTAATTGCCGCAATTAATGGATTTGCCTTGGGCGGAGGATTAGAATTAGCCATGTCTTGTCATTTTAGAGTCGCTTCAGAAAATGCCAAAATGGGATTACCAGAGGTAACACTTGGTGTAATTCCTGGCTATGGGGGAACCCAAAGATTACCACAATTAGTTGGTAAAGGAAAAGCTATGGAAATGATTCTCACCGCGGGCATGTTAAATGCTGAAGAGGCAAAGTCTTATGGATTAGTTAATTACGTGCTTCCACAAGAAAACCTTTTAGACTTTTGTAAGGAAATGGGTCAGAAAATTAGTAAAAATTCTCCAGTTGCAATTGGATACGCCATTAAAGCAATAAATGCGAATTATAAAGAAGGAATAAATGGTTTTAAAACGGAGATTGAAGCTTTTGGAAAATGTTTCGCAACCGAAGATTTTAAAGAAGGAACAACTGCTTTTTTAGAAAAAAGAAAACCTGATTTTAAAGGAGAATAAATTATTTTTCCCCTTTCCATTCCGCGTAAAATTGGTTTAAAAATGACTCCATAAAATTATGACGTTGGGTCGCAATTTCTTTTCCGGTAGTAGTGTTCATTTTATCTTTTAAAAGCAACAATTTTTCATAAAAATGATTAATTGTTGGAGCATCAGAATTTTTATATTCTTCTTTACTAATGCTAAGATTTGGTGTGATCTCAGGGTTGTAAATCGCTCTGTTTTTGAATCCGCCATAATTAAAAGTTCTAGCAATTCCAATTGCTCCAATCGCGTCCAATCGATCAGCATCTTGAACAATATCCAATTCTAATGAACTAAATTTCTTGGTTTCATGACCGCCTTTAAAGGAAATATTTTCAATAATATTAACCACATGAGCGATCGTGTTTTCAGGAACATTTTTACTTTCTAAAAACAATCGAGCTTTTTTTGGACCGACAGTTTCGTCACCAGCATGGAATTTACTGTCGGCGATATCGTGAAGTAAAGCGCCTAATTGCACTATTAAAATATCGCAATTTTCTCCATTTGCAATAAGCGCAGCATTTTTATAAACGCGTTCTATATGAAACCAATCGTGTCCGCCTTCTGCATTTTCAAGCTCTCTTTTTACATATGCAATGGTTTCGCTAATTAGATTTTGTGTTGTCATAAAATTATGTTTTAAAAAAAATGTTGAATTTTAAAGAGTTACTTCAAAATTCAACATTTATTCAGCCAAGTTGTTTAATTATATTCTTGCTGGTTCCACCCATTTAAAAACTTGAGATTCCTGAGGGATGATTAATCTTTCAGAAATTTTTGCCATTCTAGATGGAAGTTTCATCAAATAATCACGTGCTTTTTCAGCATCATCAGTTAAATTTGAAATTTTATCAATTTCCCATTTATCGATTAATTTTTGCATGATTTCCACATAATCATTAGCGGTATAAACCCCAATTCTTTGAGCAGAATCAGAAAAATGTTCAAAAGCAGAGCTTATTTTCTCTCCAGATTCTCTTAAAAATTGTGCTGGCATAACAATTTTTTGTTTCATCATGTATTGAAAAGCAAGCATCATCTCACTTGGATCCACTTGAAAAATACGATTTACAAATTCGCTGTAAGCATGGTGGTGACGCATTTCGTCACCAGCAATCATTTTGCAAATTTTAGATAATTTATTGTCACCATATGATTTTGCTAACTGTGCCACTCGGTTATGAGAAACGTAGGTAGCTAATTCTTGGAAACTAGTATAAACAAAATTTTTATAAGGATCTCTTCCGGTTCCAATATCAAAACCATCATTAATTAAATGTTGAGTTGTCATTTCAACTTCACGCATATTAACTCGACCCGACAAATAAAGGTATTTATTTAGTAAATCGCCGTGACGGTTTTCTTCTCCTGTCCATTGGCGAATCCATTTGGACCATCCGTTAGCTTCAACTTGATCAATTCCTTCTACGTCCATTAACCAAGATTCATAGGTTGGTAAAGCCTCTTCGGTTATAGTATCACCTACTAAAGTTACCCAAAAATCGTAAGGTAAATCTTTAGCAATTTCTCTCAATTCTCTAACTTCTTCATAGAAATTTTCACTTTGTGAATTAGGTAAAAAATCGGTAGGCTGCCAAATAGTTTCCACCGGAATAAGATAATTGTCTACAAAAGTGTCTACATTTTTTTCTAGAAATTGCATCACTTCGAGACGCATGTTTGTTATTGACATATTTATTTATTTTATAATCATGGCCTAATAATTAGAACCATAAATCAATTTATCTAAGTAATTATACTTTTAGTTATTAGGTCTTCTGTTATATTAGTTAATTCATCGCTATTTGAATTTTTAACAGAAATTGCTTCGTGAATAGTAAATTTTATTCTAATCCCGAGGCCGAAGGGCAAAAAGCCAAATTTAAAAAATTTCCACGAATTATTGATAGTAATTGGCACAACATATGCGGAAGGCGCGTATTTACAAAGTATTTTTAATCCGCTTTTAGCAAATTCTTTAGGTTTTCCTGTTCTTGTTCTTGTTCCTTCAGGGAAAATTACCGCTGACCGATTCGTTTTTTCAATATATTCAGATAATTTTTTGATTTCTATAATTGCTTGTTTAGGATCATTTCTATCAATTAATACGGATCCGCCATGATTTAAATTATAAGAGATACTTGGAATCCCTTTTCCTAATTCTTTTTTACTTACAAATTTCGGATGAAACCTTCTCAAAAACCAAATGATTCCGATAATATCATACATGCTCTGGTGATTGGCAACAAAAATGATCGGCACCCCTTTTGGGATTAACTCTCGATTTTCAATTTTGAATGTTATTCCTAATAAATGGGCGATTCTTAGTAAAATAAAATTGAGGTAATCCACACTTTTTTTATGAGCTTGGTAGCCAAATAAATTAAAGCAGATCCATTGGATAGGATGAAAAAAGACTATGGTTAGCAAAAACAGAAGTAGGCTAATTATAGAAATTGGGTAGGATATTATTTTTTCCATTGCTTTATTATTGCGGTCAAAAGTACGAAATAAAAATTTTGCAGTTGATTTTTTTATGATTCTATATTCTTTATTAATTCACTACTTGTATCTTCAAAAAAAAGCACTATTTTTACTAAAAATAAGTGAAACTAAATGAAAGAAAAGATGAGTTCAGAAAAAGAAGCCAAATTAAAAGCCCTCCAACTTACATTAGACAAATTAGACAAGACTTATGGTAAGGGAACCGTAATGAAAATGGGGGACAAAGCCATTGAAGAAGTAGAAACAATCTCATCTGGATCTTTAGGATTGGATTTAGCTTTAGGGGTAAATGGATATCCAAAAGGAAGAGTAATTGAAATATATGGCCCAGAATCCTCAGGGAAAACCACTTTAACTTTACATGCTATTGCCGAAGCTCAAAAGGCGGGAGGAATAGCTGCTTTTATAGATGCAGAACATGCTTTTGATAGAACTTATGCTGAAAAACTAGGTGTTGACATTGAGAATTTAATTATTTCTCAACCGGATAATGGTGAACAAGCATTAGAGATTGCGGAAAATTTAATCCGTTCAGGGGCTATTGACATTGTTGTAATTGACTCAGTTGCAGCCTTAACTCCAAAAAGCGAAATTGAAGGCGAAATGGGAGATTCCAAAATGGGATTACACGCTCGTTTAATGTCACAAGCATTGCGAAAATTAACAGGAACAATAAGTAAAACAAATTGTACCGTATTCTTCATCAATCAGTTGAGAGAGAAAATTGGAGTTATGTTTGGAAGTCCTGAAACTACAACTGGAGGAAATGCATTAAAATTTTATGCTTCTGTAAGGTTAGATATTCGTCGTTCTACACAAATCAAAGATGGAGATAATGTGATAGGAAACAGAACGAAAGTGAAAGTGGTAAAAAACAAAGTTGCCCCTCCCTTTAAAGTGGCAGAATTTGATATTATGTACGGTGAAGGTGTTTCTAAATCCGGAGAAATTTTAGATTTAGCCGTGGAATTTGAAATAATTAAAAAGTCAGGTTCTTGGTTTAGTTATGGTGAAACTAAATTAGGTCAAGGTCGTGATGCAGTTAAAGCTTTAATTAAAGACAATCCAGAAATGGCTGATGAATTAGAACATAAAATTAAAGAACATATTAAAGAAGTTAATGCTTAAATAAAAAAAATGCTCATGAAAATGAGCATTTTTTTTATCCGTTATATTCTAAAAGTTGCTTGTGAATAATATTCCAAGATTTCGTTTTCAATTCCCGAATATCAGTTTTGTTTTCAATTGTCATCCCAGTTGTATTTAAAAAAGGGTGAACTTTAACTCTCATAATTCCCATGCTTCCGCTAAAAAAAGTGTAAGACATTCTCTTTTTATTATCGGCAAAAGTAATTGGGACTATTGGAATTTGATGTTCAATAGCCAAACGAAATGCCCCGTCTTTAAAATCGGCTAAAACGATCGATTCATCAGATGGAACACCGCCTTCTGGGAAAATACAAATACTCAATCCTAGTTTTAATCTTTTTTGCGCTTCTTGATATACTTCCATACGGCTTCTAGAATTGCTTCTATCAACTAAAATACAGCTGCGTTTATAGAAAAACCCAAAAAGAGGAATCTTTGCTAACTCAATTTTGCCCACAAACACAAAAGGCTGATTTGAAACCGCAAGCATCAACATGATATCTGTCATAGAAGTATGATTGGCTATTAACATATAGCTTTTATTGGCTTCAAATTTCTCTTCGAATTCAATTTTATAATAAAAGCCAGTACAAAAAAGGGCTAATTTTGCCCATATTCTCGCCATAATAAAAAAATAAGGATACCACTTTTCTTTAAGAAGAGTAAGAAACATAATTGGACCCATTACTAATATAGGAATCCCTAACATAATGTGAAACCAAATTCGCCAAAGTAACCAAAATGTATTTTTTATTAATTTCATATGGTCAAAAATACATATTTCTCTGTTATTTTTGATACAAAGGTTTAACTTTGCGATAAATAAGAAAATAATGTCAAAGATTTTAACAGGTATACAAAGTACAGGAACCCCTCATTTAGGGAATTTGTTGGGCGCTATTATTCCAGCAATTGAGCTGTCTAATAAACCAGAAAACGAATCGTTTCTTTTTATTGCCGACTTACATTCTATTACCCAAATTAAAGACGGCACCACTTTAAGAGCCAACACCTATAGTACAGCCGCTGCATGGTTGGCGTGCGGATTAAATGTAAATAAAGTAGTTTTTTATCGCCAGTCTGACGTTCCTCAAACCGCAGAATTAGCGTGGTACTTGAGTTGTTTTTTCCCATATCAACGATTGACGTTAGCGCATTCCTTTAAAGATAAATCCGATCGATTGGAAGACGTAAATGCAGGTTTATTTTCTTATCCAATGTTGATGGCAGCTGATATTTTGTTGTATGATGCACAATTTGTCCCTGTTGGAAAAGACCAATTACAGCACATTGAAATTACTCGTGATGTAGCCGCTCGTTTCAATCATCAAATGGGAGAAACATTTGTATTACCAGAATCCTATATTCAGGAAGATACCAAATATGTTCCAGGAACTAATGGTGGAAAAATGAGTAAATCGGCCAATAACATCATTAATATTTTCCTAGATGACAAAGCCTTGCGCAAGCAAATTATGTCTATTGAAAGTGACAGCACTCCGTTGGAAGATCCTAAAAACCCAGATACTTGTAACATATTTGCGATATACAAATTATTAGCATCCGAATCTCAACTACTTAAAATGAGAGAAAATTATGCAAATGCAAATGCTGATTATGGTTATGGTCATGCCAAACAAGAATTGTTTGAATTGATAATTGACAAATTCAAAACCGAGAGGGAGAAGTACAATTATTACATGAACAATCTTCAAGAAATAGATCAAGAATTATTTCGAGGTGCTGAAAAAGCGGCCTCAATTGCCAATGGAGTTTTAAAAAGAGTCCGACAAAAACTAGGATTTAGTTTTTAAATTGCTTCAAATAGTTTGCCTGGCAAAGGTCTAACCACACCTTTTAACTCCATATTTAATAGAATTCCCGATATTTTGTAAATTGGGAAATCACATTCTAATGCTATAATATCTAGGATTTCTTTACCTGATTTTAATAGATAATCGTAAATTTTTTGCTCGTCATTATCTAAGGTAATAAACAACTTTTTTTGAACAGATCGAGAGTTGTTTTCGATATCCCAATTTAGAATATAAACTAAGTCTGCTGCGCTAGTCAGCAAATTTGCTTTTTGAGTTTTAATCAAATTATTACATCCCAAACTGAATTTATCGGAAGTCCTGCCTGGAACCGCAAATACATCACGATTGTAGTCGTTGGCTAAGTTTGCAGTAATTAAAGAGCCTCCTTTTATTGCAGATTCAATTACAATTGTGGCTTCAGAAATTCCGGCTACAATTCGATTACGTTTTACAAAATTCTCTTTTTCAGGATTGGTTCCACTCCAAAATTCGGTCATAAAGCCGCCGTTTTGTTCTATTTTAGAAACGTATTTTTTATGTGAACTTGGATATATTTGATCCAATCCATGAGCAACAATTCCTATGGTTTGCAAGTCGTTTTCAATTGCCGCTTGGTGCGCCACAATATCAACCCCGTAAGCGAAACCACTCACTATTATCGGATTTAAAGGGGCTAATTCTGAGATTAACGATTTGCAAAATTCGGCACCATAGGGCGTAATTTTTCGGGTACCCACAATGCTAATTATTTTCCTATTGTTGAAGTCAATATTTCCAGTTGAAAATAATAATAGTGGACCATCAATGCAATGTTTTAGTCTTTCAGGATAAGTTTTGTCTTGAAAACAGGAAACGTTTATTCCGTTATTTAATATGTATTTTAATTCCGCTTCTGCTTTAGCAAATATGGATTTGTTTTTTAATTTTGAAATTAATGCAGATCCAATTCCTTCAATAGAAGCTAGTTGTGATGATTTCGAGTTGAAAATTGCTGTGGCATCTCCGCAGTGGGTGAGTAGTTTTTTGGCAACAATATCGCCCACACTTTCTACTTTTTGTAATGCTAACAAGTGGTATAATTCAGTTTCATTCATGGCTTATAATTTATTTAGTAATATAGGGATTTTTTTGAAAATTGTTAATAAATTTTGTGAATAAAATTTTGATAACTATTTTGATTTTATAACTTTGTTATCATGAATTTAGATCTCTACATCTCTCAACTATTATATCGATATCAATGTGTAACGATTCCGGGTTTTGGTGCGTTTTTAACTGATATTCAATCAGCGCAATGGAACGAGGCTAGCAATGGATTTTATCCGCCTAAGAAATTAATTTCTTTCAATTCGTTTTTGAAAAATAACGACGGATTGTTGGCTAATCATGTAGCTCAAAACGAGAAAATTTCCTATGAATCTGCGGTAGTTTGTATCGAAAATGAAATAACCAACTGGAAAAATGAATTGCAATCTGCAAACAAAATATCCTTTAAAAGCATTGGTGAATTTAATTTAAATTCTGAAAAAAACATTGTTTTTACACCTTACGAACAAGTGAATTATTTAGCGAGTTCATTTGGTTTAACCTCTTTAATAGCACCTTCAATTAAAAGAGAAGTAATTGAACATTTATTTGATGATGTAAAAGAAGAAGAGGTGATCCAATTAGTTTCTGATAGAAATATTGGAAGAACCTATTTAAAATATGCCGCAGTTATAGTATTATCACTTTCTTTTACAGGTATAATGGGACTTAAATTATACCAAGAAAAAGTTGCTTCTGATACGTTAATTGTTCAAAAAGAAGTTCAACAACAAGTTCAAAATACAATACAAGAAGCAACATTTGTAATTAGCAACCCAATTCCTTCAGTTACGCTAACTGTAAAAGAGGAAAATATGCCTTATCATATCGTAGCGGGAGCTTTTAGACTTGAAAAAAATGCTGAAAAAGTATATAGAAGGCTTAGTAGAAAAGGTTTCAAAGCCAAAAGATTAGCTCCTAATTCTATTGGTTTATTTCCAGTTCTATACGGTAGTTTCTCATCCCTTGAGGAAGCTGAAAGAATAAAATTAGATATTCAGAAATCAGAAAATCCAAATGCTTGGATATTGATCGAACAATTTTAGATTACAAATCCCGATAAATTCGGGATTTTTTTTTGCAATGTAAGTAGTACCTTTGTAAAAAAATAAATATGCACCCAAAACATCCCTCTGAATCATTAACGGTTTTAACCGATTTGGTATTGCCAAGTGAAACGAATCCTCTAAATAATCTTTTTGGTGGAGAATTATTAGCACGAATGGATAGAGCCGCAAGTATTTCAGCCCGAAGACATTCACGAAGAGTAGCCGTTACAGCATCTGTAAATCACGTTGCTTTTAATAGAGCCATTCCTTTGGGAAGTGTTGTTACTGTTGAGGCCAAGGTGTCAAGAAGTTTCAAAAGTTCCATGGAAATTTATATTGATGTTTGGATTGAAGATCGAGAAACAGGCACAAGGAGTAAAGCCAATGAAGCGATTTATACCTTTGTTGCAGTTGACGATTCCGGCCGACCTGTTGAAGTGCCTGGAATAATCCCTGAAACTGAATTAGAGAAAATAAGATTTGACGCTGCTTTGCGAAGAAAACAATTGAGTTTGGTTTTAGCCGGAAAGATGAAACCACATGAAGCAACTGAATTAAAAGCGCTTTTTGTTTAAATAATAAAGGGAGTCAATTTTGACTCCCTTTTTTTACATATTATACAACCAACTTCCAGGATTAAAATAAGTAGTGTTTTGGGAAATGGTGAATTTCAAAATTGTTTTTCCAGAATCTCCACTAGTTCTTATTCTTCCAATACTTTGTTTGATAGCAACTTTATCTCCTTTACTAACCGATACTGAAGTTAGGTTTTGATACACAGTGAAGAAATCTCCATGTTGAATCATAACTGCTGTATTCACAGGTGAAAAAACCATAATACTAGTTACCACTCCACCAAACACGGCTCTTGCATTGGCCCCTCTTTCCGTTTCAATGTCTACACCGCTGTTTTTAATTACTAGAGATTTAAATTCTGGATGTGGATGTTCTCCATAGGCAGAATAAACGGATCCCTTTTCAACTGGCCAAGGCAAACGCCCTTTATTGGCTTTAAAATTATCAGCTATAATTTTCCCTTCTGCGGTTAAAACAATTTTAGAGGACGATTCTATAGCCTTTGTTTCAGCCACTACAGCTTCTTTAGTAGGAATTTTAGTATTATTCGGAGTCGCTTTTCTGCTAGCTTCTACTGCTTTTCTATTGGCTTCTGCTGCTTTTCTATTGGCTTCGGCAATAGCTTCACGAATTAAACGATCTATTTTTTGATCAATAGCTCGAGTTTCTTGTTGCTTTTTCTTGATTTCAGCACTATATTTTTTCTTGTCTTTTTTGATGGAATTCGCTAAAGCTTCTTGTTCTTGTCTTTCTTTTTGAAGTTCTAAACGTTCTTTTTCGTTTTCTTCTATCAGTTTTTGTTTGGCTGTTTTTTGAACTACAATCTTCTCATTAAAATCAGTAAGTTCTGATGTTTTATCTTTAATTTCAACACCTTGGGTTTTTCTAAAGCTTGCATACTGTTTCATATACTGCGCTCTTTTATAGGCTTGAAGGAAATTTTCTGACGAAAGTAAGAACATTGCCCGACTTTGTTCTGACCTACTTTTATAGGATTTTACAATCATTCCAGCATAATCTTTTTTCAAGATTTCTAATTCTCTTTTCAATCGATTAATTTGTAACTGATTTAAATACATGTCATTACTCAACAATTTTGTTTGTTTTTCAGTCGTATTTATTAATTTTTCTTTTAGTTTTATTTTATTAGATTGAATTACAATTAGTGTCGTAACTGATTTTTCTTTTTTCTTGGTGGCTTGCAATAATTCTTCGGTTTCACGAATCTCTTTTTGGATTTGAGCTTTTCGTTCTTCCAATTTTTTTTGTTGGTCTTCTGGTTGCGACCAAACAGAACAAGTGATGAAGAGGATTAAAAAACTATAAATAAATTTTGACATATTGAAGTTTATTTTTTGCAAATTTAATTAATAAAAATTCTTTCGTACGAATTTGGAACAGAATATGGAAAAGAAAGTTCTTCGTTCATTGTAATACTATTATAATTGATATTGATTGTTGTTTTCTCTGATTTTTGATTCGCCTCAATTGCAATTCCTGAAGGCAAATTAAATTCTTCAGCCGATTTACGAGCAGGATATATTACCTGCAGCATTCTCTCTAAAGCTGGCTGTGAAATTTCTTCTCTATCAATCAAGTAATTATTCCCTGATAAATAAAATGTTTTGCTGATCCCAGACTTAGAAACAGTTTCTAATTTATATCTATTTTCTTCAAGAGTGAAATTGTAACTTCCAGTTTTCAAATTATCAAAAGCGTTACCTAATAGTAAGTTTTGAACTTTTTGAAAGTCCAAATCGGCTCCTAATAGTTTACTTAAAGCCGAATAATTTCCGTCAAAATAGCTACTATTTAATTTTTCATAATATTGAACTTTCTCAGGAGTTATTAAGGCTTTAGCCATTGTAATTCCTAATATTCGAATACTAACTAAAATAATTTCGTCTTTTTTAATTTTGATTTCAGCAGTTACATTTTGAGATTGGTTAGGATCTCTGTAACTTACACTGGATTTGATGTACAAGGTTTTGAAATTCAATTTATTTGTATAATGATTTTCAATTATTTTTTCAGCAGTTAATTTATCATTGGCTACTGTTTCAGCAACTACCGCTTTTTTTGCAGAGCAGGAAACAAGAAAGAAAAATGTTAGTAAACCAATATATTTTTTCATTAATTTTTGTTTTTTAAAGCACTTTCCGCTTTTGAAAAATAGTATTCTTTTTTCTTCAAATCTCCTAATCCATTATACGCTTCTCCCAATTGAATGTTGAAATTGAGTTCTAATTGTGGATTATCTATCACAAAATCCAAACCTGATTCAAGTACGTCTATTGCTTTTTTAAACGCTCCTTTTTGGTTTAATGCCAATCCTTGATAATAATAAAATTGAGGTTGTGTTGGATAAATTTGTAACCAGTTTTCCGCCTTCTTTTCTATAACGTCAAAATCCCCTTTTTCAGTATAACACTCCAACAAAAGTAATGCTGTTTCAAGTTCATCAGGTGTTTTTTTCAACTGAATTTCATAAAATCGAATGGCTTTTTCCCAATTCTTTTTGTTCTGATAAAATTTGCCTAATTCTTTAGCAACTTCAACTGATTTGTCCGTATCAAAATAGGATACCGCTTTTTCTAAATCGGAATCAAATTGTGGTTTATCTTTGATAAAAAGCAGAAATTCATTAAGCATTCTGTGTTTTATTTTTTGATCTATTTTCAAACTTCCCAAAACAAAATTCATTGCTTTTACCGCATTTTCCCCATCGTTATTTTTTAAATACAATTTAAATAAGCTCACTTTTGCCCAATCTGAATTTGGAATTTCCAATTCTAATTTCTTTGCGATTTCCTGTGCTAATTCTTCTTGATTTTCCTTATTGTACAAAAAAATCAAAGCCACATAATTCGATTCTTCTTTTGGGTTTTTCTTAATTTGGTCTAGTAAATTAACACGTTCAGATCTTCGATATTTTGGATCCTCAAGTATTTGAGCTTTATAAATGTTTCGCATTTCTAATTTTCCAACTTGATCATTCAATTCGTTTATTAACTCTAAAGCAGCATCAAATTGGTTGGTATTCATGTAAAGCGACACCAGTTCTTCTTTGTATTCTTTTTTAAATTCGATTAGTTTTAAAACAATAGGAATTGCTTTTTCGAATTCTTTAGTTTCATAACACACATCATACATTCCGGCCCAAAACCAACGGTTATTTGAATCTAATTTAGTTGCTTTTTCAAATGATTCGTAGGCTTTTTTGTACTCTTTTTCCTCTAAATAGTTCTTTCCTAATTCAAAATAAATGGTGGCGTTGTTGGGTTGAATTTTCAAACATTTTTCTAATTCAATAATGGCTTTATCATAATTTTCAATTCCTTTTTGTTTCAATGATTCAAAGAACGCGTCTTCAAAATCATCTTTTTCCAATGCCACATCCTCAGGCGCATTTTGAGCCCAAAGCGATGCTGAGTTGCTTTGCAAAATTGTAAAAAGGATTAAGAAAATTATTTTTTTCATTTATTCTAAAACGGAGTAATCTCCAATACTAATACTTGTAAAATTACCGTCAAAACTTGCAAAACTTCCAATCATTGCATTGTCTAAATGGGCGTTTTTTATGGTAGATTGATTTTGGACTAAGCTATTTTTTATCGTTGCGTTTTGAACCGAACAGCCATTCCCTAAGGAAACATTAGGTCCTACAGTTGCGTTCACTAGTTTTACATTTTCACCAATAAAACAAGGCTGAATGATGGTACTATTTTCACAAACTACCGAAGAGTCAACCAGATTTTCACCGTCGGCATGAAGGAAACCTAATAATCGCGTATTTGTTTCTACAGTTACATTTTTGTTTCCACAATCCATCCATTCGTCTACTTTTCCTGGGACAAATTTCAATCCTTTGACTTTCATATTTTCTAGGGCGTCTGTCAATTGATATTCACCACCTTTCACCACGTTATTATCTAGTAAATATTGTAATTCAGCACGTAAAGTTTCCCCTGATTTAAAATAGTAAATTCCGATTATAGCCAAATCAGAAACAAACTCTTTTGGTTTTTCTACAAAGTCTACAATTTGATTATTTTCATTCAATTGGACTACTCCAAAAGCACTAGGATCTTCCACTTGCTTTACCCAAATCACACTATCGGCCGAGGTGTCCAATGAAAAATCGGCTCTAAAAAGCGTGTCGGCATACGCAACCACTATCGGTCCTTGCATGGATTCTTTAGCACATAAAATAGCATGAGCCGTTCCTAATGCTTCATTTTGATAGCAAATGGTTCCTTTTGCACCTAATTTTTCAGCGATGGCAATAAGTTCTACTTCTACTTGTTTTCCAAAATCTTTATGAATTATGAAGGCGATTTCTGCAATTTCTTGATTAATTACTCCTGCGATATCTTCCACCAAACGATGAACGATAGGTTTCCCAGCAATTGGAATTAAAGGTTTTGGAACAGTTAAAGTGTGCGGTCTTAATCGGGAGCCACGGCCCGCCATTGGTACTATTATTTTCATATTTAGTTATTATTAGATTTAATAATGCAAAGATTAAATTATTACAACATCTTTGAATTTTTAATTATTTATTTTACTCCTGTACTTCCGAAACCGCCTTCTCCTCTTGCCGTTTCTGACAACTCTTGAACTTCGATCCATTGGGCACGTTCGTGTTTTGCGATGATTAATTGCGCTACTCTTTCACCATTTTCAATTACAAATGGTTCGCTGGATAAATTCACTAAAATTACTCCAATTTCTCCACGGTAATCAGCATCTACGGTTCCTGGTGAATTGAGAACTGTGATTCCTTTTTTTGCTGCTAATCCGCTTCTTGGGCGAACTTGAGCTTCAAAGCCAATTGGCAATTCAATGTAAAGACCTGTTTTTACGATGGTTCTTTCCAAGGGATTTAATGTGATGGATTCGGTTAAATTGGCACGCAAATCCATTCCTGCTGAAGCAATGGTTTCGTAGTTGGGTAATTCGTGCTGTGATTTATTAATGATGTTTATTTTCATTTTGTAATCTAAAATTATGTTTAAAATCCTAGTTTTTAGCCCCGATAGTAGCGGCATCCCAAGCTTTTTTGCTTGGATACAGCGGATAGCGGGAAATGGCTTCTAATTGTTTTTACGTTTTAAAATTTTGTTTAAAGTTTCTTTTTCGTTGTGGTATATAAAATACATAAATACTAGTAATAAAGGCACTCCGACGAAATAATTTTCACGGAAATAATAGAAGGAAATAATCGAAAACAGGATGGATAACCCCATGTAACCACTAATTTTTTTGAAATCATAGGGAATTGGATAGTACCGATTTCCGAGAAGATATGATATCGCCATCATGCTTCCATAGGCAGCAATGGTAGCTATTGCCGACCCATAATAGCCCATAATGGGGATTAAAATAAAATTTAAAATTAACGTTACCGCTGCCCCAAAAATTGAAATATAAGCGCCAATATAGGTTTTATCAATTAGTTTATACCATACGGATAAATTAGTATAAATTCCAAGAAAAAAGTTGGCTAAAATAATAAGCGGAACCACTTTCATGGCTTCCCAATAAGAAGGGTCGCGGAGCATAATGTATTTTAATATGTCTGCAAAAACGATTACAGAAAGCAAAATTAACGAACCGAAAATGACAAAATATTTAGTAATTTCAGCATAAGTTTGGGGCGCATTTTCATTTTTAGCATGACTAAAAAAGAAGGGCTCGATTCCTAACGTGTAGGCGGTTCGGAATAAAACCATGAACAATCCCAGTTTGTAGCAAGCGGAATAAACGCCTACTTGGGCTTCGGCAATATTGGCTGGAAGTAGTTTACCTAATAGAATTTTGTCAAATTGTTCGTTGATTGCGAAGGCTATTCCGGCCACCATAATTGGCAATCCGTAGCGCATCATCCTTTTCCAAAGGGCAAAATCAAACTCCCAATTCACGTGAAAATAATTGGGCGATAAGGCAATAAAAGTAAGGAAGCTAGCGATGATATTGGAAACAAAAATATAACCCACCTCAAAATTTTCGGTATATAAAGAACCTAGAAAGCTATCCGGATTTGCTTGAGCGATTTTTGGTAAATAGATTAAAAAGAAAATGTTTAAAGACAAGTTGACAACAACATTTCCTATTTTAACGATGGCATAGACCATAGGCCTTTGATACGCACGAATCTTGGAAAACGGCACAATCACCAGTGCGTCTAATACGAGGATCCAAATAGTGTAAATGATATATTGTACATCGATTCCTGACCAATCGGCTAGGTGATTTTTCATTAATAAGGCGGAACAAAGGAATAGTAATGTGGACCAAAATATAGAAACCGTGGTTGTTTCAATTACTGCTTTTTTATTGGATTCGTTATTATAGAATCGGAAAAATGCAGTTTCCATTCCGTAGGCCAAAATCACGTTAAAGAATATCATCCAAGCAAACACTATGGTTACCTTTCCATAGGCTGCTTTAGGAAGCAAATCGGTATATAATGGCACTAATAAAAAACTGAACATTCGCGGCAAAACTGTTGCCAGTCCATATATTGCAGTTTGTTTGAAAAGATTTTTATATAAACTCAAAATGGTTGATTGTGATTTCTAATTAACAAAAATAAGTAATTTTTAGCACATTTTCTAGGGAAAAAGTAGAGGTGTAATTTCTTTTATTTGGGTGCATTTATACCAATATTTTTTATTGTTTTTTAGATATTCTATAACGGCTTCATTCTCTTTTAAATGAAATTCTTTTGTAGCAATAGCTGAGGTTTGGTGTTGTTGATAAATTTTGTTGTAGTGAAAATTGGCTTTAAATTTAGTTTCGTTTACTTGAACTATTTCCGTTTCTAGATTTTTGAAGTATATTTTTTCAAGTCGGATGGTGTTGCCAAGCGGCTTTTCCAATTCAATGACAAAGACGGTTCCACTGCCACTTTCCATTCTTCCAGCGGTCCAATTTTCAAACGTAATTGATTTTATTTCTTGAGGCAGGGAAGTATAAATAGTTTCTTTTGATGCATTGCATGAAAATAAATTTAAGAGGATAATTAGAAAGAAAATGGAAGTTACTTTTTTCATTTTTCAAATTTGTTAGGGTGCTGGATTTGGAAAAACACTTTGAATTTTTTCAATTTCTGCTAGTACATTTTCATCTAAAGTTACCTTAATTGTATTGATATTTTCTTTCAATTGCTCCATAGTTGTTGCTCCAATAATGGTGCTTGACAAAAAGGGTTGTTGGTTTACAAATGCCAATGACAATTCAGTTAAGGTGAGCCCAAAATCGTTCGCAATTTCGTGATATCTTCTAGCTGCTTCTCTAGTGTTTTCGCTATTGTAACGAGCAAATTGTGGAAACAAATTTATTCTAGCATTTGTTGGGTTAGCACCATTTAGAAACTTACCGGATAATACTCCAAATGCCAATGGAGAATAGGCAAGTAGGCCCACATTTTCTCGATGACAGACTTCTGAAAGACCCACTTCAAAGCTTCTATTTACTAAGGAATAGGGATTTTGAATGGTCGCCATTCTGGGTAAATTATGTTTTTTGCTTTCTTCAAGAAAGCGCATTAATCCCCATGGAGTTTCGTTTGAAACTCCGATATTTCTTATTTTACCTTGATTGATAAATCCTTGTAAGCATTCTAAAACCGATTGAAAATTATCTTCCCATGAATCTTCTTGAACTTTAAAACCCAATACTCCAAACATATTCGACTTTCTTTCCGGCCAATGCAATTGGTACAAATCGATGTAGTCTGTTTGTAATCGTTTTAAACTTTGATCTAACGCGTAAGTAAGACTTTCCCGAGAAAAGTCATTTTCTTCGCGCATGTAATTTAGGTTTCTATTGGGGCCAGCAATTTTCGTGGCTAGAATTACATTTTCTCTATTTCCCGTTTTTTTGAACCAGGTTCCAATTATTTTTTCAGTGCTTCCATAGGTTTCTTTCTTTGCTGGAACGGAATACATTTCTGCTGTATCAAAAAAATTAACGCCATTTACAAGCGCATAATCCATTTGGGCATGACCTTCAGCTTCCGAGTTTTGTTGTCCGAAAGTCATCGTTCCAAGACCGATTTTACTTATTTTAGTTGCGGTATTTGGTAAATTAGAGTATTTCATTTCGTCATTTGACTATTAAAAGTTGGGTTTCATAAAAAAGGTCCAAAGTAAAACTCTGAACCTTTATTGTATTTTGAAATATTGATATTACAATTCGTTCAACATTTTAGATATTTCATCTAATTTTGGTGTCAAAATAATTTCTATTCTTCTATTTTTTGCTTTTCCTTCAGGAGTATCATTACTCATTAACGGAGCAAATTCTCCTCTTCCTGCTGCGGTAAGATTGTCTTTTTTAACTCCTTTGTTCTCAGATAAGATGTTTACAATTGCAGTTGCTCTTTTAGTAGAAAGATCCCAGTTGTTCTCAATTTGTCCAACTGCGCCGGCAAATTTATCGTTATCGGTATGACCTTCAATTAACACCGAAATATCAGGGTTTTGAGCTAAAACAGAAGCGACTAACACTACTGCTTTTTTACCTTCTGAGCCTACAGCCCAACTTCCTGATTCAAAAAGCAATTTGTTCTCCATAGAAACATAAACTTTTCCATCTCTTTGATTTACCGTTAACCCTTTTCCTTCAAAAGCTTTTAAGGATTTTGAAAGTGCGTCTTTTAGTTTTTTCATCGCCGCTTCTTTCGCTGCCATAATACTTTCTAATTCGTTCACACGATCGGTTCCTTTTTTCAAATCAGCACTCAGTTTGTTTAGCCTTTCTTTTTCAGCAGCAAGTGCTTTTTCTTTGGCTTCTAATTGGGCTAATAACTCTCTGTTTTTAGCCATGTTCTCTTTTAAAGATTCATCGCTATTTTTTTCTAATGCGTTGTAAGAAGCTTGTAAGGTTTTCAGATTTTTATCTGCTGAAGCAAAGTCAATGGCTAATTTATCTCTTTCGGCTTTTGTTTTTTCATAGTCCTTTTTTAGATTAGAATATTCGATATCAAGTTGACTTTTAAACTTTGAAATGCTATCGTACAAATCTTGAGTTTTTCTGTTTTCTTTCTTTAAATCGGCAAATTTAGTTTCTAACTCATTAAAAACTTTTTTCGAAACGCAAGAGCTTGATAAGGCAATCAGCACTAATCCTATAGAAATTTTTTTTATCATTTTAATTAATTTTAAGAGGGTTAAATTATTCTATTTCTACAACAACGGGACAATGGTCAGAATGTTTTGCTTCTGGTAAAATGTAGGCCCTTTTTAATTTATCTTTTAATGTTTCGCTTACAAGGCAATAGTCTATTCGCCAGCCCTTATTATTTCCGCGTGCACCTGCTCTATAACTCCACCAACTATAATTGTCCGGTTGATCATTGAAAAAACGGAAGCTATCGATAAATCCATTTTTCATAAACTGGTCAAGCCAATCTCGTTCTTGTGGTAAAAATCCGGAAACATTGGCATTTCTAATTGGATCATGAATGTCAATTGCCTTATGGCAAATGTTATAATCACCACAAATCACCAAATTAGGAATTTCCTTTTTCAGCTCATTTACATAATTTTGAAAATCATCCATGAACATAAATTTATGACTCAACCGATCACTATTTGTACCAGAAGGAAGATACAAACTCATAACCGATAATTCGTCAAAATCGACACGTACATTTCTTCCTTCAAAATCCATGTGTTCAATTCCGGTTCCAAAAACGACATTGTTGGGTTTAATTTTTGATAAAATGGCCACACCACTATATCCTTTTTTTGTTGCAGGGAAATAATATTGATAAGGGTAACCCGCCATTTCAATATCCAAATAAGGAACTTGATCTTCAGTGGCTTTGATCTCCTGAAGACAAATAACGTCTGGATTTGAGTGTTGTAACCATTCGATAAAACCTTTCGAAATGGCCGCTCGAATTCCATTTACATTATAAGAAATGATTCTCATTATTACAATTCAATGTTAGCATTTCCAAAAGTAGTAAAAATCTTAACGATTATTACAGAAATTTTAAAGAAATTGGATGCTTAATTTCATTGGTTACTTAAGATTTTTTCTATCTTTGTTTTTACGTTTTAAACAGAAAAATCAATGGGTTTAGTTACTGCTAAAGAAGTCGCAAAAGCAATAAAAGCGGATAAATATGGTTTTTTAGGAACTTTTTCAGGATGGTTACTGATGAAAGTTTTGAAAATATCCACGCTCAATAAGTTCTACGATAAAAATAAGCACTTGGAAGATGTAGCATTTTTAAATGCTATTTTAGACGATTTAGAGATTAAATTTGAAATCCCAGAAGAAGATTTTAAACGCCTTCCAAAAGAGGGAGCCTACATTACCATTTCAAATCATCCCTTAGGCGGAATTGATGGTGCTTTGCTATTAAAATTAATGATTGAAAGAGAACCTAATTTCAAAATAATAGCTAATTTTCTTTTGCATAGAATAGCACCAATGAAAAAGTATATAATGCCGGTAAATCCATTTGAAAATCACAAAGATGCCAAATCGAGTGTTGTAGGTATTAAAGAAACATTATTACATTTAAAAGAGGGGAAACCTCTTGGAATATTTCCTGCAGGGGAAGTTTCAACCTATAAAGACGGAAAATTAGTAGTTGATAAACCCTGGGAAGTTGGAGCAATTAAGGTAATTAGAAAAGCGCAAGTACCAGTAGTACCAATTTACTTTCATGCCAAAAACAGTCGATTATTTTACTTTTTATCAAAAATTGGAGATACTCTTCGCACTGCTAAATTACCTTCAGAAGTATTTTCTCAAAAAGAAAGAGTCATTAAAGTTCGAATTGGAAAACCGATTTCTGTAAGCGAACAGAATGAATATGAAACCATAGAGGAATATTCAAAGTTTTTGCGAAAAAAAACCTATATGCTTTCCAAGCCATTTGTAAAAGAAAAGCCATTTTTACCAACCCCAAAAATTAAACTTCCAAAAAAAGGACCTAAAGCTATTGTTACAGGCGCATCGGTTGAAAACATGATTCAAGAAGTTGACGCATTAAGAGCTTCAGATTGCCGTTTGTTGCAGAGTAAAAACTACGAGGTGTTTTTTGCTCAGGCAGATAAAATTCCAAATGTTTTACATGAATTAGGACGTTTGCGCGAAATTACTTTCCGAGAAGTAGGCGAAGGAACCAATGAATCAACCGATATTGATAAATTTGATAAATATTACCATCATATGTTTTTGTGGGATGACGATGCTAAAAAAGTTGCCGGCGCCTACAGAATGGGATTAGGGGCTGAAATTTATCCGAAATATGGAATGGACGGTTTTTATTTAAATGAGCTTTTCCGTTTTGAACCTGAATTACACGATATGATGTCTAAATCTATCGAAATGGGACGTGCTTTTATTATTAAAGAATACCAACAAAAACCAATGCCGCTTTTCCTACTTTGGAAAGGAATTATTCATACCACATTGCGATATCCAGAGCATAAATTTTTACTTGGAGGCGTGAGTATTAGCAATCAATTTTCAGAATTTTCTAAATCGCTGATGATAGAATTTATGAAATCTAATTTCTACGATCCTTATATTGCGCAGTATATACATCCTAAGAAAGCATTTAAAGTGGTCCTTAAAGATGCTGATAAAGATTTTGTTTTCAATGAAGCAGAATCTGATTTAAATAAGTTTGACAAAATTATTGACGAATTAGAACCGGGTACATTACGACTTCCGGTATTGATTAAAAAATACATCAAGCAAAACGCAAGGGTGGTTGCCTTTAACGTCGATCCATTATTTAACGATGCTGTTGATGGATTAATGTACATCAGAATTTCTGATATTCCTGACAGTACTGTGAAGCCAGTTATGGAAGAGTTTCAAGCCGAATTAGAACGAAAATTATCCGAAAAAGGAGATTTATAAAAATAAAAAAAGCGACCATTATTAAGTCGCTTTTTTTATTACTATTTAATTTGTTTTTTCTTTAATTAACTTCTTATAGTTTTCCCAAGCAGTCGATGAAAGGGTTGCTTCCGTTTTATATTTTTTACCTTTCAAATAATCCAAAATATATTTGGCACGTTCTTCCGATTCCGGATGAGAAGAAACCCAATACAAACTATCGGATAAGTCTTTTTGTTGTGCCAATTCAAACATAAAATCGGCAAAAGGTTCCGGGTTAATATTGGCGTTAAGCAAATAATCCACACTGACCATATCGGCCTCTTTTTCCAAAGTTCTGTCATAAGCGGAAGAAGAAAGGGATTTCAAAATTTCTTTAACCACGACACTACCTTTTCCTCCAGTACTTGCAGAAAGCAATACCGATAAACCAATTTCTTTAGAAAGTTTTTTCATGACATGATTGTTTTCAATGTGAGCAATTTCATGACCTAACACCCCTTGTAAAGCTTCTTGATTTTTGCATTCAGTGATTAATCCGGTGTAAACTACTAAGTGATTATTTGGAAGTGCAAAAGCATTAATTTCGCCTTTTTCAACAATATGAACCTTCAAGGAATCTCTTTCGATTTTATTATTTTTACAAATAGGATCTATTAATTTGTCCAATGTTTTACTAATGGAATCATTGGTAATAATATTTTCAGTAGATGAAATTTCATCCCAAATTAAGTCGCCGATTTTATTCTCTGATGAACTTCGAACTTGTTTTACGTGAAATTCAGTAACCCAATCAATTTGCGATAGCCCATAAAATAGGCCGAAGAAAGCGATTATAATTAGAAGTCCCGGGAGTATGATCTTTTTTACCATTATGATCTACAGATTAAATTAGTAACATTTCCAAAAAAGAAAACTTCAACGTGTTTCCCTTTTCTTGTTTGAACGGCACAATAAATAGTTGAAATAATTTCCAAAACATTAAAAACAATAACAGTAAATAAATAGCCGAAATAATAGTTTGTTGCTTTTTCATCTGTAAATAAGATGGAAACAGTCCACCAAAAACTGTAGCTATTTGCGAAAAGTAGAGCTATTTGAGAAAGTAAAGCTTGGGTGCAATGCCATCTCACAAAGTAGGTGCTTTTTCGGTTTCCAATGTAGAAAAATAAAGTAGCCAACAGATTGATGATTGGTAATGGCAGTCCCGCAATTACAGCTACTAATGACATCAAATAACTATTGCATGCCTTTTCTCTTTCGTGCTCTGTAGGGTTATAAGTAAACGTTGATTCTTGTGTCATAATTCTTTATAAATGTTCCAAATCCAGTTGAGAACAACTAGAATAATTAGTGGAATAGCTATTTTTTTTTGTTTTAATACAACCCCCATTTTATTATAGGCTACATAAAAGGATTGCTTTTTTATTGCTAAATCAAAACCTATCCAAAAAGGCAAAACTAATAAGGCAAAACTTATTATTATTCCAAAGGGATTGAATAAAAACGAACCTATCAAATCACCTTTATAAAGCACTTGAACCGCTCGAGTTGTACCGCAAGAGGGACAGGGATAACCAGTCGCATTCTTAATCATACAAACGGATATTTGACCAACTTCAGAATAATAAGTAGTAAATAATAAATAGAGATATCCTGAAAAACAAGCTATTATTACAATAAGGTATAACTTGTTTTTAGACATTTTTAGTATAACGTATTTTGAAAAATTTCCATATTTTTTTCACGAGCCATACTCATAATTGAAAACCAATCTACAATGGCCCAAATTCCAAAACCACCACAAGTTAACAGTTTTAAAACACCCATTCCTGTATCACCAAGCATAAATCTATCAATTCCTAACTGTCCTGCAGTTAATGAAATGATCATCATGGTATCAGGGTTTTTAAATTGCATTTCTAAAACTAACGGCCATTTTTCCTCTTCCAATGTGTTTAATTTTTCTCTTACTGCCGACAGATGATAGCTCTCAAAATACTTAGCATTGCTAATCATAAAAAGGTCTACTTTATGTGATTCCATAGTTTTTATTTAAATTTAGTTATAAGAATGCTAATATATTAATTTATAAGAATACTTTGTCAATTGGTTCCCAAAGTTCTATTTTATTTTCTTCAGGATCTAAAATCCAAGCAAATTTTCCATAGCTATAGGTTTCCATTTCTCCCACAATAGTTACGCCCTCTTTTTTTAAATCGGCTATTAATTTTTCAAGATTTTGAACTCTAAAGTTTTGCATGAATTCCTTTTTACTCGGAGCAAAATAGTTGGTATCTTCTTGAAAAGGAGACCATTGGGTAATACAATCATTTCCGTTTTCATCTTTCCAAACAAAACTACAGCCATAATCATTGGTATCAAAACCCAAATGCTGGGCATACCAATTTAGTAGTTCTTTTGAATTTTTAGATTTAAAAAAGAAACCACCAATTCCTGTTACTCGTTGGTATTTTTGTTCTTCTATTTTTGGTTTAATAAATAGCGATTTGATTTTATCAACAATCACTTGTGCTAACTTTTCATGGCTTTCAATGGTCCACCCTGCAATGTGTGGCGTTAAAATAACATTTTTTGCTTGAAGCAAATAGTTAAATGCGGGAGGTTTTTCCGAATCCAAAAACAAGTTTTCGAAAGATAATTTTTCATATTCCAAAACGTCTAATGCAGCTCCTAATACTTTCCCCGATTGCAAACCTCCCACTAGATCATCCGTCACCACTGAATTTCCTCTAGCAGTATTGATGAACCAAAATGGTTTTGAACAGGAGTTTATGAATTCTGAATTGATCATTTTATCTGTGGAGGAGTTCCAAGGAGTATGCAAACTAATAACATCCGATTTTTCTTGTAATTCTGCTAAAGAAACGGATTTGGCGTTAGCATCACCCACATTTTCTAGGATATCGTAAAAAAGTACTTCTACCTCAAAACCACGAAGTTTCTTTGCAAATGATTTACCCATATTACCATAGCCAATTATTCCCACGGTTTTCCCATCCAATTCATGTCCCCGATTGCTCTCTCGATTCCAAAGTCCGTTTTTTATTTCCGAATCGGCATTGTTGAGGTTATTAAAAATCGATAATAACATTCCAAGCGCATGCTCCCCAACAGCATTTTTATTACCTTCGGGAGCAGCAATTAAAGTAATGTTTTTAGAAATCGCATAGTCACAATCGATACTTTCTAAACCTGCGCCAACTCTAGCTATGAACTTTAAATTAGTTGCTTTATCAAGAAAAGTTTGGTCTATTTTAAATCTGCTGCGAATAACAATTCCCTGGTAATCCTGAATTTTAGCTTCAATTTCTTCCTTTGTGGAGGTAAAATCTTCGTAGTTGGTAAACCCCAATTCCTGCAACTGACTCCACAAAACAGGATGGTTACTGTCGATATGGAGGATTTTAATATTGGAAAAAGACATAACTTAATTTTTGAGTGTTAAAGATACTTTTTTTTACGGAATATTAATTCCTGAAATAAAATTCGATTTTAGAAATCTTAACATAAATTTTCAACCCAATCCCGCATCTTAGTTTAAATTTGTTTAAAAAATTAAACGATGCAAAACTTTGAATTATACAACCCTACCAATTTGGTTTTTGGAAAAGGGCAAATTGAAAAATTAGGAACATTGGTTCCTAAAAATGCCAAAATATTATTGGCTTACGGCGGAGGCAGCATTTTTAAAAACGGGGTTTACGACCAAGTTAAATTGGCTTTAAGTGGTTTTGAAATCATTGAATTTGGAGGAATTGAACCGAATCCGCATTTTGAAACTTTAATGAAAGCCATCGAAATCGTTAAAGAAAAGAACATTGATTTTATTCTTGCTGTAGGCGGAGGATCTGTGATTGACGGAGTGAAATTTATTTCTGGCGCAACTCACTATGTTGGCGATCCAATGGAAATTCTTAAAAAGAGAATCTTAATTAAAGAAGGCTCAAAGGTTATTCCATTTGGAACTGTTTTGACCTTGCCAGCAACGGGAAGCGAAATGAACTCAGGATCGGTGGTAACCATTAATGCAACTCAAGAAAAGTTGGCTTTTGGAGGAAGTGCCTTATTCCCAAAATTCTCCATTTGCGATCCAACTGTTATTACTTCCTTGCCAGAAAGACAAATTCAAAACGGAATTATCGATGCTTTTACCCATGTAATGGAACAATATTTAACTTATCCGCATGACGGCTATTTACAAGACCGAATTTCGGAAGGAATTTTACAAACGCTAATCGAAATTGGTCCAAAAGTGGTTCAAAATCCTTCCGATTATTCCTTAGCTTCTAATTATATGTGGTGTTGCACCATGGCGCTTAATGGATTAATTCAAAAAGGGGTTCCATCGGATTGGGCCACACACATGATAGGCCACGAATTGACCGCGTTATACCACATTGACCACGCAAGAACGTTGGCTATTATTGCCCCAAATTTGTACAAAGTGATGTTCGAAACTAAGAAACAGAAATTAGCACAATATGGTAAAAGAATTTTTGGTTTAACAGGTTCAGACGATGAAATTGCCGCAAAAGCAATTGATAAAACAACGGAATTTTTTCATACTATGGGAATGAAAACCAAATTGTCGGAATGTACAGCTGATTATAATAAAGCTGCGGATTTTATTACTACTAGATTTCAAGAAAGAGGATGGATTGGGTTGGGTGAAAAACAAAATATCACAATTGAAAAAGTTCGTAAAATCGTGGAAATGAGTTATTAATCCATTGGTTCTAACAATAAAAAAGGCGTTCTTAGTTAACTTTAGAACGCCTTTTAATTTAAAAAAATAACCAATTATATTAACTAATTTAAACAAAATGAATCAATTTGCACACTTGATTTACATTTAAACAACGCAAAATACTTCTGGCTATTGTATTGAAAATCATAATTATACGTTAATTTTTTTTTGGTTAATTTTTGGTTTAAACTTCGAAAATTCAATTTTTGGATATATTAATCCAAATTTCAGTACTTTTGGAACATAATTTTTAGAAGCTATTCCCGCCATCCGCTATATCTATATTACCGTCTCGAAGTTTCGAGACCGCCAAAATAGGATGCCGCTGCTGTCGGGGCTAAAAAAATAAACCATGACAGATCAACCAAAATTTGCAGTTATAGGAGGAGGAAGTTGGGCAACCGCAATAGCGAAAATGCTATGCGTGAATTTGCCAGAGATTGCTTGGTACATGAGAAATGAAGATGCAATTGAGCACATTAAAACCCATTTTCACAACCCAAACTATTTAAGTTCCGTAGAATTTCATGTCGAAAAATTACGATTAACCAACGATATTAATGAAGCTGTTGCCTATGCTGATTATATCATTTTTGCAATCCCTTCCGCTTTTTTAAATGATGAGTTAAAGAATTTAACCGAGAGTTTAAAAGGTAAAATTATATTTTCAGCAATTAAAGGAATTGTGCCGGAAACAAGTTTAATAGTAGGCGAGCATTTCAATAAAACGTTTGACATTCCTTTTGATAATATTGGTGTAATCACCGGACCTTGTCACGCTGAAGAAGTTGCTTTGGAAAGATTATCTTATTTAACAATTGCTTGTGGCGATTCTAAAAAAGCCAAAGTCGTAGCTAAATATCTAAGTAGCGATTATATCAAAACTAAAATCAGTGACGATATTATTGGAACTGAATATGCAGCAATGCTAAAAAATATTTATGCAATTGCCGCAGGAATGGCACATGGTTTAGGTTATGGGGATAATTTTCAATCGGTTTTAATGAGCAATGGAATTCGCGAAATGAAGAAATTCATTCGTAAAGTCCACAAAATGAAACGAAACATTAATGACTCTGCTTATTTAGGAGATTTATTAGTCACCGGATATTCGGTATTTTCAAGAAACAGGATGTTTGGGAATATGATCGGAAAAGGGTACACCGTAAAATCAGCAATGATGGAAATGAGTATGGTTTCAGAAGGCTATTATGCTACCAAAAGTGCTTGGCAATTGAACCAAACTTACGGTGCCAAAACGCCAATTATCGATGCTGTTTACGATATTTTATACGATGGAAAAGAAGCGAAAAAAGTTTTCAAAAAATTAACAGAAAAATTAGATTAGTAGGATATTGAATTCCAGATGAATAATCAAATTTGAATAAATATTATCTCACAATTACACCATCCACAAATAAAATTGGCACTTCTTCAACATTATCTTCTGAAATAGAATTAGCGACGAAAGTAAATTTTTTGTCGTAAAGGGTGTTTCCAATGAAAAAAGTAACCATAAATTCGTTATTTAGAGTGGTTACACTTTTTTCTAGCATTTCGACTTTTACCACTGAAACAGCTGGAATTTCTACAAATGCGTGACGCAATAAAGAGGTTTTTTTCATTTCGCCATCCACAGTTCCAAAGGCTTTTGAAACTACCATCACGCTATCAAGGTTAAAGTCGCTGTCGTTTACTAAATAGATAAACCAGACTTTTTCCATAAAATCGTCGCTCCATTCTTGAACGGCAGCAACGAATACATTTTCTACTTCTGGAATTGTAATGTCTTTTTTCATTAGGAGAGGTGAGAGGATAGAATTAGAGATAATAGACTTGCCTGTCTTTCATTTATCCGTCTATTAACTATTTTCTTAATTATATGCTTGCTTTAAATTGCTCTAAGAAACGAACGTCATTTTCGTAGAACATTCTGATATCGCCAATTTGGTAAAGCAACATTGCTATTCTTTCCACTCCCATTCCGAAGGCAAAGCCATTGTATTCATTGGTGTCGATACCGCAATTTTTAAGTACGTTTGGATCTACCATTCCGCAACCTCCAATTTCTAACCAACCGGTACCCTTTGTAATTCGGTAATCAGTTTCAGTTTTCAAGCCCCAATAAATATCAATTTCGGCACTTGGTTCAGTGAACGGGAAATAGGACGGGCGCAAACGAATTTTTGATTTTCCAAACATTTCTTTCGTAAAATAAAGAAGCGTTTGTTTTAAATCGGCAAATGAAACTTCTTTGTCAATATAAAGTCCTTCCACTTGGTGAAAAATACAGTGAGAACGGGAGGAAACCGCTTCATTTCTAAAAACTCTTCCTGGAGAAATAGTTCGAATTGGCGGTTTATTATTCTCCATATAGCGAACTTGCACGGATGAGGTATGGGTTCGCAATAAAATATCGGGATTAGTTTGAATAAAAAATGTGTCTTGCATGTCACGAGCCGGATGGTATTCTGGCAAGTTTAATGCGGTAAAATTATGCCAATCATCTTCAATTTCTGGCCCCTCGGAAACGTTAAATCCGATGGTAGAAAAGATATCGATAATTTGATTTTTTACTATTGAAATTGGATGACGAGAGCCAATTATCATAGGTTCAGCTGGACGCGTTAAGTCACCATAAACCCCTTTAATTTCAACTTTACTTTCAAGCGTTTCTTGTATGGTTTTGATCTTTTCTTCCGCAGTAGTTTTAAGCAAATTAATTACTTGTCCAAACTCTTTTTTCTGATCGTTTGGCACCATTTTAAACTCGGCAAAAAAGTCATTTAATAGTCCTTTTTTACCTAAGAATTTGATGCGGAAAACTTCTAATTCGGCAGCGTCTTGAGTTTGAAAAGCTTGTGCTTCGGTAATATATTCTTTGATCTTATCTATCATTTTTATTCAATAGTTGAAGTGCAAATTTAATTAAAAAGTTGTAAGTTGTAGGTTGTGTGGGTTAAGTTTTTCAAGTAAATCAACAAACTTTAATCAATAAATTCTTTTTCAAGAAAATAATTCACAATCGCTTCCTTCATTAAAACGGATTGTTCTCCCGCTTTTAATGGAGGCAATTCTTCTTTAACGGTATAATGAGGCCAACCATCAGCATCTACATAATCAAATTCATAAAACCCATAAGGTTCTAATAACCGGCAAATGGCAATGTGCATCAGGTTTAATTTCTCGTCTTTTTTATAAGCCTCATGAATTTTTCCCAGCTCCTGAACCCCGATTAAATAAATGATGGCATCCAAATCTAAATCTTCACCTTGTGAAAATTGATTTGAAAGTAGGGACACCAAATTTTCCCAGCGCTCTTTGAGTTGTATATCTCTTGACATTTAAAATTAATTGTGAATTATAAATTATAAAATCTGAAATCTGAAATCTGAAATCTGAAATCTGAAATTATTTGGGTAAAGATACCAACATAATTCTTTTATCTTTGTTCTTTATTCTATTCTCTTTATTCTTTTACATGAGTTATTTAGATATTTTTCTAGGCGGATTATTGATATACGGATTTGTTCGCGGTTTTTGGAATGGTTTTTTTATTGAATTGGCTTCGTTTGTCTCTCTTTTATTAGGAATTTATGTGGCGATAAAATTCTCGTATATAATGAAATCAATTGTAGCAAATCATGTTTCTTGGAATCCTAAAAGTATTCAAATTGTCGCTTTTATCCTCACCTTTATTTTGGTGGTAATTGGAATATCGTTGCTGGCAAAATTCCTCACTAAGATCGCAAATAAGGCTAGCCTTGGAATTGTAAATAAAGTAATGGGTAGTGTTTTCGGACTATTAAAAATGATTTTAATGCTTAGTGTACTTTTAAGCTTGTTTCAAAAAATTAATTTTGATTACACTTTTGCCAAAAAATCGACGATTGATAACTCCTATTTTTTCAATCCGATACAGAAAACGGCTGAAATAATTTATCCTTCAATCGAAGAATGGTATAAGGGATTTAAGGTAAAAGCGATTCAATAATTCCTACTTTAATCTTTTTATTGCGCTGTTTTCAATCCAGCCTTCATTCCCATCGGTAAGTTGAATTTTGTTCCAGTTGTCAAGTGTTTCAAGGATATAAACTTTGGTACCTTCGTGTAACATAAATGCATCAGTTGCGCTAACTTTAGGTTCGCTTTTCACCGATACCACTTCAGAAAACACAATTGCAGGCTGGTCGTTATTGAATTGATTTTTCTCAAAAATAGCAGATGAAATACTTACTAATAATAGCAATAGTACTGCAAACATTCCCAAGAAAAATAATCTTTTAGAAACCGTGATTTGTGAGAAATAATACCCTACAAAAAATAACAAAAACACAAATGATAAACCAACGGTAATTCCACCCCAAGTATTGTAGTGAAACGTGTTGGTAAAATCTTGAATCACTTTATTAAACCCAACTTTTTCTACCGTTTTGATGTCGTCAATTTGAAGTTTTTGTGCGAATTTTAGGTTGTTTTGAATTTCGCTATCTTCAGGATTTAGCAATAATGCCTTTTCGTAATTGTATATCGAAGGGGCCACTTTATTCAATTTATAATAGCAATTTCCAAGATTAAAGTACAATTCTGCCGATTGTTTTTTAGCTGACAATTCCGTTTCGTAAGCAGCAATTGCTTCTTGGTATTTGCCTTTTTGATACAACGAATTCCCATTTTCAAAGCCGCTTTGAGCAAAGAAAAAGTGTGATGTTAATAATAGGATATATAATAAGTTTTTCATTTTATTTACTAAACAATTTGTTTTTCTAATTCTGAAATGATACTAACCGCTTTTTCGTAATCTTGTTGAATTGCTGTACTTGTTGAAGGCGCATATCTCGCAAATTCACAATTCTCCGTCAGATTGATAAATGCTGAAATGGATTCCGGATTGGCTTTTCTTTCCAATAAAATTTCACTGATTTTCTCCTTACTCATTTCAGAAGTTTCAATATTGATTTTGGCTTTCAAGAAATTATGCATTGCCTTTTCTAATGCAATGTAAAAAGGTTCTTTATTGCCAATTTCTTTTTGTGCTTCCGATAAGTATTTTTTAGCAAGTTTGTTTGATAATTTTATTTTGTTCCCCGCAACATCCCCATCAATAGCTTCTTTTTTCTTCTTGAAAAGAACGATTACCGGAATACACAAAAAGGGTAAACAGGCTAATAAATAAAATAAAGTGGAGCCATAAAAATCACTTTGATTCATGGAGGTCAAATCTGTTTTTAATTTAATAAACTTAAATTGTGCTGAACTTAAAACTGCCGATTTTTTTGTGTCTGACGTTGATGCCACAGAATTATCAGTGGCGTTAGGACCTTCCAAAACATTAATCATAATTTCAGGTGAAGTAACCGTTTTGTAATTTTGAGAACCCAAATCAAAATAGGTAAATGTCATTGGTTTTATTGGATATTTTCCCTTGTATTGAGGGATAATTGCATATTTATCCGAAATTCTTCCTGTCATTCCAGAAAGTGGCGTTGAAACTTTTTCACTGTGAACCGGATCATACATTTCTAATGCTGTAGGGACAATTGGTTTTGGTAAAGTAAATAATTTTAAGTTTCCTGTTCCAGAAACACTTACTTCTAAATCAAGACTTTCCCCCGACTTAATATTAGTTTTTGAAGGAATAACTTTAAATGCAAATCGACCTACGGCACCAGAAAAATCTGCTGGTTTTCCAGCTTCAGGAAGTGCTTTTACGTTAATGGTTTTAGCCCCTGCCGAAACCCTTTTGTGGTCTTCAACTAAAAGTACTTGGCCAAAAATATTTCTGCGGTTCGATGGCAACTGAACATCAACATCTAATGATAAGGGCTCAATAACCAATTTTCCTGATTTTTGAGGGTATAATACTGTTTTACGTAGGGTTACAAAACGGTATTTTTCTCCTTTATATCGGCCTTCTTCAGCGACGAGTTGTTTGATGTCAATATTCTGACTCCAGAAATCATTGTATTTTGGTTTGTCTAATTCTCTCCAGTTGGTAATACCAATATTGTAACTGAAATAGATCTTATAAACAACAGTAATTGGCTCATTTAAATACGGATTCGTTTTAGAAATTTCAGCTACTAAATGTAACGATTGATCTGCGGTTACTTGGGTATCATTTGGATCTCTTGGCTGTTCCACCGCAGCAGTTACCGTAATTTTAATTGGCGATGTTTTATATATTTGCCCGCGAATATCAATGGAAGCTTGACGAATTACTAAAACTCCTTTTTGCATTGGCAATAAGAAATAAGAGTAGGTTTTATTAAATGAGCTCTTTCCATTTATCCAAGATTGACTCACTTGTTGGCTAGGTCCAGCAACAATTTTAAACCCTTCAAAATTGGGAGGGGTAAAGTTATCGCCGTCATCATTCATCGTGAAATCTATACGAAGTCTTTCGTTCAATCCAAGAGTTTGTTTGCTAACTTTAGCTTCAAATTGCACTTGAGCTATAATCGCTTGAAAACTTAAGAATAATAGAATTAAATATCTTTTCATTATTTTTTTAATCGTTTTTTTTATTTAGATAAATTACCAATCTTTCTCTGTTTGAATAGGTTTGCCCTTGACTTTTTTGGCATTTACTTTATCTTGAATTTTCTTTTCTTCATTGTTTACCGCGTCTAATAAATTTTGAACACGCTCTTTTTGTATTCCTCCAGGTTTGGGTTTTGGCTGCCCATCTTGATTGTTCTTTTGGTCGTTTTTATTTTTTTGATCCCCGTCCTTTTTATCGTCTTTTTTCTTGTCGTCTTTCTTATCGTCCTTTTTGTCTTTTTTATCGTCTTTCTTTTTATCCTTTTTCTTGTCCTTCTTGTCTTTTTTATCGTCTTTCTTTGGTGGATTATTTTTCAACATTTTTTTTGCTAATGCAAAATTATATCTGGTTTCTTCATCCTTTGGATTATTTCGCAAGGCATTTTTATAGGCTTCAACAGCTGCCGAATAATTCTTTTCTTTCATGTAAATATTTCCTGAATTGTGAAAAGCCGAGTGTTTTTCAGTCCTTGCGGTTGAATTTTTTATGGCATTTTCATATGAAAATAAAGCTTCAGAATTATTATTTTGCTTGTAAATTGCATTTCCTAAATTATAAGCTGAAATAGATTTCTTAGGGTTATTTGAAAGTGAAATTCGATATTCAGCTTCGGCACTCGCATATTTTTTATCAGCGAATTCATCATTTGCTTTAGGCAAATGAAAATCCTTTTCTTGAGCGAAAATCGCAAAAGAAAGCAAGATAAAACTATATAGTAAAATATTCTTCATCATTCTTTTTCATTAAATAAATTCAACTTTTTCAACCATCCGGTTTTTCTTTCTAAAAAGAAAACATCTAGGAATAATAGAAAAAATCCCATTCCTAAAAACCATTGGAATTGCGAATTATAATCGGTGAATTGTTGTGCTTCAAACTCCGTTTTTTCAATATTTTCTAACGCTTTTTTTACATATTCTAAAACCTCTTTAGTATTATTTCCATTTATATAACCGCCCTTGGTATTTTTAGAAATTAATTTTAAGCTCTGTTCATTCAATTTTGTTACGACCACTTCGTTATTTCGATCCCTTTTAAAACTGATAACCCTGCCATTTTCTTTCAATGGAATCGGCCCACCTTTTGGAGTTCCCAAACCTATTGTAATAATTTTTAACCCCAATTTATTCGCTTCATCAGCTGCATCACTCGCACCTTCAGAATGATCTTCACCATCAGAAATTAAAATTAATAATTTACTAGTTTTCTTATCATCATCAAAATAAGTTGAAGATAATTTTATAGCTTCATCCAAGGAGGTACCTTGTGAAGACACCATAGAAGGATTCATACTTTGTAAGAACATTTTTGCCACACCATAATCAGTAGTAATTGGCAAAACAGGGAATGCACTTCCCGCATACGCAACTATTCCAATTCGATCACCAACTAATTGATTAATGATTTGCGAAACAATTTGTTTGCTTTTTTCTAATCTGCTTGGGGCAACATCTTCGCAAAGCATACTTTTAGATACGTCAACAGCAAATACAATGTCTATTCCTTCTCTTTTTACAGTTTCTGATTTTGTTCCAATTTTTGGATTAACCAAACCAATTACTAAGCACGCAAAAGCAAGTGTTAAAACAACAAATTTAAGTCCCGTTTTAAATCCAGAACTTTCAGGACTTAGTTTTTTCACCATTTCTAAATCTCCAAACTCTTGTTGCTTTTTTCTTTTCCAATATAAATTGAACAGAAATACCACAACCAAAATTGGAATGATAAAAAGTAAAGGCAAATATTTTTTTTCGTCTAATTCGTACATATATTTTTCTTAAATACCAATTTCTTTTCGATACTGAAATTAAATAAAACTTCTAAAAAGGGTGTTTCGTAATCCCAATTCTAGCAATAATAATAACACTGAAAAAAGTGCAAAAGGCCTATATTTTTCATCGTAATCATAGAATTTTAATTCCTGAATTTCCGTTGTTTCTAATTTGTTAATCTCATTGTAAATCGATTCCAACTTCTGATTGCTGTAGGCTCGGAAATATTTTCCCCCGGTATTTTTTGCAATCGAACGAAGTAATGCCTCATCAATTTCCACTTTCATCATTCTAAATAAAAACTGTCCGTTTGGGGCAATTGCGTAAGGGAAATCGGCCATTCCATTAGATCCAATCCCAATCGTATAAACTTTAATTCCGTATTGTTGTGCAATGTCAGAAGCTGTTTGAGGCTCTATAAAACCTGAGTTATTCACTCCATCAGTCATTAATATGACAATCTTACTTTTAGCTTTGCTGTCTTTTAATCGGTTAATTGCCGTGGTTAAACCCATTCCAATTCCAGTTCCATCTTGAAGCACATTGTCGTATTTTATACTTCTAATGGCGTCCATAACCACCGCTTTATCACTTGTAACCGGTGATTTTGTATAGGCCTCAGACGCATAAACCACTAATCCTATTCGGTCATTGGGTCTCCCTTTTACAAAATTTTCTGCGACCTCTTTCAAAGCTTCCATTCGATTTGGCTTAAAATCTTTGGCTAGCATACTTCCAGAGACATCCACCGACATTACAATATCAATTCCTTTAGTGGTTTTGGTTTTACTACTCACATCTACAGTTCTTGGTCGCGCCATGGCAATAATTAAGGAGCTTAACGCCAATAGTCGAAACACAAACAGCATCGGTTTTAATTTGGTTAAAACAGATTTTGTATTCTTAAAACCCTTTAATGAACTTATTTTTAAAGTAGCCGTTTGTTCCTTCCTTTTCCATATCTGCCATGATATAACAACTGGAATTAACAGAAAAAGCCAGAAAAATTCGGGATTTAGAAAAGTCATTTTATTCATTGTTTTCGCCTTTTTTAAATTCAATTGAATTCATCACTTTTTCGGAAATTTGCTCTGCATATTTATCACCTTCTTCATGGAATACGATCACTTGCTGGTAGCCACCGTTTTCTTTAAATAAGATAATTTCGAAATACAACTTCACACTGCTTTTTGAAATAGGATCTAGCATTACCATTGTTCCAAAACCTTTTAAACCAGAAATGCCCATTTTAGTTTGGAATTCCTCTTGTTTTAGGATAACATTTTGTCCTCCCAACGTATCAATTACTTCTTCTAAACCTTTTTGAAGATCGTAATCTACTTCTTGTTTTGGAACAGCAGTCGCTAATGCGATGTAAAAGTTGCTTTGCAAACTTCCGTAAGTAAATACACTTGCTTCTTTTATCATTTTGGTGACTTCTGTTGGGAAAAGTTTAGAAGTGTCTATTCTAGTTAGGACTTTAGGAGTCTCAATATACATTTTAGGATTGCCATATTCGCTAGAAACCCATTGCCCTTCAACTAAATCTTTGGTTGGACTTCCAATAATATTGTCTTTAACATAATCGAATCCTTTGGTTGCAACCAAGAAAATAAAAAGCGCTACTATTGCCCCAATCCCAATTCCTACAGCTGTTAAAATTTTGGTTTTTTTCTCTTTCTTCAATTTTTGCAAACGACGCATTTCGTCCCATTCCGATGTATCTTCTTCCGGTTCAATTTCGATAGGTATGGATTTATCCAATGTTAAAATTGCTTTTTCAATCTTGTTTTTGTCTTCAGCAATTTCAAAATCTACCGGTCTTGATTTAGCAAATTTTACTAAATCGGCTTGCTTTAAAACGCGCTCAAGATTTTCTAGAGTTTCAGCAGAAACGGTCATTTTCTTTTTAATAGAAGCGGCTCTTAGAGCAATAATTAGTTCTGAAGTCGTGCTTTCCATAGCTGGAATTTCGATTGCCTCTTCAATATAATTTCTTGCAATATCAGTCAATTCACTATAATATTCCTTTACAGCACCCTTTTGCCAAAGTTCCTTTTTTTCTAAGTTTTTAAGTAAAATGGTCGCTCGTTCAATAGGACTTTTTAATTCTTCTACTTCTTCAACTTGTTTGTTTTTATACTTTTTAATCAACCAATAGGCCAAGGCGCCAAGTCCTAAAATTAATAAGAGGATTAAAAAATATTTCCAAAAATTACCCAATTGAAATTCCGATTCTGCAATTGGTTTGATGTCAAATAATTTTTGCTTCAGGGTATCCACTGGAACATCAGAAACCTCCACTAAAATAGAATCGGTAGCAAATACTTTATTATTTATCAAGATTTTTAAACTCGGAATTACATATTTCCCAGAGTCAAATTGGGTTACCCCATATTTTTTTATAAGCTCGTATCTAGCGCCATTTTTTATGGTATCCACTACATAGGAACGAATTACTTCCATTCTTCCAAAGTTCTTTAATGTTGGAAAAACTACTTTTGATGCAGTGTCAACCGTTGTTTTATAGGTCAAATTGAATTGCGCCCCGATTTTATTTTTGGTAACGTCTATTTTTGTTTCTACTTGCTTTTGAGCAAATAGAGACATAGAAATTAATAAGAAAAGGATATAATATTTAACTTTCATTGTTTTTATCGCGACTTAAAATAACTTAATAATTTGGTTACGTAACTTTCATCAACCCTTGTATTTACGACACCGGAACCTGATTTTCTAAAAGTTTCAATAAAATAATCTACTTTGTTTTGGTATTCTTTTTCGTATTCCAATCGAATGGCTTTTGAACCCGTATTCACCAATTGCGTTTCACCTGTTTCGGCATCTAACATAGGAACCATTCCCAGATTAGGCAATTTTTCATCGCGAATATCAAACACTCGAATACCAGTAATATCATGTTTTTTAGAAGCAATTTTCAAGGTGTTTTCGTATTCATCCGACATAAAATCAGAAATTAAAAAAACAATTGCCTTCTTTTTTTGTGTTCCCGACAAAAATTTTAACGCTTGTGAAATATCGGTTTTATTACTTTTAGGCTGAAATTCTATCAACTCACGAATAATTCTCAATACGTGTGATTTTCCTTTTTTAGGAGGGATGTACAACTCTATTTGATCTGAAAATAAAATCAAGCCTATCTTATCATTATTCTGAGTGGCCGAAAAAGCCATTGTTGCAGCTATTTCAGTAACTATATCTTTTTTAAATTGGTTTTTAGAACCAAAACTTTCCGATCCAGAAATATCAACCATCAACATCATGGTTAACTCTCTTTCTTCTTCAAAAACTTTAACGTGTGCTTCGTTATATCTAGCGGTTACGTTCCAATCTATAGCACGAATATCGTCCCCATATTGGTACTGTCGAACTTCAGAAAAGGTCATCCCGCGCCCTTTAAAAGACGTGTGATATTCTCCCGAAAAGATATGATCACTCAATCTTCGGGTTTTGATTTCAATTTTACGTACTTTTTTTAATAGTTCTTTGGTATCCATTTCATTTATCTTTCAGCAATTAGCCATTAGTTTTAAGCCTTCAGAATTACTCTAAACGCTTACTGCTTATAGTTCAAAGCTGATTTAAGGTACTTCAATCTCGTTTACGATTTTGTTGATAATGTCAACAGAGGTAATATTTTCTGCTTCTGCTTCGTAGGTAACTCCTATTCTATGACGCAATACATCGTGAACAACCGCACGAACATCTTCAGGGATTACATACCCTCTACGTTTAATAAAAGCATAACATTTAGCAGCATTTGCTAGATTGATACTTCCACGAGGAGAAGATCCAAAGCTGATTAGAGGTTTTAAATCAGCTAATTTATATTGCTCAGGGAAACGAGTAGCAAAAATGATATCCAAGATATATTTTTCGATTTTCTCATCCATATAAACTTCACGAACCGCTTCTTGAGCGCGTAAAATTTGTTCTACAGTAACTACTGCATTTACTTTTTCGTAGGCACCTTTCAAATTTTGACGAATTACCATTCTTTCGTCTTCCATTTTAGGATAGTCAATAACCGTTTTTAGCATAAAACGGTCTACTTGTGCTTCTGGTAGTTGGTAGGTTCCTTCTTGTTCAATAGGGTTTTGGGTGGCCAATACTAAAAATGGTTTTTCCAATTTAAAAGTAGTATCACCAATTGTTACCTGCTTCTCTTGCATCGCTTCTAGTAAAGCCGATTGCACTTTTGCAGGCGCACGATTGATCTCATCTGCCAATACGAAATTGGCGAAAATAGGACCTTTTTTTATTGAAAATTCATTTTGTTTAATATTGTAAATCATTGTTCCTACAACATCGGCAGGCAATAAATCGGGAGTAAATTGAATTCTGCTAAATGAACCTTGAACGGCTTGTGACAATGTATTTATTGCCAACGTTTTTGCCAATCCTGGAACCCCTTCTAGCAAAATATGTCCTTGTCCAAGAAGTCCAATTAACAATCTTTCAATCATGTGCTTCTGACCCACAATTACTTTGTTCATTTCCATAGTAAGAAGGTCTATAAAAGCACTTTCTTTTTCAATTTTTTCATTTATCGCTCTGATGTCTAAAGTCGAAGTATTTTCTTCCATTTTCCTGATTTTATTATTGTAAATTTTAACATTTAAATTTGAGAGTGCAAATTGAATTTTTTTTTAGAAGTACGATGTTAAAAAATGGTTAAAACTTCGATAAAACAATTGCTTTTAAGGCTGTATTGTGATTTTCTTTTTATAATTTTAAGAACTTTATGAAATTCATCTCAATTCCATTCCAATTCAATTAACATTTAAAAACTAAAACCTTGAAAAAAAATAAGTTATCGCCAATTATTGCAGGAACTATGAACTGGGGTATTTGGGATAAAAACCTGAGTACTTCCGAAATGGAAAGCACGATAAATATTTGTCTTGAAAATAAAGTAACCACCTTTGACCATGCCGACATCTATGGATCGTACACTACTGAAGCAGCGTTCGGAAAGGCATTTGCATCAAGCAAAATTAATAGAGAAGCCTTACAATTTATTTCAAAATGTGGGATTCAGTATGTTTCAGAAAACAGAAATAATAAAATTAAGCATTACGATTACTCAAAAGATTACCTAATTTGGTCGGTGGAGAATTCACTAAAAAACCTTCAAACAGATTACTTGGATGTTCTTTTGTTACATCGCCCAAGTCCCTTAGTGCAGGCTGATGAAATTGCGGAAGCAGTAACTAAATTGAAATCGGAAGGTAAAATAATCGATTTTGGAGTATCCAATTTTACTGCTTCACAAACCGAATTAATTCGTCAAAAAACAGAAATTAGTTACAATCAAATACAGTTTTCAGCGACTCATTTTGAACCGATGTTGGACGGAAGTTTGGATTATATGCAAATAAATAACATTCAACCGATGTCCTGGAACCCATTAGGAACGGTTTTCCGTGAGGACAATGAACAAACCAGAAGATTAAAAAAATTACTCGCCTCCTTAGTTTCAAAATACCATTTTGGTGCAGACTCCTTATTATTGGCATGGATTTTACAACATCCAGCCAAAGTTATTCCGGTGGCTGGAACTGTAAATGTGGCTAGAATTCAGCAATTAATTAAAGCAACACAATTGGAATTAGAAAAAGAAGATTGGTTTGCCATCTGGACCGAAAGCAGTGGAAATAAAGTCCCTTAATAATTAAATTATATAAATAAATTGAAAACAGCATTAATTACAGGCGCAACCAGCGGAATTGGAAGAGCCACCGCGAGAGTTTTGGCCAATAATAATTATAAAATTGTTCTTTGCGGACGTCGTGAAGATCGAATTTTAGCACTCCAAAAAGAACTTTCAGAAGTAACCCAAGTACATACTTTATTGTTTGATGTTCGGGATAAAAAAGCAGTTTTTGATAGTATTGCTTCTCTTCCAGAATCTTTTTCAAACATAGATGTTTTAGTTAATAATGCTGGGAATGCACACGGATTGGATCCAATTCAAACAGGCAATATAGACGATTGGGATTCGATGATCGACATTAATTTGAAGGGTCTTTTATATGTTTCTAGAGCGATTATTCCTAATATGGTTGCGCGTGAATCAGGGCATATTATCAATATTGGTTCCACAGCTGCTAAAGAAGTATACCCAAATGGAAACGTTTACTGCGCCACAAAACATGCTGTAGACTCGTTGAACCAAGCGATGAGGATTGATTTAAATCCCTACGGAATTCGAGTAGGGGCCATTCATCCTGGTATGGTTGACACCGAATTTAGCACCGTTCGTTTTAAAGGGGACACGGAAAGAGCGGACAATGTATACAAAGGATTTTCCCCTTTACAAGCAGAAGATTTAGCCGACATTATTCATTTTGTTGTCTCAAGACCGTATCATGTGAACATTGCCGATTTGGTGGTAATGCCAACAGCACAAGCGATGTCAGGGATTGTAAAGAGAAGTTTGTAATTAAAGCGCTGAAAAGACATTAAAATGATCAACAAAAGGCTTCTTATCAAAAATTTACTTACGCACAATGATGAGTCGAGTTTTTACGATAAAAAGCGGCAGTTGAATTTACATATTCGGGAAGGGAAAGCCAAGTTTTTAAAACATATTTGTGCCTTGTCCAATACAAATCCAACTAATAATTCATATATAGTGGTTGGCGTTGAGGATCATGATAACGAAATTGTTGGAGATGATTTTTTTGATGATAGTCGTATTCAAAATTTGGTAAATGCTTATCTGGAAAACCCTCCAAAAATTCAATATGATAATGTTCCTTTTCCCAATTTACCTAAAGACAAAGTGATTGGATTAGTAACTATTAAACCAAAAAAGAGAACTTCGTATTTTAAAAAAGGGATCCATACTATTCCAATAAATAGTGTTTATGTAAGGATTGGTAGTAATACAATTCCTGTTGAAGGGGAAATTGAAAGAAATTACCAAAATTCGAAAACGGTTCATGGGATTGAAAATAATTCTCGAAATAGCATAGAATATACTTTAGACGGTGTAATAGCATTTATGAATTTAAGTCATAAAGATTTTACACCTAAATACAAAGTTTTTAAAGAACTATTTGTCATATGTTGGGCAGGAAAGTATAAAAAAGTTGATGATAAAATTTTTCTTTCAAGAGTAGATATCGCCTTGATAAACGAGCAAATAAAATTGTTTTACTCTGCACAAGATGTAGTAACAATTTGCTTTAACGACACCACTTTTACCATTACCGAATATGTTCCTTTGGGACTAAATGATAAAATAAGGTATTATCCATTAGAAAAACAAACCTTGCATTTTTTCGACAATGGTTATTATAAAATTGAACGTGAAATGCTCTTTGAACCACCTGAATTTGATAAAAAAACACTTTTCCATGTTTATAATTCTAACCTTTCGTTGTTGAAAAAATTAGAAAATGGAACAGAATTGTCCATAAATGAGTTTAAAGATTTAGAAAATTTACCTTCTACCTTTATGATTTGTTATCTTAATGGATTTGAAGAAGCAAAACAAAAATTAATAGATGCCAAGTTACTTTTAAAACCATTTGGCACCATTTATTTGTCTTTCAAAGAGTCCTTGCGCGTGTTGCGGAAGATGAAATATGATGTACAATAAATGCTACATTTATTTTTCGAAAAATAAATTAGGATAATCTGAAATAATTCCGTCCACCCCCATTTTTGTTAATTTATTTATGCTTGAAATATTATTTACTGTCCAAGGAATCAAATTTACTTTTTTTGATTTGCATTCTTTAACCAATTTAGGAGTAACTAAATTTTGAGCTGGACTATATATCGTTGGAACAAATCCTAAATCTTCAATTTGTTTTAAGAAATCTTTTTTATCAAAATCCTCTACAAGCAAAGCTGTTTTTATATCTGGGTGTTTTTGATGTAAATAGTGTAACGTTCGAATGTCGAATGATTGAATAATCACTCTATTCTCGATCTTTTTTTCGAAAATTACATCCATCATTAAATCAACAAATTCTTTCGGTTCTGGATGATAAACACCATCGGTTTGGAAGTTAGTTTTAGTTTCTATATTATAGTAAGGTGCGGGTTTGTGGTTTTCTTTTGAGTACATTTCTACCGAATCAATCACTTCAGAAAGTAATGGTTTATGTACTTTCATTTTTAATTGCTGTGGAAATCTGGGATGTACTTTTGACCCAACATCATATTTTATAACTTCTGAATAGGTCATCTTATATATGTTAAGCTCTTTTTCATTCGATTCCAAGACCAATTCGCCATTTGGCAAAGTAGTTATTTCATGGTTAAAAAAAGGTTCATGACTAACTAGCACTTTATTATCGCTGGTAATTACAAGATCCATTTCTAAAGTATTCACGCCCAAATCAATTGCTTTTATAAAAGCAGGAATGGTATTTTCGGGCATTAAACCTCGACATCCTCGATGCCCTTGTTTGTCAATTGTCATGTTTCCCTTTTTAAATTGAGATAAATTACTACATGAAAAACAAATCATCAGGCCGAAAATTATATAAATAAGGGTGTCCGTTTTCATTACAATAATGCTTATAAAAGTTGAATAAATAAAATTAGTATTTCTTGATAAACTAATTTAATGCAAATTATTTTCTAACAAATCTAAAGTAATATTCTCATTTCTTTTCTTAACAAAAACAGTTTTTAGAAAATTTTATTTAAATGTAACCTTTACTTATCTTTTGCTTCACCTATGGATGCATTAGTTATTTAATATTTGCAATTTATTATTTCATAGTCTTTTTATCTTAATTTCGCAGGGTATAATTTGATTAAATACAAATGAGAATACTTGTTATAGGTGACATACATGGTGGTTTGAAAGCCCTCAATCAAGTTTTAGAAAAGGCGGGTGTTACCCAAAACGACACTTTAATTTTTCTTGGGGATTATGTAGATGGCTGGAGTGAATCGCCACAGGTTATCGATTTTTTAATTGGCTTAAGCCAAAAACAGCAGTGTATTTTTATTCGTGGGAATCACGATGAGTTACTGTTAGATTGGTTGCAATCGCATCGAGACAATCCAATGTGGAAGGAGCACGGGGGTGAAGCTACTGTTTTGGCTTATACTAATGTTGACGAGCTGACTAAACAAAAGCACATTGATTTTTTAAAGAATTTACACAATTATTATCTGGATTCTAACAACCGCTTGTTCGTTCATGCTGGGTTTACTAATTTAAACGGGGTAACTCACGAATATTTTCCTAAAATGTTTTATTGGGAGCGAACGCTTTGGGAGATGGCAGTAGCATTGGATCAATCGATAAGTTCAGATGATCTAAGTTATCCAAAAAGGCTAAAATTGTACCATGAAATATATATTGGTCACACTCCTGTTACTAAAATAAATAAAACAACTCCAGTTAATAGAGCCAATATATGGAATATTGATACCGGTGCAGCCTTTTTAGGACCGTTAAGTATTTTGGATGTAGACTCTAAAGAATATTGGCAAAGCGATCCATTACCTTTATTATATCCTAATGAAAAAGGGAGAAATTAAAATTAATTTGGAAGTAAAGACACCATAATGTTTTGCGGAATAACATGACAAATATCCCTTGTTAAAACTATAGGTTGTGAAACATAAGTTCGCCTACCGGGTTTTGTAACCGTAAGCGTATAGGTTCCAGCCCTTTCATACGCCCCATAAAATATTGGATTTTGAGCATCAAAGAACTGCAACGTTTCTGAATAATTTCCATCAGTTGCCACTACGGTCACCCCATCAGAAATTGGAATATTAGAACTTGATTCAACTAAATGAACACTTACAATAAGTCCTGCTTTTACTTCAGTGGTGCAAAAAATGTCATCGGTATCACTCGCTTGACAGGAAAATAGCAAAACAAAAAATAAGTATATAACTCCTTTTTTCATTTGATAGATTTTTATAAATCAAATTTAATTCCCTGTGCTAAAGGCAAACTTGTGGTATAATTGATTGTATTGGTTTGTCTTCTCATGTACACTTTCCAGGCATCAGAACCCGATTCACGACCTCCGCCGGTTTCTTTTTCTCCTCCAAAAGCACCTCCAATTTCTGCCCCTGAAGTACCGATATTTACGTTTGCAATTCCACAATCGGAACCGGCTACAGAAAGGAAAAGTTCTGCCTCACGCAAATTATTGGTCATAATTGCGGATGACAATCCTTGCGCTACGCCGTTTTGAATTGCAATAGCATTATGGACATCGCCAGAATATTTTAAAAGGTATAATACTGGAGCAAACGTTTCGTGTTGAACAATTTCAAATGAGTTATCAGCTTCAGCAATTGCTGGTTTAACGTAACAACCGCTTTCATATCCTTCACCAGAAAGTACACCGCCTTCTACCAGGATTTTCCCTCCTTCGGCAACCACTTTTGTTAAGGCAGAATGGTACATTTCAACCGCCATGGTATCAATTAGTGGCCCCACATGGTTGTTTTGATCCAATGGATTCCCAATTCTAAGTTGGTTGTACGCCGACACCATTGCGTCTTTCACTTTATCGTAAATACTTTCGTGAATAATCAATCTTCTAGTTGAGGTACAACGTTGACCCGCAGTTCCTACAGCACCAAAAACAGCTCCAATTACCGTCATTTTTATATCGGCATCTGGTGTAACGATGATGGCATTGTTCCCTCCTAATTCTAATAATGATTTTCCTAAACGCCCTGCAACAGTTTGAGCAACAATTTTACCCATTCTGGTAGATCCAGTAGCTGATATTAAAGGAATTCTACGATCATTAGTCATTAATTTACCCACTTTATAATCGCCATTAATTAAACAAGATATTCCTTCCGGAAGGTTATTTTCTTTAATTACTTCGGCAATAATATTTTGACATGCAATTCCGCAAAGAGGTGTTTTTTCTGAAGGCTTCCAAACGCAAACATCGCCGCAAATCCATGCTAAAGCAGTGTTCCAAGCCCAAACCGCCACTGGGAAATTAAATGCAGAAATGATTCCTACGACTCCCATCGGGTGGTATTGTTCGTACATTCTGTGACCAGGTCTTTCCGAGTGCATGGTCAATCCGTGCAATTGTCTAGACAGGCCTACTGCAAAATCGCAGATATCGATCATTTCTTGAACTTCACCGTAACCTTCTTGAAGCGATTTTCCCATTTCATAGGAAACCAATTTTCCTAGTGCTTCTTTATTATGTCTTAGTTTTTCACCAAATTGTCTGACAATTTCACCACGCTGAGGTGCGGGCATTACTCTAAAGGTATGAAATGCAGCAGTAGCAGCTTGCATCACTTTTTCGTAATCTGCTTCGGAAGTACATTTTACAGCACCTATTAATTGTCCGTCTACTGGAGAAAAACTTTCTAAAGTGGTTCCATTTGAAAAATTATTTATTCCTGTAGAAGTACCTTCATTTATCGCTTTTACGCCTAGTTGGGCTAAAGCTTCTTTCATTCCGAATTGATTTGCAATTGTTATCATTGTAACTATATAGTTAAGAATTGTTGTATTTTTTTACAAAAATACGTTATTTAGTAAAATAAAAAAGGGTTTTAGTGTGAACTAAAACCCTTTATATGAAATAAATTTAAATTATTTCATTAACCCTAATTGTTTCATGAAATCCATGTTGTCCATGAAATCTCTTTCTTCTACAATTTTACCGTTTACCATTCTAGCAATAGTACAACCTTCCACGGCAATCGTTTTTCCAGTTGCAGGAATTCCCATAAAATCGCCCGTGTGGGTTCCTTTAAATACCCAGTACTTTGTAAGTTTGTCGCCACTTGCAAACATATCTTTAACAATGAATTGTCTGTTAGAGAATCCAGTTACGAAATTAGCATAATACGCTTTTGCGGCAGCAATTCCTTTAATTTCAGGCACGGTGTGCAATACGATTTCTGGAGCATAAGCAGAGTCAAGCACGTCTACTTTACCTTCATTTACCACTAATTCCCAAGTTTTTGAATAGGAATCGATGTTGGCTTGAGCCACTTTTTCTCTTTCAGCACTTTCGTTTTTACAAGCAACAAATAGTAAGCTCGACAATGCAATAACTACAATTGATTTTTTCATTTTGATTTTTTTTGGTTAAATTTAGCTAATAAAATCAAATTTAGTAAATTAATTTTAAGGAGGTTATATCGGGTATTAAAAAAACAGTATTTAATTGTTAAGGAATTCAATTAATTGATTTTTAATGGATTTGGCAATATTATTTATCATTCAATCCAATTTCAAAACCAAATAAAGCGGCTACTGCAGCAAGATGAAGGAATAAAACTGCTTTTTGCCAGGTTGGTCGGTCATTCCATTTTTCTTCTGGATCGAAGGGATCAAAAGCCAACCCAATTCCTAGTGAAGCAGTAGCTTGCATGTAATCTTTAGTAAAAAAAGCTTGGAACAATCCTAGAAGTAAAAATCCAAGGTATAGAAATTTGTTAAAAGGGGTTTTCATGGTGAGTTGTTTTTTGTTTATCAAAAATAATTAATGAGAGTTAAATTTGCAAGATTTCTAAAAACAAAAAACCCGACATCTTAATATCGGGATTAATTTATAAATTTAAAAAATTACTCTTTTAGTAATTCAAGTTTCCGTCTTTTTATTATTTCATCTATTTCAAGTACGGTGTCTTTTTTAAAAGTAGTGTCTACAATAAATAATAATGCTTTACTGCTTCTTTTACCGTTGGGTAAAAAATATACTTTTTGACCGACATCCAAACTTACACCACTATTTGATTTATGGCTTAAATTAGGATTCATCACCCCAGGAATTATGAGAGGAATTGAGCTAAAAGATCCATTATGGAAAGTCATTGGAATATTCTGAGCATTTGCGTTTGCGAAGAACAAACTTAGGAGTAGCGTAATAAATATTTTTTTCATTTGTCTAGAAAATAGTTTTAATTAGATCTTTAAAAAGTAAAAACACAAAAACCAATAGGCCAACTATTATTTCTTTTTTATATTTATAAATAAAAGTTGTTGTTTTTTGGTTTTTAAAGATCTCAATAATTGCCCCAAAAGTAACCCCAATTGCCAAACCAAATGCGATACTAGTAGATTGATTACCGAATTGATTACCATATAAAAAACCAAAGGCAACACCTAATGCAGCTCCAAGGCCAATACCATTAACGGCATTATTTTTCATTTGAGTCCTATTTTATTTATATTTTTACAAATATAAATAAAAAAAGTACAGCATTGCTGCTGAACTTTTACTCCCCTTTTAAATGAAAGATACAACTATAAATCAAAGATTAAATATTTGACTATTAAGAAATTATGTGTCTTCAAAATTGTCTAATTGGAAGAAAAAAGATGGAAGAAAAACAGAAAAATAATGCCGGTAATGGTATTGCAATTGGTGCTTGTTTTGGATTAGTATTCGGATCGGCCTACGGAGTTATATTTGGAGATATTGCAACAGGCGCTGGAACAGGTGCTGGTTTAGGATTGTCTTTAGGGGTTCTTTTTGGAGCTATTTTCGACTTTGTGAAGAATAGATAAAAAATCAAAAGAGACAACTATTCTAACTCTCACGGAATTAACCACAAAAAAACCCGACACTTTCGTATCGGGTTTTGTTTTGCTACCCTATTGGAGAAAGTTACAATTTTAACGCGATGATAATTTACTAAACTATCAGGAAAACAATGAGTTAATAAAAAATTATTTATCGCAATTATTACCTTTGTAATTCTTCAGAGAAAATTAATTTATATACAATAATAAAAAGCCTTTAGATTATTCTAAAGGCTTTTAGTTTAGTTATCCTAAAGATTGTATATAATTTTTGTTTTATTGTAATGTTTCTCCGTAAACACATCTAACCGAAAGCCCCATATTTTTATATGCATTATAAATAAAAGAAAATGGAGAATAATTAAGTATTGACCTACCTCTAGCTTGGTCTAAACTAATCTCATTAGAACTCCACCATCCCGTTCTTCTTCCAATTCCCTCAAATTCATGCCCTCTTTCTCCTCCAGGCAGTCCTGTAAATCCGGATTCATTGGTAGCAATATTTGGAGCAATCCATAGTGAGGTCCCCGTAGCTTTCATATTTGAACCCGCTACTTCTCTTGCACCTAAAAAATCAGTTAACTCTGTCCAATCATTATTAGATGGAATTCTCCAACCTGAAGGCGCTAATGTTTTGTTAGGAGTAGTTGGGTTATTATCGTGTATTCCAGCTACTGCATACCAATTATATAATTTACCATACACAACACCATTTGCTGGGTCGTTGTTATAATAACACCAAGCCCCTGTAGTTAAGTTTGACCATTCTGTAGGACTACTAACTTGTGGTATTGGCGTCCCATCACTATATGTTGTAACATCTAAATTAAATTTAGACCAAATCTGAGAACCAATTACCACTGTCATTGCTGTTTCTGGTGTAGAACGATTAAGTTCATTTGAATGATTATTTGAATTTCCATTAGCATTCTTTGAAAAAACCCTGTAGATATAAACAGTATTAGGAACTAAATTTATATCGATAAAGTTAGTTACATCTTTAGAAGTACTTCCAACGATCACAAAAGCACCTGAACCGATTTTGCGCTCTATTTTAAATTCTGACTCATTAGTTGATTCATCTCTCCAAGATAAAGTTATTTGAGTAGAAGAATTAACTTTACCGCTTAAATTTGATGGAGCAGCAGGTACAGATGTGACTTCTGAAATAACATCAGATTCCGAACTGCTAGAACAAGAACACATTAAAAAAACTAATAAAACATAAATAAATATATTTCTCATACTATTTTTTATAATATTAATTTACAAATATATATAATTTTTATATTAAAAAAACTATTTTTAAATAATTAACTGCTTGATTATTATATCATTATTATTGTTTTTAATAAAATACTTGAGGTTAAGTCACCAGTAAGCATAATATAAAATTAACTGCCTATTAACTGCCAGACAAATTCAAGAAAATACTTTTTTTACTAAATTTGAGTTATCTAAACAAAAAAATCCTTGCACACAATAGTATACAAGGATTAAAATTTGCTCCCCCTATTGGAGAAAGTTACAATTTTAATGCGATGATTGCTTACTCAATCATTTGGAAATTAAACAGATAGGCTTCGTGTCAATTTGCAGGATGTTTACTTATCATTCAGTCCAATTCCGTAACCAAATAGTCCAGCTACTAGAGCAAGATGAATGATTAAGACGGCTTTTTGCCAAGTTGGCCTGTCATTCCACTTTTGTTCTTGGTCGAATGGGTCAAATGCCAATCCAATTCCAAATGAGGAAGCCGCTTGCACGTAATCTATAGTGAATAACGATTGGTAGGCGCCTAATAATAGAAAGCCAATGTAAATGAATTTGTTAAAAGGGGTTTTCATGATTTACAATTTAAAATAACCATTAGTTTTCATTTATTATGATATGTTACAATAAGTAAACAATATTTATCTTTTAATAGGTGAAAGCTATAAATTTGATAAGAGGGTTAGCCCATTGTTTATTCAATAATAATTTTCTTAGTTTCAATCAAGCTGTTATCTTGGTCATAAATTTTCACAAAATAAACACCTTGTCCTTCCATTTTGTTTAGCTGAATGATATTTAGTTGAGAATTTAAATCACCATATTGAACTTCTTGACCTAATGCATTTATAATTTTATAATTACATTCAACTATGTTTGAATTGTTTTTAAATTCAATTGTTAATTTATCTTTAGCGGGATTTGGGTAGATATTAAATAACGGGTTAATAAATGTTTCATTTCCCATTGTTGAATTTTTCACCCACCTTACAGAAAGACCAGTTCTAGTGTCAAAAGTAGAACTAACTACAGCACCATTAGTCCAAGTTAGTTGGAAAAAATTAGCTGCAAATGGTGCTAAATAATCTGAACACCACCAATGTCCGGTACCTGTAAGGTTCTGCCCTATATTAGTAGTACTAGCGCCTCGATAACCACCGGGAAGACCTGTAAACCCACTGCTGTTAGTAGCATCTGTGTTGGGGTCTGACCAATGATTTAAACCCGCTTCTTTCATTTTGCCTCCAGCTAGACTATTGCCTCCTAAATAATTTATTATTAATAACCAATCATTAACGCTAGACACATTCCAATCTGACGGGGCTAATGACTTTCTACTTGCAATTTCTGCTGGTGTTGGAGGGCTTGACTCTGCCTGCCATATGCCTGCCACAGCATACCAATTATACATTTTTCCATAAGTGCTTCCAAGTGAAGGATCATTATTATAATAACACCAGGCACCAGTAGTTAAATTTGACCAAGCTATAGGATCAGTTATCTGAGGAATTGGGGTACCATCGGAATATTTTGAAACATTCAAATTTTCTTTCATCCATTCTTGAGCTCCAATAATAACCGTATTATATTGATTTCCATCAATATCAGTCACGCCATTTCCTGGTGCTTGACTATATGCACTTAATGTTAGCACTAAAAATATCCAAACTAATTGTTTCATTTGCTTTCATTTATTTATTTATTATGACTTCTCAAATATAATAAACAATTTTAAAATAGTTCAACTTTTTACATGAAAAAAAGGAAATTAATTTAACGTATCTATTTAGTTATTAAAAGGTTATATAAATTTAAATCGAGCTATTAACCAACATAAAATTATCGCTTTGGGTTTTGGTGGAGGCGATGCTTAAAAAGCAAATACTGATAATTTTTTTTATTCTCCTGATTTCAATTCGTAATAACGGGATAAATTTTTCGCCCAAAAAAATAGGTATAAAAAAAGCCCTCACATTTCTGTGAAGACTTTCTCTTACTTGCTCCCCCTATTGGAGAAAGTTACAATTTTAGTGCGATGATTGCTTATTTAACCATAAGAAAATTATCGGTTTGAAAAATTATTGATTTACATGAAAGATATAATTATATCTCTAAATAAAAAGAACAGGAAAACTATAATTCCAACTGTTACTTCTCGTTTATATTTTTTAAGAAAATTTGTAATCATAATTTTTAAGATTTTTATTTACTATGTAAAAATAAAAAAAATTGAAATAAGTTTCATAAAAAGTTGGAGGATTACCTTATAAACAAAAAAAGTCCAACATTTCTGCTGGACTTTTGCTCCCCCTATTGGAGAAAGTTACAATTTTAGTGCGATGGTAATTTACTTAACTATCAGGAAAACAAGGATTTAGATTATATTAATTTTTTATTGAAGGGAATTATGTTAATCACTTATTATCTTCAATAATCTTTTTCAATTCGGCTGGTATCTCCATACTTTTAAGTGGTGGCACATTGGCTCCTCCTGTATTTCCAACTGGAATTTCGCCAACAAAAGATTTAACACCACCCACCACTAAACGTGGAATTTGACCAATGATTTCTTTTATATCTTTTATTTTGAAACCAAAGAGTAACATTTTCCAATGAACCAACGTGTGATGATATGGATAGGGTTGACCAATGATGTGGGCACGCTCAAGATGATACCAACTTGACCTGAAATCCTTCATTAAGAAAAATCTACCTGCAATTTCTAATTCTTCAAGGAAGAAGGGTTTTAATCTATCGGGCATTGTTGTATGTATTTTCATATTTGAAAATTATAAATCTGTAAAAGTAAAGTTAGTTATTCCCCAAATTTAAGATTTTTTTCTGCTACAATTTGCCATCGTTGCTGGCGATATTTATAAAATTGCTTCGCAAAAGAAGTTATAAATTCTGTCATCGTTCCCGCATAAATAGTAATTGAGTCTTCATAATAGATATTGTCATCACCCAACTTTCTCATTGTTATAAGGTGATTCCAAACTTTTGCCCCATTATCCCATTCTTTGGTAGATAATGTATAATTACTATTGTCAATTTTATCTACTAAAAGATAGTGAATTCCTCCGAAAGGAATAATGCCGAATACAAGGGTCTTAAACCCATAGGTTTGCCCAACTTCCCATTGTTTTGGAAAATCTCCATCCGCAAATTTGAATTTTATCATTCCCTTTGCTACAAACTCTAATAAGGCGGGGGTTTTTACATTATCCCAAGCACGCTCAATGCCCATTGGAATCTCAGAATGGACAGTTAGTTTATTTGCTTTAACCTTACTGTCATTATAATCAATGATGACAGACTCAACTTTAGTAACTGGCTTCAATTTTTGAGCGTTTGAGTTCATATCCTAAAATTAAAAAATAAGAAGTGTTTTCATATGGTAAATATAAGAAAAGATGCAACTAGTCTAACTCACTGATAGACAAAGAAAAAGCCATCATTTCTGATGGCTTGTCCAGTGTGGCTCCCCCTATTGGAGAAAGTTACAATTTTAATGCGATGGTAATTTACTTAACTATCAGAAAAACAAAGAGTTAAAACCATAGAAAATACCAGTGTTAAATATTTTTGTATTTTAGCAAAAAATTAATAACTAAAAAAATAACAAGCTATGATTAAAAATTTTACTTTTTTAGCCCTGTTAATACTATCAACTTTCTCATTTGCACAAACCCGAAACAACGACCCTGTTGTAGTAAAAGGAAGTAGCCTTTCTTGTATGATAGGTGTTCAACCATCGCTCATTGTGGCTTATAAATACAATGGGACTAGCCTTGTGCAGATACCAATGCAAGTTGACGAAGTTGTGGTTAAAGAAGCTTCGGCTCCCTACAATAACTTGGGGTGTGCATTTGGCACCGTCAGTAATAACATTACTTATGATAATATTTCTTTCTATGCCGATGCAAATACCTTTACCGGTCCTGACACGAACTTGCTCTTTGATATTGATGATGAAGTGGTATTTATGGCAAAGGATGCTGGTGCAAAGCTGAATATTTGCCCACCAACTCCTTCAGGTGTTATCAATAACACAACATGTGAACTTGAGCTTCGCGACCCTCTAAATAATGCCTTGCTCGGCTATGTTTATCTGTTTGAACAAAACGGCACCTTAAATCAAAGTGCGGGGGTAAATTACGTAACCTATAACTTTACCTACGCGAATAATTATCAGCAAGCTTACGACATCTGTGCTGGTGGTGTTACAGAAAATTCAACAGTAACAACAGCAAATTACAGTATACGATTTACAAAAAGGTGGATTGAAGAAGAACTAAAAATATCTGCAGGTGGTGCCTCAAATGTCGATATTCTTGACAGGCATCAGGCATTTGTCGCACCGAATAATTGCTTTAGAAGCGAACAAACATTTTCCGATAGCAGAGGAACTATTGTAACTTCAAAAAATGGGCCTGTAAGAGCAATTCGTTCTGTTATGGGGGCCAATAGTGGAGTAGGCACTCAGATTACAATCAAATTCACAGAAAGCAGGTTGGATTATCAAGTCGATTTCAGAGTTCATCCAATAGGTGGATTTTTTGATGTTTATGACCTTAATACTAACGCTGCTGGCATGATGTATTACAATAATCAAAATTCCAATGGTGTCTTGGTTAATGGTGTGCAGGATGCCCTTGTTACCACCAACCCGAATACTTGGGAGTTATATACAGGAAATCAAGGGTCTATTGCTGTAAGTTACGCTTACCAAACGGATATTCCTTTAGGCACAAACTCATTTGTGGAAGCCTACTTTGATGATGGAGGCACGACCAGTCCTCTTCACACTTGCACTGGTGATAGCTTTGCTTATGGAGCAAGCGGTTTTCATTTGGCAACAGCGCTTTGCACCGATTACTGGGCTACGGCATCCGGTTGCGGTGCTCTTGCTTCCTATTTCCGTCTACACAGACGGCATTATATACTTCCACCTGCAGCAACAACTACTCAAGCAGCTACATATGCTAATTATGGTAACAATCCAATCACTACAACAAACTTGATTGCGTCACTTTCATCTTTTTGCCAATTAAGCAATCAAGAAATCGAAGAAAGTTCTGAATTGAAAATATACCCTAATCCCAGCAGAGGCAGAATATTGATTGACACTCCTCTTGATGGTGAATTAAAAGTATTCAATAATTTATGTCAGCAATTACAGTCTATCACTATTTCAACAAAAACTAGTGAACTCTTTATAGAAGAAAAAGGAGTTTTCTTTTTACTCTTTATTGATAAATTAGGCAACAGAAAATTAACGAAAGTGATTATCAACTAGTAAATAAAGAAGGGCAGCTACACACAGCGGCTTAACGTAATGGCCGGTTCAGTGCAAAATTAAAAGGCATTTCTTCGATTGAGCTTTTGTGAAAAATTGAACATTTGCACTTCGATTTCCGCCATTTTGCCAAGCAGCAAAAAATTATATTTTATTACTTCTCTTTATAGGCCAAAACATCTTGTTTTAACTGCTAAAATTCACAACTCTAATAGAACTTCTTCTCAATGCAAGTAAGGTTTTGCAAAATGGTAAAAATAAAAAAGAGGTCAATAATGACCTCTTTCTTCAATTTGCTCCCCCTCTTGGGCTCGAACCAAGGACCCTCTGATTAACAGTCAGAAATATATACTAATATATGTTTTGTTAATTTTTGTAAAACCACTATATATCAGTACTTTAAAAAATAAAAGCATATTTTATTTTGTTATTTTAAGTTATTATTTGTAGTTTTGGCTGCAAATTAGATGCAAATATATTTATTATGAAAGATGAAGTTTCTATTATCTTATCTCTTGATAAGAGAAGAATTAAAACTAATGGAAAATTTCCACTGAAAATTTGTGTCTCTCAAAGATACCCTAAAAAGCAAAAATACTTTTCTACTAAATATGAATATAGTGAAGAGGAGTATTTGGAAATATTATATCCAGAAAAAGGCAAACGAGAAAAGTCATCTATCAAGAAAGAGAGAGAAGAATTGATATTAGTAGAAAAGAAAGCGGCGGATGTTGCAACTAAAATCATTCCATTTGATTTTGCGGTTTTTGAAAAAAAATTATACTCCAAACAAAGTAGTGAGTCTGACGCCTTTTATCAATATGACCTATACATTAAAAAGTTAAAAAATGAAGGGGCAATTAAAACTGCAAGTAATTACGAGTGCAGCAAAAAGGCGTTAATCAAATTCCAAGAATACAAAAAAATTAAATTTCCACATCTTTTAGATTTTAGAAGTATAAATGTTCAATATCTTGATGACTTTGAAAAGTATTTTTTGGAAGTTAAAGAAGGTTCAATTTCTACTGTAGGTTCATACACTCGTCCTTTAAGAGCTATTTTTAGAATAGCAGTTGATAGTAATATAATTACTGAAAATTTTTATCCTTTTGGAAAAAATAAATATGTTATTCCTTCAAGTTCCAAAGTCAAGAAAGCTTTAACTAAAGAGCAATTAGATATTTTATATAATTCTACTCCGCTTACTCCGCAGCAAGAGATTGCAAAAGATTTTTGGTTTTTTTCATACATATGTTATGGTATGAACGTAAAGGACATTTGCCTTTTACGTAATGAAAATATTGATGGTGAAATTCTTCAATTTAATAGAGCAAAAACCAAAAAAAATAAAAGGACCAACATACGACCAATTGTTATTTATTTAAATGATGAAGCAAAAAGAATATTATTAAAGTATTCATTAAAATCGGGTTTAAAAAGGGATTTTGTATTTGGTAAAATTTCTGATAATATGTCTGCTGAGCAGCAAAGAAGTGCAATTGATGCTTTTAATAAATTTATTAGTCAGCATATCAAAAAATTAGCAGTTTCAGTTGGATTAGATAATGATATTTCTGCATTGTGGGCACGACATTCTTTTGCAACAATGTTGATAAGAACAAGAGGGTCTAAAGTTGAGGCACAAGAATGTTTAGGTCATTCATCTATGAAAGTTACAGAAGGATATTACTCGGGTTTCACCGCCGAGACAATGAAAGATATATCAAGTAGTATAATGACCTTTAAAAATAATTAGATGAGAAATTTTACTATGCAGAATTTTGAAAAGTATTTTTTTGACTTAATAGAAAATTCATTTTTTGAGCTGGAAAAGAAAGACTTTCATTCAACACTAAAAACTTTAAATATTTCAAAAAAAGAGTTAGTGTTATATTTTTTTGAGATACTCAACAATTACACTACTCAAAACGATGACAAGATAGAATTAAAAATAAAAGACTTTCCAAAATCAACTCTAATACACAAAATAGCCACGCTAATTGAAACTGGAGATTTAAAATATCTTGATGCTGCAAAAACACTCAGTGGTTACTTAAATTCTATTTTTACAATTTATATGGAGGATTTAAAAGAAACAAATAAAGTTCAATACGAAACTTCATTAACTGACCTTAATAACTCCAAACATTTAGTGCGTGAAAGGTTTAATTATGATGAAACTAAAAAAGACACTGTAATATTAATCAAGGAAGATTTTAAGGGCCAACATTCATTTACTTTAAAAATAAAATATAATGCGGAAATATTTATAAGAGTATTAAAAAAGTTAAAAGATAATCAACTTGTTGCAACCGAAACTTCAGTTGGAAGATTCCAAAAAATCTTTTCTGGAGAAGAAATACCAAATAATGAAAAAGTGGATTGGATTGGATCAACGTTTGAATTAAAACTTTTTTTGGATAATATAAAAAGTGAATTTAGTTTAGTAGAAAACCTTTATTACACCACACTTAGATGTTTTACTATAAAAGGGAAGGAGATACTTCGCACTGGTAAAATATCTGGAGCATCATATCATAAAAAAAAAGAGCAAATAATAATCGATATCGTTTCTATTTTTAAAAATACGAGCAGAAAATAATATTTAAAACTCTATTTTTTATTTAAAACACTATATATCAGTGTTTTAATATTTCGTAATTACGAGCCAATACGAACTACTTATACCTCTCTTAGATAACACCGTAATTTTACAAGAAAAACTCGTAGAATTATGAATTTATCAACCCCCCTTTACGCACTTACTGTAAGTGAATTTTCCGAACTGATTCAAGAGCAACTGAAATCGTTGCAACCCCCCATTAAAAATCAGATTACAAATTTAGAAACTGATAATGTTGATATTAATTGGGTTTCGGAAAATTTAAAAATCCCAAAATCAACTATTCATACAAAAGTTTGTAGAATGGAGATACCTTGTAAAAAGAGAGGTAAGCCATTGATTTTTAGCAAAAATGAAATTATAGAATGGAACAATAGCGGAAGAGCTAAAGTTATCCAAGAAATTGACTTTACACCAGTAAAAAGCATTAAAAAAATCAAATAAAATAGATTTATGAAACACATTTTTACACATCCTTTTTCGAGAAGGACAAATATAGAATCGAAATCCATACGAAGAGCAACCAGTGTCAAATTATATGAGGACGAAACTAATCAGAGGTTTGTAAGATTTACAGACCTTGAAGTTATAAAGTACCATCGCGAAATTAAAATTAAAGATTTTTTTCAAACCTATGCTTGTAGAATAAGATATACACTTATTGAATATGTAATTAATTACAATGAGAACGACAAGTTAGACAGATTCTTTTTTGCACTTAAAAAGGCCTTAAAAGAAAATGGGTCGGAACTACTTGGTTATATAAGACTCGTTGATATTGGAGAAAATGGTGGAGTACATCACCATATTGTTGTAAGTATTCCTAATATAAACATCAAAGGGGAGAAGCTACCTCAACATCTTAAAAGAACATTTAACGGTCGAAAAGCACACGGAGAGTTAGTGAAAAACTATAATAAAAAAATGAACTACTACATTCCTAAAGAAATAGTAGAATTAGGAATCAATAAAAGAGTATTTGCTCGTTCACGAAAGTATAAAGAATTAGCATTAAACAAAATAATCCAAAAACCGCAAATTTCAAGTGATTTTGCACCAGCAGTAGTGAACATTAAAAAAACTTTAAACTAATTAATATGGCAATTAATAATGAAATTCGGACTTGTTGTTATAGTGGTGAACCATTTACACCAACAAGACATAACCAAATATTCGCATCAAAGGAGAATCGTATTTTATTCCATAACCAAGTAAACAATCGATTAAGGAAAAGATTGAGCTTCATCAACAAACAACTGCTCCTTAACTTTAGAATATTGATTGACGTATTAGATGGAGAAAATGAAACAATTGTGCACAAGCAGTTTTTATTGGGTAAAGGATTTTCATTTAGTGTATTTACGCACTTATCTGTCAGTAAATATTCCAACAACTATTGTTACTCTGTTTATGAAGTTTCCTATGAGCGAATAGACGATGATAATTATAAAATTAAAAAGATATGATTGATGTAAACTTACATAGAATAATTCCTTTACCAGAAGCTAATATTGACCTTGCTGGAATAGAAGCGACTCAGCTGATAAAAAATGAAAACAGAGCATTAAAGAGAACCCTTTTCATTGGGTTTACAATTGGATTTTTAACAATAATTTATTTAAATATAAGAAATGAAAGAAGAGAAAAAGATAGACTTTGAATTTAATGTCAATAAACAATTGCAAGAGCAGATTAAAAATAGCAAATACTTGAAATATGGTGCTACCGCATTGATTGCTGTTGGTGGAATACTGGCGGTAGGTTTTGCATTTAAAATTTTCAATTATGCCATTTTAAATTTAAAGGAATTAAGTCATACCATTAAAAGAAAAGGATGATGGATAAACCAATTTTAGGCTTTTTTAGTCACAGCCCAAAAACATTTAATACCACAAAGGAATATAAAGAATATGTCTTTATAAGTAGGTTATATAACAGCTTTATTATTTCGCCAAATATCCACTTGGTTTATAAGAAAATGTCGGTATATAACCAATACCTTCAATTGATTGAATTGATTGATTTTATGGTAGTAAGTAGCCTTAATGGAACTATAGGTAGAGGATCATACTTTGAAGTAAGACAAGCATTGGAAAGAAATATTCCAGTACACGAAACTTATCCAGTTGGAAACAGCTTTAAAATAAGAAAAGTGATTGCGGTGAATGTATTACCAGATAATAACATATCCAGTTACGCCATACTAACAACCATTCCATTAAAAAATATTTTATATAAATAAATTACTTTAAATAATAATTTTATGTCTAAAGAAGTAGAAAAAATAAAAAATAGCAAGGTAGCTATATATTGCCGCGTGTCATCTGGAAAACAGACAACAGACAATCAAAAGTTAAGGCTGGTTCAATATGCAAATGATAACAATCTTGAATATGATTTGTTTGAAGAAGTGGAATCAACAAGAAATACAAGACCTATAAAACAAGCATTATTACAAAAACTAAGAGCAAGGGAATATTCACAAATAATAGTTTTTAAATTAGATAGGTACGCAAGGTCAAGTAGAGAGCTAATTTTAGAAATACAAGAGCTAACAGATAAAGGAGTAGGTTTTGTGTCCGTTTCGGATAACTTGGATTTTACAAATGCAGTTGGGCGTTTACATTTTCAAATACTTTCTGCCTTTTCTGAATTTGAAAGGAGTTTGATTTCGGAAAGGACAAAAGAGGGTATTAACCGAGCTAAATCTCAAGGGAAAATATTAGGCAGACCAAAAGGCAGTAAAGATTCTAAAGCAAGACCTAAAAGTGGTTACTTAATGCGAGAAATAAATAAACGCAAAAGCAAAGACGAAGAAAAAGGAAATTATAAGACGCCAGAAAGTTATGTTAAATAATACTCCCCCAAATAAAAACGATTGGAAAAACGCCCCTAAAACGACCTCAACCTCCCCCAAAATTAAATAGCCAAATAATCGAACGATTGTTTGGCTATTCATACAAGAATCATTTATAGTAAATTATAACTTTACTGTAACTGAATTTTATTTACTTGAAAATTTTTGTAATCTTTCACTTTCCATTGAACGCATAAAACATTTAACAAAAACATCTAAAATAGAAATTATTTCTAAAATATCATCATCGGTAAATTTTTTTGCTTCGTCCCCTAAAATTATTCTTGCTTTTTGAACTGTCATATTATTTTTTGAATAAAACTAACATAAAAAACTTAATCAGATATGTTAGCATTGAAAATATAAAGTCTTACATCTGTAATTTTATACTTCCTTAATTAAGCGTATTTCGTTTGAAGTTGGAATAACCCCATTAATTTTAATTTGTAGTTATATACTGTTAATTAATTAATTCTACCAACCATCACTTTTAATAACTGTTGAAACTATACTTTCTGATAATGACTTGTTAAGTTCATTAAAAAATACGGGGATTTCTGAAGTGTTTTTACACCAACTTTTATAACTTCCATCATTTTTATACATATTTTCTCTACTTTCTTTAGTGCTGTTTGTATTGAAATTAACATAATAATTATTCCAACCTACTGGAGTTCCCATTTGATTTGGACCTACATATACTTGTAAACTAATTAAATCAAATTTATATTTTCCATCTTTTATTGAAATTTCAATTTGATATTTACTTTTCAATTTTGATATATCAGAAACGCCTTCAAATCTTATATATTCATTTTCAATTGTTGACAATATAACTTCATTTGGATTTTTATAATTTATTTGTAGCCATTCTATAACTTTTTTGTAAATCTCTGGTGCAGTTTTACTAACTACTGGAGTAACTATAAAGTCAGTCATTCCTTTTTCTGTAGTAAAAGTAAATTCTGTTTCTTGAGCTATTGAATAAAAACCAACTAACATTAATAATCCTAACATTATTTTTTTCATAATTTCTATTTTTTTGGGGTAGTTAAAATTATTTTTGCGTCTTTTAAAATGGTATTACTATCGCTTTCATCAACGTTTACATCATAAATATACAATTTTACTGCAACTATTTTTAGTGTTTTTAGAAGGTTTATTTCATTTAATGTTGGCGTAAAAAACGCTTTATATTGCCAACCACTATTATTATAATCTGTATCTACTTTTTCTTTACTTCTAACAATTTTTTTTCCGTTTTCAAATAGTATAGAAACTCCATAGCAACCATAATTTAAAGTACTTCCATTAGCATAAACTGAAACATATTGTGCTGAATTTTTTTTACCTATTACTTTCATAAATGAAACAACTGTTCCACCACCATAATATGTTTTTTCTCCACTAAATTTATCTGTATCACTTAAATATCTATCTAACAAATTGACTTTACAATATTGTTTAATTAAATCATAAGCATCGGTATCTCCTAATTCCTCAGCCTTAATCCAATCTAAACAAGCACTTTCTTTTTGATTTAATTTTGAATTAGAAACGCCTCTATTGTAATAAGCATCACTATTTTTAGGATTTAATTCAATTGCTTTACTAAAATCAGCTATTGCACCTTGATAGTCTTGTATTTTGATTTTAGCATCGCCTCTGTTTACATACGCTACAGAGTAATTAGGATTTAACTCAATGGCTTTTGTATAATTTTCTATAGCTCCTTGATAGTCTTTTGAATCAGACTTATTATTTGCTATATTATAATATTCTTCTGCTGTTTGTCCATATGTTAAATTTGTAATTAACACACACATTAATAATAATATTTTTCTCATAATTTTTACTTAAAATTTAAATCAAATATATGTTAATTTAATCCATTTTTTATCTGAAAAGTAAATAATTTAGTTAACGTATCATTTTCGTAATTAAACGTTTGAATTAAAATTAAATTTTGAGAATTACATAATTCATAATTCAAATTATTTAAAAGTATAATAAAAAAATACTACTTTTGAATTTGAATAAATTTCACTAAACCTATGGACAGCAAAAAATTAAAACAAATTACAAACCAACTCAAGAAATCTTTTGATAATTGGGATTTCAATAAAGCAATTAATTTAAGTAAAGACGAAACGCAAACTCGTGATAACTTGATTCATCCTTTTTTCAATATTCTAAACTATTCCAAAATGGATGACTACTCACACGAGTACATTGCAGATATGGGAGATAAAAAGGGGCGTAGAGTTGATATTGCTATCACATTAGGCAAGAAAGACCCATTAATGCTAATTGAGTGTAAAAGCGTAACTGCAAAACTAAATGACAACCATTTTAGACAGTTGAATGAATATTGTCTGTATTCTCCAACTGCCAAAATCGGGATATTAACTAATGGTGTTATTTACAATTTCTATACTATTAATGCAAGAGAGAAAAAAGGATTGAATACAAAGCCATTTTTTACTTTTGACCTAACTAATTATGATACTGCTCAATTAGAAACATTAGCTTTATTTAATAGACAATCGATTGAAATTAGCGAAATTATTCAAGAAGCAGAGGATGTCTATTTTTTAGATAATTTTGACAATGCTTTGTTCAAGACATTAGTTGAAACGGATGACTTGGTTAAATTGATATTTAAAAATATGGGTGGTTTAAGGTCAAACGAGAAAGCATTATCTCAAATCAAAGGATTGGTAAATTCTATTTCTATAAAAACTGCATTAGACAGAATCGTTCAAAAAGAAATTTCCGAATCGAATAGTGGAATAATGACAACTGTTGAAGAAATTAAAGCATACAATGTAATAAAAACCATTCTTGCTATGTCCTCTAAAATAAAAACTGTTGATTTGGACAGAATAAGTTATAGAGATTTAAAAAATTCATTTCTTATCATAGTTGACGAAAAACAAACTAAAAATATTTGCTCATTGGTATTCAAAGAAAAATTGAAAGCTATCGATATTAACGGCAATAGATATGAATTAGAGGATGTATCTGTTTCTTCAATCACTAAATTGAAAAAAGAATTAACGGAATCCGCTCTAACTAACTTGATATAGAAAAGACTACTTTTATGTAGTCTTTGATTTGATAGTATAACAATTACGATAGCTATAAAAATTAAACGCAAAATAACCATATTAAACGTTAAGACTTCATTTTAGGAGTCTTTGTTCTTTATTGTTTTATTGCTTTTTTAGTAATAGATTTGTCACCATTTGCGAACTTAACAATATTAATACCAGCTGAAAAAGAGCTTAAATCAACCTTATATTTTTAGATAAGCCCTATGGTTAATGTGCTATTAAAATTTTATTGCATCACCTAAATCATTACCACCAATAACAAATTTTAACATAATCCCTTGAGCATCAGAGTGTTTTTTTCTTACCCTTTTTATCAGTGTATCTCTTACATTAGAATATTGTAAATTATTAAAACCTCCCGAAAATTTTACAGTTTCAATATATTTATATTCTTTAGTTGGTTTACAGTCGGTAAAAACATAAAGTCCTTGAAATTGTTCAACTTTTGCCAAATTATTTTTTTCAGATTTGTTTTTAAATTTTATCATAATAGCTTTATCAGTACCTCCATTTATGTATTGAAAAATCAATCCCTCTGCAGTATAATTTACTAACCTTGCACTTTTAATAATATTATCTCTAATGGCTGAATATTGACCTTCTGACTTAATCACTTCTTTATCCAACTCATCTACCTTCACTTCCCCTAAAACCTCATAATCCTCCAATGGAGATGAATCTACAAAAATATAAAATCCATTAATTTTGTTTACTTCTGCAATATTAGATTGAGAAAATAAATTTATCGACATTCCGATTAATAATACTGAAAATAAAAACTTTTTGTTCATAATTTATTGTTTAATAATTTTTACTGTTTTAGAAAATTGTTGATTTATGAATTTGAAAATATAAACACCAGCTGAAAAAGAGCTTAAATCAACCTCTTGGTTTGATTCAAAAGAACTGAACCGAGTTTCCCTAACTACTTGTCCTAAATAATTAACTACAGTTGCTGTTTCAAACTTATCTATTGAGTTATCGAAGAACACTTTTGTTGAGGTTGGGTTTGGATAAATTTCAAATGAATTGGCGGTGGTAATATCTGGATTTGAAAGTGTGGATGATAGACTGAAAGTGTATGGAAAAAGATAGCTTGTAGCTGTTGGAAATCCAAAAATCTGTAAATAATAAAATCCGATTGGTAAGTTTTGAGAAAAATTATTTGAACCACTATTAATTGTAATAGTCTGACCTAATTGATTATAATTAGAATCATATATTCTCGCGTAAATAGAAAATGAAAGCGTATTATTAATCAATACATTAACTTGGCTATTAGAAGTTACTGAAAATTTAAAATCATCATAATCATTTATAGATACAATTGATTGAGGAGTAATAAAACCCTTATAAGTGTTACCTATAATAAATTGGTAGGCAAGGTTAAATAAATTGGGCTCATCTAAACCTTGAAAACTAACTGGAATTGCTTTAGGAAGGTCTGAGTGTAAACCAATTAATGGGTTAGCGGCATTTGCTTGGTGGGTAAACTCGTTCACTGGAATTGGTAACGCATACAAATTATTAAGATTTGCATTAACACTTCGGACTATACCATCCCCTTCAATAGTTCCTTGCAAAGCCCCACAATTATCACATTTTCCTATTATGTAGGAATAATCTAAGGTTAAAGGTAAGTTTTTTTGATTTAACCCAACAATCATAGTGTTATCACCGTTTATTCCATTACAATTTACATCAACATTATAAAAATCACTAAAAGCACTATTGTCGATATTTGTTTGATTTTCAATTCCACCATACAAATACGTACCAACACTTCCACTCCATGTATATTCTTTTCTTAAATCTCTATAGGCTTCAGAACGTGAGTCGATTCCAGATAATGGAACATTAGTTCCAGTATATCCACCGTGAGGAGTTCCAGTTGTAACTAACTTTGCAACGTGGTGATTTATATTTGGTTCAGTCCAAATCGATGGGTTTTGTAGATATTCTCTACCACATAAACCGCCCATACTATGACCCATTATAATAACTTTATCTCTTCCAGTTTTTTGTAGAACAATTTGTATTGCATATTTCAAAGCAACACCTTGTTTTACAATAGAAGCTTCATTACTTAACATATCGTTAAAAGGACTTCCGTCATCACTTGTATATAGTTGTCCAATATTATTAATGTCGAAATTTAAAAAGTAAAAATCCCCGACAGTCAAATCTGTAGCTGAATTTGTAAATAATGCAATATCTGCTCCAGCTGTTGGGTAAATATTTTTGTTTGAGGTATTATTGTTATTATCGTCATTTAGTGAGAAATCAATTCTACCACCATAACTTAAACCTTCGTTTACTAATTGTAAACCCAAGTCAACCCAAACTTTTGAATTTGAATTTAATCCATGTATAAAAATTATTGGATAAGGTAAATTTTGAAGGGCTTGAATATTTTTATTTGTGTTTAAAAAATTATCTAATTTATGTTCAAAATTAGTAGGCTTTACTTCTGGAATTGAAATTTGTGCATTTGAAATCATCAGAGTTCCAAATAGTATTGTAAATAAGAGTAGTTTTGTTTTCATAATTGTTATTTATTAAATAAAAAAAGTGCAATTTTAAATAATTGCACTTTTTAGTTTATTACCAAACATAAGAAAGAGTTAATTCAAAGCTAAACGTTGATGATGCATTAGTAAACGTTTTTGTAGTTGGAAACCCACCGCTACTATTGTAGGGATTAAAAGCAACAAAATCTATAAATTCATCTGATAAGGTATCACGATCGTAAATATTCATAATATAACCCGAAGTTAAATTTGTAATTATGATTGGTGTTGTAGGAACAAAATTATAAGAGACTGCTCCAATTCCAGTTGCATCTGGATAATAAGTTGGACTTGTCCAAAGTGTTGTTTGGCTACTATTTTGAAGCGTTAATTTAATATCAGCATCGCTGTTAGGAAGAGTGTCCCACCAACTTCCGTTTGGTTTAGTGTCTGGAAATTTGGTAACTCTGATATTGGTAATTTTAACTTGGTTTGGTGTTATTTGTGTTCCGCAATTAGTGCCCGTAAATCCTTGTGGGCAATCACAGCCGCAATCTGCTCTTGAAGTACCGCCATTTAAACAAGCAATTGGAGTACAAGGTGTTGAAGGAATTGAATCTTTAGTACACGAATTAAATAAAAGTACAAGAACTGTTAATACTGCTAATCTTTTAATAATAGTTTTCATAATGTTACGTATTCTCAAGTCCTATTGAGTTTTATTGTTTTAGAAAACTAAAAGGCGTAGGACAATTGCGATACACTTGCCTTAAAAGCCCGACCAAGGTGCTTGGAACAAAGTATATGCAAACCTACGCCTCGGCTGAGGCGATTTACAATACTTCATTGTTCCTATTTTACTTGGTCGGTTAATTAAGGCAAGAAGTAGCAAAACGCTATTAGTTATATGTTGTGATTCATTTTCACGAAGTAAATATATAAAAAATTATACTACACTTTTTAATTTAATATTAAGAATTAGTTATCGTAAGAAATTGAAAACAAACGTAGTAATGAACATTTTCATTTTCCTAATAGGACAAATATTAACTATTTTAATTAGGGGGAGTTCAACAATTGAAATGACAGCAAACAATGATAATAAGTTGTAGATTTTTTGAAGATTTGGTTGCAAATTGGTTGCAAATGAAAAACAAAAAAGACCTCACATTTCTGTGAAGTCTTTTCATTGTTGCTCCCCCTCTTGGGCTCGAACCAAGGACCCTCTGATTAACAGTCAGATGCTCTAACCAACTGAGCTAAGGAGGAAGGCGTGTTGCCTTTTAAAGCGGTTGCAAATATAAGGTAAATAATCTTTTTTGCAAATAATTTGAAATAAAATTAGAAAAAAAGTTACTTCCCTACAATTGCCTTATAAATATCGTTCCCATTTGCAAAAAGCAATAACGAGATAAGTAATACAAAACCAACCATTTGGGCGTTTTCCATAAATTTATCGCTTGGCTTTCTACGACTGATGATCTCGTACAATAAGAACATTACGTGACCTCCATCTAATGCTGGAATAGGTAATAAATTCATAACTCCAAGCATTATAGATAGCAAAGCGGTAATGCTCCAAAACGCTTCCCAACTCCAATAGGCAGGGAAAATATCAAAAATTGCCTTGAAACCACCTACGCCTTTGTAAGCGCCAGTACTTGGGGTAAATATCATTTGTAATTGTTTCCAATACCCTACTAACTGGTCTTTTCCTCGCTCAATTCCAACAGGGAATGATTCAAAAAAGCCATAGGATTGTTTGCGAATGGGATACAATGCTAATTTTTCTAAATTATCAAGAGGAAGTTTTGCAGCGTACTGAATTCCCAATTTTGCACTGTCGTTAACAACAATTGAAACGGCAATTTCTTGATTGTCTCTTTTAATGATTGCGGGAACCGTTTTTCCTTTCAACTCTTTTACAGCCGTTACTACTTGATCAGCATATTTAACAGGAACCCCATTAAAACTAGTGACGATGTCTTTTGGTTGAACAGTATTTTTATTTGCAGATTTTTCATCTACAGCCGAAACAATAAATGGCAAGCGAAGTTCTACTACAGATATTTTTTTTCCATTCATCAATTGATTGATAAAATCTACCGGTAAATTTACTTTTTGTTCTGCCCCATTTCTTTCCACAATTACTTCTTTTCCAAGTAAAACTTTTTCGTTGATTTCATTGAAACGATCGATTTTAACCCCATCAACTGCAATAATTTTATCGCCTGTTTTAATACCTGATTTTTCAATTACCGGATTGGTAATCCACACCCCATCTTTAATATCGCTATTGGAAATGTACAATTCGCCATAAGTAAAGGTCATCCCGATGTAAATTATAAATGCTAGAATGAAATTTACTGTCACCCCGCCAAGCATAATTATTAAACGTTGCCAAGCTGGCTTGGATCTGAATTCCCAAGGTTGAGGTGGCAATGCCATTTGTTCCTTGTCCATACTTTCATCGATCATTCCAGAAATTTTCACGTAACCCCCAAGTGGCAACCATCCAATTCCGTACTCTGTTCCTCCGATAGTCTTTTTAAATAAGGAATATTTGATATCAAAGAACAAGTAGAATTTCTCTACTCTAGTTTTGAATAATTTAGCAGGTACAAAATGTCCTAATTCATGAAGTACAATCAGCAATGACAAACTCATTAAGAACTGACCTAATTTGATAATTATTTCCATTATTTAATTTTCGTATTTTTTACAACCAACAAAAGTAAGGTATTAAATAGTAATTTTTCAACTTTTATTTTGTCTAGCCTTTTAAAAATTTGTTAATTATTTAAATTTTCATTGGATGAAACAATTTAAATAAAAGTACAGTTGATTTAAAATCTATTCTTTTATAAACTTGAATTGTTTCGTGCCTTTATTGGTTTGAATAGTTAGAAAATGAATTCCCGATGAAAACGCAGCAATATCCCAAGTTTTTTGAGATTTGGTTTCCATAATTTTTTGGCCTTGAACGGAATAAAAAGTGGCGTTTTCAATTTCGATATTCTCCGGAATTGAAACTGAAATAGTACTTGAACTAGGGTTTGGGAATATTTGAATGGCAGTATCAATATTAAAATTTTCATTTTCTAAAGTGGCCATGCTCATTCTAGAAATGATATTTTTGGTAGGGTCAAATTGAACTCCAATAATCGTAAAAGGAACCGATATATTAAATTGTTCTCCGTTTACTGTATTATTTACCACCATATCTTGAGATTGTCCATTTGCGCCCAATAATCGAACCGGCACCGGCATTTCAAAAAACGGCACGGAGGGATGTGAAGTAGTTTGTGAAACAGTGATTCGAACTTGACCTGGGCTAGTATTTTGAACGATAACATTATAAATAGGATACCCTTGATTGTAAACCCAATCGTTAAAAAATTCAGTCAGACTGCTTCCGTAAACGTCTTCTAAGTGGGATTTTAAATCGGTCGTAACTGCATATTTAAAAGCCAAATTACTATCGGCTAAATAATTTCTTAGTCCTTGAAAAAATAGAGCATCGCCTAATTTGAATCGGAGCATATGCAAAACCATTGCTCCTTTATTGTAAGTTAATCGGTAATCAAAAATTCTATCTACAATTAGCGCCTCTGCATCGGTTAAATAAACTGCTCCGTTGGCAGAAGAAGTTATTAAGCCTATCATATTTGCTTTTTCGGTTACAAAAGCGGCTGGGCCATCGAAATTTTCAACTGCTAATGCAGCAAGGTAAGTTGCAAATCCTTCATTCAACCAGATGTCTTTCCAAGTCCCACAGGTTATTTTGTCGCCAAACCATTGGTGTGCCATTTCGTGGGCTATTAATTGCCTTCCAAAATTCACCATAAATGAAACGGTTGTGTGTTCCATTCCGCCACCCCATCCAAACTGTGCATGCCCATATTTTTCATTGGCAAATGGATAATTTTCAAATAGCGTGCTGAAGTAATTTAATAGTAGCGGTGTTTGTAATAACTGAGTTCTAAGCGATGAATTATCACTTTCAGGATAGATATAATTTACAATAGGGTAGGCATTTGGAGCTGTCCCTGCAGTTTGATTGATTATTGTATAATTAGTTACTGCCATACAAATCAGATAAGCCGGAATAGGATAATTGTGACGGAAATGCGTTGTTTTTAAATTCCCGATGATTACAGGAGCTTCCGGTTCTACTCCGTTAGAAACGCTAACATATTGTGATGGTGCGGTAATATAAACATCGATATTATTTATTTTATCATTTAAATCTTGTTTACAAGGCCACCAATCCCGAGCACCAAAAGGTTCCGATAAGGTATAAATAACTGGTGTGTTACTTGGCCCGTGAATGGTGCTAGTAAAAGCAAAAAATCCGTTTTGTGGCGGCGCACCAGAATAGACCACTTCTACTGTGGCTTGCGAACCTGTTAATTGAGTAGTAGGAAGGGTAATTATTAATTCATTCGTATTTTGGGTAAAAGCGAGAGCCACATTATTTATTTTCACACTACTTGCGATTAATGTGTTACTCAAGTCAAAAGTAAGCGTAGTCATGTTGGCAAGCGCAGTGTAGGTAGTTGTTATTTTTCCCGAAATAAAATAAATACCAGGGGTGACATTAAATTCTAATTTATGATAGGTTATATCATAATTTTGAGTATTAGAATTCACCTCCAAATTTATTTTCTTTTTCGCAAAACTCTTTTCTGATGCAGCAATTTTGCTAGTTTCCAAATAGGAATCTTGAGCATTTACGGCCACAAAGCAAAAAAATAAGAAGGGTAATAACTGTTTTTTCATGAAAGTGTTATTTCTCGCTAAATTAAATAATTATACAATAAGGAAAAATTATTTTCAACTAAGATTGAGTATGGAATAAAAAAAAAGAGGCCAAAAAATTAATTTTGGACTCTTTAGCTATTTTAGTAAAAATGGTTTAGTTGATTACTCTAGGGTATAAAATTTCAAAGTCTCTACCGTCTTTTTTCTTTAATGTAGAACCGTATTTTGCATTAATAGCATCAATAAACAAATTCGTAATTAATGCATATCCTCTTGCACTTGGGTGAAATCCATCTAAAGAGAAAGATCCACCGGTTACATAGGTTGAAGTCATGTTATACGTATTGAAATTTAAACCAGTAGTACTTAATTGGTCCATTACTGTTTTAGCATCAACAAAAGCTAAGTTGTTTGCAGTTGCAGCTGCTTGAATCACTAAATTATAGGCATCCGTTGCTGCTTTAACTTCAACAATTTCATCAGATGAAAGCACCCATTTATCTTCTAGTGGTACCGAAACACCATTAACTTGAGCTGGATTACCACCTACTGCTGTTCCAATGATTGATCTAGATGGCAATACTAATAAATCTGCACTTGTTGCTTGTCTAAAAGAAGGCAAACCAAGAGCACTTAAATTAGTTAAATAGCTATCCACCATTACAACAGCATTTTGACCTTCTGCGAAAGTAATCGTTCTTCTAGTTCTTTCTGCCGCAGTAATTAACCCTGCATTTTGTGCCAATGCTAAACCACCGTTATACTGAGCATAACCACTGTTCAATTGAGTTGCAGTTGCAGCATTAAGCGGAACGGCATTAAAGGGAACAGTTGTAAAATAAGGTAAAGCAGTCACATATGGCAAGTTAGCAACCACTCCTTTTCTTCCGCTAGCTGAAAGTTGTGTAGCTAACGCATTGTATGATGCTGTAAATGTTGCTGTTGGAGTTAAATCATTTCCGTTTACGGCGTCTTGAGAAGTTGGAACTCCTCCATTAAGGGAATATCCTAATGCATCGTTTCCTCCAATCCATAAGGAGAAGAAGGTAGGGTTTTGAGCCAATGCGTCTCCTAAAACTGTTGCAGTTAAAGAGGAAGCCATTCTTTTAAAATAAGGATTTAAAGGGGCGTAACCATTGAAAAGTAAGTGGAAACTTTTAGCTCCAGGAATACCCATATTATTAAATGAACCAGTTAAACGCTCTGTAAGCGTATTTGCAGAAACTCCTGTTACTGGAGTAGGAGTATTAGTTGCAGTGTCAAGATACAATCTTGGGGATACTACTTGAACACCTCCAGCTGAGAATCCACCAACGTTATCTGCGGCCATAAATGGACTAGAAAAAACCCCACCTCCAGCGGCAGCAAATTGTTGCGCTAGTAAATTTGGATAAGAATTTTCTTGCCCTTTTTTAAATAAGGCTCCGTCAGAAAAACCAGCAGCAAAAGAATCACCTAATGCTACATATTTTGAAAAATCTGCGGTTCCTGCTGTTACTGGCGCTTCACCAGTAGTAACAGTATCGTCATTTGTACATGCCATAAAGGTCAAAGAAACCAATACAACCCATTTGAAATTTTTTATCATAATGTATGTTTTTTATATTAATAATAATTATGGTTTAATAGTCCAAGAAGCAAAAATTTGTTGTCCTATTAATCCAGCTCCTAATACTTGGAAGTATTCTCTTCCTCCTAAGTTAGCAGCACCAATTTTGAAAGCAGATTTCATGCTTGGAACATTGTAAGTAATTTGAGCATCAATTACAGTAGCTTCAGGAATTACACCATCAACCATTGTAGATTCCCAAGTATATTCACTATTCCATCTTCCACTAATGTTAAAACCAAAGTTTTTGAATACTTTTTCGTTTCCGATAGACGCTTTAGCTCTGTGTTTTGGGGTGTTGAAACCAGCTTCAAAACTTTCATCTAAAGATTTATCAAAATCAAATTCAGCATAGTTATAGTTTACACCAAACTCGAAATCTTTGTATACTTTTTTAGAAAGTCCAAGACCAAAACCAAGTGATTTAATTTCAATTTTAGTATTGGTATACAATTGGTATGCTCTAAAGTTTCCATTTTGAAGTGCGTGAATAGATTGAGTTCCAAGATTTGTTGGACCACCTGTTGCACTAGGAGAATCTACAGCTGTTCCGTAGAATGGAGCAACAACATTAATATTACCAATAAAATTATTATAAACATTATAATATCCATTAATATCTACAGAAAAATCATTGATAACTGAACGGTATCCTAATTCAATTGCTTTTACTTCTTCAGGTTTTACATAATCTAAGCTAGTTTTTCTCAAAGCTGCTGGGTTTCCAGTAGCAGATAAAGCCGCTACAGATGCAGCTGTATAAGAGTTATTGTATGCATTCAAACCGTTCATAACTACAGAAGCACCTCCTGCGAACAACTGACCAACTGTAGTGCTTACAGGTAAAGTTTCAGTGTAACGAATTAAGTTGTCTGGAGCAGAACCTAGTAAAATAGCACTACCTACGTTAAATCCGATGTACTGATCTTGAGTAGATGGATTTCTGAAACCGGTTTGAAAGGAAGCTCTGAAATTGTGTTGTTTGTTTTGACCAGCTGAGTAAACCGCAGAGATTCTTGGTGAATAATTACCCTCAAAGTTTTGAGATTTGTCATAACGGATAGATCCTGAAAGTTTCAAACGGTCCTCCATTAATTTCTTTTGTAATTGAGTGTAGGCACCATATTCATTATAATTAATTGGCCCATTTGCATCAGTATAAATTCTACCTTGAGAATTCAATTCATACAATCTATAAGATCCACCCACTTGAATTTCAGCAAATTTAACTTGATCTTTAAAATTGTAATTCACATCTGAATGATAAATTCTAGAGTTGTCTACTAATTTAGATCCTGTAAGTACACTTGCTTCAGAAGTTACTTCGTTAAATGCAGTTTTAAATGCATCTGTACCTGGAATTAATCTTCCAGTATCTGCAGTATTTCTTGCATTTTGATGTGCAATTGAAGGAGTTGCTCCAGCTAATGTGGATTGAATATAGGCTCCAGCATATTGTCCGAACCAAGTTCTATCATCTTTCCATTTTCTGTTAACATTGATTCCTGTAAACAACATGTCGTATGAATTTCCACCATCTTCAGTTGTAGTATAACCTCTTACGAAGAAGTTCTTCCCTTTAAATTCTAATTTATGTTGTTGCATAAAAAAGTTATTCAAATAATATCTGTTGGCTCCTTGATAAACTGCGTTACCAAAACCAAATTTACTTTGCCAGATAACTTCCAAATTTTCATTTCCAAAAGGTCTTAAGTGTAAAGAGAAATCCAATTTAGTATTGGAGGCTACGTTATCAGTTAAATCAATTTCTCTGTAACCGGTTCTACTTACATTAGAATTTGGCAATAAATTTACTGTTGAAGCTGGGATTATTCCAGCAGCAGCTAAACCTTGACCAACACCTCTTAAGTTAGTTGAAACCTCATCACCATAAACGTTGACACCATTATAATTTGGATTTGTTCTATCCATTCCAACAATTTCATCACCATTTGCAGCGTTGATACCATTGTAATTAGTAGCGAACCAATCCGTTCCTCTCATGTAAGTATAATTTGCTTTAGCCGCAAAATAGTTGTTAAATTTATGAGCTACTCTAACGCCATAATCTGAAAAACTATTTACACCCGCAGCTTGTTGGCTCGTTTGTCCGTATTTTACATAACCGTTAATACCTTCACTTGTGAATGGGTTTTTACTGTTCATAAATAAAATTCCATTGAAAGCATTTGCACCATATAATGCAGAAGAAGCTCCAGGCAATAATTCCACACTTTGAATGTCAATTTCTGAAATCCCAATCATGTTACCTAAAACGAAGTTAAGTAATGGAGAAGAGTTGTCCATTCCATCTACTAGTTGCATAAATCGTACGTTAGCAACGGTAGCAAATCCTCTTGTGTTAATAGATTTAAAGGTCAAACTACTCGTATTCATTTGAACCTCTTTCAAGTTCTCTAAACCGTCGTAGTAGGAAGGGGAAGCTGTTTTTTTAATTTCTTTTATTCCCATTCTTTCAATTGTAACTGGCGACTGTAAAACTTTTTCAGGAGTTCTAGAAGCAGAGACTACAACCTCATCTAATACTGTGTTCTTTTTAATTGAATCTGAAACTACTTTTTGTGCAAACGAAACGCTGCAAAAAAACAATGTCAAAATAAGTAAGTGTTTTCTCATTGTGGTTTAAAATTTGTTTGTTAGTGTAGCTAAATTAGTATTTATTTTCATATTATTAAATTATAGCCTAAGAATTTTCAAATTTAATAGGATGACCTAGTTTTTTTTAGATTATATTCAAATAAAATCTTTAAATTTTTCACATTTTTTTTATTTATTCTGTTAATTTTATTTCACAAAGACTTTTAATTTTAACATTTCATTAAGTAATTCGTAAAAATTTAGCTGATTGCTATAAATAAAAAAAGCGCTCTAAAATAGAACGCTTTTTTTATTTATTTTTTGATTTTTACTCCACCGTAACCGATTTCGCCAAGTTACGAGGTTGATCAACATTGCAATCTCTCATCACCGCAATATGGTAGGATAACAGCTGTAATGGGATTGTGGTTATTAAAGGGGATAATGCATCAGCAGTTTCAGGAATTTCAATCACATAATCCGCTAAATCGCGAACTTGTGTGTCCCCTTTGGTTACAATTGCAATAATTTTTCCGCTTCTCGATTTGATCTCTTGAATATTACTAACCACTTTGTCATAATGACCTAATTTTGGGGCAATTACTACAACTGGCATGTGCTCATCAATTAAAGCAATGGGTCCGTGTTTCATTTCTGCAGCAGGATAACCTTCTGCGTGGATGTAGGAAATTTCTTTCAATTTTAATGCCCCTTCTAAAGCTACTGGGAAATTATATCCTCGACCTAAATACAAACAATTTTGTGAATTTTTAAATGTCGCTGCTATTTCTTTCGCTTTATCGTTGGTTTGAAGTGCTTCCAATACTTTTTCAGGAATCAATTCTAATTCTTGTAGATACCTGTGAAAATCTGAATTGGCCATGGTTCCTTTCGCTTTTGCAATTCTCAAGGCAATCATGGTTAAAACCGTAATTTGTGTTGTAAATGCTTTGGTTGAAGCTACCCCAATTTCTGGTCCAGCGTGAGTATAAGCTCCAGCATGAGTTTCTCTAGAAATAGATGATCCTACCACATTACAAACTCCAAATACAAATGCCCCTTTTTCTTTTGCTAATTTAATTGCTGCTAAAGTATCGGCAGTTTCACCAGATTGTGAAATGGCAATAACGACATCTCCTTCATTTATTATTGGATTTCTATATCGGAACTCTGAAGCATATTCAACTTCAACCGGGATTCTTGTAAATTCTTCAATAATATATTCTGCAACTAATCCTGCGTGCCATGAAGTTCCACAAGCTACGATTAGAATTCTTTCTGCATTCAAGAACTTTTCGATATTATCTTCAATTCCTGCCATTTGAATCAAACCGGTATTTGCGTGTAAACGACCTCTATAAGTATCTTTAATAACGCTTGGTTGTTCAAAAATTTCTTTCAACATGAAATGATCGTACCCTCCTTTTTCAATTTGCTCTAAGTTCATCTGCAATTCTTGAACATAAGGATCAACAAGAGAATCGTCTTTAATTTTTCTAATTTTTAAAGGTTTTTCCCTTCTCACAATGGCCATTTCTTCATCTTCAAGGTAAATCGCATTGGAGGTATATTCAATAAATGGGGAAGCGTCAGATGCAATAAAATATTCATTTTCTCCCACACCAATTGCTAATGGACTTCCTAAACGAGCTACAATTATTTCGTTTGGTTTTTGTTTATCAAACACACAAATTGCATAGGCGCCCACTACTTGATTTAAAGCTATTTGAACTGCTTTTCCTAATTTTAAATTGTCTTTCTTTTGAACATCTTCAATTAGATTTACCAACACTTCAGTGTCGGTATCCGAATGAAAAACGTAACCTCGATTTATTAATTCTTTTTTTAGCGGAGCATAATTTTCAATGATTCCATTGTGAATAATTACCAAATTACCTGAATTGGAAACGTGTGGATGAGAGTTAACATCATTTGGTACTCCATGAGTAGCCCAACGCGTATGTCCCATTCCAATTGAACCGTTGGTTGTAATGCCAGTTGAACATAATTCTTCTAAATCGGAAACTTTACCTTTGGTTTTGCAAACTTTCAGGTTGTTGCCATCAAAAAGCATTACCCCAGCGCTATCATATCCTCTGTATTCAAGTCTTTTTAAGCCTTTAATTACAATAGGGAAAGCTTCTCTATGTCCAATGTAACCAACAATTCCGCACATATATTTTTATTTTGGTTTAGTATTAATTAGGTTTTGTGTAGTAAATTTCCAACTTTAATCGCTTGGCATAATTTGAGTCTGTTGCAGGAATATTATTTCCGAATAAAACCGTTCCAAGTGGATTGTATACCGCTGCCGATGGATATTTATTAAATGGATTTGCACCAGAAATTGAATTCAAAAGCTTAGCATTTGAAGCAACTCCTATAGATTCAGTTACAACTAATCCCAATCGAACATTAGTAGAATCTTTACTAATCAAATTCATGATGTGATTGGTTAATCGTACTTTGTATTTTATACCACGTTTATTATAAGCTGATGTTGCAGCCTCTTTTTCTATGATTCCGCCGTGAACGAATTTATTATTTTTCGAATTGGGAGCAACAGAAAAATCAAGAAAATAATCAATTATAGGGCGGTGATTATTTAAATCGTACAAGTAAATTCTATTTGGCTCAGCTGCGCCTGTCATTTTATCTTTATCGATAAAAAAGGTAAGGTTGGCTTCATTTACTAGTAATTTTTTACCGTCTGAGGGATTTCTCAGATCGTCTAATTCGTCTGGAATTCCGTTTGGCCCAACAGTGGGAGTTCCTGCTGACGAATATCCTCTTACATCAAGATCACCAAATAATTTAATGATAGACATGGATCCTTCGCCTCCTTTTGGAAATAAGTTGTAGGCTCCAGTAGTTGCATTTGAATTGGATGCTATTCCAGAATTGTAACCTGAGGAATTTTCATTTTCTAATAAATTTACTGAATTTCCTCCTAAACTAATAGCAAATTTTCTTTCTTTTGTAGAGACCACCCCAGTTGAACTAGTTACTGTAATATTATAGGTTACAATTATTTTTCCTTGTTTAAAGTTCAATAAAGACATACTTCCTTGATTTGGTGAGGCTGAAGAGGCGTCAACTTTGAAATACAATCCTCTGAAATAATCTTTAAAGACTGAGTTATTAAATAATTTTCCTGCAGCTCCTGCTCCAAATAATTTATCTTGAAAAAAGTTATTTCTCAATTTTAAACGCATTCCCGGTGCTGATCTAGTATCTACAACCTGAGCGCCATCTACTGTTTTATAAGTTTTGATTTCAGCAGCACTATAAATGAATTCATCATTTTGATTCAAATTGCTATCGTCATTCAAACGAACTGGATTTTTATAGGAGTCAAATATTGCAGTTTCTCCGGAATAATATCTTTGAACATCTAAAAAGTTAACAGAAGCATCAAGGTCTCGTAAAGTGTAATTATTTTCGTAAACGCTTAATTTAATTTTATTAAACACTTTTTTATCACTTACGATACTAAATCCTTGAATAGAATCCAATTCATAAGTGCTGTCTCCAGATGTTGCGTCTTTTGAAAGTAAACGACTAAAATAGGGTAAAGAAAGTTCTACTTTGGTAACCGTAGGATTAGTTCCTATAGTTTGATTTACAGTGTCTAATAAAACTTGTGACACCACACTTGCTTTTGTTTTTCCAAAGAAGGGATTGTTATAATAACCTAAAGAATTGACGGGCAGGTTACTTGTTTCCACTTGACCGATAGCAGCATTGTAGGCTAAAACTGTTTTAGAATCATCTTTGATTAGTCCAAAATGATCATTCCCAATTACATTCGATCCGATTTCATTAAAATCTTTATCACAAGCGGCAAAAAAAACAACGATACCAACTAAAATAAGTAAATTATAAATGGATTTATTTTGCATATTTATTGTTAAAATAATATTATTAAACTAAATTCTTGTAGAAGTTAGTATATACTTCAGCGAATTTATCTTTTGCGGTGAAAGGTAAAAAAGGTTTCCCTGATGTTTCTATAAATTTTGTTAAACTTGGAGATAGATTTTCCGATGCAATAATAATACCATCTGAATGGTTTAATGTTGCCAAGATAATATTTTCATAATCAGGAGTTTCTAAATTTGAAATGGCCGCTTCAGGAACGCCATCAAATTTAACTTTGTTAATCATTTCAAGATTTAGGTTGCCTTCAAATGACTGACTGTAAACCGAAGTAATAATTTTGGTATCGGAAAACAAAGCTTCATCTTTATAATAATGCTTTAAATAAATAGGCAACATTGCAGCCATCCAACCGTGAACATGAATGATATCTGGAACCCAATTCAGTTTTTTAACGGTTTCAACCACCCCTTTTGCAAAAAATATGGCGCGCTCATCATTATCTGGGAATAACGCTCCTTCTTCATCTGTAAAAGTAGCTTTACGTTTAAAATATTCATCGTTATCAATAAAATAGACTTGAATTCTCTCTTTTGGAATTGAGGCTACCTTAATAATTAAGGGCATATCTAAATCATTAACCACTAAATTCATTCCGGACAATCTAATTACTTCATGTAATTGATGTCTTCTCTCATTGATATTACCATATCTAGGCATGAAAATTCTAATTTGTCCGCCTTGATCGTTAACCATTTTAGGCACGTCATATGACATTAGAGAAACCTCGTTTTCAGCTAAGTAGGGCACTACTTCAGATGATACATACAATATCCTCTTATCTTCCATATTAAAATTCAGTATTACTTTTGTAAATAAAAAACATGCAAATTTACAAAAATTTATGCAGTTAATAACTAAAATCTTAAGTTTGCACAATATTTCAATAAAACAGCATGCTCATTTTCGAGACTCAACTAGCTTTAATAGAGCATTTAAAAGTAAATTCTGATTCAAAAACTACCTTAGGATTCGTTCCTACAATGGGCGCTTTGCACCAAGGGCATTTATCATTAGTAAAAAAGTCATTAGCCAATAACGATTTAACTGTTGTGAGTATTTTTGTTAATCCCACTCAGTTTAATAACCCGGAAGATTTAGAAAAATACCCAAGAAATTTAGAAAGTGACATTGTTAAAATTCAAACGATCAGCGAAAATATTATCATTTACGCTCCCACAGTTGACGATATTTACGAAGGAAACACGACCTCTAAATCTTTTGATTTTGATGGATTAGAAAATCAAATGGAAGGGAAATTTCGTCCAGGACATTTTGATGGGGTAGGAACAATTGTTAAAAGATTATTCGAAATTGTAAAACCTACGAATGCCTATTTTGGTGAGAAAGATTTTCAGCAATTGCAAATCATAAAAAAATTAGTAGAAAAAGAAAATTTTCAAATTACCATTATCGGCTGCCCAATTTTTAGAGAGGAAAATGGCCTCGCTATGAGCTCAAGAAATGAAAGGCTTTCGCCAAATGAAAGAAATTCGGCTGCAATTATCTTCAAAACTTTACAAGAAGTAAAACAAAAATATTCATCCCAATCATTATCAGAAATAGCTATTTGGGTGAATCAAGTTTTTGAAAGTCAAACTGATTTTAAATTGGATTATTTTGAAATAGCTGATGAAGCCACATTGCAAACTTGCGAAACAAAAAAACAGGGTCAAAAACACCGTGCATTTATAGCAGTTTTTATTAACAATATCCGATTAATAGATACCATTTCATTAAATTAATTATCTTTGCCACATGCAAATCCAAGTTGTAAAATCTAAAATACACCGTGTAAAAGTTACCGGAGCCGATTTAAATTATATCGGAAGTATTACTATTGACGAAGCCCTAATGGAAGCCTCGAACTTAATTGAAGGCGAAAAAGTTTCAATTGTAAATATAAACAATGGCGAACGTCTTGAAACCTATGTAATAAAAGGAAACCGAAACTCTGGCGATATCACATTGAACGGTCCTGCAGCTAGAAAAGTTCAAAAAGGAGACATCATCATCATCATTTCCTACGGAATTATGGATTTTGAAGAGGCTAAAACCTTCAAACCTGCTTTAGTTTTTCCAAATGAAAATGACAATTCTTTAACTTAGATTTTGAAAGCAAAAATTAGCAAATGGCTCTCAATAGTTCTCCCGCTTTTTTTGGGTATTTTTCTAATTTACTATTCCTACAATCAATTTTCTGAAAAGGATATCGAGGAGATTAAAAAGCACTTTAAAAATGCCAATTACTATTATCTAAATTTTTCTATATTTATTGCTTTTTTAGGAAGCGCCTCTCGTGCCTACAGATGGAAATACGCCCTGGATCACATGGGTTATAAAACTTCATTTGCCAATAATTTTATGGCAGTTTCCATAGGTTATTTAATGAACATGACCGTTCCAAGATCTGGAGAAATATCAAGAGCTTTGGTATTGAAAAAATACAATAACGTTCCTTTCGATAAAGGTTTCGGGTCTATTATTGGAGAAAGAATTGTTGACACGATTATTTTGTTCGGACTCATCATAGTTGCTTTTTTTGTTCAATATGATGTTTTAAAAACTTTTGTTTTAGATAAAGTTCCCTTACAAAACCTAATCCTATTATTAGTTATTGGTTTTGTATTTTTCATAGCTTTTATTTTAATTTATTTTTATTCTAAATTGAAATTTATTTTAAAATTAAAAGAGAAAATAGCTGGACTAAAAGAAGGGATATTGAGTATTTTACATATGAAAAAAAAATGGTCGTATCTAGGACACACTATTTTCATTTGGTTCTCCTACATTTATATGTTTTACATTGGATTGTTAGTGATTTCTGAAACGAGTGTCCTTACGTTAGGTGCTGTAATCACTTCATTTATAGTAGGAAGTGTCGCCATCGCTTTTACCAATAGCGGCTTTGGATCTTATCCGTTTTTAATGGCCAAAATCTTACTTTTTTATCATATTTCTGAAACTGCAGGAAGTGCATTTGGTTGGATAATTTGGACTTCCCAAATGCTGTTATTAGTATTTTTAGGAGCGCTTTCATTTTTACTACTTCCAATATTGAATAGAAGCAAATAAATTATTATATTGCTCTGCCTTTTAATGGATTAAAGTAATCAACAAACGCTATAAACAATGAAAAAAATAATTGCTTTTTATATTTTTATTTTTCCAATAATCACGTTTTCACAAATCTCCAAAGACACTATTTTCTCTCAAAAATTAAATGAAGATAGACAATTTACCATAGCATTACCTGAATCATATACCTCTAATAAAACCAAAAAATACCCAATAGTACTATTATTAGACGGCGATTATTTATTTGATCCTTTTCACGGAGCATTGAGTTATGGTGCTTATTGGGATGATATTCCAGAAGTTATTATTGTTGGAATTTCTCAAAATCAAAAAGACGAACGATTCACCGATTGCGGTGTTGACCAAGAAACAGGATTACCCGACGCAAAAGGCGAACTTTTCTATGAATTTATCGGGCAAGAATTAATACCATTTTTAGAAAAAAGTTATCGAATTGCTCCTTTTAAAATTATTGCAGGTCACGATGTTACCGCTGGTTTTTTGAATTTCTTTTTTTATAAAGATCAGCCAATTTTTAACGCCTATATTTCTTTAAGCCCTCAATTTCCAGTTTCAATGCAAGAAACTATTCCCGATAGATTAGCAGCCTTAAACCAACAATTATTTTACTATCACGCAACTGCAGAAGGAGATATTAAATCAATTAAAGAAAAGACAATTAAGTTAGATGCTGCTTTTGCAGAATTAAAAAAGGAAAATCTAAATTATCATTTTGATAATTTTCCAAACGCCTCTCATTATTCGTTAGTGCTTTATGCAATTCCAAATGCATTGTATCATATTTTTGGAATTTATCAGCCAATTTCTGTAAATGAATACAATGAAAAAATTGCAGTTTTGCCCTCTGGTTACGTTGATTATTTAAATAAAAAATACGAAACCATAGAAAAATTATTAGCCTTAAAAACACGTATTCGTTTCAATGATTTTAAAGCAATTGAAGCCGCAATCATAAAAAATAAAGCCTATGACGAATTTGGCGAGCTTTCTAATTTAGCTGAAAAGCAATACCCAAAAAGCATGTTGGCAAATTACGAATTAGCATTAATGTATGAATATACTGGCGATTTTCAGAAAGCTAGAAAATACTATCAAGCAGCTTATGAAAGAGAAGAGATAGGTAATCTTACTCATGATTTTATGTTCGATAAAATGGAGGAAATGAAAAATGCCAAAACACCAGATCCAACTTCTACAGCAACAACTCCAGACCCAAAACCATAAATATGACTAAAGTTAAAACCTCTTTTTTTTGTCAAAGTTGTGGCTCTCAATATTCTAAATGGCAGGGGCAATGTAACGCTTGTAAAGAATGGAATACGATTGTTGAAGAAATTATTCAAAAAGAAGAAAAAGTAGCTTGGAAGCCTTCAACATCTGAAGTTAAAAAAGCGGTGAAACCACTTAAAATTAAAGAAATTGATTCAACGTTAGAAATCCGAATGGATACCTGCGATAATGAATTGAACCGAGTTTTGGGAGGTGGAATTGTACCGGGTTCTTTAATTCTTTTGGGGGGTGAACCTGGAATCGGGAAAAGCACCTTGTTATTACAAATATCTTTAAAATTACCCTATAAAACGCTTTATGTTTCAGGCGAAGAAAGTCAGAAACAAATTAAAATGCGTGCGGAGAGAATTACGCCAAATGGTGATAATTGCTATATTCTTACCGAGACCAAAACCCAAAACATTTTCCGTCAAATAGAGGAAATCCAACCTGAAATTGTAATTATCGATTCCATTCAAACCCTCCATACCGATTACATTGAATCGGCAGCGGGAAGCATTTCTCAAATTCGTGAAACCACCGCTGAACTGATAAAATTTGCTAAAGAATCCAATGTTCCAGTTATTTTAATTGGACACATTACGAAAGATGGAAATATCGCCGGGCCGAAAATTTTAGAACATATGGTAGATACCGTATTGCAATTTGAAGGCGATAGAAATCACGTGTATCGAATTTTGCGTTCCCTAAAAAACAGATTTGGTTCCACCGCAGAAATTGGAATTTATGAAATGCAAGGATCAGGTTTGCGCGAAGTGGCCAATCCATCAGAAATATTAATTTCTCATAACGATGCGACTTTATCGGGAACAGCAATTGCAACCACTTTGGAAGGAATGCGCCCCTTGATGATTGAAATCCAAGCGTTAGTGAGCAGCGCCGTTTATGGAACACCGCAACGAAGTACGACGGGTTACAATGCCAAAAGATTGAATATGATCTTGGCCGTTCTAGAAAAAAGAGCCGGTTTTCATTTGGGTTCGAAAGACGTTTTTCTAAATGTCACTGGCGGACTTTCAGTTGATGATCCCGCTATTGATCTTGCTGTGGTAGCCGCCATTTTATCTTCCAATGAAGATATTGCTATCGAAAAAGATTTTTGTTTTGCTGGTGAAGTTGGACTTTCAGGAGAAATTCGCCCTGTAAACCGAATCGAACAACGAATTCAAGAGGCCGAAAAATTAGGTTTTTCAACGATATTTGTATCCAAATACAATAAAATTGCGCTTAAGAATACCTTTATAAAAATTAGACTTGTAGCCAAAATTGAGGATATTGTAAGCGAATTATTTGGATAATCATGAGAAATAGAAAACAAAAAGCCTTACTTTTTTTAAAGATATTTGCCGGATTAATCATCCTTTGTTTCGTGCTTTTATTTGTATTTAGAGATTCCCTATTGCAAACGGCAATCACCAAAATTGAAAATAAAATGGCAGCCGATTACGATACCAAATTAACGATCGAAAAGGCAAGTTTTGAGGGAATTTCATCCGTTCAATTTCAAAAAATCAATCTAGTCCCAAATAGTGCCGATACCCTTTTTTCAGTCGAAAAAGTAACTACCAAAATAAATCTTTTCAAGTTGTTATTTGGTACCATGCAATTGGAAAAATTGGAAATGAAGAATGGATTTATCCAACTAGTAAAAAATAAAAAGGGACGTAACTTCGATGCTTTTCTAAAACGCAGTAAAGACGATAACTCTCCTTCCGAAAATAGCAACTATGCAAAATCTGCCTATCGATTACTTTCAAGAGTTTTGAATTTAATTCCAACAGAAATGCAGCTGGAAAACCTTTCTTTCCGAATGGACGATAGTGGAAGAAAAGTAGCTTTAACCATAAATCAATTGCAATTAAAAGAGGAAGTTCTTGCCACATCAATTGATGTAAAAACCAAATCCTATTTTCAAAAATGGAACATCAAAGGAACAGCAAATCCAAGAGATAAAACTGCCGATTTGAAGTTTTTCAATAGCGACCAGTCTAAGATTATTGTTCCGTATTTAAATGAGCGTTTTGGTTTACTTTCCAGTTTCGATAGCATTCATTTGAATATTGCAAAAATAGAAATGGAAAGAGGCGAATTGCATATCGACGGATTCTCCTCAATAGCCAATTTAACGGTGAGTCACCCTAAAATTGCTTCTAAAGAAGTAGTAGTTAAAAAGGCGCTTTTCGATTATCGTTTTCTTTTTGGAGAACATTTCATGGCCGTCGATAGTAGTTCTACCATTCAAATGAACGAAGTAAAAATGCATCCATTTGCGGAGTACAATACGGAGGAAGATACCATTTACAAACTCCGAGTGGCCATTCCTAAAATGAAAGCGCAGCAGTTTATTACGTCTTTACCTAAAGGGTTGTTTTCTCATTTTGAGGGAATGGAAACGCAGGGAAATTTCGAATATAAATTGGACTATAAATTTGTAAAACACAAACCAAAACAATTGGTTTTTGAAAGCAAATTGACGAAGGAAAATCTTCGTATTTTAAAATACGGTGAAGCCAATTTATCCAAATTAAATTCAGAATTTACCTATCGGGCGATGGAGAAAGGAGTGCCACAACGACCAATTCTTGTGGGCCCTTCCAATCCAAATTTCACCCCCATTGATCAAATTTCTCCCTATTTGCAAAAGGCAGTTTTAACCTGTGAAGACCCTTCGTTTTTCTCCCACCGAGGTTTCATTAACGATGCCTTTAAGCAATCGATTATTAAAAATCTTAATACAAAAAAATTCTCCCGAGGCGCCAGTACCATTAGCATGCAGTTGGTAAAAAATGTTTTTCTAACTCGTGAAAAAACATTGTCTCGAAAATTGGAAGAAATTCTATTGGTTTATATATTAGAAAACAACCGTATTTCTAGCAAACAGCGCATGCTTGAAGTCTATTTTAACGTCATAGAATGGGGACCAAACGTATACGGAATTGGAGAAGCGGCCAATTTTTATTTCAGTAAAAAACCAGCTGATTTAACTTTAAAAGAATGTTTGTTTCTAGCTTCAATTGTTCCAAAACCTAAAAAATTCATGTACGAATTTAATCCTGATGGATTTCTGAAAGCCATTGAAAACAAAAAGCAAGCTTTCATTAGTAATTTAATGTTACGCCGCGGATTAATAGTGCCCGACGATACCATTGGTCAACATATTCCGATGGCTATTACCGGAAACGCGCGTTCCTTTTTAAAGTTTGAAGTCAAAGACACGATCCAAATAGACACTACTTTTGTAGAGGAATTTTAAATTTTTATTTTGGCGAGTCCTTGTTTGGTTGGTTTTTGTAAAAAATAAAACTTTTCGATAATCTTGATCAGGCTGTTCACTATGTTTTATAGTGGGTTTCCGCTGCCATCCTTCACGTAAATAATATATAAAAAAAGGGCTGGAAATTATCCAGCCCTTTTTTTATAAAATAAATTAAGATTTACTCAATTTCTGTAACTCTCAATGTGTTTACCATTCCTTTATTAGCAATTGGCATAGCTGCTAAATTAATTAGCATATCGCCTTTAGTAACCAATCCTTTTTCGGTAGCAATTTTATTGATATCGTCAATGGTATCATCGGTACTTACAAATTTATCGTAGTAAAAAGTTTTTACACCCCAAATTAAATTCAACTGTGTAAGGATCACTTTATTCGAAGTAAATACCAAAATATCTGCTTGTGGTCGCCATGCCGAAATTTGAAAAGCCGTATAGCCACTATTCGTTAAAGTACAAATCGCTTTGGCTTTAATAGCATTGGCCATATTGGCCGCGTGCTGACAAATAGTTTTTGTAATAAAACGGTTTGTTTTAATTTGCGGGGTATTTTGAGGAACTTGGATCAGCGGAGAATCTTCCACAGCTTCAATAATTTGAGTCATTTGTTGGATCACTTGCACCGGATAATTTCCTACAGAAGTTTCACCTGAAAGCATCACGGCATCGGCACCGTCCATAACAGAGTTGGCAACATCATTCACCTCAGCTCTTGTTGGCGTAAGACTAGTGATCATCGTTTCCATCATTTGCGTAGCGATAATCACAGGAATTCTAGCTGTTTTGGCTTTGTTAACTAATTTTTTCTGAATCAATGGAACTTCGTGCGCTGGAATTTCTACCCCAAGATCTCCACGAGCTACCATTAAACCATCACAGTGGGCGATTATTGAATCAATATTGGCAACTCCTTCTGGTTTTTCAATTTTAGCTATAATTGGAATTTTATGCCCCGAGTGTTTTGAAATTAATTCTTGTAATTCTACTAAGTCATCCGAGGTTCTTACGAAAGAAAGTGCAATCCAATCTACTTTTTGTTCAATTGCAAATAGTGCATCGCGGACATCTTTTTCAGTTAAAGCCGGTAACGAAACTTTAGTATTGGGAAGATTTACCCCTTTTTTAGATTTTAATGGACCACCCTGAATTACTTTAGCAACCACTTCGGTAGTTTTATTAGTTGCAACCACTTCAAACATTAGTTTTCCATCGTCAAGTAAGATATTTTCACCAGGATTTACATCGTTAGGAAACTCTTTATAATTCATGTAAACACGCTCCTTTGTACCAGGAACGTCTTCGGCAGTTTGAAAAGTAATGATATCACCAGGGTTTACAATTACCTCTTCATTCATCACCCCAACACGAAGTTTAGGGCCTTGTAAATCACCTAAAATTGCTGCAGTGTAACCAAATTCTTCGTTGATACTTCTTATTAAATCTATTTTTGCTTTAACATCAGCATAATCGGCGTGAGAAAAATTAACTCTAAAAACATTTACTCCTGACTCAATCATTGCCTTTAAGACTTCTTTAGTGCTACAAGCAGGTCCTAATGTTGCTACAATTTTAGTTTTTTTGTTTGTTGTCATTTTTGTATTAAAAAATTAAATTATTTTTTGACTTTATGCTATTTGAATCAACGGGATATACTGTTGCTATTTGAGAAATCGTATTCATCGATGCAATTATTTTATCCATTTCGGCATCACTATTTTCAATTTTTAAGAAGTAATCTACCTTTTTTAATTCTGGCAAAAGAAACGCTTTGGTAGCTACTTCAAAACTAGATTCGCCAAATAAATTCTGATTATTATTGGTTGTTAAAGTAGTTACTTCGTTTTTATTTTGAACCAAACTCCAACAACAATCCGTATTGTAATTTTCATAAATAAATCTCGAAAAAAAAGTAACTCCTTCTTTAATATTTATCTGAATTTCGTTTTTGCTTTTACTTAATAATATGGGCAGTTTTTGATTCAAAAAATAAGCCAATCGATAATCTTCCAATGAAGTGTGGATTGCAATGAGTTCATAATCAACTTCATCAAATTCATCGATATGTAATTTATGAATCGCCATATTCATTTTAAATAATGCTGTAAATATACTATATCTATGCAATTAAAAAGTTACTAAATGGATATGTTTCCTTTATTTTACTAACGAAATCGTTGTAGATTTTATAAAATAACTTATTATTTTTTATCGATTTTATCTTGAAATGCAAAATAGGCTCTTTGAGATGCTTTTTCTTCTGCTTTCTTTTTTGATGTGGCTCTTGCTTTTGCAATTACTTTATTATCGATGCTGAATTTGACTCCAAAAAGGCGTTCCCCATTTGAATCGTTGTCTTCAAATGTGTCAAAGTGAAATGTCTTTTTCTCTTTTTGACACCATTCAATAAGTAAGCTTTTATAACTAATAATTTTGCCCTCCAATTTTGAAATATCTACATACGGAAGTACTACTCGTTTTTCGATAAATTTTTCACAATAGGAATACCCTTGATCTAAATAAATTGCGCCAACTAATGCTTCAAAAAGGTTGCCGTGAATATTCTCGCCAAAATGTTGGGCTGGAACTTTGCTATCTAAAAATTGCAATAAATTTAAATCTCGACCCAATTCATTTAAATGTTCTCGACTTACAATTTTAGACCTCATTTTTGTCAAATATCCTTCATCTCCTGATGGAGAAATATTGTATAAAAAAGCAGCAATAATTGAACTTAACATGGAATCGCCCAGAAATTCTAGTCGTTCATAATTCACTGGATTTCCATCAATATCCGTTTTACTTGAGGAACGATGAATGAATGCTTTTTTGTAAAAGTCCAATTCTATAGGAGGGAAGCCTATAATTTTTTGAATAGCATCAAAAAAAATCCCGTCTTCTTTAGATCGGGATTTTTGAAATATTTTCTTGATGATATTCATTGAAGCGAATTAAATTTCGAATTTTTTTACCAACACACAAGCATTATGACCTCCAAAACCAAAGGTATTACTCATCAATACTTTTACGTCTCTTTTTTGCGCTTTATTGAAGGTGAAATTCAATTTTGAATCGATTCCTTCGTCGTCAGTAATGTGATTAATTGTAGGAGGAACAATTCCGTGTTTAATAGACAGTATTGCGGAAATAGTTTCTACGACACCAGCTGCTCCCAATAAATGGCCTGTCATTGATTTTGTTGAATTCAAATTCATGGTATAGGCATGCTCACCAAAAACATGAAGAATGGCTTTACTTTCAGCAATATCACCTAGCGGAGTTGAAGTTCCGTGCATGTTTACACCATCAACATCCGTTGGTTTTAATCCGGCGTCTCTCAAGCAGTTAATCATAACATTTTTAGCTCCCAATCCATCAGGGTGTGGTGCCGTAATGTGATGTGCATCTGCCGACATTCCGCCTCCGCCAATTTCACAATATATAGTTGCTCCACGAGCAATAGCATGTTCGTATTCTTCCAAAATTAAGGCTCCGGCACCTTCACCTAAAACAAACCCATCACGATCTTTGTCCATTGGACGGGATGCTGTTTTTGGATCATCATTTCTAGTTGATAAGGCGTGCATCGCGTTAAAACCACCAATTCCAGCTATACTAACGGCAGCTTCAGAACCACCAGTTATTATAGCATCAGCATGACCTAACCGGATGTAATTGAAAGCGTCGATAATTGCATTTGTAGAAGAGGCACATGCAGAAACAGTTGCAAAATTGGGCCCTCTGAAACCATACTTAATAGAAATATGACCACAGGCAATATCAGAAATCATTTTAGGAATAAAAAACGGATTGAATCTTGGAGTTCCATCGCCTTTGGCAAATTCTAACATTTCAATTTGAAAAGTTTCTAATCCCCCAATTCCTGAACCCCAAATGACACCCACTCGATCTTTATCTAAATTTTCTAAATCAAAGTTGGCATCTTTAACTGCTTCATCAGCTGCAACTACAGCATATTGAGTGTATCGGTCCATTTTACGAGCTTCTTTTCTGTCGATAAAATCTTCAACATTAAAGTTTTTCAACTCGCAAGCAAATTGCGTTTTGAATTTTGAAGCGTCAAAATAGGTTATGGGTGCAGCACCACTAACTCCGTTTATTAAACCGTTCCAATATTCTTCAACTGTATTTCCAATAGGAGTAAGTGCTCCTAATCCTGTTACTACAACTCGCCTTAATTCCATAGTATAATTATAGTTATGAATTAAAAAAAATACCTATGCTTTCTTCTATGTATAAATCATAAAAAAGACATAGGTATTACAATAATATTATTTTGGATTGAACAAACAATCTGAATTTTTAATTAAAACAAAAACACCCGAAATGGATTAGATTACGGGTGTAATTTTTTATTTTTTAGCTTCTTCAATGTAAGAAATAGCTTGACCTACCGTAGCAATGTTTTCTGCTTGATCGTCCGGGATCTGAATATCGAATTCTTTTTCAAATTCCATAATTAGCTCAACTGTATCTAAAGAATCTGCTCCTAAATCATTAGTGAAGCTTGCTTCGGTTACAACTTCGTTTTCGTCAACGCCTAATTTGTCTACGATAATCGCTTTTACTCTTGATGCAATGTCTGACATAATCTTTGATTTTAAAATTTAATTGATGGCAAAAATAAAAAACTTTATTTTAATTCCACGCATTAGTTAATAAATAAGGGGCGAAATTAAAAAAATAATTTAACAAAGACACTAATTTTCTATTATTTATCGTTTTTTATTCTTTTTTTTGTGTCAAATTAAACAGTACAACATGAAAAAAATAGTGATTTTTGCTTCTGGTTCGGGGACAAATGCCCAAAACATTGTACTTCACTTTACTAACTCCTCAAAAGCATATCAATTTCATATTTTTTCGAATAATGCCAATGCAAGAGTTCTAGAAAAAGCTCAAAATTTAGCTGTTCCAACAAAAATTATCTCTAAAGTCGATTTAAATTCGGATGTTTTACTTAATTATTTATTGGAGATTCAACCTGATTTAATCATTTTAGCTGGGTTTTTATTAAAATTCCCAAGCAATTGCATCGAAGCATTTCCAAATAAAATTATAAACATTCATCCCGCTCTTTTGCCAAAATATGGAGGAAAAGGAATGTATGGAATGAATGTTCACCGCGCTGTAGTTGAAAATAAAGAAGCAGAAACAGGAATTACCATTCATTATGTAAATGAAAACTACGATGAAGGAAATATCATTTTTCAAACAAGTGTTTCATTGTCTGGAGATGAAACCCCAGATGATGTTGCTAGTAAAATTCACGAACTTGAACAAACCCACTTTCCATTAATTATCGATAAAATCTTAAATCAATAATCTAAAATTCTAAATGGAACACCAAGTACATATTTACACCGATGGCGCCGCAAAAGGCAATCCAGGCCCAGGAGGTTATGGTATTGTCATGGAATGGGTTGGAAAACCTTACCATAAGGAATTTTTCGAAGGATTTAGGCATACTACTAATAATAGAATGGAATTGCTAGCGGTGATTGTTGGATTAGAAAAGTTAAAAACGGAAAATACGAAAGTCTTAGTAGTTTCAGATTCTAAATATGTAGTGGATTCTGTTTTGAAGAAATGGGTTTTTGGATGGGAAAAAAAAGGATATTTAGGGAAGAAAAACCCAGATTTGTGGAAACGATTTCTAGTGGTATTTCGAAAACACCAAGTCGATTTTAAATGGATCAAAGGGCATAATAATCATCCTCAAAATGAACGTTGCGATGAATTGGCTGTAATGGCATCCATGCAAAATACACTTTATGTAGATGCTTTTTACGAAAAAGAATCCGAGAAACTTTTCTAAATATTGTGACTAACTCGCTTTGCAACTCTGCAACAAAAAACTTATCTTTGCCCCTTAATTTGAGATTATTTTTAATCTCGTAATGACAAAATATGAATAAATTATTGATTGTTGGGACAGTTGCTTTCGATGCTATTGAAACCCCATTTGGGAAAACAGATAAAATTTTAGGCGGAGCGGGAACTTATATAGGGCTTTCTGCTTCTCATTTTAACCTGCAATCTGCTATAGTTTCAGTTGTTGGTGACGATTTTCCTCAAGAATATTTAAATTTATTATCGGATAGAAACATCGACATTTCAGGACTTGAAGTAGTTAAAGGCGGAAAAACCTTCTTTTGGAGCGGTCGTTATCACAACGATTTAAATTCAAGAGACACACTAGACACTCAGTTAAATGTTTTGGCTGATTTCCAACCAAAAGTCCCTCAGAATTTTAAAAATGCTGACGTAGTAATGTTAGGAAATTTGCACCCATTAGTTCAAAGCAGTGTTTTAGACCAAATGGAAGTGAAACCTAAATTGGTTGTTTTAGACACGATGAATTTTTGGATGGATTGCGCCTTGGATGAATTACTAAGCGTAATTAAAAGAGTGGATGTGATTACTATTAACGATGAAGAAGCACGCCAATTGTCAGGAGAATATTCTTTGGTGAAAGCAGCAGCAAAAATTCATACCATGGGACCTAAATATGTGGTAATTAAAAAAGGAGAACACGGAGCACTTTTATTTCATAATAAAGAGGTATTCTTTGCGCCAGCATTACCATTAGAAGAAGTTTTTGACCCTACAGGAGCAGGAGATACATTTGCTGGAGGATTCGCAGGATTTATTACACAAAGTGAAAATGCGACTTTTGAGAATATGAAAAGCGCAATTATATACGGTTCCAATTTAGCTTCATTTTGTGTAGAGAAATTTGGAACAGAAAGAATGGTGGGGCTAAAAAGCGATGAGGTGAATGCCAGATTACAACAATTCAAATCATTAACACAATTTGATATAGAAATACAATAAATTTATGCCTCGAAATTTCGGGGCTTTTTTTATTTTTACCTAACTACAATACAACAACAACTACAATGAGCGACGCATTACAACACGAATGTGGAATAGCATTTTTAAGACTTTTAAAACCGCTTGAATTTTACAAGGAGAAATACGGGACTGCTTTTTATGGCATTCAAAAAATGTATCTCCTAATGGAAAAACAGCACAATCGTGGACAAGATGGCGCTGGATTTGCAAGCATAAAATTAGACATGGAACCTGGTGAAAGATACATCAGTAGGGTTCGATCGAATGATCCTCAGGCTATTCAAGATGTTTTTTCGCAAATCAATGATCGTGTTAACGATGAAATGGCATCCCATCCAGAATATACCGATAATGTAGTACTACAAAAAAAACATATTCCCTATATTGGAGAAGTATTTTTAGGACATGTTCGCTACGGGACTTTTGGAAAAAACAGCATCGAAAGTGTTCACCCCTTTTTACGTCAAAATAATTGGATGCATCGTAACTTAATTGTAGCGGGAAATTTCAACATGACCAATGTTAAGGAGCTTTTTTCTAGCTTAATTGAATTGGGACAACACCCAAAAGAGATGGCCGATACCGTAACAATTATGGAAAAAATTGGACACTTTCTGGATGATGAAGTAACCGATTTGTACTTAGAATGTAAAAATAATGGATTGACTAAAAGAGAAGCGTCACCCGTAATTGCTGAAAAATTAGAAATTTCAAAAATCCTTCGTCGTGCCTCTAAAGGCTGGGATGGGGGTTATGCAATGGCCGGATTATTAGGTCACGGAGACGCATTTGTATTTAGAGATCCAGCCGGAATTCGCCCTGCTTATTATTACCAAGACGATGAAATTGTGGTCGTTGCTTCAGAGCGCCCCGTAATTCAAACGGTTTTTAATGTTGATTTTGAAAAAGTACAAGAATTGACGCCGGGAAGCGCCTTGATTATCAAAAAAAATGGGAAAGTAACCGAAGAAGAAATTATTGTTCCAACAGTAAAAAAAGCCTGTTCATTTGAGAGAATTTATTTCTCAAGAGGCAGCGATGCCGAAATATACCAAGAGCGTAAAAACCTTGGAAAATTAATTTTACCAGCCGTTTTAGAAGCAATCGATAGTGATACCGATAACACTGTTTTTTCTTATATACCAAATACTGCCGAAACTTCTTTTTACGGAATTGTAGAAGCGGCTCAGGATTTTTTAAATCAAAGGAAAAATAATTTCATTCTAGAAAACAGAAATACGCTAACAAAAGAGAGCCTGCAAGAATTACTTTCAGTAAAAATTAGAACAGAGAAAGTTGCTATTAAAGACGCGAAACTTAGAACTTTTATTACTGAAGACAGCAGTCGAAATGATTTGGTAGCTCATATTTATGACGTTACTTACGGGGTGATAAAACCAACAGACAATCTAGTAATTATTGATGATAGTATCGTTCGAGGAACCACCTTAAAGCTGAGTATTATCAAAATGATGGACCGTCTAAACCCAAAAAGCATTGTGGTAGTTTCTGCGGCACCGCAAATTAGATATCCTGATTGTTACGGAATTGACATGGCAAAATTAGAAGGGCTAATTGCTTTTCAAGCGGCATTAGAATTACTAAAAGAAAGAAATTTATACGGAATTGTGGATTCAGTTTATGAGAAATGCAAAGCACAGGAAAATTTGAATGACAGCGAAGTAGTAAATTTTGTTACTGAAATTTATGCGCCATTTAAACCGCAAGAAATTTCAGATAAAATTGCTGAAATGCTAAAAGATGCTTCTGTAAAAGCCGACGTTAAAATTATTTTCCAAACGGTTGAAAACCTACACATCGCCTGTCCAAAAAACCTTGGTGATTGGTATTTCACTGGTGATTATCCTACGCCTGGCGGAAACCGAGTGGTAAATCGCGCCTTTATGAATTTCTATGAAGGCAAAGACGCAAGAGCATATTAATACAATTTTCAGAAATAAAAAAAAGGGCTAAATAATAGCCCTTTTTTATTTTATGTCAGAAATATTATTTCTCTAATGCATATCTTCTTGAAACTTCTACCCAGTTAATTACATTGAAAAAAGCTTCAATATAATCCGGTCTTCTGTTTTGATAGTTCAAATAATAAGCATGTTCCCAAACGTCCATTCCTAAAATTGGGGTTCCACCGCAACCCACGCCAGGCATCAGCGTATTGTCTTGATTTGGAGTTCCGCAAACGTCTAATTTTCCCCCTTTGTGAACGCAAAGCCAAGCCCATCCCGAACCAAATTGAGTAGCACCCGCTTTAGCAAATTTAGCTTTAAACTCTTCAAAAGTTCCAAATGCACTTTCGATTGCAGCTAATAAATCGCCAGTTGGGAGTCCGCCGCCATTCGGAGACATCACTGTCCAAAACAAATTATGATTGTAAAAACCACCGCCATTATTACGAACAGCACCGTTTTGCATATCAAGATTGATTAAAATATTTTCAATTGTTTTTCCCTCCATATCGGTCCCAGCAATTGCTGCGTTCAAATTGGTAGTGTAAGCATTATGATGTTTCGAATGGTGAATTTCCATCGTGCGAGCATCAATATGAGGTTCCAAAGCGTCATACGCGTAAGGTAATTGTGGTAATTCAAATGCCATAATAGTATAGTTTTACGTTAAAAATATTAATTTCAAAAATAAACAATTAACTTTGGAAATGAAAATTCTAATTTGTTATTTTCTATCAAATTAATTTATAGTGCAATTGCCATTGTAAGAATGGAGTGATTCGGAGCTTATTCCTGCTTTCATTCCTATCCACGCTAAAAAGCGTGGGATTTTCCCTTCAATCAGGGCTAGGGTAGTTGGGGAATAATTACATTTAGATTTTTATAATTTCGTTTTTTCTAAAACTAAAGAAGCAATACCAATGTCATTTAACATCCAGCCAAATAATTTAAAATCAGATTTAATTTTTCTAAAGCCATTGCAAGAAACGGATTTTGATAAGCTATTCGAAATTGCTTCCGACCCTATACTATGGGAACAACATCCCAATAAATTTAGATATAAAAAAGAAGAATTTACTACTTTTTTTAAAGGAGCAATTCTTTCTAAAGGCGCTTTTATTGTTTTTGATGCCATGACAAATGAAGTTGTTGGATGCAGTCGTTATTATGATTACAACCATGAAGAAAACACTATTTTAATAGGATATACTTTTATCGGGAGAAAATATTGGGGCAAAGGATACAATGAATCACTAAAAAATACAATGGCCAATTATATTTTCCAATATGTTTCGAGCATCTACTTTCATGTAGGAAATCAAAATTTTCGTTCTCAAAAAGCAATCGAGAAATTTGGCGCTCAAAAAGTTGGAGAAAAAGAAGTAGAATACTACGGGGAAACTTCAAAATTGAATTACATTTATAAAATCAATAAAATCTAAATGCATAGACCCTCCTTTTCTATATATGACGCGTCTGCAGGCTCAGGGAAAACCTATGCACTGGTGAAAGAATATCTGAAAATTATTTTGGTCGCCAAGAAAAATGACGCCTATAGAAACATCCTAGCCATAACATTTACCAATAAGGCGGTTCACGAAATGAAAAGCCGAATTGTAGGTAATTTATTAGAATTTGCTAAAGACAATCCCAACAAAAAAGCGGTTGATTTAATGCAGGTTTTGTCAGGCGAAACAAAACTCTCGATTTCTGAAATTCAAATTAAATCCAAGCAAATCATAAAGCATATTATTCATAATTATGCCGCTTTTGATATTTCAACCATTGATAAATTCACTCACAAAGTGATTCGTGCTTTTGCCCACGATTTAAATTTACCGATGACTTTTGAAGTGACTTTAGATACTGAAAACCTTTTAACTGAAGCGGTTGATGCCATAATCTCGCAAGCTGGGGAAGACGATGTATTAACTAATTTGCTCATCGATTTCACGATGCAAAAAACGGACGAAGATAAAAGTTGGGATATCTCTAGGGAAATTTTAGACACAGGGCGTTTACTTCTCAATGAAAATAATAGAGAAGAAATTACTCATTTCCAAGATAAATCCATCACTGAATTTATTGAAATAAAAAATAAAGTTGCCCAATCTTGTAAAGTAATTGACAAGGAAAATTCGGAGTTGGCCAAAAGTTTGTTAGTGCTAATTGATAAAAAAGGAATAGATATAAAATCATTTTCAGCTGGACATTTTCCCAATCATTTGCATACTATCGCTTCCGAAAAATTCAATCCTAACAATAAAACGTACCATGAATTTGAAGATATAAAAATCAATAAAGCAGCGAAAGACAAATTAGAAATCGAGGCAATAATTCCTGAACTCTTGAGTGTTTTGGATGTGATTTATACAAAATTTGAAAAAAGAGAATTCTACAATGCCTTCCTAAAAAATATCACCCCTCTTTCATTATTAAATACTGTAAGTAACGAATTAGCTAAAATTCAGAAAGAGCAAAATGTACTTTCTATTGCTGAGTTTAATGCCATTATTTATAATGAAATTCAAAACCAACCTGCGCCTTTTATATACGAAAGACTGGGGGAACGTTATCGACACTTTTTTATTGACGAATTTCAGGATACTTCCGAAATGCAATGGCAGAATTTAATTCCGTTAATTGATAATGCCACCTCAAGTGAAATTGAAGGAGAAAAAGGGACATTGATGATTGTGGGCGATCCAAAACAGTCCATTTACAGATGGCGAGGCGGGAAAGCCGAACAATTTATAGAATTGAGTAAAGGTAAAAATCCGTTTAATAATCCAGAGTTGGAATTATTTAAATTAGGCACCAATTATAGAAGCTATTCTCAAATAATCGATTTTAATAATAAGTTGTTTTATTATTTATCGACTGAATTTACCAATTTAGATTATCAAGATTTATATGAAAATCACAGTCGACAAGAAGAAAATAGTAAAAAAGGGGGCTATGTAAACATTTCTTTTATTCCAAAATTAGAAAATTCTTCTGAAGAAGAGGACGCGTTAGATAAAATAGAATTGTATTTGCAAGCCACATTAAAAACAATTGAAAAAGTAAAGTCGGAAGGTTTTGAATACCAAGAAATTGTAATTCTAACTAGAAAAAGAGCGCAAGGAACAGCGGTTGCAAATTATCTAATTGAAAATAATATTCCTATAATTTCCTCTGAAACATTAATGATTCAAAATTCTTCTGAGGTGCAACTGATAATCAATGTTTTGAAATATTTAAATAATAGTTCAGACATTGAGGCCAAAGCTAGTTTCTTACTTTATATTGCAAATAAAGTTCAGAGTGGTTTACCTGTCCATGATTTTATTGCCAAAGGAAAGGAAAAATCTAATGAAAAAGAATTTGAAGCATGGTTAACCCAATTTGATATTTCGCTTTCATTTCAAGACATTAGAAAGAAATCTTTGTATGAAGCGGTGGAAATTATTGTGAGTAAATTCATATCCCCAACGCAAAGCGGAAATGCCTATGTTCAATATTTCATCGATATCGTTTTGGAACGCGATGTTAGAAACCAATCTGGAATTGCCGATTTTTTAACTTATTGGAGTAAAAATAAAGACAAATTCAGCATTCCATCACCTGAGGGTAAAAATGCAATTCGGATAATGACCATTCATAAATCAAAGGGACTAGAATTCCCTGTGGTTATTATGCCCTTTGCAGATGAAGATTATTTGCGCAAACCAAAAGACAAATTGTGGCTTGACGCCGAACAAGAAACCTTTGGATTGCCTAAAGTTTTAATTGATAATAGTAGTTCAGTTGAGAATTTTGGTGAAGAAGCGGCAACAGTATTCCAAGAAAAAAAGCAAGAAGAATTATTGGATAACATCAATGTTTTATATGTGGCATTAACTCGAGCTGAAGAACAGTTGTATGTAGTTTCTAGTTTTTTGGAGCCCAATAAAGTTGGTAAATATCCCTATAATATGGCATCGTTCTTCATAGAATATTTAATAGCTATTGAAGTGTTCAATCCAAGTGTTTTAGAATATGAATTTGGAAATAGTACTAAATTATCAGAAGTAATTGAAGTCACTGATGAAACCAATACGATTACATCTGTAAGTCAAGTTTTAGATCCTAAAAACATCAAAATTGCCCAGCGGGAAGCATTAATGTGGGGAACGCATCAGCAAGAAGCCATAGAATATGGCAATATAATTCATGAAATATTATCCTTTGTAAAAACGCACTTTGATATAGATTTAGCGATACAAAAAGCAATAGAGAACGGTCTAATAACTTCAAATCAAAAAGAAATTGTTTTGAAAAGTATTCAGGGAATTGTATTTAATAAAGAATTAGAAAGTTATTTTTCTCAAGGAAATGAAATCTTAAATGAACAAGCAATTATCCAAAAAGAAGGAAATACAATCAAGCCAGACCGAATGGTGTTGACAAAAAACAAGGAGGTCTATCTTTTGGATTATAAAACAGGAAATCACAATCAAAAATACCAACTGCAATTGGAAAATTATCAAAATGCAATTGAAAAAATGGGGTTAAAAGTTACCAAAAAAGCGTTAGTATACATTGGAAAAGAAATTAACGTAGTAAATTTGTAAAAATTAAAAAACTAAACTAAAAAAATGTACGGTAAAATTCAACAATTTCTTCAGTCGGAATTGGCAACAATCGAAGAAAACGGGATCTTTAAAAGAGAGAGAATTATAACATCTACTCAAGGAGCAGAAATTACGGTTAACGGAGAAAAGGTATTGAACTTTTGCGCTAATAATTATTTAGGACTGTCTTCACATCCAGAAGTAGTTCAAGCCGCAAAAGACACATTAGATTCACACGGATTTGGAATGTCATCTGTTCGATTTATCTGTGGAACCCAAGACATTCATAAAACATTGGAAAGAAAAATCGCTGAATTTTATGGCACTGAAGATACTATTTTGTATGCTGCTGCTTTTGATGCCAATGGAGGTGTTTTCGAACCCTTATTAGGGGAACAAGATTGTATAATTTCTGATAGCTTAAATCACGCGTCAATTATTGATGGCGTTCGCTTGTGTAAAGCAGCCCGTTATCGCTATGAAAATAGTAATATGCAAGATTTGGAAGTGCAATTAATAAAAGCAACTGAGGCGGGAACTCGGTTTAAATTAATAGTTACCGACGGGGTTTTCTCGATGGACGGCTTGGTAGCTCCGTTAGATAAAATTTGTGATTTGGCCGATAAATATGACGCCCTAGTTATGGTTGACGAATGCCATGCTGCAGGATTTATTGGCGCCACTGGTAAAGGGACACCAGAGGCAAAAGGGGTCATGGGTCGTGTAGATATTATCACAGGAACATTAGGAAAGGCTTTAGGAGGAGCAATGGGAGGTTATACCACAGCTAAAAAAGAGATCATTGAAATATTGAGACAGCGTTCGCGTCCTTATTTATTTTCAAATTCTTTAGCGCCAGCTATTGTTGGTGCTTCAATCAAGGTGTTTGAATTATTAGAAAACGATACCACATTAAGAGACACTCTTGAAGCAAATACAAATTATTTCAAATCTGGAATGAAAAAAGCTGGATTTGACATTATTGATGGTGATTCTGCTATTGTACCGGTCATGCTTTATGACGCAAAATTAGCTCAGGTCATGGCAAACGAACTACTAAAAAAAGGAATTTATGTAATTGGCTTCTTTTTCCCTGTAGTTCCAAAGGAAAAAGCGCGTATCAGAGTTCAATTGTCAGCAGCTCATACTAAAGACCATTTGGACAAGGCAATAGCTGCCTTTATTGAAGTTGGGAAAATATTAAAGGTCATTTAAATTATAACGAATTACGATAAATCAAATTTTTAACAATTCCCTTTGTATTTAAATTAATACTTATTACTTTTGCGGAATATTTACTAAAAATTAAACAAAACAAATATGAAACATTTAAACAAATTAATTATCGTTGGTGCGTTATTAGTTGGGTTTTTAACTCAAGCTCAAGACGCTAACAATCCTTGGTCATTATCTTTTGGTGCTAATGCAGTTGATACTAGAGTAAGTGCAGCTTCAAGCTTAAAAGATCAATTTTCTAACTATTTTAACAGAAAAGAAAATTGGAATGCTGTTCCCTCTTTGTCTTACCTAAGTGTGTCAAAATATGTTGGTGACAACATCTCTTTTGGAGTTACAGGGTCTGTAAATAAAATGACAAAGTTTGTAAATAAAATGGACGCTAATGGAGATTATTCTGTTATTAACCCAGGAGATTTAAACTATTTTGGTGTTGATTTAAACATTAAATACAGCTTTATGAACTTAATAGGTTCAAAACATTTTGATCCAACTGCCAACATTGGAGGGGGTTATACTTTCTTAGAAGATGTAAGCTCAGGTACAATGAATGCTGGATTAGGTTTAACTTATTGGATGAGTGATTTTGTTGGAATTTCTGTTCAATCGAATTACAAACATTCATTTGATGATGCAAGAATGCCAGGTGTAGATGTGCCTTCACACATGCAACATTTTGCAGGAATCACCTTCAAATTTGGAGGGACAGATACTGATAAAGATGGTATTTATGATAATCAAGATGCATGTCCTGAAGTTCCTGGTTTAAAACAATTCAAAGGATGCCCTGATACTGACGGTGATGGAATTGTGGATGCAAGCGATGCTTGTCCAGACGCTGCAGGTTCAGTGGCTATGAATGGTTGTCCTGATACTGACGGTGATGGAGTTGCTGACAAAGAGGATGCTTGTCCTGAAGTGGCAGGTTTAAAAGCTTTAAAAGGATGTCCTGATACTGATGGTGATGGAACTACTGACAAAGCAGACAAATGTCCAAATATCAAAGGACCAAAAGAAAATGCGGGTTGCCCTTGGCCAGATACTGACGGAGATTCAGTATTAGATAAAGATGATAAATGTCCTACTGAAAAAGGAACTGTTGCTAACAATGGTTGTCCAGAAATTTCTCAAGCAACAATAAATGCTTTAGATGGTTATGCTAAAACAATATTGTTCAACACCGGAAAAGCATCTTTCCAAAAGCAAACATTACCAGTTTTAGTTTCAATCGCTGGAATTTTAAAAGAAAATCCTACAGCTAAATTTACAATTTCTGGTCATACAGATACAGTTGGAAATGCTGCATCTAACATGAAACTTTCTAAAGAAAGAGCAGCAGCAGTTAAAAACTTTTTAGTAACTAATGGAGTAGCGGCAGACAGATTAACTTCTGAAGGTTTTGGAGACACTCAACCTGCTGACAACAATACTACTTCAAAAGGTAGAACTAATAACAGAAGAGTAGAAGTGAAATACGTTAAATAATTCACTCATAATATTTTTAAAAACGCCTCGATTTATCGGGGCGTTTTTTTATATTTATAAAATGATAGGATCGACTTTTTTAGATAAAATAGCCCAAGAAATTATTAGAGATTATTCAGATAATCTTTCGAATACTGTTGTGATCTTACCGAATAAAAGAGCTAAAATATTTTTAATTGAAGCACTAAAGAACCAGATTGAGAGTAATATTATTTGCCCTAATATTATCAGTATTGAAGATTTTATTCAAGATATTTCTGAAATACGATCCATTGACTCAATTGAATTAGTTTTTGAATTCTATGAAGTTTATCTAAAGCTAACCGACGTAAAAAGCCAACAGTCATTTGATTTATTTGCCAATTGGGCCAAAATGCTTTTGCAAGATTTTAATGAAATTGACCGGTATTTATTAGATCCAAATCATGTGCTTTCCTATTTAAAAGATATTGAAGATATAAAAAAATGGGGAATTGAAGTTGAAAACAAAACTAAATTACTAGAAAATTATATCGATTTTTGGAAGTTATTACCCAACTACTATCAAACTTTTTACCAACATTTATTGACAAAAGAAATTGGATATCAAGGATTAATTTATCGGGAAGCGGTAAATAAACTAAATTCATTTTCAAAATCTGTACCTGACACAAAGTATGTTTTTGCTGGCTTTAATGCTCTAAATGCTGCAGAAGAAAAAATTGTTCAAAGCTTATTAGCATCAAATCAAGCTAAGATATATTGGGATATAGATCAAGCATTTTTAAACGATCCTTATCATGATGCAGGTTTATTCATCCGAAGATTTAAAGATAAATGGACCCATTATAAGTCCAATCCATTTGAATGGATTGCCAATGATTTTTTAAATGAAAAAAAGGCCATAAACATTATTGGTACTCCAAAAACAATTGGCCAAGCAAAAATTGCAGGTGGAATAATTGAGGGATTAATTGCTAATGATCCTTCGATATCTTTGGATAAAGTGGCGGTTGTTTTAGGTGATGAAAATATGCTAATCCCTTTACTATATTCACTTCCTTCAAGTGTTGGTTCACTTAATATTACTATGGGTTTTTCAAGCAAGAACAATCCTGCCCAAATATTAATTGCCAAATTGTTTAAAATGCATACGGCTGCTTTATCCAGAAACGGCAAAAACTATGTTTTTTATTATAAAGACATATTGGGAATTTTGACCCATCCATTAATTGAACCGTATTCCAATACTAGTGCGTTAGTTAATACTATTATTCAATACAATTATACCTTTATTACACATCAAAAGATTATTGAATTAAATCCAAATCCGAGTGAATTGTTCCTTTTATTATTTGGAAAATGGGAAGAAGGTACTTTAAAAGTTCTAGGTGATATTTCTCAATTATTGCAAACCATTAAAGGAAATTTAAGCAATGATAATGAAGAGGAAAAAATCACAAAAGCATTTGTTTTTTCAATTTTTAAAGTCATAAATAAATTAATCAGTTATTATTCAAAATACGATCATATCAATACTATTGATACTCTTCATGCGATTTATAAACAAGTAATTGATCTTGCTGAGGTTTCCTTTGAAGGAGAACCCTTAAATGGATTGCAAATTATGGGAGTTTTAGAAAGTCGTGTTTTAGACTTTGAAACAGTTATTATAACTTCTTTAAATGAGGGGAAATTACCAGCTGGTAAATCGCAAAATTCATTTATACCCTATGATGTTAAAAGGGAATTAGAACTTCCAACATTCAAAGAAAAAGACGCCATTTATACCTATCACTTTTACCATTTGTTGCAAAGAGCAAAAAATATTTACCTTCTTTACAATACCGAAAGCGAAGGGCTAGATGCAGGTGAAAAAAGTCGATTTATAACGCAGTTGCAAGTAGAATATTCAAGCCAACATGATTTAAAACCTAAAATTTATAATGCGATTCTTCCCGAAAAAGCCAATCAACCAATGGCGATTCCAAAATCGGAATCGGTTATGGATCGTTTGAAAGAAATTGCCGAAAAAGGGTTTTCACCTACCACTTTAACCAGCTATATTAGAAATCCAATTCAGTTTTATTTCCAAAAGATTTTAAAAATTAAAGAAGTAGAAGAAGTGGAAGAGAATATTGCTGTCAATACTTTAGGGACAATTATTCATGAAACTCTAAAATCTTTATATGAACCGTTTATTGGTAAATTTATTTCTGAAAGTGAGCTGCTAAATTGTATCAAGCAAATTGATGCTGAAGTAATGAAACAATTTAAAATAGTATACAAAGAAGGGGAAATAAAAAAAGGAAGAAACTTATTAGCTTTTGAAGTAGCCAAACGCAATGTATATAATTTTTTGAAAGTGGAATTAGAGAGCGTTATTTCAGGTGATGCAATTAAAATACTTGCATTAGAACAACCGTTTGAGCGAACTTTTGAGCATTTGAGTTTGCCTTTTCCAATAAAAATTGGCGGATCGGTAGATAGAATTGAGTTGCGAAATGGAGTGCTAAGAATTATAGACTATAAAACTGGCCGTGTCGATAAAAATACAGTAACCTTAACTACCTGGGCAGATCTTACTAAAGATATCGCGAATGAGAAAATAATCCAAATACTAGCTTATGCTTTTATGTATGAAGAATTGGCTGCAGAGCAACCGATGGAAGCCGGAATTATTTCCTTCAAAAATTTGAAATCAGGGTTTTTACCTTTTACTTTTAAAGAAGGAAAAGAACTTAATACGATTATCAGTAAAGAAACAATTAACCAGTATTTAGAACAAATTGCAATTTTGTTGGTTGAGATTTTTGACCAAAATATTCCGTTTGAAGAGAAAGTTTAGTTTTTTTTTCGCCACAAAAGAAGCAAAAAAAGGCTAAATTTTATTTAGAAAACTAACGATAACTTTTTCTAATTCTTCTTTATTTTCAATGTGGCTCATGTGACCATCAGGAAAAGAAATTAATTCGGTATTGGTTGCTACTATTTGAGAGACATTGTCTTTGTATAGTAATACTCCGTCTTTTTCTCCCAGAATTAACAACTTTGGAAAATCAGTTTCTTTCAGAATAAATTGCCTGTCTTTTCTAATTTTCATGCCTTCCAAGGAAGCAACTATTCCTCGCAAAGGGGTTTTTAAAGCTTCTAATTTTACGTTTTCAATTTCATTTTTAAGGAGGTCACGATTGTTTTCACTAAATAAATTAGCAATCGACATTCGCACAAAATTGATGTAATTCTGTTTTACCGCTTTAATGGCACGATCTCGATTTATTTTTCGTTCAATACTATCTTCTAGCGCAGTTGAATTTAATAAAACTAGCCCTTTTACTTTATTTATATGTAATTCCGCAAACGCCAATGCTATATAACCACCCATTGAATGCCCTATAAAAACTGCCTTTCTAATTCTAAGGTGCGATAAAATTGCGTCTACAATTTCAGCATTTTCTTCCATAGAATGAACATAACCAATACAATCCGTTTCTCCATGACCCAATAAATCAATGGAAATAACTCGGTTCTTTTTGGCTAATGAAGGAACCAATTCTCGCCACATTGTTTTGTTTTCTAAAAAACCGTGAAGTAAAACCACAGCAGTTCCTTTTCCAATATCGGAAAATGAAATTGCAGTATTTTTGTAGAGAATTTGTTTCATTATTATAAATGTTAGGCAAAAATAAGGTTAATATTTCTACAAAATAAAAAACGGTTTACATTTCTGCAAACCGTCTAGTATCTATTTTTCATTAGTCTTTCATCCAAATTACGAATTCATAATCGTTTCAATTTCTTCAATTTCAATTGGGATGTTATGCATCAAATTGAAAGGATTTCCTTTTTCCTGAATTACCACATTGTCTTCCAATCGAATTCCGAAACCTTCGGCTGGAATATAAATTCCCGGCTCAACGGTAAACACCATATTGGCTTGCATAGGCTCAGTCAAAATGCCATAATCATGAGTATCTAAGCCCAAGTGATGCGAAGTTCCATGCATGAAATATTTTTTATATGCTGGCCATTCCGGGTTTTCATTTTGAACATCCGCTTTATCAATTAATCCCAAGCCCAATAATTCAGAAGTCATTATTTTTCCAACTTCAACATGATATTGTTTCCAAAGTGTTCCTGGGGTTAGCATTTTTGTTGCTTCATTTTTTACATTCAAAACGGCATTGTAAACCGCTTTTTGTCTTTCAGAAAAACGACCTGAAACAGGAATCATTCGAGTCATATCACTTGAATAATTAGCGTATTCTGCAGCTACATCCAATAAAATTAAATCACCAGCTTTACACGATTGATTATTTTCGATATAATGCAATACATTGGCATTATTACCGGAAGCAATTATTGGTGTATAGGCAAACCCTTTTGATCTGTTTCGAATAAATTCATGAATAAATTCAGCTTCAATCTCATATTCTGAAACATTTGGCTTTACAAATGACAATACTCTTCGAAAACCTTTTTCGGTAATATTACAAGCGGTTTGAATTAATTCGATTTCTTCTTTTTCCTTTACAGATCGAATACGTTGTAAAATAGGATTGCTTTTTGCAACAGCATGAGCAGGATATTTCTCTTTCCACCATTTTACAAAACGGGCCTCGCGAGTTTCTGTTTCTACAGTAGCTCGGTAATGTTCGTTAGTATTGATATAAATAGTTTCAGCATGGGTCATTATTTCGAACAAAATTTTCTCAAAATCTTGAAGCCAGTATACCGTTTTTACTCCCGAAACTTCAAACGCACGATCTTTAGAAAGTTTTTCGCCTTCCCAAATCGCAATATGATCGTTGGTTTCTTTAAGAAATAAGATCTCTCTTTGGTGCTCGTAAGGGGCATCTGGGAATAACAATAAAATACTCTCTTCTTGATCTACTCCTGACAAATAAAAAAGGTCTCGGTGTTGAGCAAATGGCAAAGTGCTATCGGCAGAAACCGGATAGATATCATTAGAATTAAAAACCGCCACACTTTTTGGCTTCATCTGAGCCGTAAATTTAGAACGATTTTTTACAAATAAATTACTGTTAATTTGATGGTATTTCATAATGCAATAAATTAGATTACAAATCTAATCAATCCATTTGTAATATCTAGCACCTATTAAGTTAGGATTTTCATTTTCTATTTTATCCAATATCCACTCGCTCTTTGGCGACTGAACACTCGATTTTTGCTCTTTTTTGTGTAATTTTTCATACGTTTCAAAACCAATTTCGTGACTTTTTTCTAATGTTTGAAATAAATTTACAGTTGAAATTGCTTTTGTCCAATTGGGTTGAATAGTTCCTTCAAATACTTTTGATTTCGATCCGCTTCCGTAAGCTAGAAAACCAAATTTTTGATTTGACAACTCTGTTTTTAATTCATAAAAATGAGCTAAAGTGGAAAGAAATCCCATAAAAATAGAACCCGTATACAAATTGCCAATGAGGGAAGAGGCCAATTCTGCAGGTTGTAATTTTTCGTTTACAAAGTTTCGGTATTCTTCCGACTTACTGATTTCTTTGAGTTTGTTTTGATATTCTGAAGCGTCTTCATTTCCGCTGATAATTTTGTTATCATGATCCAAACAATAGATTTCCGACAACATTCTTCTTCCTTGAAAAGAATAAGGGAGGTGCATAATTATACTTTTCCATGATTGATAAATGGAACTCTCTAAACCGCTAGCTTTTTTAAATGAAAAGTACGCATTTCGAGTTCTGTCCATGTAACATTGATTGGAATATTGCCCTTCAAAAACGGGTTGGTCTTTGTGAATTTCAATTTCCGCTTCCAAATTTTCAAACCACTTTTCATTATTTGAATTTCCGGTTATTGCTTCTTTTGAAATAGATCGGTAAGGTTTGAAAAAATCAAAAACGCCTTTTGTGCTTGTAGCCCAATTATTTTCAAATGCTATAATTCTAGGATTTTGAGAGATCAATATTGCCACAGCACCAGCCCCTTGAGTATATTCTCCTGTAGAATTTAAATCGTATTTTGCAATATCAGTGGTAACCACAATGGCTTTTTTTGTCGGATTTAACTTCACAAAATCAATGCAATTTTGCATAGCATCAACCCCTCCAATACAAGCAAATGTAAAATCTACGACGTCGCATTCTGACAAGCGATTCTCGCCAAATTTCTGCTCCATCAACGAAACTAAAAAGGAAGCGATAGGTTTTGAACTGTCGATTGCACTTTCAGTTCCAACATAAATGCGAGAAATATCTTCTAAATTAATAGCATTATCGATAATCAATTTAGTCAGCGCATTGGCGCCAAAAACCACCGTATCTTGATGAGTGTCTGGCAAAGTCATTTTCAACAGACCTAGCCCTTTTTCTAATTTTTCAGGATCAATATTTCTGTTATTTGCCAAGGTATTAATTGGCAAATGTATTTTTGCAACGTCAAATGCTATAGCGTCTATTCCGAAGTTCATTCCTATTCTATTTTTTGTAAAATTACAAAGTGCGATTGATGTTTAATAGAATTTTAGCCTTAAAAATGCCATAGGATATCATTTTTACGATATTTAAAATATTCTGCAACTTCTCGTATGAATTTAATAATTTAACAATCATTCCTGCGCTATTTTATTTAATTTAGCAGAAATAATAATTTAACAACTGTTTTTTATGAGATCTATTTTCGTTCTATTAATGACTAGTTTTTTTCTTTTTTCAAATGCTCAAAACAAGCAATCGTATAAGATATTTAATAAAAATGGAAAGAAAGCAAGTTATAGTGATATTATAAATAGCGCTCAAAAATCAGACGTTCTTTTGTTCGGAGAATACCATGATAATTCTGTGGTGCATTGGCTGGAATTAAAAGTTCTGAAAGATTTATCAGACAAAAGGGACTTAGTGCTAGGGGCGGAAATGTTGGAAGCCGACAATCAAAAACAAATAAATCAATATTTAAAAGGTGAAATAACTCAGAAGAAATTAGATAGTACGGCCCGACTTTGGCCAAACTATAAAACAGATTATAAACCATTGGTTGATTATGCCAAAGAATTAAAGATTGATTTTATTGCAACAAATATCCCACGAAGATTTGCAAGTTTAGTATTTAAAAATGGATTTGAAGCACTAGATAAACTATCGCAAGAGGAGAAATCTTGGATGGCGCCATTACCGTTTAAGTACGATGCTAACTTGCCGGGATACAGTAAAATGGCTCAAGAAATGGGAGGACACGGCGGGGAGAATTTGCCTAAAGCTCAAGCCTCAAAAGACGCGACAATGGCTTATTTTATTGCTAAAAACCGTAAAGAAAATGCCTTATTTATGCATTACAACGGTTCTTACCATAGTGATAACTTCGAAGGAATTAATTGGTATTTAAAACAGCAAAATCCGAATATTAAAATTGTAACTATTGCCACCGTTTCTCAAAGCGATATCTCCAAATTAGAACCCGAATATTTAGGTAAAGCCAATTTCATTATTGTAATTGACGAAGACGCCACTAAAACCTATTAATTGAACAAAATGTAATTTCATTTTTTGCAGATTATTCAAAACTTCATTGAATTATTTTAACTGGATTCAACATTAATTAAACAATTGTCAAAATCGCCTTAAAATCATTATAAATTACTACGAAAAGGTTGTAGTATGTTTTATTAATGATTATTTTTGTGCACTATTTAAAAATAAAAATTGATTTTATCATGGCCAATTCTTCATTTCTAAAGTCTTCAATTGCAAAGAAAGTTGCAATGGCACTTTCGGGACTTTTTTTAATTTCCTTTTTATCACTTCATTTTTTCATCAATTTAACATCAGTATTCAGTGAAGAGGTATTCAATATGATGTCTCATTTTATGGGATACAATCCGATTATTCAATTTGTAATGCAGCCAGTTTTAATTGCTGGAGTTGTTTTTCACTTCGTTATGGGGTTTGTTTTAGATTTGAAAAACAGAAGTGCTAGACCAGTTAAGTACGCGAATTATAATGGTGCAGCAAACGCATCTTGGACTTCAAGAAATATGATTATTTCTGGAGTAGTAGTGTTGGCTTTTTTAGGACTGCACATGTACGATTTTTGGTTTGCTGAAATGAACTATAAATATATTTCAGTAAATGTTATCGATGAAAACAGATATTATGAAGAGTTAGTCCATAAATTTGAAAGCCCAATTCGTACAGGATTGTATTCATTAGCATTTGTATTGTTGTCAATGCACTTGTGGCACGGTTTCAATTCTTCATTTCAATCTGTAGGGTTTAACAATAAATATTCAAAATCATTACATAAATTAGGATATGCTTTTGCAATAGTAGTTCCTTTTGGTTTTATTTTTATTGCATTATTTCATCATTTTAATCATATTTAATATTTAATTATAATGGCATTAGATTCAAAAGTTCCTAGTGGTCCAATCGCGGACAAATGGATAAATTATAAAAATCATATCAATTTAGTAAATCCAGCGAACAAACGTAATATCGATATTATCGTTGTGGGAACTGGACTGGCAGGAAGCTCTGCAGCCGCAACATTGGCAGAATTAGGATATAATGTTAAAACATTTTGCTTTCAAGATTCTCCACGTCGCGCACATTCAATCGCTGCTCAAGGAGGAATCAACGCCGCTAAGAATTATCAAGGCGATGGAGATTCTACTTTCCGTTTGTTTTATGATACAATTAAAGGAGGCGATTATCGTTCTCGTGAAGCAAATGTGCACCGTTTAGCTGAAGTTTCAACTAATATTATCGACCAATGTGTAATGCAAGGCGTTCCATTGGCTAGAGAGTATGGCGGGTTATTAGACAACCGCTCTTTTGGAGGAACATTGGTAGCCAGAACATTCTATGCCAAAGGACAAACAGGCCAACAATTATTACTTGGAGCTTATTCAGCGATGAACCGCCAAATAGGTCGTGGAAAGATAAGATCGCATGCACGTCATGAAATGCTAGATTTAGTTGTTGTTGACGGAAAAGCAAGAGGAATTATTGCTCGTGATTTAGTTTCAGGAGAAATAGAGCGACACTCTGCTCACGCTGTTGTTATTGCTTCAGGGGGCTACGGGAATGTATTTTTCCTATCGACTTATGCCATGGGAAGTAACGCCACTGCAGCTTGGAAAATTCACAAAAAAGGAGCGTTTTTCGCTAATCCTTGTTATACACAAATTCACCCAACTTGCATACCTGTTTCAGGTGATCACCAATCGAAATTGACTTTGATGTCGGAATCCTTGCGTAATGACGGACGTATTTGGGTTCCTGCTAAATTAGAAGATGCTAAAGCAATTCGTGAAGGAAAGAAAAAACCAACCGATTTATCAGAATCGGAAAGAGATTATTATTTAGAAAGAAGATACCCTTCTTTTGGAAATCTTGCTCCTCGTGATATTTCGTCGAGAGCAGCAAAAGAGCGTTGCGACGCAGGTTTTGGTGTTAACAAAACCGGTGAAGCGGTTTACTTGGATTTTGCAGATGCCATTCAACGTTATGGTAAAGAACAAGCATTTGTAAAAGGATTAGATCCAAATGATAAAGCTTTGATTATAAAGCTCGGAAGAGCAGTTGTTGCCAGCAAATACGGTAACTTATTTCAAATGTATGAAAAGATTGTAGATGAAGATCCATATACTTCTCCAATGATGATTTATCCAGCAGTGCATTACACAATGGGAGGAACTTGGGTTGATTATAACTTACAAACCACCATCCCAGGATGTTTTTCTATTGGAGAGTCTAATTTTTCTGATCATGGAGCGAATAGATTAGGTGCTTCAGCCTTGATGCAAGGTTTAGCAGATGGTTATTTTGTTTTGCCCTACACAATTGGAGATTATTTGGCTCCAGAAATTAAAACAGGACCAATTTCTACCGATCTACCTGAATTTATGGAAGCGGAGAAAAAAGTGAAAGAACAAATTGAGCAATTTATAAATAATAAAGGAACCAAATCCGTTGACTATTTTCATAAGAAATTAGGTAAAATAATGTGGAATAAAGTGGGTATGGCTCGAAATGCTAAGGGACTAACCGAAGCTATCGAAGAAATTGCTGCTTTACGTGAGGAGTTTTATAAAGAAGTTATAGTACCTGGAACTGCAGATAGTTTTAATCCAGAATTAGCAAAAGCCGGACGAGTAGCTGATTTCCTTGAACTAGGTGAATTGTTTGCAAAAGACGCACTACATCGCAACGAATCTTGTGGAGGACATTTCCGTGAAGAATATCAAACCGAAGATGGAGAAGCACAACGTGACGACGAAAATTTTGCTTATGTTGCGGCTTGGGAATACAAAGGCAAACCTAGTGATGCTGTTTTACACAAAGAACCATTGATTTACGAAAATATTAAATTAGCTACTCGTAGTTATAAATAGAAGTTTGAATAAGTCTAAATACTTAATTCATAATACTTAATACATTCTAAAAATGAAACTGAAATTAAAAATATGGCGTCAGCCAAATGCCAAATCTGAAGGAAAAATTGTTGACTATTTTGTTGATGGTATCGAAAGCGATATGTCTTTTCTAGAAATGTTAGATATTCTAAACGAAAATTTAATTCAAAAAGGTGAAGATACCGTTGCTTTTGACCACGATTGTCGCGAGGGAATTTGCGGAAGTTGTTCTCTTTTTATCAATGGAGAAGCGCACGGACCAGACAGAGGAATACCAACTTGTCAATTGCATATGCGAATGTTCAAAGACGGTGATGAGATCTATATCGAACCTTTTAGAGCAAAAGCGTTTCCTATCATTAAAGATCTTGTTGTCGATAGAAGTTCTTTTGATAGAATTCAGCAAGCAGGTGGTTTCGTGTCTATAAATACTTCAGGAAACCCTGTAGACGCTAATACTATTCCAATTCCAAAAAAAGATGCAGACAGAGCATTCGATGCTGCAACTTGCATTGGTTGTGGCGCTTGTGTTGCTACTTGTAAAAACTCATCAGCAATGCTATTTGTAGCTGCCAAAGTTTCTCAATATGCAATGTTACCACAAGGAAGAGTAGAAGCTACCGACAGAGTTCTTAATATGGTTGCCCAAATGGATGCCGAAGGATTTGGTAATTGTACCAATACAGGAGCTTGTGAAGTAGAATGTCCAAAAGGAATTTCTTTAGATTATATTGCACAAATGAATAGAGAATATTTAAGCGCAAGTTTGAAGGGATAAAATACAATTGGTCATTACAATAGACGTCTTAAGAAATTGGGACGTTTTTTTATACGATAGATTTAAATGAATTATATTTACATAAACAATCTATAGATTTCAATCCCTATGAAAAAAACTCTCTTTTCATTTATGATGGTTTTGGTCTTTTTCAGTTCAATTTCAGGACAAAATGTAAAACTAATAACCTATAATATTCGTTTAGATGTGGCTTCTGATGGAGAAAATTCTTGGTTCAATCGAAGAGAATATCTATGCTCACAATTGGCTTTCTACGAACCAGATGTTTTCGGAATCCAAGAAGCATTGCCCAATCAAGTTACTGATATTTCAACTATGTTGCCTCAATACGACTATGTTGGAATTGGTAGGGATGGCTTTGGAAAAGGAGAATCTTCCAACATCTTTTTTAAAAAAGATAATTTCAAAATATTGGAACAAAACACTTTTTGGTTGTCCGAAACCCCAGAAATTATTTCTAAAGGTTGGGATGCTGCTTTAAATAGAATTTGTACCTATGTACTTTTGACAGATAAAAAAACAAAGCAAACTTTTTGGGTTTTTAATACGCATCTAGATCACATAGGGGTACTGGCAAGAACTAAATCTATTAGTTTAATTCTTTCTAAAATTTCAGAACTCAATATAAAAAATTATCCTGTTATTTTTATGGGTGATTTCAATTCGGAGCCTACAGAAGAACGAATTGTCAATTTAAAAAAACTTATGATTGACAGTCAAGATATTTCCGAACAAAAACCGTTTGGTCCAAAAGGTACCTTTAACGGTTTTAAGCACAATGAAGAGGTTAGTAAAAGAATTGATTATATCTTTTTATCAAAAAATAGTAATCTAAAAGTTAAAAAACATGCCATTTTGAGTGACTCGAAAAATTTAAAATACCCTTCCGATCATTTACCTGTTTACATTGAAATAGGTTTAAATTAAAAGCATTTTATATCTTTGATTCACAAACACCCGTGGCGCATACAAATCGTAGCTGGGCTGGTTGGTTATTGGTAGATAAACAACATTTTTCATCATCCCAAAGATTGAGGGAATACAGAATGTTTAACAACTAGCTATAAATGATAAAGCATATATTTTAAAAAAGCAAAAGACTGTTCTATTGAGCAGTCTTTTTTGCTTTAACTATTTAGAAATTACCCTTATTTTAAAATAGCAACATTCGAAACAAATCATTAAATTTGCCACTTAGTCTTAAAATAAATTTAAGATTTATAAAAATTACGATATGTTACAAATAGCATTTATTAGAGAAAATCAGGAAAAAGTAATCAAAGCGTTGGCCAAAAGAAATTTTGATGCCAAAGCAACAGTTACTGAAGTAGTTCAATTGGATGAAAAACGTCGTTCTACCCAAGTAGAATTGGATAACATTTTATCTGAATCTAATAAATTGTCCAAAGACATAGGTGATTTAATGAAATCTGGAGAAAAATCTAAAGCGGCAATATTAAAAGAAAAAACCGTTCTTCTTAAAGAGAAAAGTAAGGAACTAGTTGAAAAAGCAGACACTTTAGCTAATGAATTATTAGAAAAATTATACACGCTTCCAAACCTCCCAGCAGCTATCGTTCCTGAAGGAAAGACTCCTGAAGAAAACGTAACTGTTTTTCAAGAAGGTGCAATTCCTGTTTTACATGAAGGTGCGCAACCGCATTGGGAATTAGTTAAAAAATACGACATCATAGATTTCGAATTGGGAAATAAAATCACCGGAGCTGGTTTCCCAGTTTATAAAGGGAAAGGGGCTAAATTACAACGAGCTTTAATCGCTTATTTTTTAGATAAAAATACCGATGCCGGTTATAAAGAATACCAAGTTCCTCATCTTGTAAATGAAGCTTCGGCTTATGGAACCGGACAATTACCAGATAAAGACGGGCAAATGTACCATGATGCAACCGATAATTTATTTTTAATTCCAACTGCAGAAGTTCCGGTTACCAACTTATTTCGCGATGTGATTTTAAATGAAAATGAATTGCCAGTTTTAGCAACGGCTTATACGCCTTGTTTTCGAAGAGAGGCGGGTTCTTATGGAGCTCACGTTCGTGGATTGAATCGCTTGCATCAATTTGATAAAGTGGAGATTGTTAGAATTGAACACCCTGAAAAATCATATGCAGCTTTGGAAGGAATGGTGGAACACGTGAAAATGATCTTGCAAGAATTGAAATTACCGTATCGAATTCTTCGCCTTTGTGGTGGAGATATGGGATTTACTTCTGCTTTAACCTATGATTTCGAAGTGTTTTCTACAGCACAGGATCGTTGGTTAGAAATTTCATCAGTATCAAATTTTGAAACTTTTCAAGCCAATCGTTTAAAATTACGTTATAAAGATAAAGACGGCAAAAACCAATTGGCACATACCCTAAATGGTAGTTCATTGGCATTGCCAAGAGTTTTAGCTGGGATATTAGAAAACTATCAAACGCCAGAAGGTATCGTAATTCCTGAAGTTTTGAGAAAATACACCGGTTTTGATTTGATCGACTAAGACTAGTTTGTCATTGAAATCAATGTACTAATATGACACAAAAAGGGTTGTTTTAGTACATTGTCTTTTTAATACATTTTGAAATGAAAAAAATATTTTTTCTTTTTTCTTTTTTTTATTCCCTGATTGGTTTCTCGCAAAACGACCAATTGGCGATGAACTATTTTGAAAAAGGAGAATTTGAAAAAGCGCTCGTTTCATTTCAAAATTTATTGGCTTCACAACCAGGAAATGGATATTATTTCCAAAAATCAGTAGAATGTTACCAGCAGCTCAAACAATACGAGGTTGCTGAAAAAGCGATAGTAGAGCGTTATAATAAATTCAAACAAAGCTACCTTTTAGTGGAGTTAGGAGCAAACTACCAACTTCAAAAAAACGAAAGTAAAGCAAAAAAATACTTTGATCAAGCGCTAGATAAAATCAAAAAAAGTCCTTCGGAGGTTTATGGGATTGCAGCTATTTTCGAAAAGAAAGTATTGATTGATTATGCTTTGCAAGCCTATCAAATTGCCATAGAAATAGATCCTAAAATGAATTTTAATTTTCAAATGGCAGTTTTATACGGGCAAAATGGGCAAACAGATCAAATGATTGAAATGTTCTTGGAGGAGTCCTACAGGAATCCTCAAAATCTGATTTTGGTTCAAAATCAATTTACCCGATTTATGACTGAAAATGCCGATGTAAAGTTTAAGGAGTCGCTTCGTAAAGCACTTTTAATCAGAATTCAAAAAAGCCAAGAGGTTTTTTGGAATCAATATTTGAGTTGGTTTTATGTTCAACAAAAGGAATTTGGAAAAGCATTTATACAAGAAAAAGCCATTTATAAAAGAAATCCGGAATCGTTATACAACATAGTAAATCTGGTTCAAATATCTATTGAAGAAGAGGATAAAGAAACGGCAAAAGAGATTCTTGCATTTATTTTGGAAAACACTAAAGATGCTGAATTACAAATGCAGGCGTACTATTTTCTTACTGAAATGAAAATAAATGATCCCGCAATCAAAGATTATTCGGAAATAGAAAAAGACCTCGTTTCTTTATTGAATCAGTATGGGATTACTCCGTATTCATTAAAATTACAACTTTTGAAAGCGCATTTTAATACTTTTCAAATGAAGAATCCTACGCAAGGGAAATCAATTTTGAAAACGGCTTTGGAGCTTCCACTAGACGAATATCAAAAGGCAGATGTAAAAATGGAATTGGCAGATATTTTTTTATTCGAAGAAAAATTCAATCAAGCCTCACTTTATTATTCGCAAATAGAAGAAGATTTAAAAAACGATGTGATAGGGCACGAAGCTACTTTAAAGTCAGCAAAAACAAGTTATTTTAAAGGAGATTTTGTTTGGGCTTTGAAACAATTTAAAGAACTAAAAGCCGTTTCTTCGCAATTAATCGCTAATGATGCTTTGGAGTATTTCCTCCTAATTAATGATAATACAATAGCTGATTCAACACAAACAGCTTTAAAACAATTTGCTCGAGGCGATTATTTGATTTATCAAAATAAACCCCAAGAAGCGCTTTCGCAATTTCAAGAAATTCTAAAGAATTTTAAAGGGAAAGAAATTGAAAGTGTTACGTTATACCGAATAGGAAAAATTCATGAGAGATTAGGCGATTATCAATTGGCTTTAAGCCAATACCAACAAATTATTGACCTTCATCCTGAGGACATTCATATTGATGAAGCCTTATTTTTTAGTGCTGAGATTTACAGTAAAAGAGTCATTGATATAGAAAAAGCGAAGTCCAATTATGAAAAATTAGTATTTCATCACCAAGACAGTATTTATTATGTAGAAGCTAGAAAAAAATATAGGGAACTTCGGGGAGACAATAAAGAACTATAAATTTATTAGGTTAATCGTAAATTCGGTTAAACTAAATAACGATTAAACATTAAAAAATGATAATTTACAACGTAACAATTAACATTCACGAAAGTGTTCATGACCAATGGATGAGCTGGATGCAAGAAAAACACATAAATGATGTTTTGGCAACGGGCAAATTTACCTCGGCTAGAATGGTAAAAGTACTTATTGAGGAAGAAATGGGCGGAGTTACCTATTCCATTCAATATACAACAAATAATAAAGAGCTGCTTCAAAGGTATTACGAAGAAGATGCGCCAAGATTAAGAGAAGAAGGAGCGGCATTGTTTGGCGATAAAATGTTGGCATTCAGAACAGAATTAGAGTTAATTTCGGAACATTAGTAACTATTACTATACAAACTTGAAGTCGCAAATTACGACCTCCAAATTAAAATATACACCAAAAAATTATAACTATGAGCACCGAAATTTCTATAATTCCTGATGATGTTGTATTGAATAAAATATACTTTTTGAGAAACCAAAAAGTTATGTTAGACAGAGATTTGGCCTCACTTTATAGTATAGAAACCAAAAGGTTAAAAGAACAAGTTAAGAGGAATCTATCAAGATTTCCCGAAGATTTTATGTTTGAATTGACCAAAGAAGAATTTGAAAATTGGAGGTCGCAATTTGCGACCTCCAATTCACAAAAGATGGGATTAAGGTATGCACCTATGGTTTTTACAGAACATGGAGTTTTGATGCTTTCGAGTGTATTGAACAGTGAAAAAGCCATTCAAACAAATATTCAAATTATTAGAATATTTACAAAAATTAGACGAATGCTTGTGGATACTACTGAACTAAGATTGGATGTGGAAACAATTAAAAAGAAAATTGAAAATCAAGGAAAAAATATCGAACTGGTTTTTCAGTATCTTGACGAATTAATTGAAAAGAAGGAAACAAAAATTGAAAGGGCGAAAATCGGTTATAAAAAATAGACTTAATTTGCCAGATAAGAATTATGGAAAAAGTAAAAGCAAAAAAACACCTAGGACAGCATTTTTTAAATGATGAAAGTATTGCTGCTGCAATTGCTGGTACTTTGAACTTTGAAGGTTATGAAGAAGTCTTAGAAATAGGTCCTGGAATGGGAGTATTAACCAAGTATTTATTAGATAAACCCATTACAACCTATGTTATTGAAATCGACACAGAATCGGTGACCTATTTAGAAAACAACTTCCCAAAATTGAAAGGTAAAATAATATCTAAAGACTTTTTGAAATACAATATAAATGAAACTTTTGAAGGCAAACAATTCGGAATAATTGGGAATTTTCCATACAATATTTCTACTCAAATTGTCTTTCGAACCCTAGAATACCGGAACCAAATTCCAGAATTCGCAGGGATGTTTCAAAAGGAAGTTGCCGAAAGAATTTGTGAGAAAAAAGGAACTAAAGCCTACGGAATATTGTCAGTTTTAGTGCAAGCATTCTATCACGCAGATTACCTATTTACTGTAGACGAACATGTTTTCAATCCGCCACCAAAAGTGAAATCGGGGGTATTGAGATTAAGACGTAAAGTAGATTTTAGTTTGCCTTGCGGTGAGAAATTATTTTTCACGGTTGTAAAAACGGCATTTCAACAACGCAGAAAAACATTGCGCAATAGTTTAAAAACATTAAATTTGTCGGATAATTTGCGAGAAGACACTATCTTTGACCTTCGTCCAGAGCAGTTGAACGTGCAACAATTCATTGAACTCACTCAAAAAATAGAAGCCGATGCAGTTTAAAATCAGTAAAGAGCTTTTAGTTCAAATAGAAGAACTAATCAAAAATAAGGATGACCACCAATTGGAATCCTTACTTAATGATTTGCACCATGCTGATATTGCCGAAATCCTTGACGAATTAGATTTCAACGAAGCTACCTATATTTTCAAAGTCCTAGACAGTGATAAAACGGCAGAAATTCTTCTTGAGTTAGATGATGATTTAAGGGAAAATATCTTAAGCCGATTGTCTCCAAAAGAAATCGCCGAAGAGCTTGACGAATTAGATACCAACGATGCTGCCGATATTATCGCCGAACTTTCCCAAAGTAAAAAACAGGAAGTAATCTCGGAACTTCAAGACGTTGAACATGCAAAAGACATTGTCGATTTATTGCGTTACGATGAAAATACCGCTGGGGGTTTGATGCACAAAGAGCTCGTAAAAGTTAATGAAAATTGGAACGTCCTTACCTGCATAAAGCAAATGCGAATCCAAGCGGAAAATATTTCCAGAGTACATTCCATTTATGTTGTTGATGAGCAGGACAAATTATTGGGGCGACTTTCTTTAAAAGATTTGCTTACAACATCGGCTAAAACGCCTATTAGTGAAGTCTATATTCGTAAATTAAATTTTGTAAAAGTCACTACTGAAGACGTTGAAGTAGCCAGAATTATGCAAAAATATGACCTGGAAGCTATTCCAGTAATAGACGAATTAGATCGTTTAGTAGGTCGAATTACCATCGATGATATCGTAGATGTAATTAAAGAAGAAGCCGATCAGGATTACCAGTTGGCAGCGGGTATTTCTCAAGATATTGAAGCCGATGATAGTATTATTGAACACACCAAAGCGCGATTACCATGGTTAGTTTTAGCACTTCTAGGGGGGTTTATTTCTGTGAAAGTATTGGGATTATTTGAAGGCGCAATGCTGTTACACGGAAACTTATTCTTTTTCACCCCATTAATTGCCGCTATGGCTGGAAATGTTGGGGTACAATCTTCGGCAATTATTGTACAAGGTCTAGCTAATGATTCCTTAAGTGGCACCTTATTTAACAGATTAATAAAAGAGGTTTCCTTGAGTTTATTGAACGGAATTATTTTGGCTACTATTTTATTTTTAGGGAGTCATTTCCTTCTAAATGTTGAAGTAATTATTGGCGTTATTGTAACAACTGCATTGATTTCAGTAATAATAATTGCCTCACTAATTGGAACATTTATACCATTACTGTTAAATAAATTTAATATTGACCCTGCTTTGGCAACAGGTCCTTTTATCACTACAAGTAACGATATTTGCGGAATTCTTATCTATTTCTCTATCGCAAAATTAATATTAGGGTTTTAAACACTATAATAATTTGGGCATTTCCCCACTTTCACTATCGTTCCAGTTCGGTCGCGCTGTACGCTGCAATCCACACTAAAAAGTGTGGGATTTACACTGCCATCCCTAATGCAAAAGCACCGGTACTACTTTCTATACAAATTATTATAATCGATATATTCCCAAACTTTATTTGGTAAAAGCGGCTGAATATTATTTTTGTTTTTGATGGAATTTCTAATAAAAGTAGCCGAAATTTCAACGATAGGAGCGGCTATAAAATGAACTTTAGGATGGTTTTTGAAACCATATTTTTCACTATTATTATTCGTTTGACCATTTTCATCTACTCTTGGATAAACATAAATGTCGTGATTTTCAAGAATTACCTCGTAGTTTTTCCATTTGTGAAAAGACTTTAAGTTGTCTTCCCCCATAATCAATGAAAATTCATTTTCAGGATATTTATCTTGTAAATGCGCCAAGGTATTTACCGTATAATTAGGTTGAGGCAATTGGAATTCTATATCGCAAGGTTTAATTTTTGGATAGTCTTCGGTTGCTAAAAAAACTAATTCTAAACGGGTGGAATCTTTAAGTAAAGTGTCTTTATTTTTTAATGGATTGTGAGGAGTGACTACCATCCAAACCTGATTTAAATCAGTGTGTTCCGCAAAGTGATTGGCAATAATTAGGTGCCCAACATGAATGGGATTGAAGGTTCCAAAATAAAGTCCAATTTTCATAATTATATTATTTCACAAAGGATTTTACCAATTGATATGCATCTTCTTTAGCAACATCTAAATCGTAATTTTTTATGATTTTATCAAATTGTGGTGCTGTTGCTAACTCTACAGAAGCCTTGGCAATCCTCATATTTATCTTATCGTCACTTTCTGTAGAACGCTTTTTAAGACGGATTTTAAGTTCGTCAATGCTAGGTGGTTTTACAAATACAGCCAATGTTTGCTCCGGAAATTTGTTCTTAATTCTCAATCCACCAGCGACATCAATATCAAAAATCACATTTTTTCCTAAAGCCCAAATGCGCTCCACTTCACTTTTTAAGGTACCGTAAAAATTATCGCGATACACTTCCTCCCACTCAATAAAGTCTTCGTTTTTTATGTGTTTTTTAAACTCTTCAGTAGAAATAAAATAGTAATCTTTCCCATTTACTTCTTCACCTCGAGGTGCTCTTGAAGCTGCCGAAATAGAAAACTCTAAATTCAAATCTTCTCTTCCAAGTAAATGTTTTACAATTGTTGTTTTCCCTGATCCTGAAGGTGCTGAAAAAACTATTAATTTTCCTTTATTCATTTTTTATTTGCTTTATGCTTATAGCCCAATGCTTAAAGCTTTTTACAACACATTCAATACTTGTTCTTTGATTTTTTCTAATTCATCTTTCATCATCACCACTAATTTTTGCATTTGCGCATGATTGGATTTAGAACCCATCGTATTTATTTCACGACCCATTTCCTGCGTAATAAATCCTAATTTTCTTCCATTGGCTTCTTTGCCTTTTATAGTTTCTAGAAAATAATCTAGGTGGTTGGTCAATCGAACTTTCTCTTCGGTAATATCTAATTTTTCCAAATAGTAAATCAATTCTTGCTCGAAACGATTTTCATCCACATTGACTTTCAATTCTGAAATTGCGGTTTGCAAACGGTCTTTTATCGCCTGAACTCGCTCTGGATCTAGCGCTAAAGCTTCGTTCATATGACTTCGGATATTACCAATTCTCAATTGAAATTCATTTTCTAACGAAATTCCTTCTGCTTGACGGAAATTCAAAATATTTGAAATAGCTTCTTTAATCACTTTTTGAATTTCAAACCAATCATTTTCGTCAATTTCCTCTCGTTCCATTTTCATGGTATCTGGCATTCTCACCGCCATTTTCATCAATTCTGTTTCGTCGGCATGGCCATAAACTTCTCTAAGTTGTGCGATGTAAGCTTTTATAATTGGAACATTTACCTTGGTTGAGGTTTGTTCCGCTGTACTTTCAATGTAAATGGAGAAATCAATCTTTCCACGTTCTAATGCCAATGAAATTTCGTTACGCAAACCCAATTCCATTTCGCGATAAACAGAAGGCATTCTCACGCTTAAATCCAAACCTTTACTATTTAAAGATTTAACTTCAACGGTTATTTTTTTTGTTGGTAATTGCAAAGTTGCTTTCCCAAAACCAGTCATTGATTGTATCATATTGTTATTAAAATGTGTGTAAAGATAATGAAAAAGTTTTCAGTCGTTATTTAGTGTCGTCGCGTTGAGGCTCACTTTTTTTGTCGGTAACTAAATATACTCCGGTAAAGATTAATACTGCAGAGCTTATTTTTACCCATGACAATTCATCTTTACCTAAACTAATTGCAAAAACAGTGGCGAAAAGAGGTTGTAAATAGATAAATACCGCTACTAATGTGGGCTTTAATTCCCGCATAGAAAGTAGATTTAATAAGTAAGTAAAAAAGGTTGAAAACACGACCACAAATCCAATTTTCCATACAATATCTGACGGCAAAATAGCCCAATCAACCGATTGAAATTGGCTTAAACCAAAAGGAATTACCATTAAAAATCCAAATAAATAAATCCATTTTACAAAGGTAAAAGCATTGTATTTATCCATTAATTTCTTTACAATTACTAAGTAATAACCATAGGAAATGGCATTAACTAAAACCAAGAAATTTCCCCAACTGGCATTGGAATTATTTCCAACAGATTTTCCATACAAAATCAAAAATGAAGTTCCAAAAAGTCCCAATAATATTCCCAGGATTTTTCTTTTTCGCATTTTTTCTTTTATAATAATTGCTGATAATATCAAAACTATTAATGGCGTACAAACCATAATAACTGCTGCGGATATTGGCGAGGTCATACTCAACCCTTTAAAAAAAGTCAACATATTTAAAGCAACACCAAAAAAGGCACAAGCAATAATTCTAGGAAAATCATGGAAGGCAATTTTTTCATTTGGGCCCACTTTTAGCATTTTCATAAGCACCCAAACGGTCCAAAATAATAGCGCAGAACCGCCTACACGAAGTAAAATGAAGCCGTAAGCATCTATATAATGAGGCATTACATCTTTAGCAATTGTAAAGGTAACCCCATAAATTAAGGATACTAAAGTTGCGCCAATCAGCGCAATATTTCTCTTAGACATTATTCAAAATGGTATTTACCTTAAGTATATTTTGTTGACTATTGCCAATGTAGATTCCACCATTGATTATAAAAACGGGACGACTTAAAAAGGTATAATTTTCTAAAATCAAATTTTTATAATCGGATTCTGATAATTGTTTGTTTTTCAAATCCATCGTTTTATACAAAATGGCTTTCTTGCTAAATAACGATTCATAGCTTTCAGAAAGCTGGTGCATTTCCTCTAATTGCTCTTCAGTAATTCGATCTTGCTTGATATCTTGAAAAACTAAATCAACGTCTTTAGGGAGTGATTTTATTATTTTTCGACAGGTATCACAAGTTCCAAGGTAGTAAATTTTGTTAATCATAGGTAACTTATTTCTTTATGCAAAGAAAATTCTTTTGAAGTAAAAAAGGGCATTTTTAATAAAAAATAAAGAGTTACAATTTATATCTTTACAAAAAAATAGCAGTTATGAAATTCAATACTAAAACCATTCACGGCGGACAACACCACGATCCTGCAACTGGAGCGGTAATGCCTCCGGTTTATCAATCATCAACATTTGTTCAAACAAGTCCTGGACAACCTTTGAATCCTGATTATGAATATAGCCGTGCAGCAAATCCAACACGATCTGCATTAGAAAGCGCGTTAGCAAGTATTGAAAATGGCGCACGTGGATTGGCATTTTCTTCTGGTTTAGCAGCAACAGATTGTTTAATTAGAACCTTTAAATCAGGTGATGAAATTATTGCAATGGATGATTTATATGGTGGAACCTATAGAATGTTTACTCGTATTTATAAAAATTCTGGTATAAAATTTCATTTTGTTGACATGAATGATTTGGAAAAATTCAAATCACTAATCAATGAAAACACTAAATTAGTTTGGGTTGAAACTCCAACAAACCCTTTGATGAAACTAGCAGATATTCAAGAAATTGCTAAAATCACAAAGCAACATAAAATCCTTTTTGCGGTTGACAATACTTTTGCAACTCCTTATTTACAAAAACCGTTAGATTTAGGTGCCGATATTGTGATGCATTCCGCAACCAAATATCTTGGAGGACATTCTGATGTAATTGCTGGAGCTTTAATTATTAAAGACGAAGAATTAGGAAACCAATTGCACTTTCAGCAATTTGCAACTGGAGGAACATTAGGGCCTATGGATAGTTTTTTAGTTTTAAGAGGAATAAAAACACTTCATTTACGAGTTCAAAGACATTGTGAAAATGGAGCAAAAGTGGCCGATTTTTTAAACAATCATCCTAAAATAAAAACTGTTTTTTATCCTGGATTACCAAGTCATCCTTTTCATGAAATTGCCAAAAAACAAATGAGTGGTTTTGGAGGAATGGTTTCATTTACATTTGTTTCAGGTAAAAAAGAAGATTCAATTCATTTTCTTGAGAAGCTAAAAGTCTTCACATTGGCTGAATCTTTAGGTGGCGTTGAATCTTTAGCCAATCATCCGGCATTAATGACACACGCTTCAATTCCTGAAGACAAAAGAAAAGAAATTGGAATATCTGATGATTTAGTTCGTTTGAGTGTTGGAATTGAAGACATTGAAGATCTAATAGAAGATTTAACTCAGGCGTTAAAGTAATTATTTCAATAATAGTAAAATGGTATAAAATCGCTATTTTACTTAATAATAAATTGATTATCTAATATAAATAGATGAATAATATTCAATTATTTTAAATTTTTCATACAATAAAGATAATTCTATTGTCAAATTGAAATAGATTTTAATGTTTATTGATTATAATGTATATTTGCACCCAAGTACGAAAACGTTTTCTTAAACCGTTAAATAAAAAAATAGTATGTCAGAAAGTATTAAATCTTTTGTTGAAGCTGTAGCTAAAAGAAATCCGAACGAGCCAGAATTTATGCAAGCCGTTCATGAAGTTGCTGAAACAGTAATTCCATTTATTGAAGAAAATAAAAAATATCAAAACAAAATGCTTTTGGAAAGAATGGTTGAGTCTGAGCGAATCATCACTTTTCGTGTCGTTTGGACTGATGATAAAGGCGATATTCAAGTAAACAGAGGATATAGAATTCAAATGAATTCAGCTATAGGCCCATATAAAGGCGGACTTCGTTTTCACCCTTCAGTAAACTTAAGTATTTTGAAATTTTTAGCTTTCGAGCAAACTTTCAAAAATAGTTTAACCACATTACCAATGGGTGGTGGTAAAGGAGGAGCTGATTTTGATCCTAAAGGGAAATCAGATAATGAAGTGATGCGTTTTTGCCAAGCATTCATGACCGAATTATCAAAGCACATTGGTGACAATACCGACGTTCCAGCTGGAGATATTGGTGTTGGTGGACGTGAAGTTGGGTATATGTTTGGTCAATACAAAAGATTAAGAAACGAGTTTACAGGAGTTTTAACAGGTAAAGGGATCTCTTTTGGAGGGTCATTAATCCGTCCTGAAGCTACTGGATATGGTGATGTTTACTTTGCACAAAGTATGTTGAATACTAAAGGAGATAGTTTTACGGGAAAAACAGTGGTTATCTCTGGTTCTGGAAACGTGGCACAATATGCTGCTGAAAAAGCAACTCAATTAGGTGGTAAAGTAGTTACATTATCAGATTCTTCAGGATATATTTACGATGCTGATGGAATAGACGCTGCTAAATTAGCTTACGTAATGGAAATCAAAAATGAATTACGTGGAAGAATCAGTGACTATCTAACGAAGTATCCAAATGCAAAATTTGTGGCTGGAAAACGCCCCTGGGAAGTTAAATGCGATGTTGCTTTACCATGCGCAACTCAAAATGAATTGGACGAAGAAGAAGCTAAAATGCTTGTAGCAAATGGATGTATTTGTGTGGCCGAAGGAGCAAACATGCCTTCAACTCCAGAAGCAGTTATTGTTTTTCATAAAGCAAAAATATTATTTGCACCAGGGAAAGCATCCAATGCAGGTGGGGTTGCAACTTCGGGATTAGAAATGTCACAAAACTCATTGAGATTAAGTTGGACAGCAGAAGAAGTAGACGAGCGTTTGAAAAAAATCATGCTTGATATTCACGCTTCATGTGTACAATACGGAAAGGATGCTTCAGGTTACGTAGATTACGTTAAAGGAGCAAATATTGCTGGATTTGTAAAAGTTGCTGACGCGATGTTGGCTCAAGGAGTAGTATAAAACCAACCACTATAATAATTAAATGCCTCGCTATTTGTGGGGCATTTTTTTTGTTGGTATATGAAAAGGAAAATAATTTCGTTTTATAGTATATTTGTGGTTGTAACAAAATAAAAATGAAATACCCATTAGCATTATTAATTGCTTTATTTTCAATTCAAATTGGCTTTTCCCAAAACAGTCAATTTTGGAAAGGCTATTTCTCTTATAAAGAAATAAAAGACATTTCTCAATCGCCAACAGTTTTCTTTGCCGCGGCAGAAAACGCTTTATTTTCCAAAAGTCTAGCTACAAATTCATTAAAAACAATCAATACTATTGACGGACTTTCAGGACAAACGATTACTTCCATGTACCATAGTTTTGCCTTTAACAAAACCATAATTGGGTATGAAAATGGATTGATTATCATTGTAAATGATACCGATGGTTCGATGTTAAATGTTGTTGATATCATTACCAATGGGGTCAATCAAAATTTAAAAAAGATCAACCATTTTCTTGAATACAATGGGATTCTATATATTTCCTGCGATTTTGGAATTGTGCAATATAATTTAGCGACTTCTGGGTTTGGGGATACTTATAGAATAGGAGATTTAGGAGCAGAAATTAAAGTATCTCAAACCGCAATTAGCAATGGAATTATTTATGCAGCAACTTCAATAGGAATAAAAAGCGCCGCTATTTCTAATCCTAATTTGAATGATTACAATCAATGGACGCAAGTTCTAGGGGGTGGGTTCTCAGGAATAGAAACTTTTGGTTCCCAGGTTGTAGCCACTTCAAATTGGGGCCAACTATTTAAACTAAATGGGGCAACTTTTACCTCTTTTTCAACTCTTCCTTTGGGTGCAATTGATTTAAGAGCAAGCGGCAATTATATATTAATTTCTACACAAACAAGTGTTTATGTTTACAATCAAAGTTTGAGTTTATCGTTTCAAATCAATAGCAATCAAATTCCAAATATATCAGCAAAATTTACTTGCGCTACAATTATTGACAATGTACTTTACTTGGGGACATTTGAAGATGGAATTATAACTACAACTATTGATAATCCAACCACTTTTTCATTTTTAAGTCCCGACGGACCTTCTCGAAATGCATTATTTGCAATTAATGCTTCTACTAATAATTTATGGGCTGTTTATGGAGGATATTCTTCAGATTACAATCCTTACACTTATGATTACAATGGATTAAACACTTATGGGTTTAGTAAATATACCGAAAACGGATGGCAAAACGCCCCTTATTCTTCTGTATTGGGGGCAAAGTCACTTTCTAAAATTACGATAAACCCCAATAATAGTAATCAGGTTTTTTTAAGTTCCTTTTTCTCTGGTTTGTTAAAAGTTGAAAATGATATTCCTACTGTTTTGTACAATGAAAGCAACAGTGCTTTAGAATCTTTAGTACTAAATCCTCCTAATCCAAATTATAGAGATTTACGTATTAATGGAGCAGGATTTGACAAGTCGGGAAATTTATGGGTTGGGAATGGGTGGTCTAAAAATGGTTTAAAAAAACTTTCAACCCAAGGCGCATGGTCAAGTGTGAATATTGAACCCATTTCTCAAAGGTATTATGAAAATAGTTATGGAGAAGTGGTAGTAGATAAAAATGGTACTAAATGGATGGCGTCAAGTTATGATGGCGTTATTGCCTACAATGAAACCGGGAACATTTTCAAGAAAATATCTCTTGGTGCGGAATCAGGGAATTTGCCCGTACTAGATGCTAGGGTTGTTGCAATTGATAATAGAAACCAACTTTGGATAGGAACTACCAGCGGATTAAGAGTGCTTTCAAGTGTGGATCGGTTTTTAACCGACCAGCAATTAATATCAAATTCCATCATTATTTTAGAAAATGGATTGGCACAAGAATTATTGTACGAACAATTTATCACCGATATTGTAGTGGATGGAGCCAATAATAAATGGGTAGGAACGGCAGATTCAGGGGTGTTCCAATTCTCTTCGGACGGGCAGCAAACCCTTCGCCGCTTCACAAGTAGTAATTCCCCATTACCTAGTAACGCCATAAATGACATCGATATCAATCCAACCACAGGGGAAGTTTTCTTTGCAACTGATAAAGGAATGGTTTCTTACAAAGGGACTGCAACCACGGCAAGTACCGATTTAAATAATGTAAATGTATATCCAAATCCTGTTCGTCCAGAATTTGAAGGGACTGTAAAAGTTAGCGGACTATCCAATAAATGTAATGTGAAAATTACCGATATTGAGGGAAATCTGGTATATGAAACCATTTCTCAAGGAGGTACAATTGAATGGGATACTAAAGCTTTTGGCAGCTATAATGTGGCTTCAGGGGTGTATATGATATTTATCTCTTCGCAAGATGCAATGGATACTACGGTTAAAAAAGTGATGATAATTAGATAATTTTTTTTGATTTTGAGGGAATTTAAGATCCGCTAAATACAAATAATAAAATAAAAAAATGGTGGTAAAAACCAGGGCGATTGTAATTTCATCAATAAAATATCAAGAGAAAAGCTTGATTGTAAAATGCTTTACACTTTCTGATGGACTTAAATCCTATTTTGTTCGAGATGCCTTTTCGTCAAGAAAATCAAATCAGAAAATCGCTTACTTCCAACCCTTTTCTTTATTAGAAATTGAAGCCAATCACAAAAATAAAGGGACGCTTGAAAATTTTAAGGAAATTAAACTAGCTGTTCCGTATCAGACTATTCATAGTAATGTGGTTAAAAGCACTATAGTACTCTTTTTATCGGAAATGATGCATTATTCTATTCATGAAGAGGAAGAAAATGAAGCGTTATTTACCTATTTAGAAACGTCCTTAATGTGGCTTGATGAACATGAAGACATGGCCAATTTCCATCTTATTTTTCTATTAGAAGCGTCAAAATACTTAGGGTTTTATCCAGATATTTCTGATATTGATTTGCCATTTTTTGAAATGAAAGAAGGTAATTTTTCACCATTTAGCGCAATAAGTGCTTTGTCTGAACAGGAAACTTTACTTTTCAAAAAATTAATAAATTTAAAATTGGAAAGCGACATTAAAACTTTTCATGTAATAGAAAGACAGTTACTGTTAAAAATCCTAATTGATTATTACAGTTATCATTTGGAAGGTTTCCGAAAGCCAAAATCAGTAGAAGTATTGAAAGAAGTTTTTTCTTGATTAAGGTTTTACGATCAAGACAGATGGTATATCACTCAACCAATCACTTTGAGAATCAACTAGTTTTTTCCAACTTTCTAAACTGATAATCATTAAATCGTGTTGGTTCAAAAACTCCTTTTCAATGACTTTGTTAGTCAGCAAACTCATATTGCTTGGGTAGTTATTTTCTAAGGAGTCTACCGCATTTTCAATAATAAAGTTGTTTTTTATTTGTCCGTTACAATCCAAAACAGCAATCTTAGAATCGTTATTGTAGATTAATTTTTGCGCATAATCCAATAAAAATCCGTCCTCGGCACTAAATATTGGAATAAAAACTCGATTGACATTCTGTAGGTCCTTATTTATTAAAATCCCCAAAGGCATTTTAGTTTTTGATATAATTTGTCTCGTTCTTTCATCAAAAGGCGAGTTTTCAAATAACCCTTCTTTACCCGTAAACTTATCAATTAAACGATCAGGATTAATAATTCTAGTAGTAAATCCTAAAACTTTTCCTAAAAGAGTTCCCTCAAAAATAGACTTCCCTAATCCAACTAAAAGCAAGTCGTATTCCCCTTGATTTGCTATTTCCACAATGTCTGTTTCTACATCTACTGTTGCTTTAAAAACGGTCGTTATTTGTTGGTTTAATATTTTTGACTCATTTATAATTGGAAGGAAACTATCGGTTTCATATTCTTCCATATTATTAGCATGCATTTCGTCACTTAATACCAAATGCATCGCGGTAATATTTACATTGTCTTTTTGTTTTTTAACCAAACTACTTGCCAATCGAAGTAAAGACCTCCCTTTTTCATTATTTCCAAAAAACAATAATATTTTGAATTTGCTCTTACTATTGATTTCTTCAGGCACCAATTTATACTTCGATTTAAACGCCCAATTTATTAAATTCAATGCTGGTCCAGTCATGAAAGTGGTAACTAAAGCCATGATAACCATCATAGTAAAAACTTGAGGTGTCAATACTTTTAGGTCCAATCCGATATTTAAAACCACTAATTCCATTAAACCTCGCGTGTTCATAAGGGCACCAATGGTAAGACTATCTTTCCAACTTTGCCCAACAAATTTAGCCGCCAAGGCACTTCCAAAGAATTTACCAACTACAGCTACCAGTATAATAAAACCGGTAACTTGCCACATGTAGGGATCATTAATTAATCCTATTTGGGTTCTTAATCCTGTAAATACAAAGAATAAAGGCAATAATAATATTACCGCGACATCTTCCACTTTTTCAATAAAGATACTTCTGAATTTAGAAATATCTGGCATTATTACCCCAGTCATAAAGGCACCAAACAAAGCGTGAATTCCAATTATATTTGTTGCATAGGAAGATAAAATCAAGGTTAGAAAAAATATGGCAACAACAGGTTTACTTAAGTTTTCGCTTTTTGAATATAAATCTCCTACTTTTTTCAAGAAAGGTTTTACAAGAAAAAGCATCATCAATACGTAAAGTATAGAAAGACCAATTACATACAAGGCACTTTCAAACGCACCTGCTTTTACAATTGCAATTACAACTGCAAGTAAGCACCAAGCCGTAATATCATCTGCGGCAGCACAAGTAATTACTATGGCGCCCAACCTGGTTTTATGAATACCACGTTCTTGAACAATCCTTGCTAAAACTGGAAACGCAGTAATACTCATAGCAATTCCCATAAATAAACTGAAAGATAAAAATGAAATTCCTTCAGGTGCAAATGTTTGATATACATAAAAAGCCAATCCAATTCCTAGAGCAAATGGGATTACAATACTGGCATGGCTTATTACCACTGCTTCATTGGCTTTGTTTTTAAGTACCTTTAAATCCAATTCCATTCCAACAACAAACATGAAAAGGATCAATCCAATTTGACTCAAGAAAGATAAATTTCCTAACGATTGTGCTGGAAATAATGCCATTGAGAACTCTGGAAAATACATTCCAAGTAAAGAAGGTCCTAAAAATATACCTGCAATTATTTCCCCAATAACGGATGGCTGGCCAATTTTTCTGAAAATCCATCCAAAAAAGCGAGCTACTAAAATTATAGTGATTATTTGAGCCAATAAAATTGCTAAAGGATCTTCGAAATTGACCACCATGGAATTAATAAATTCATTCCAATGATTAGAGGGAATTAATACGGTAGATGCTGTTTTTACCGTTTCTAAAAACTTTCCTTTTGCTATAATCCAATAAATTAACGCCGTGAAACCACCAGTTACGATTATATAAAAGAAAGTATTTTTAAAGTTTTTCATGCGCTTAAAGCCGATTTTAAATACAAAGATTCAAAAATCAAATATAAGAATTAATACAATTCATAATTCATTACAATAATTATAAATTGGGATTTTATTGATAAACGAATTTTTAATCAAATAATTATTGGTTTCACTTTAAATTTTCTATGTTTTAATTACCTTTGCTCGCGTTAATAACGAATATGAAAAAGAAATTAAAAGTTGGTTTTTGGGAATACATCGCCCGTTTGATTCTAACTTATAGAGTTACCATTTTAATTGCAATTATTGCGATCACTATTTTTCTTGGTTTCCAATGGAGAAATCTTAGTATGACGTATACAGAAGCAAATCTGCTTCCAAAAAAACATATCGTTAATCAACAATACGACGACTTTTTATCAAAATTTGGTGAAGAAGGAAACCTAATAGTTATTGGATTTAAAGATCCTAATTTTTTTACTCCAAAGGCCTTTGCGGAATGGAATGAATTAATGTCGGGGCTTAAATTATCGAATAGTGTCGAATTGGTAGTTTCTATAAGTGACCTAAAAAAATTACAAAAAGATATTCTAGCACAAAAATTTGAATTGGTTCCTTTAATTGAAAACAATCAAATTAAGGATCAAGCCTATTTACAAAATATTAAAACAGAGCTTTTCAATAATTTACCTTTTTATGAAGGGCTTTTATTCAATAAAAAATCTGGGAGTATTCGTTCAGCAGTTTACCTGAAAAAAGAAATTGTAAATACTGCAGAAAGAAAAACCTTTATCATTGAAACGCTCCTTCCAAAGATTGAGAAATTTGAGAAAAGTACCCAAATAGACCTTCGCGTTTCTGGAATGCCCTACATTAGAACCATAAATGCCGAAAACATGAAGGGTGAAATTGGGCTGTTTATCGGAGCTGCTTTATTGATTACCTCGCTCATTTTCTTCTTCTTTTTCAGATCTTATCGAGCAACATTTATATCCATTTGCATTTTGATTTTTGGAGTAATGTGGTCTTTTGGAACCCTTGGATTGTTTCATTATAAAATCACAATTCTAACGGCTATTATTCCACCTTTAATTATTGTAATTGGAATAACGAACTGTATATTTCTAATCAATAAATACCAACAAGAGATAAAACTGCATCAAAACCAAGCCAAAGCCCTTCAACGGGTAATTTCTAAAATAGGTGTTTCTACTTTGATGACTAATCTAACTACGGCTGTTGGTTTTGCAACTTTTATGATTACCGGAAATGAGCTCCTTTATGAATTTGGTTTAGTAACTTCAATCAATGTGATTACTGTTTACTTGCTTACGCTATTAATTGTCCCAATTATGTACAGTTTTATGCCAATGCCAAAGGAAAGACACCTTTATCATCTAAGTAAAAACTATCTATCTTCCGTATTAGGTTGGGTTGAAAAAGTGATTAAAACCAAACGTACAGCAATCTATACCGTTTATGTTTTATTACTTATTTTTAGTGTAATAGGTGTAATGCAGATGAAAGTTTCGGGAAGTTTAATTGGCGAAATGCCAAAAAGTGCCTCGTTTTTTAAAGATATTTTATTCTATGAAAAAGAGTTCAACGGGGTAATGCCACTTGAAATTATGATTGACACCAAACGTAAAAAAGGGGTTATGAAACTATCGACCATGAAAAAAATTGACGAGTTACAAAAAACAATTGAACAAATTCCAGAGCTTTCAAAACCTGTTTCGGTGGTTAATTTAGTTAAATATTCCAAGCAAGCATTCTATAATGGTAATCCGGAATATTATGATTTGCCCACTTCGCAAGAGCAAGCTTTCATACTTTCCTATGCTAAAAATGCCACTAAAAATACTAAAGACAACTTGATGAAAAGTTATGTTGATTCAACGGGTCAATACGCTAGAATCACCACTTACATGAAGGATATTGGCACTAAAGACATGGCAGCTATTGAAGATAAACTTAGAACTAAAATTAACGCCATTTTTCCAAATGACCGTTATCAAGTTACTTTAAC
>JAIPAM010000003.1 GCA_021740105.1 Flavobacterium sp.
TACCCTAGCCCGGAGTGCAACGAAAGCCCCGAAAGTGAAAAACATAGTATTGCAGGAGAAAAAGAGCGACCCAAAAAAAGCTCCTTTTTAGACGTGCTAAAACTCGTTTTTTAACAAGGGCTTGGAGGGAAAAGCCGGAAAAGGCTTCGGAAATTAATAAATAGTTGTTCAAATAGAGTCAATTTTACAATAAGTTACCTATATATATTGTGAGGTTTTTTGTAAACCCTTATATTTGCGTTCACAAATTTAAAAAAATGATTAAGATTACTTTGCCCGACGGGTCTGTTAAAGAGTTTAAAATTGGTGCTACACCAATGGATGTTGCTATTAGTATTAGTGAAGGATTTGCAAGAAATGTTATTTCTGCAGATTATAACGGAACTACTATTGAAACCTCTACACCATTAACAACGGACGGTGCACTTGTTTTATATACTTGGAATGATGAAAACGGAAAGAAAGCTTTTTGGCATTCTACTTCACACGTAATGGCTCAAGTGTTAGAAGAAATGTACTCCGGGATTAAATTAACTCTAGGGCCAGCAATAAGTAATGGATTTTATTATGATGTAGATTTTGAAGATCATAAAATTACAGATGCTGATTTTAAGAAAATTGAAGACCGAGTATTAGAAATTTCAAGAGAAAAACATGAATTTAAAATGCGATCTGTTACTAAGGCAGAAGCATTAGAAGTCTACAAGGATAACGTTTACAAGACAGAATTAATATCTAATTTAGAAGACGGTACGATTACTTTTTGTGATCATGCTACATTTACTGATTTATGTCGTGGCGGCCATATTCCAAATACCGGAATTATTAAAGCCATGAAAGTGATGAGTGTTGCTGGAGCTTACTGGCGAGGTGATGAAAAAAATAAGCAATTAACGAGAGTTTATGGTGTTTCATTTCCAAAACAAAAAGACCTAACTGAATATTTAGAATTACTTGAAGAGGCTAAACGTCGCGACCACAGGAAATTAGGTAAAGAATTAGAATTGTTTGCCTTTTCACAAAAAGTAGGACAAGGATTGCCTTTGTGGCTACCAAAAGGTGCTGCATTGAGAGACCGATTGGAACAATTTTTGAAAAAAGCACAGAAAAAAGCAGGTTACGAACAGGTGATTACCCCTCATATTGGACAAAAAGAGTTGTATGTAACTTCAGGCCACTATGCAAAATATGGAGCAGATAGCTTTCAGCCGATCTCTACTCCTGCAGAGGGAGAGGAATTTTTATTAAAACCTATGAACTGCCCTCACCACTGTGAAATATACAACACAAAGCCCTGGTCGTACAAAGATTTACCTAAGCGATATGCAGAATTTGGAACGGTTTACAGATACGAACAAAGTGGCGAATTGCATGGTTTGACACGAGTACGAGGATTTACTCAGGATGATGCCCATATTTTTTGTACACCAGAACAACTAGATGAAGAATTTAAGAAAGTAATTGATTTAGTGTTATATGTTTTTAGTTCTTTAGGATTTGAAAATTTCACTGCACAAATTTCATTACGAGATAAAGAAAATAGAGATAAGTACATTGGATCTGATGAAAATTGGGAGAAAGCAGAAAATGCGATTATCAATGCGGCTGCTGACAAAGGTTTAAATACTGTTGTAGAATATGGTGAAGCCGCTTTTTATGGTCCTAAATTGGATTTTATGGTTAAAGATGCTTTGGGTAGACAATGGCAATTAGGAACTATTCAGGTCGATTACAATTTGCCTGAACGTTTTGATTTGACTTATAAAGGATCTGATAATGAATTACATAGACCTGTAATGATTCACAGAGCACCTTTTGGATCTATGGAAAGATTTATTGCCATTTTACTCGAACATACGGCGGGAAATTTCCCGCTTTGGCTGATGCCCGAGCAGGCAATTATTTTATCTTTAAGTGAGAAATATGAAAATTATGCTAAAAAAGTTTTAAATCTGCTAGAAAATCACGAAATTCGCGCCCTTGTAGACAACAGAAATGAGACTATAGGCAAGAAAATTAGAGATGCTGAAATGCAAAAAACCCCGTATATGTTGATTGTAGGCGAGGAAGAAGAGAAAAACGGAACCATTTCAATACGTCGTCACGGACAAGAAGGAAAAGGTAATATTAGTGTTACAATTGAAGAATTTGCTTCGATTGTGAATGAAGAAATCAACAAAACATTAAAAGTATTTACAGTTTAACTTAAATTATAAAGTCATAGCAATAAGAAACAACAGAGGGTATCAACCTCGAGTAGAAAAGAAAGATGCCCACAGAATAAACAACCTTATTCGTGGAGTTCAAGAAGTAAGGCTTGTTGGAGAAAACATTGAGCCTGGAGTTTTTAAACTTTCAGAAGCGTTGCGTTTAGCGGATGAATTTGAACTAGATCTAGTTGAAATTTCTCCAAATGCAGAACCTCCTGTTTGTAAGATTATGGATTATAAAAAATTCGTATACGAGCAAAAGAAGCGTGAAAAAGCATTGAAAGCAAAATCTACTCAAGTTGTGGTTAAAGAAATTCGTTTCGGACCACAAACTGACGAGCATGATTATGAATTTAAAAGAAAGAATGCGGAGAAATTCTTAAAAGACGGTGCAAAACTAAAAGCTTTTGTATTCTTTAAAGGACGTTCGATAATCTATAAAGACCAAGGTCAAATTTTGCTTTTAAGATTAGCAACTGATTTAGAAGAATATGGTAAAGTAGAATCAATGCCTGTTTTGGAAGGAAAGAGAATGATCATTTTCATAGCTCCGAAGAAGAAAAAATAAGTCAAGTATTTAGCTTTAAACAATAAGCTTTTATCTAAATATCAAAAATAGTAAGTAAGAATAAATTAAACACTAGGAAAAATGCCTAAAATGAAAACCAAATCTAGCGCCAAGAAACGTTTTAAAGTTACTGGTTCTGGAAAAATTAAAAGAAAGCATGCTTTTAAAAGTCATATTTTGACTAAAAAATCTAAAAAACGTAAATTAGCTTTGACACACTCAGCGCTAGTTCACTCTACAGATATGAAAAGCATCAAACAACAATTAAGAATTATCTAATAGCTTTCAGCTAAAAGCTGTCAGCCTTTAGAAAATCTTTAGGTTAAAATAAACATTTAATAACCTTGGAGTATGGCTCATAAGTTCCCTTGATTAAATTCGGGACGCCTGCTACAAAAAAACAGTAAAATTATGCCAAGATCGGTAAATTCAGTTGCTAAAAGAGCAAGAAGAAAAAAAATAATGAAGCAAGCCAAAGGTTTCTTTGGAAGACGTAAAAACGTTTGGACAGTTGCGAAAAACGCGGTAGAGAAAGCAATGTGCTACGCTTACCGTGATAGAAAAGTGAACAAAAGAAATTTCCGTGCTTTATGGATTCAACGTATTAACGCTGGAGCTAGATTAGAAGGAATGTCTTATTCTCAATTAATTGGAAAATTAAAAGCTAACAATATCGAATTGAACAGAAAAGTTCTTGCAGATTTAGCGATGAATCATCCAGTTGCTTTCAAAGCTGTACTTAATAAAGTAAAATAAACGTTTTATAAACTATATTTAAATTTACTTACTATAAAAAAACCATTCGAAAGAATGGTTTTTTGTTTTCTATCAATTACGTCTTTTGTTTCTTTTTCTTGGCTGCAGGAAAAAGTACGTTATTCAAAATCAATCGGAAACCAGGAGAATTCGGGTGTAAATCCAACACCGTTGGCTCATCCCCAACTCTATGTTGGTAATCCTCTGGATCATGTCCGCCATAAAAAGTAAAAAAGCCCTTTCCTTTTTGACCATGAATGTACCTCGCCTCGCTATTTATTGCGTTTTCACCTAATACCAAAACATTTGATTTTATTTGATCTCTTGTAAAAGCGGTAGTTTGCCCCATAAATCCTTTCACTAATTGGGTGTGATTTTGACATAACATCGTTGGAATAACATCCCATTTGGCAGAAAATTCCATCAATGTAAAGTAATCTTTTTCCATTAGCATTTGGCGCTTTTCTGTAGTATCAATAGAAGAAAACTCATAATGTTCCGGTTTTCTATCTAAAATAAAATCCTTAAAGGCGAATGATTTTGAGTAATCAATTCGAGCTTGATAATTGCCCTCGCTAGGGTCGCCATCAAACATTGGCTCACAAATATCGACACCTTCAGCAGATAAAGCGATATCGAAACTATCGGTAGCTGAACACATTGCAAACATAAAACCGCCACCTATTACAAAATCTCTAATTTTTTTGGCTACAGCCAATTTCTCTTCTGAAACTTTATTGTAACCCAGTTTAGCCGCTAGTTTCTCCGCATCATTTTTTTGTTCAATGTACCAAGGCGTATTTCTATAGGCTCCAAAAAACTTACCATATTGTCCTGTAAAATCTTCGTGATGCAAATGCAACCAATCATAAAGCAATAATCCGTCAGATAAAACCTCTTCATCATATATGGGTGTAAAAGGAATTTCAGCATAGGTTAAAACCATAGTTACCGCATCATCCCAAGGTTGTTTTCCTTTTGGAGTATAGACAGCAATTTTTGGAGCTTTTTCCAAAATTACGTTTTCCATATTTTGAGAGGGACTTGAAATAGCATCTAAAATAGAATTGGTTTCAGCATCAGAAAGCACTTCAAAACTAACTCCGCGAATTTGACATTCTTTACGAATCTCTTCCGCATCTGGTAATAAAAAAGAACCGCCTCTATAGTTCAGCAACCAACTAGCTTTAAATTTTTTATCCAAACACCAATAGGTAATTCCATACGCTTTTAGATGGTTTTCCTGCGTAGTTTCATCCATTGGAAGCAAAATAAAAGAAGCTTTCATTGAAAATGAAATAAGCAAAATAAAAAGCAAAACCCAATTCTTAAAGTTCATTTAGAAAAATATATACCCCAAAGATAAAGGAATTGGATAAAAAAAACACCTAAATTAAATAGTAATTTAGGTGTTTCAATTTGGTGTTTTTAAGTAAATTACTTCTTACTCCATTCTGCAATATTATCTTCATTCATCTTCACGTAGTCATTGTTTTTTGCTTCCTTAGCTGCAGCTAATGAAATCTTAGCCGTTTCAATCGCTCCTTTTTTATCTCCTAATTTTGCTTGAATCAAAGATTTTAATTTAGTGTACCAAAATGGAGTTGCTTTATTTAATTCCAATGCTTTATTTACATATGCAAGTGCTTTAGTCATATCACCATTTGATTGTAAATAAAATTGTGCAGCTGAAAAATAATCCCCGCTTGAAGGTCCAGCCATAATTTTATCGATGCTTGCCATGGCCATTTTTTGAGTAGGAACCTCAAATTTCAATGAAACTAATGTCTTTTCCCAACTAATATTTAAATAACCAAAATTGTTATCTAAGTTATTAATATCAATAGTAAAATTCTCCACTACTCTATTTAGCATTTGAGGAACAACAGTAGCTCTAACAGCAACGTCTGATTCATTCCAAACCTCTGGATTTCCCCAATTGTCGGTTTTAGAATATAAAATAACTTCCCAACTTTCTACTTTTGGTACAGTAAATAAAGCATATTTACCTTTCTTTAAAGTTTTACCATCAATAACAACATCTTCACTGAAACTGATTGTAGAATTTGAATTGGCTCCAGTTCTCCAAACTTTACCGAAAGGAACTAAATCACCAAAAATATTTCTCCCTTTTAAACCTGGTCGTGAATATTCAACTTCTACATCGGTTAAACCAACCATTTGATTTAAAACACATTTAGGACTTGGTTGAGGCGTTACAATTTGCGACTGAAAAGTCAAAGAACTTAATAATAATGCTACTAGCAAAACAACTTTTTTCATGATTTTTTATTTTTTAATTTTTCAAATTTACGAATTCAATGTGGTAAAAATAGAGAATTAAAATATATTTTGAAAATTATTTGTTTAACATATTCTTTTAAAAGATAAACAATTGTATTTTTGCTTAAAATTAATACTATGAAAATTTACACTTTTAAAGCAACACAAAAATTACCTATTTCAATTGACGAAGCATGGAGTTTCCTATCTGATCCTAAGAATTTAAAATTAATAACCCCTGATTACATGGGATTTATTACCCTTTCAGGTGCTGATAGACCAATGTTTCCAGGGCAAATAATTCAATATATCGTAACTCCATTACTGGGCATTCCGATGAAATGGGTAACTGAAATAACCCACGTCATTGACAGACAATATTTCGTTGACGAACAACGATATGGACCTTATTCGCTTTGGCATCATAAACACTTTATTAAAAAAATTCCTGGTGGTGTAGAAATGGAAGATATTATTGATTATAAACTCCCTATGGGTATTTTGGGTCAACTAGTTCATCCTATAGTGGTTCAACCTAAATTAAATGAGATATTTGAATACCGTAGAACAAAATTAATTGCTCTTTTTGGAGAATTTAAAGAAGTTTAATAATGAATGTGTTTTGGTTTAGACGCGATTTAAGGGTCGATGATAATAAAGGTTTTTTTGAGGCATTAAATAGCAACTCAGAAGTTTTACCGCTTTTTGTTTTCGATAAAAACATATTGGACGAACTTCCAAAAGATGATGCTCGTGTTAGTTTTATTCACGAGCGATTGGATACAATTGATAAGGAATTGCAGAAATTCGGTAAGAATTTAGCTGTTTTTTATGGTGATCCAATTACAATTATAGAACAAGTAATAACAGAAAATCAAATTCAAGCCGTTTATACGAACCACGATTATGAGCCGTATGCCAAAAATAGAGATCAAGAAATTACTTCTATCTTAGCATCTAGAAATATCGCATTTTATTCCTTTAAAGACCAAGTTATTTTTGAAAAAAGTGAAGTTGTAAAAGACGATCTAACACCCTATGTAGTTTACACGCCCTACTCTAGAAAATGGAAAGACTTGTTCCAAAAAACAAATTTAGAACACTTTGAATCGGAGAAATTATTAAATAATATTGCCAATCACAACTACCCTTTTTTAAGTTTGAAGGATATTGGTTTTGAGCAATCTAAAATTAAAGTTGCAAACTATAATAATTCTGAAAAATTGATTTCAAATTATGAAGATACTCGAAATTTTCCAGCACTAGAAGGTACCTCAATGATTGGAACACATCTTAGATTTGGTTCTGTAAGTATTAGAAAAATAGTTGCCAATGCCGCTTCTAACAAAAGAGAAACCTACCTAAAAGAACTCATTTGGAGAGAATTTTTTATGCAAATATTATGGCATTTTCCACATACAAATAAGAATAGTTTCCGACCAAAATACGATGCAATTAAATGGAACAACAACGAGGAAGAATTTCAAAAATGGTGTGAAGGAAAAACCGGTTATCCCTTTGTAGATGCTGGAATGCGAGAATTAAACGCTACTGGACACATGCACAATAGGGTGAGAATGATCGTCGCTAGTTTCCTTTGCAAACATTTATTGATTGATTGGCGTTGGGGGGAAACCTATTTTGCCTCCAAATTATTGGATTATGAACAATCGAGCAATGTTGGAAATTGGCAATGGGCAGCAGGTAGCGGAGTCGATGCAGCTCCCTATTTCAGAATATTTAATCCTACAGAACAAGTCAAAAAATTTGACAAAGAATTAGATTACATAAAAAAGTGGATTCCGGAATTACAAGATTTCAGCTATCCTCAACCAATTGTAGATCACGTTTTTGCTCGTGAAAGATGCCTTAGAGTGTTTAAAGAAGCTGTTGGATAATTTTACAAATTGGCAATAGCTTCATAATCCAATTCATTAAAGTGATTGATAATCAAATCTGCTTTAGATAAATCCTGTAGTTTTGAGTGTATACTATTGTAACCCACGCAATAAATTCCAGCCGATTTTGCTGCTAAAACTCCGTTGGTACTGTCTTCAATAACGATACAATTTTCTTTTGGAGCTTTTGAAAGTGAAGCGGCAAATTCAAATATTGCAGGATGCGGTTTCGATTTAGGAAAATCTTCCCCACTAACTATATTTGAAAAGTAGGGATGCAACCCAAAACGACGAAATACACGATCAATAGTTACTTTTGAAGCCGAAGACGCCAGTATTAATTCAACTCCATTTTTATGTAAATTTTTGATAAGATTCTCCACTCCTTCCAACAATTCTAAGTCCTCTTTGTGATCAAAAGCATCATTAAAAATAGCTCTTTTTCTTAAAATTAACTCCTCAACATCAGCATTTAAATTGAAAATAGAATTTACCCTTTGAAAGACATTTCGGGTGGAATTTCCTGTAAATGAGGTAAACAATTCTTCAGAAACTTCAATTTTTAATTCAGAAAAGTGTTGGAAATAAGCATATCTATGAACCGGTTCCGTATCTACAATTACGCCATCCATATCAAAAATCACAGTTTGTATCATTATTCTTTTTTTAATAGATTACGTATTACTATTTCCGCAGCATACAACCCAAATAAACCGGGCATATAGCTGTTAGTTCCATAAAACGATTTTTTATAATTACTTCCATCTGTTGTTTTTAAACTAGTTTGATCCTGAATTTCCGATGAAAAAACTACTTTAATTCCTTTGTCAATTTTTACTTCTTTTAAGCGTTTCTTTATGGCTTTCGCCAAAAAACAATTCACCGTCTTGCTAATATCGGCCACTTTTACTTTTGAAGCTTCCATTTTTCCACCAGCACCCATGCTTGAAATAATTTTCACCTTCTTTCTTTTACAAGCAATAATTAAATTCAACTTTGGGGTCACGCTGTCGATACAATCTAAAACATAATCGTATTCATTTGAAACTATTTCAAATGCACGTTCGGGAGATAAAAATTCTTGAATACGTATAAGATTTAGTTCCGGATTAATGTCCATTAATCGATCACCAACAATGGTAACTTTAGGTTGACCCACTGTAGAATGCAACGCTGGTAATTGTCGGTTAATGTTAGTAATATCTACAACATCTCCATCGACTATTGTCATGGTTCCTACTCCTGCTCTTGCTAAAAATTCAGCTGCAAAAGAGCCAACTCCTCCTAATCCAACTACTAAAACTTTTGCATTTTGCAACTTATTCAATCCTTCTGGTTTGAACAACAAAGCTGCTCTTTCAGTCCATTCTGCCATTTTATTAATTATTAATTCTATTGAAAACAGTATTGAAATTAAAACCAATTATTGCCTTCATTTCTTCTACTTCTATGTTTTTATATTTTGCTGCCAATTCATAAACCTCCTTAATATCTTGCTCAATTGTATCGGTTTCCAAAAAAAATCGATCATTTGGAATGGAATTAAATACTAATTCCAATTCTTTATTTAGTAGCAAATATTTTCCGAAAGACAAATAAAATCCATTCTGGACCAACTGATTTGCAACTTCAATATTTTTTGAAAAACCATGAATAATCATAGGAACAGAAATATTTAATTTCTTTTTGACAGTTATTAATTCTTGAAAGGCAGCAACGCAATGTAGTATCACAGGTTTTTGATATTTTTCGGCTAAAATCAATTGTTTCTCGAGTACCATTTGCTGCAAATCCATTGAAGTCTCCGCTCTTTTATCAAATCCGCACTCGCCTGTAGCTAAACAATTATCCTCCTGTAATTTATTCTCAATTATTTGTAAATCATTATCAATTCTATCCTCAACAATATACCAAGGATGAATTCCAATAGAATAATTAGATAAAGAACTATCAAATTCCTGAGGATATTGATTCACTATTTCCAATACCTCGGTTTGATGACTGTTATTATGAGTATGAATATTAAAAAAAATCATGTTGCAAAAATAGATTAAAAGTTATAAAGCCACAAAGTTTATTACCTTTGTAAGCTCAAAAATATTCCATGTTAAAAACCGCATTTAATCGCTACATAAATAATTTCAAAGGGTTTACCAGAGAAATCTGGATTCTTGCGATAATTACCTTCATCAATCGAGCGGGCACCATGGTTCTTCCATTTTTATCAAAATACCTAAAAGAAAATTTACATTTTTCCTACAGTCAAGTGGGTTGGATTATGGTTTCTTTTGGTTTTGGATCCATGTTAGGTTCTTGGTTGGGAGGTAAATTATCTGATAAAATAGGTTTTTATAAAATAATGATATTCAGTTTATTCACTAGTGGAATTGGTTTTTTATTTTTGCAATATGTCACCTCATTTGTAGGATTGTGTATCGGAATGTTCAGCATAATGGTTATTGCAGACATGTTTCGACCGGCGATGTTTGTATCACTTGGAGCGTATTCAAAACCTGAAAATAGAACTCGTGCACTCACTTTGGTTCGAATAGCTGTAAACCTTGGTTTCGCTGCAGGACCCGCATTAGGGGGATTAATAATTATGTCTATTGGATATCGTGGCTTATTTTGGGTAGACGGTTTAACCTGTATTTTAGCAATCGGATTGTTTGCTTTATTAGTAAAAGAAAAGAAAAAACCAATTAATGAAACTGCCAAAATTGATGAATCTAACCGAATTTCAGTCTTTAAAGACAAAATATTTTGGGTCTTCTTATTTGTAAGTTTTGTAACCGCCATGATTTTCTTCCAATTATTTACTACTTTGCCATTGTATCACCATGAAAGATTTGGTTTAACCGAATTTGAAACTGGTTTATTAATGACTTTAAATGGACTTTTAATTTTCGCTTTGGAAATGCCAATAGTGAGCTATTTTGAAAGAAAAAAAGTTCAAAAATTAAAAATAATTCTGTGGGGAACTTTATTAATGTCATTTAGTTTCTATTTATTACTAATTAATGTTTGGGCAGGAATTCTTGTAATAAGTATGATTTTTGTATCCATTGGAGAAGTATTTTCGTTTCCATTTTCTAATGCATTTGCGTTAAGCCGAGCACCAGCAGGCCATGAAGGTCGTTATATGGCAATCTACACTATGAGTTTCAGCACGGCCCATATTGTAAGTTCTAAATTAGGTATGGAAATTATTGGACATTTTGGTTACCAATGGAACTGGTTTGTAATGGGTGGATTTGGAGTTTTCGCCGCTTTTAGTTGTATTTGGATACAAAAGCAATTAAAATTAGAAACTAAGTAATTAATAATAACGACAGGAAATACCTATTTTTGCATCAATGAATAACAATTTAGCATCATGGCCAAAGGAATACATACTGGAATAATTGAATTAGACGAAAACGGAAATTATTTTTGCGGGAGTTATCTACTTGACTATCAAATGGTATCCAAGAGTTTTAAAGTTGGTGATAAAATTACCATTAAAACAGTAATTGTAAATCCTAGTGATAAATCATTTCCTATTTATGAAAAAAAATCTAGGAATTTTGCCATAGCCAACGATAAACAAGATAAAGAATACTAATATGTTTAAAATCCTAGCCAAAATCAACAAACTCGTTTTACCCAGTTTAACGAAGCAACGATTGGATGTTACCAAAGCAAAAAATTGGCAAAAAGCACTCATCGCTTACCGTTATTACGTAACTGTAAGAGCTTTAGACTAATGCAGATTTTCAAAAACTTCAAATAGATTTATTTAAAAATACATTTGTAAATTAGACTTTAATAGCTATATTTGCACCCACAAAATGGCCTCGTGGCGCAACTGAATAGCGCATCTGATTACGGCTCAGAAGGTTACTGGTTTGAATCCAGTCGAGGTCACAAAACCCTTATAAACTATGTTTGTAAGGGTTTTTTATTTGAAGTAAATCGTGATTAATATCCCTCACTTTCGAATCACGTATTCACTATATCTTTAATCCAGTCCTATAGAAGTATAAAAAAGCCTAATTGAAAAATCAATTAGGCTTTTTAACTATTTCAAAAATCTTTTATTTTCTTACAAAAGGAGGTAATAGCTGACTAGAAACTTCTCCAAAACCAATTCGAACATGCGAATTTTGACAGAATCCTTTCATGATAACAGTATCATAATCATTGATGAATTTACGTTCCGTTCCATCTTTTAATTTGATAGGATTTTTTCCACCCCAAGTCAATTCTAACATCGAACCAAAACTATCTGGTGTTGGTCCTGAAATAGTTCCCGATCCCATCATATCACCCGAATTTACTCTACATCCATTGGAAGTATGATGCGCTAACTGCTGACTCATTGTCCAATACATGTATTTGAAATTGGTTTTTGAAACAACTGTAGACTCGCCTTTTTCGGGTTGGATTGCTACTTCCAAATTAATATCGAAAGCATTCTTACCTTTTTGCTGTAAATAAGTCAAAGGTGTAGGTTCTTGCTTTGGACTCTTGGTTCTAAAAGGCTCTAAAGCATCCATGGTAACAATCCAAGGGGAAATTGAAGAGGCAAAATTCTTTGCTAAAAAGGGTCCTAGAGGAACATATTCCCATTTTTGAATGTCTCGCGCACTCCAATCATTTAATAAAACCATTCCAAAAATATAATCCTCGGCTTCATGAATAGGAATGTTCTCTCCCATTACATTTACATCAGTAGTGATGAAAGCGGTTTCTAATTCGAAATCGATCAATCTTGAAGGTCCAAAAACAGGTGAAGTTTCACCTGCTGGTAAGGTTTGTCCCATTGGGCGATGAACCGGAATCCCTGAAGGAATAATTGACGAACTACGACCGTGATATCCTACAGGCAAGTGCAACCAATTGGGTAATAAAGCATTTTCTGGATCACGGAACATCATTCCTACATTGGTAGCGTGTTCTTTACTTGAGTAGAAATCGGTATAATCACCAATTAATACTGGTAATTGCATTTCCACTTCATCTATATTAAAAATAACTACTTTTTTATGCTTGTTATTATCTCTAAGATTTGGATTTTTAGCATCAAAAATTTCTGCAATTCTATTTCGTACCAATCGCCAGGTTTTTTTACCATCTGAAATAAAATCATTTAACGTGTCCTGCATGAACATATCGTCAGTCAATTCAATGTCTTCAAAATAATTTAATTGCTGTAAAGCACCTAAATCTATTGCGTAATTACCAATTCTAGTTCCCACAGTAACTACATTTTCACGCGTCAAGAAAACTCCAAAAGGGATATTTTGAATTGGGAAATCGCTATCAACGGCTACTTCTAACCATGATTTTCTATTTGGATCGTTTGCTGTTATCGGCATCTTTTTGTTGATTAATTTGTTGAAAAATATGTGCCAAATATATTATAAACTAGAATTTATACAAACCTTTTTTTTGTAAATTTGCGTTAAATTTAACAACTACTATAAAATGCAACACGACAACGAAATTTTTGATCTAATTTTAGAAGAACAAGACAGACAAATTCACGGAATTGAGCTTATAGCATCAGAGAATTTTGTAAGCGACCAAGTGATGGAAGCAGCCGGTTCTTGTTTGACCAATAAATATGCAGAAGGATACCCAGGAAAAAGATATTATGGAGGTTGTGAAGTGGTAGATGTGGTAGAGCAAATTGCTATTGATAGAGCCAAAGCACTTTTTGGAGCGGAATATGCCAACGTTCAACCGCACTCAGGGTCTCAAGCCAATACTGCTGTTTTTCACGCTTGTTTGAAACCTGGTGATAAAATTTTAGGTTTCGATTTGTCACACGGTGGGCATTTAACTCACGGTTCTCCTGTGAATTTCTCAGGACGTTTGTACACTCCTTCTTTTTATGGGGTTGAAAAAGAAACGGGCCGTTTTGACTATGATAAAATTCAAGAAATTGCAACTAAAGAACAACCCAAATTAATTATCGCAGGGGCATCAGCCTATAGTAGAGATATGGATTTTGAGCGTTTTAGAAAAATCGCTGATAGCGTAGGCGCTCTATTATTGGCAGATATTTCTCATCCTTCAGGATTAATTGCTAAAGGATTGTTGAATGACCCAATCCCACATTGTCATATTATTACTACCACTACTCACAAAACCCTTCGTGGTCCTAGAGGTGGATTGATTTTGATGGGGAAAGATTTTGAAAATCCGTTTGGATTAACTACTCCAAAAGGGGAAATCAGAATGATGTCTTCTTTATTAGATTTAGCAGTTTTCCCAGGAAATCAAGGTGGCCCTTTAATGCATATTATAGCTGCAAAAGCAGTTGCATTTGGAGAAGCTCTTACTGATGAATTTTTCAGATATACACTTCAAGTTCAAAAAAACGCCAAAGCTATGGCGGAAGCATTTGTAAAAAGAGGTTACCATTTAATTTCTGGAGGAACAGACAACCACATGATGTTAATTGACTTAAGAAATAAAAATATTACTGGTAAAGAGGCGGAGAATGCATTAGTAAAAGCAGAAATAACAGTGAATAAAAATATGGTTCCATTTGATGATAAATCACCTTTTGTAACATCTGGAATTCGTGTCGGTACGCCTGCTATTACCACTCGTGGATTAGTAGAAAGCGATATGGAAACTATCGTTGAATTGATCGATAGAGTTTTAATGAATCATACTGATGAAGCTGTAATTGAACAAGTTGCAGATGAAGTGAATGAAATGATGGGGGAAAGAGCAATGTTCGTATTCTAATAAAAATAGATTGATGTTTAAGGTTTGTCCTCTAAACTTTGAACCTTAAACTTTAAACTAAACTATATGTCCGTTTTAAGATTAAAATTACCTACCGATCCAAGATGGGTGAATATTGTGGAAACCAATATTGAAGAAATTCTTTCTGACCACGCCTGGTGCGAGCAAAAAGCAGCTTCAAACGCAATTACTATCATTACCATAAATTCTGAATATCCCGATTTAGTTTCGGATATGTTGGCTTTAGCTAAAGAAGAAATTGAACACTTTGAAATGGTTCACAACATCATCAAAAAACGTGGATTGACTCTTGCTAGAGAACGCAAAGACGAATATGTAGGCGAATTGGCGCAATACATGAAAAAAAGCAATACTGGAAGTCGTGTCTCAGGATTTGTGGAACGCATGTTGTTTTCGGCAATGATTGAAGCGAGAAGTTGCGAACGTTTCAAAGTCCTATCTGAAAATATTAAAGACGAAGAATTATCCAATTTTTACAGAGATTTAATGGAAAGTGAAGCCGGGCATTACACTACTTTTATAACTTATGCCAGAAAATACGGTCAAGGAATTGACGTTGAAAAAAGATGGCGCGAATGGCTTGAATTTGAGGCTTCTATAATTGAAAATTATGGAAAACGAGAAACCATGCACGGATAATCTATACCTTAATCATAAATGATAGAAATTTCTGAAGCCAGTGCCTCTGATTTTAAAACGATTCGAGAAATTGCTTATAAAACATGGCCTGATACTTACGGGGAAATTATTTCCAAAGTACAATTGAATTACATGTTGGAGAAATTCTACAGTGAAGTTTCACTAATTGACAATTTCAAAAATAAAAACCACTTTTTTTTATTGGTTAAGGAAAATAACAATAACCTTGGATTTGCTTCCTATGAGCCTGATTATTTAGGGGAGAAAATCATTCGTTTGCACAAAATTTATCTACTTCCGGAATCTCAAGGAAAAGGGGTGGGAAAACTATTGATTTCTGAAATTGAAAAAATAGCGAACCAGCTGAATCACCATGGAATTTCATTGAATGTAAATCGCTACAATAAAGCATTTGATTTTTACATCAAAATAGGTTTTGAGTGCATTGGTGAAGAAGATATCGAACTAGACTTTGGCTATCTTATGGAAGATTTCAAAATGCTAAAAAAACTTAGCTAACTATTTGACTATAATATCGTATTTGTAAAGCAACCCTTTTACGCCTTCTAAAGAAAAAATAGCTTTCTTAATTTTAGTGCTTTCTGGATTAATGGTATAGTTGAAACTCGTTTTAAAATTGGTTTTGGATGCGTTGGCTTTATCAAATTCACTTCTATACAAATCGCAGTTTTCAAATACCACTTCACTCAAATCAGATGACATAAAGTCAACAGCTACAAGGCTTGTATTTGTAAATGTGGTGCCTTTTAACTTGAGTGCATAAAACTTAGAGAAGTCTAAAATACAATCTTTAAAATGAATTTCAAAAATGAATTTGTCGATCATAGCAAAATTCACATCGCTAATCTTACACTTATTAAAATACACTGTTCTTAGGGAAGTATGATTGATTTTTGCGCCATTAAAATTGCAATTAACAAACTTACAGTCGATGAAACTGGCAGCTAGAAAAAGGCAACAGGTGAAATTACAATCTATAAAAGTGCAGTTTTCATATTCTTTATAACTGATTTCATTTTCGCTGTAAACGATTCCCTTAAATTCAACATTCAGAATATATTCAATCATAAAAACCAACTATTGTATCTTTGATTTTAATTCTTGGGCATCAATAGCACTATGAGAAACATCGTAAACCGACTTCCCTCCCACTATAAGTAGCAATTGTGGCGATTGGTGAACCACATTAAAACGAGAAGCAATTTCATTAGAAACCTCCCTAAAAGAAATTAAATCTAGAAAATAAGCAGTAACATTCTCTCCTAAATCATATTCATTTTCAAAATTCTTCAAGGCCATTCTACTTATACTGCAACGGGTACTGTGCTTGAAAATAATAACTAGCTTTTGTTCGGACAGTGTAATAATTTCCTCTATTTGCCCCAAATCCTCCAATGGAATCCAGTCGATATTAGATGAATTAGAATTTGGCTTTGGCTCCCCAAAAATGGAATTAAAAATACTCATAGTTATTCAGATAAATGGTGACTTTGCAAAGTTATCTTTTTTAGTTTGAATAGTGTGTGGATTATGAAAAATAAAGAGGCTTAAACAAGCTAAATTATCTGAAATAGTTTTGATAGAATTAACAAGAAACTTATGTTTGTATTAAATATGGAAAAATATGTTATCATACAATACTAAAGACTGGTTTACTTTTATTTTTAAGTTCCACAAGTCCGATACCTTCAGAACCCTGTTTCCAATTATGGTCGCTATTGGTGCTTATTCTGGAATTATTGGATATTTAGAAATAGAGTATTGGAAATTACCACAAGAAAGCTACATAAAAAACATAACCATCATGCATGGAATGTTAGGCTTCGTTATTTCATTATTGTTAGTTTTCAGAACTAATACCGCTTACGATCGTTGGTGGGAAGGAAGGAAATTGTGGGGTTCGTTGGTAAATAATAGTCGAAATTTTGCAATCAAGTTATCTGCAATTTTGAATGAAGAAAGTGACCGTGCCTACTTTCGCAAAATGATACCCGGATACGCTTCGATTTTACATAAACATTTAAATAACAACGATACCAGCAAACAACTTTTTGATGATGTAGATTTAGAAATTGACCGCCACAAACACAAGCCCAACCAAGTAGCAAAAATGCTGTTTTTTAAAATCAATGATCTCTACACTTCCAAAAAAATCACTGGAGATCAACTCATTATTTTGAATGCCGAGGTGCAATCCTTTAGTGAAATTTGTGGTGCTTGCGAACGAATAAAAAACACCCCTATTCCCTATTCCTATAGTGCTTTTCTGAAAAAGTTTATCTTTTTCTACGTTATGACACTTCCCTTTGGATATTCCTTTTCACTTGGTTATTATGTGGCTCCGGTGGTGGTATTTGTATTTTATGTATTGGCAAGTTTAGAACTTATTGCCGAAGAAATTGAAGACCCTTTTGGAACTGATGAAAATGATTTACCTACAAAAAAAATTGCTGAAAACATCAAAAAACACATCGAAGAAATAATTTAATCTTCTCCAAAATCAATTAAAAAATATATTTAGTAAATACTATTGACTTCCTACGTTTACTTTGTTTTCAAATAAATCAAAAATTAAATCTATGTCTAAAAAAACTTCTCTATTTATAAAAATAACTATTTTTGCAATCTAATTTTTTAGCTATGGCAAATAATAAATACAAAATAGCAGTAGTCCAATTGAATTTGAATGATGTTGCGGAGAACAACTTGAAAAAATGTTTATCGTGGGTTCGTGAAGCTGCAAAAATGGGTGCTGAAGTGATTTCATTACCTGAATTATATAGCAGTCATTACTTTTGTCAAAGTGAAGATGTTGATAATTTTGCTTTAGCAGAGCCGCTCTACAGTGCTTCATTTATTGCCTTTAGCGAATTAGCCAAAGAGTTGAGCGTAGTAATTATTGTTCCATTTTTCGAGAAAAGAATGGCTGGAATTTACCATAATAGCGCCTATATTATTGATACCGATGGATCGGAAGCTGGATTGTATAGAAAAATGCACATTCCGGATGATCCACATTTTTATGAAAAATTCTACTTTACCCCTGGCGATTTAGGTTTTAAAGCTTTTCCAACCCATAAAGGAAAAATAGGAACGCTAATTTGCTGGGATCAGTGGTTTCCTGAAGCCGCACGTTTAACGGCTTTGCAAGGTGCTGAAGTATTATTTTATCCAACTGCTATTGGTTGGCATCCATTAGAAAAAAAGCAATATGGAGAAAACCAACATGGTGCATGGATGAATGTAATGAAAGGACATGCCGTTGCAAATGGCGTTTATGTTGCCGCTGCCAATAGAATTGGTTTAGAACAATACCTACCAAATACCTATGGAATTGAATTTTGGGGATCTTCTTTTATTGCCGGACCACAAGGAGAAATATTGGCGCAAGCCTCACACGATAAGGAAGAAATTTTGATAGCAGAAGTCGATTTGGACTTACAAGAAAATGTACGCCAGAATTGGCCGTTTTTACGTGACCGAAGAATTGATGCTTTTCAAGACATTACTAAAAGAGCCATAGAGTAATGATAAATTCAAGACGATTTCCAGCAGAATGGGAGAAGCATCAAGGAATTTTACTTTGTTTCCCTCATAACGGTAACGATTGGCCTGGTAAATACGAGGCGATTCAATGGGCGTTTGTAGAATTCATCAAAAAAGTAACCACATTTGAAGAGGTTGTTTTGGTAGTTGCCGATGAAAAACTGAAAGCTAAAGTCATCGGAATGCTAGAAATTGCTGAAGTAAACACTAAAGCAGTTTCTTTTATAATTCACAAAACCAATAGAAGTTGGATGCGGGATTCCGGTCCAATTATTGTAAAAAATGGAACAAAAAGAGAAGCATTAGACTTTAATTTTAATGGATGGGCAAAATACACTAACTATCAATTGGACAAATGGGTTCCAAGAATGGTGGCAAAATTTTTAGATATTCCAGTCCAACAAGTTACTTATAATGGAAAACCTGTTATTGTAGAAGGTGGCGCGATTGAAACCAACGGAAAAGGAACTTTGATAACCTCAGAGGAGTGCTTAATGCATCCAACAATTCAAGTTAGAAATCCAAATTTTACCAAAGCTGATTATGAAGCTATTTTCAAAGAATACCTTGGAATTACCAATGTTATCTGGCTCGGAAACGGAATTGAAGGCGATGATACCCACGGTCATATTGATGATTTATGTCGTTTTGTTAATGAAAATACAGTCGTTACCATTGTAGAATCTGATAAAAAAGACAACAATTACCAACCGTTACAAGACAATTTGAAAAGATTGCAAAACGCCAAATTAGAAAATGGAAACCCATTAAATATTGTGGAACTACCAATGCCAAAAAGAATTTATTTTGACGGTATTGTTTTACCTGCAAGCTATGCTAATTTTTTAATATTAAATAAATGTGTTTTGGTTCCAACATTCAATGATTCTAATGATCGTTTAGCACTAAATATTTTAGCAGATTGTTTCCCAGATCGAGAAATTATCGGAATTAGCGCCATTGATTTAATTTGGGGATTTGGAACATTGCATTGTTTAAGTCAGCAAATTCCAGCTTAAGAAATAAAAAAAACACCAACATTACTGCTGGTGTTTTTTTTGAATTATAACTAACTTTTATTTGTCTTTTGTAAATAAGAACGATTGACCATTAATCATTAAATTTAACTCCGATTTACTCTCGTTAAATTGAACTGTTAAACCCGCTTGGTCAAAAGAAAACTTATCTTTCCCAACATTTTCAAGAGGAATACTTGGTTGACCGGTAGCTTTAGCAACAAGCGAACCATCTTCTTCAGAAATTGCTATTTTGATAGGAATCATTGTACTGGAATAATTTCCAAAATAAGCATCTAAAATAACATCTTTTTCTAATTCACCAGCAGCTGGAGTCCAAGTATTATTGGCACTATTTACATCGGGAAAAACGTGATCAGGATCTAAAGTAATTGTATCAATTTCTTCATTAGAATCATATTTAAATGACCAATCAACATTTTTTTGCCAGATTTCAACTGGTAAATTAACTCTCCTCACCTCACCGCTTTTGAATTTAATATCCATAATAACTGGAAGAGGCATTTTTTCAAGGTTTTCTAATGATATTATTACCCCCAATTTTGGGTTGTTTTTAATATATTTAACTTTAGTAATTCCCTGGTCAAAACGCCAGTTATTGATAAACCAACTTCTCCAAAACCAATTTAAATCTTCACCAGCTACATTTTCAATAGTTCTAAAGAAATCATCTGGCGTAGGATGTTTGAATGCCCATCTTGTAACATAGATTTTAAAAGCAGTATCAAAACGTTCTTTTCCTAAAATTTGCTCTCTCAACATTATTAATCCTGAAGAAGGTTTGTAGTAAGCTAACATACCCATATTAGCTTCTTTAAAGCAATCAGGAGCAGTAAATATTGGCTCCATAGAAGGTCTTGTAAAAACTTCCGACATTTGATGCATGTCTGGATTAGGAGATTTGTATTCGCCATTATTGAAATCTACTGAACTCAACGAATTGATAAAAGTATTGAATCCTTCGTCCATCCAGGCAAATAATCTTTCGTTTGAACCTACAATCATTGGGAACCAAATGTGCCCAAATTCGTGATCTGTTACCCCCCATAATTCCTCTCCTTTGGATTCCCATCCACAAAAAACAATTCCAGGATATTCCATTCCACCTTCATTTCCTGCAACATTTGTCGCTGCTGGATAAGGATATTCAAACCATCTTTTTGAATAATTTTCAATAGAAGTTTTTGTATATTCTGTTGAACGTCCCCAAGCCGATTCCCCTTCACATTCAACAGGATAAGCAGAAATAGCAAGAGATTTTTTACCACTTGGTAAATTGATTCTAGCAGCATCAATAATAAATGCAGCAGAAGAAGCAAATGAAACATCTCTTGAATTTTTAATTTTAAAATGCCAAGTCAATGTTGGTTTAGCTAAAGGTTTTGAAACTGCATTCGCTACATCTTCAGCAGAACGAATTACGACGGTTTTATCACTTTTTGCAGCAGCTGTCCATAGTTTTTGCTGTTTGTCAGAATAAACTTCGTTGGCATTAACCAATTCTCCTGAACAAACCACTACATGATTTGAAGGAGCAGTAATATTCACGTCAAAATCACCATATTCCAAATAGAACTCACCAGCACCTTGATAAGGCGGAGTATTCCAGCCTTTCACGTCATCATAAACACACATTCTAGGATACCATTGAGCAATGGTAAAAACTTTACCGTTTTTTGTATCTAAAACTCCTGTTCTATCCGAACCGTATTTTGGAGAAATATAAGAGAATTCAATTTTAACTTTAATCGAAGCTCCGTTTGCATTCAATTCTTGTGGTAAAGAAATTTTCATTCTGGTATCGTTAATTTCAAATTTAGCCTCTTTTTCAACTACTTTACCACCAACATTGGTTACTATTTTAACTGACTTGATTTTATGACCGCCGTCAAATTTTTCTCCTCTAGCACCGTTTCGGCTACCGTTTACAGGTACTACTGCATTTCCACGAGAATCATTTTTGAATAAATTCTGATCTACATTCATCCAAAGGAAGGATAATTTGTCAGGACTGTTGTTCGTGTAAGTCAAGGTCTCTGAACCTACAATTTCACTTGTCTTGTCATTTAAGCTAGCAGTCAATTGATAATCAGCTCTGTTTTGCCAATATTTTTCACCTGGTTGACCGCTTGCCGAACGGGTTGCTGTTCCATTTTTAGTATAGAAATTGGGAGCAAAAGCTTCCGTATAACTATAATTTGAAACTTTTTTTGTTTGGGTTGCAGGAGTTTGCTGAGCAAATGCAACCACTGATCCGAATAGTAAAGCCGAAAATAATAACGCTTTTGTAAATCTGTTTTTCATTTAATAGGTTTTTTTTAGTGGAAGACGAATTTTATATTTTATTGTTACTAAATTGATATACAATTTTAAAAAAAATTCGAATTTCAAAATTGCTATTTTTTCTTCAAATAAAAATTAATTTAACATAAATTAATGAAAGTTCAATTAAGTAAATCCAAGAAATAGTACTTTTGCTTAAAATAAGCACCCTTGAAAATTACACTTTCCAATTCAGAATTCACTGCGACCATAAATTCATTTGGGGCAGAACTAATTTCATTAAAAAACAAATCCAATAAAGAGTATATATGGGAAGGAAATCCTGATTTTTGGGGGAAACACTCCCCTGTACTTTTTCCAATTGTAGGAAGTTTAAAAAACAACAGTTATTGTTACAATGCTACTACGTATCAATTGCCAAGACATGGATTTGCTCGAGAAATGGAATTTAATGTTATTGAAAAAACACAAGATAGTGTAGTTTTTTCTTTAAATGAATCGGCAGATACTTTAGAAAAATATCCCTTTAAATTTGAATTACAAATAAGCTACACCTTAACTGAGTACATATTAAAAATAGGATTTAAAGTAATTAATAACAATTTGGTTGAGATGCCATTTTCAATTGGTGCGCATCCTGCTTTTGCTTTAAATAATAATTTTGAAAATTACGAACTGCAATTTGAAAAATCAGAAAACTTGATTGTTTCAATATTGGAAAATGATTTAATTTCAAATTCTATTTATTCATTACCAATAGAAAATAATAGTTTACCATTAAACTACTCAATATTTGAAAATGATGCTTTAATTTTTAAATCTATAGCATCTAAGTCAGTTTCCATTGCTGAAAATAATATTCCTTTTCTAAAGGTACACTATGAAAATTTTCCTTCATTAGGAATTTGGACCAAAAATCAAGCGCCTTTTATTTGTATAGAACCATGGATTGGATATGCTGACACAATCGAAAACAACGGAAACATTGAAGATAAAGAAGGAATACAAATCCTGGGTGTTAACCAAACATTTGAAACCAATTACTTAATAGAAATTTTATAATCCATAAAATGTTAGAACTCAATTTTACTCCTTTTCCAATTTTAGAAACCGAAAGATTGTTACTCAGAAGAGTTGACCATAGTGATGTCAATGAAATTTTTTCAATGCGTTCCAATGCAGAAACAATGAAATACATTCCTCGCCCATTGGTTACCAATAATGAAGAAGCACTAGAACATATTGCTTTATTAGATAGCGGACTTGAAAAAAACGAGTCGATAAATTGGGCTATTACCTTTAAAGGGGAAAACAAATTATTGGGTATTATTGGGTTTTACAGAACTAAATTTGCTGATTACCGTTCCGAAATTGGTTACATGTTACTCTCTGAAAATCATGGCAGAGGTATTGCCACCGAAGCTGTGGAAAGAGTTATGAAATATGGATTTAATGAGATGAATTTACATTCAATGGAGGCTGTAATTGATCCCAGAAACAGTGCCTCTGAAAGGGTTTTAATAAAAAATGGATTTGTAAAAGAAGGGCACTTTAAAGAAAATGAATTTTTTAACGGGGAATTTTTAGACAGTGTTATTTATTCTAAAATAAAAAAAGCAGACCTATAAGCCGGATTCTGTCCACGTTTTGCGTGGCCTTATCATTTATCTAGGCTCGAAATTACTCGCGAGCTCCATCTTTCTACCCTTCAACAACGGACGAGAAGCCCTTAACTATTGATATACTTGAAATTTCACCGCATAGAGTTTACCTGGTTTCACTACAGCATTACCTGTACCTGCTTTCTGTTGCACTTGTCCTCTTTTGATTGCTCAAAATGACGGGCGTTACCCGCTATGCTTCTCTGTGGTGTCCGGACTTTCCTCCACACCTAAGCGTGGCGATAAGGCGGTCTGCGATGCAAATCTACGATAATAATTGAATAAATATTTGAAAGCTGATAGCTTTAATTTTATTAAAATAATGAAGAATAAATTTAAAAATTAGAATTTCAAAATTGAAATAATAAATCTATATTTGTAAACCAATAAATTTCTATGGAAGAATTTGTAGTATCGGCTCGTAAATATCGCCCTCAAACATTTAAAGATGTTGTGGGTCAAAAAGCAATTACCAATACTTTATTAAATGCCATAGAAACCAATCATTTGGCGTCAGCACTATTATTTACTGGACCTAGGGGAGTTGGAAAAACTACTTGTGCCCGAATATTAGCTAGAAAAATTAACCAACCAGGTTATGATGATCCGTTAGAAGATTTTGCATTTAATGTATTTGAATTGGATGCTGCTTCAAATAACTCTGTTGATGACATTCGTAATTTGATTGACCAAGTTAGAATCCCGCCACAAACAGGAAAATACAAGGTTTATATTATTGACGAGGTTCACATGTTGTCAGCAGCTGCTTTTAATGCTTTTTTGAAAACATTAGAAGAACCACCAAAACATGCCATTTTTATATTAGCAACCACTGAAAAACACAAAATTATCCCTACAATTTTATCGCGTTGCCAGATATTTGATTTTAAAAGAATTACGGTAAAAGACGCAAAAGATCATTTAGCTGAAGTTGCGGAAAGTCAAGGTGTAAAATTTGAGGACGATGCATTACACATTATTGCTCAAAAAGCTGATGGCGCAATGCGTGATGCTTTATCTATATTTGACAGAGTAGTGTCATTCTGCGGAAATAACCTTACACGTCAAGCAGTTACAGAGAATTTGAACGTGCTAGATTATGAAACCTATATCAATATTACCGATTTAATTGTTGAGAATAAAATTCCAGAATTGTTGATGGCTTACAACGAAATCTTGTCAAAAGGATTTGATGGTCATCATTTTATTGCTGGAATGGCCTCTCATTTTAGAGATTTATTAGTTTGCAAAACGCCAACCACTATTTCACTTTTGGAAGTGGGCGAACAAGCTCAAAAATTGTATGGAATTCAATCTCAAAAAACTTCGCAAGACTTTTTATTAGAAGGAATTCAAATTGCAAATGAGTGCGACTTGAAATACAAAATCAGTCAGAATCAGCGACTACTAGTTGAACTTTGTTTAATGCAATTGGCTTCTATCACTTTTGATGGAGAAAAAAAAAAGGCTGAATCTTATATAATTCCCCCAACACATTTTAAAATTGCCAATTATTCAATAACTGATAAAACTGTTGTTGAAAAACTAGTTGCTACAGTTGAAGTACAGCCAGATATTAATACAGCGGTAACTGTTGAAGTTAAAGAGGAATCTGTTGAAATTATTGAATCACAAGATGAACTTGAAGATCTAACTTCAGAAACAATCGAGCTTGAAAATAGTCCAAAAGAAACTATTGTTGAGTACGAAAAAACTGAAAAAACTGAATCTCCAAACAGCTTAGATATGGCGTCGGAGCCAAAAGTTTCTGCGTTTTCGTTGGCGAGTATAAAAGCAAAAAAAGAACTTTTAGAAGCTGGAAAATCAATAATTAAAGAAGAAGTTCAATTACCCACTGAAGCTTTTAATGAAACCGATATGTTGCTGTATTGGAACAAATATGCACAACGATTAGGAGATAAAGGCTATAAAATAATGGAATCTTTATTACTTATAAACGATCCTATTTTGAATGGAACAACTATTACTTTAGAATTACCCAATCAAGGTTCTAAAATAGATTTTGAATCGGAAAAAAATGGCTTGTTAGGCTATTTAAAAGGACATTTACACAATCATAATATAGTAATTGAAGTAATTGTAAATGAGAGTGTTACTACCAAAAAGGCTTTTACACCTCAAGAAAAATACAATCGATTAAATGAACTCAATTCAAATTTAGATATACTTAGAAAAACTTTCGAACTGGATATTTAAATTTTACCGTAGTAAAGTGCTTTTACAATTCCATCTGACAAACCGATTTTTGGAACATAAATACTTCTAGCTCCGCTCCATTTCATAGCATTTAAATATATTTTTGTAGCTAAAACGATCACGTCGGCTCTATCAGCGTTTAATCCTAATTCTGTAATTCTTTGTTCGTAAGTAAGTGAATTCAGGTAAGTGAATTGTGAATTTACATACATATAAGACAATGGTTTATCTTCCATTTTTCCTGACATTTTAAACAATTTATTGATGTTACCTCCTGAACCAATAAGAGTTACCTCATCATAGATTTCAGTATTGGTTTTAATCCATTTTTCAATTTCATGCCAAACAATTTCTGAAACAACTTCATTTAATAGACGCACTGTTCCCGCTTTAAATGATTTTGAAGCAATCATTTTACCATTTGAAAATAACGAAAATTCTGTACTTCCTCCACCAACATCAACATATAAATACGTTTTTTCCGTTTTTAATAAATAGTGTAAATCAGTTGAAGCAATTATTGCCGCTTCTGTTTTTCCATCTATTATATTAATCTCTATATCAGCCTTTTTCTTAATTATATCAATTACTTCTCGACCATTATAAGCTTCACGCATTGCAGAAGTAGCACAGGCCTTGTATTTCTCCACTTTGTGAACTTTCATCAAAAGCTTAAATGCTTTCATAGCATCAACCATTCTATCGATATTCTCTTCTGAAATTTCTCCAACAGTAAAAGCGTCTTGACCTAAACGAATAGGAACCCGAACTAAAGCACTTTTACTGAATTGCGTTTCTTTTCCTTTTTCCTCAATAATATTAGCTACCAAAAGTCGCATTGCATTTGAGCCGACGTCTATTGCAGCATATTTTTTAATTGTAATCATTAATTATCTATTTGAAGCTAAATTATAAAAATTTATAAATCTTCTTTTATTATATCAAGACGATTTAAGTAGTAATTGTACATTTCTTGTTGGGCTCTAAATACAATGTTATTATCCTTCAAACGATATTTGTTATCTAATTTAAGTGAATGCAAACGTGATTTAACATTTCCTTTCCAACCTATATTAAAAATATCAATGAGTTCGGTTTTTATTCTATCGTCGTATATAGGGCAGGTTACTTCAACTCTTCCGTCAATATTTCTAGTCATAAAATCAGCAGAAGAAATAAAGACTTCAGGGTCATTTTGATTTCCAAAAATAAATATTCTGGAATGCTCTAAATAATTGTCTACTATACTTATCGCTTCAATATTTGAACTCATTCCTTTAACACCAGGAATCAAAGAACATATCCCTCTAATCTGAAGTTGAATGGATACCCCTGCATTACTAGCTTCGTATAATTTATCTATTAATTGAACGTCTGTTAAACTATTTAATTTCAACTTTATGAATGCAATTTTACCATTTTCAGCATTAGTTATTTCACGCTCAATTAGTTTATTAATCCTAGTACGCGAATAGTGGGGAGATACAATTAAATGCTTGTAACGATGAACCCTATAATTTACATTAAAGAATTCAAACACTTTTGAAACGTCTTTTAAAATTTGCTGATGACTAGTAAATAAAGTTACATCAGTATAAACTCTCGCAGTTGCTTCATTAAAATTACCAGTTGAAATAAAACCATAACGAACTAATTTTCCGCTCTGAATTCTTTCCACCAAACAAATTTTACTGTGGACTTTCAAGCCTTTAATACCGAAAATTAATTCGATACCTTCCGTTTGCATTTGTTCCGCGTAGGAAATATTACTAGCCTCATCAAAACGCGCTTGTAATTCAATTTGAACGGTTACTTTCTTTCCATTTTTAGCTGCATTAATTAGCGAACTTATTACTTGGGAGTTTTTGGCTAATCGGTATAAAGTAATTTTTATGGCTGTAACATTTGGATCTAAAGCGGCTTCTCGTAAAAATTTGATAATGTAAGAAAACGATTGGTAGGGTGCGTTTACTAGATAATCTTTCTTAGCAATTTTATTTAAAATACTACCGTCAAGACTTAAACCTTCAACGGGTAATGGAATTTTTGGATCGTACAATAAATCAAATCTACCAAGGTTTGGAAAATCCATAAAATCACGACGGTTGTGGTACCTGCCTCCTGGAATAATACTGTCAGAAGCATCGATTCCCATATTGGTTAAAAAGAATTTCAAGGTATCTTTTCCAATTGATTGATCGTATACAAATCTTACAGGCTCCCCTATTCTTCGATCTTTTACACTAGTGGCAATTTTTTCAAGCATACTTTTACTCATATCGCTATCAATATCTAATTGTGCATCACGAGTAATTTTTATCATATGTGCAGAGATACTTTCGTACTCAAAAATATTGAATAAGCTTGATAAATTAAGACGGATTACATCGTCTAACAAAATTACGTATTGCTTATCGTTTATAGGAGGTAAAACCACAAATCGGTTAATTGATTTTGGAATTTCAATTACAGCATAACGAATTTCTTTTTTAGGTTTAACCAATCCTAACATTTTTGGTTCTTCTTCTGGTTTCATTACTAATTTAACAGCTAAATAACCAAGTGTATCCTTTAAAATAGGAAATTCAGCTAAATCATTTAAGATAATAGTAACTAATGCAGGACTTACTTTTTGAATAAAAAAATCTTTTATAAAATTTTCTTGTTCATTTGTAATTTGAGTTTCATCAATTATAAAAATATTTTGTTCTTGTAGTTTGTCTTCAATGATTTTTAAAATCCTTAAACTCTCTGTTTGTTGTTCAATTACAATTTCGGTTATGTCTTTAACCAATTGATTTGCGCTAATACCCATAAGTACTTTCTCACCAGAAATTCCTGACAAACTCAATCTTCGAATTGCTGCAAATCGAACTCGAAAAAATTCATCTAAATTATTAGAAAATATTCCTAAAAAACGCAATCGATCTAATAATGGGACATTTTCATCAGATGCCTCCTGAAGAACTCTAGCATTAAAAGCTAGCCAGCTTTTTTCTCTATCTATGTATTGGTTATCAATATTCTTATTCATATTTTTAAATCTCTTGGAAATTGCACTTTTTGTGTTTTCCCTTTTGTTAATAATTTCCATTCATGACTATCAAATTTAATCCAAACTAAACCTGATGTTGGAACATTTTCAATAAATATATCGCCAAATTTATTAACAAAATTTGTTATAGCCGCATTGTGTCCAAAAAGAATAACATTTTCTAAATCATTGCTTAATGATCGAATCATCTTTTCTAAAAGATTTTCATCAAATGTGTATAAATTTTCCTTAATAATAATATCATTTAAAGAGAATGAAAAATTGTATGCAAAAATAGTAGCTGTATCAAAAGCTCTCCTTGCACTGCTACTAAATAAGACAAAATTATCATTTATTAAATTGGAACAATATAATGATACCAATGCAGCATCATTTTTTCCTCTTTCCGTTAAACCGCGATCTTTATCACTAATTGGTTCCTCCCAACTTGATTTTGCATGCCTAATTAGAATTAAGTTTTTCATGTATTTAAAATTTGGTCTAGAAAATATCAAAAATTGATTAAAATAGAATTCACAATATACAAACTATTTATATTTTTATTGAGTCCAAAATGGCTTTTTAATTTAAAATAATTGGAATTGTTTTATTTAAATGTACCTTTGCAAAAAATTTGTCATTTTTAATGATTATAAAATAAATTATATCATTTGAAAGACGCTTATTTAATAAGTTTATGAAAAAAATAGTTGAATACAGAAAATTACTAAACGTTGATAAAACTGTCGATTTGAAGGATTTGAAAACAATTTATCGCAATGCGATGAAAGATGCACATCCTGACAAGTTTCAGGGTGATGATGAAGGTTTGAAAGCGGCTGAAGAAAATAGTAAAAAAATTATTGAAGCGTATCACTTTTTGGTAAGTATCAATCCTGAAACAATAAAACAAAACTTACCAGAATACACTGAAACTATCAGTACTTCAACAATTACAGATTATAAATTTGTTGATGGAAGATTAATTATTAATTTTTCAAATGGTAGTGTTTACGAATATATCAGCGTACCTAAAGCAACTTACGTTAAAATGGTAAATGCAGATTCTCCTGGTAGATTTGCTAAGAGACACATTTTAAATGCTTTTACTTGGAGAAAAACAATTAACCAAGATTAATATTTTAAATAAAAAAGGGGTTTAAGCAACAGTTTAAACCCCTTTTCTTTACAACTTATTGATGTAATTTCCATAAATATCGCTAAACTGATACCCTTGGGAAATTCTATCTTTACTCAATTTATCATATTCAACTAAAGCCCACAAAACAAACTCTTTCATGAAATAAGTGTCCTCACTATCGAGTTGAGGTTGGTATTTTTTAATTAAAATAGAAAGAGGTGCAATTGAATCTAAAGTTGCCTTGTAAACCTTATCTGTAGCATCATCTAATAATTCAAATCCACTTTCGGCAAAAAACCAATCAATTAAATCCGAATAGGCTGTTTTTTCCTCTTGTTTTTCTAACTTTTCAATTTTCGGAAAATAGGCAGGTAAAAAAGTATGAATGGCATCGCCTATTAAATGTTGAGCAACAACTGCTGCCCCTTCTTGTTCTCCTTCGTATACTAGTTCTACTTTACCAGTAATTGCAGGGATAATTCCCATAAAATCGGATAACCTCACTGTAGTTTTATCTATTCCAGATTTTAAAGCCCGACGTTCAGCAGTACTTAACAAATTCTCATAAGCCGTGATACTCAATCGCGCACTAACTCCACTTTTATTGTCAATATATTCACTTTCTCGCGCTTCAAAAACGATTTGCTCTAATAGGTCTTTGGCTAATGAAGGAACATATACTGCATCACTTTGTATTTGATCCAACTTCGCTTCTTGTCCAGTTATTGTTCTTGCTATTTTTATTGTTTCAGGATAATGCGTCAGAATTTGGGAACCTATTCTGTCTTTTAATGGTGTAACAATACTACCTCGATTGGTATAATCCTCTGGATTTGCTGTAAAAACAAATTGCATATCCAGAGGCATTCTCAATTTAAAACCACGAATTTGAATATCTCCTTCTTGCAAAATATTGAACAATGCCACTTGAATACGAGCTTGTAAATCAGGTAATTCATTAATTACAAATATGCAACGGTTGGCTCTTGGTATCATTCCGAAGTGAATCACCCGGTCATCGGCATACGATAATTTTAAATTTGCGGCTTTTATTGGATCTACATCACCAATTAAATCTGCCACAGTAACATCTGGTGTCGCTAATTTTTCAAAAAATCTTTCACTTCTGTGAACCCAATGAATTGGTGTTTTATCTCCTAAAGAAGCAATTAAATCTTTAGCAAAACGGGAAATGGGTTTCAATGGATCATCGTTGATTTCAGAACCGGCAACTATTGGCATGTATTCATCTAACAATTCAATCATTAAACGAGCCAATCTTGTTTTTGCTTGACCTCGAAGTCCTAGTAAATTTATATTGTGTCGTGACAATATTGCTCGTTCTAATTCTGGAATTACCGTATTTTCAAATCCATGAACGCCTTCAAATGCAGGCTTTCCTGTTTTTATTTTTTCCCTAAGGTTATTTCGTAATTCGTCTTTAATGCTTTTACTTTGGTAGCCAGTAGCTTTTAATTCTCCTAAATTTTTAATGGTATCTATTTTCATATTGGTAAATTATCTTAAACTATTTAATTCTCTTCTTCCGATTGGTTTCGTAATCCTCAAATATCATTTCTCCTAATCCTTTTAAACCCGTGTAAAAAGCTTTTCCTTGATTTTCTTCTGTAAATCGATTGACAAATTTTTGTAAATACGGATCACTTGCAATCATAAAAGTGGTAATTGGAATATGCAACTTTCTTGCTTGTTGCGCTTGGCTGTAACATTTATTAACGATGTATTCGTCCAATCCGTTGCTGTTCATGTAATATTCCCCGTCATTTTCACGAACACAACTTGGTTTGCCATCGGTGATCATAAAGATCTGCTTATTGGTATTACGCTTGCGTCGAAGTAAATCCATCGCCAATTGTAATCCAGCAACTGTATTGGTGTGATAAGGGCCCACTTTTAAATAGGGTAAATCTCGAATTGCTATGGTCCAAGCGTCATTACCAAAAACCAAAATATCTAGGGTGTCTTTTGGATATCTAGTGGTAATTAATTCGGCCAATGCCATTGCGACTTTTTTAGCGGGAGTAATTCGATCTTCACCATAAAGAATCATGCTGTGACTGATGTCAATCATCAAAACAGTGCTCATTTGTGATTTGAATTGAGTATCTTCAACAACCAAATCTTTTTCTGTCAATTGAAACTCTTCTACTCCATTATTGATTTGAGCGTTCCGCAAACTTTCAGTCAGAGAAATTTGTTCTAATCCATCACCAAAATGAAATTCACGCAACTCTCCCGTATGCTCATCACCATTACCGGTATGTTTAGTTTTATGATTTCCATTACCTGAACGCTTCAAATTACCAAAAATTTGATCCAAAGCTTGTTGACGAATTGCACGTTCTGTTTTGGCTGTTATACCCGTTCCTGATGAACCATCTTCTTTGAGTTCTTCTCTAATATATCCCTTTTTCTTTAAATCTTCAATAAAATCATCAATTGTGTAACTTGAGTCGGTTAATTTATATTCTTTATCTAACTCTCGCAACCAATCGATTGCCTCATCAAAATCACCAGAGGTATGAGTTATTAACTCTTTAAAAACTTCAAAAAGTCTATCAAATGGCGATTGAAATGGCGCTTCATATTGCTTAAAATAAAATCCTTTTCTAAATTCATTTTTCATGAAAATAAAATTAATATAATTTATGTTTTATAGACAAAAACGAATAATAATTTTTAGTTAAAGTATTTAAAAGATATTAATTCACTCCAATTTATTTTTCCTAAATTTGAAAATTATTATACTCGTGATGATTGAATTTATAGAATATTTTTGCGCTCTTTTGATTGGGGTTATTCTCGGTTTAACCGGTGGCGGAGGTTCTATATTAACTGTTCCTTTACTGGTATATATTTTAAATTTTAATCCTCTAATCGCCTCATCTTATTCTCTTTTCATCGTTGGTATAACTTCAACATTTGGAACTTTGATTAATCTAAAAAAGGGTAATGTAGATTTAAAAACGGGATTATTATTTGCAATTCCTTCCTTAATTTCAGTTTATATTACCAGGAAATACATTGTACATTCCATCCCGGAAATAATAATTCAAATTAGTTTCTTTACTTTAACTAAAGATTTATTTTTAATGGTATTATTTGCAGTAGTGATGTTTTTTGCCGCATTATCAATGCTTAAGGTTCCAAAAATTACACCTTTAGAAGTTATAGAAAATAAAATATCTCTCTACAGGATTGTATTTCAAGTATTTTGTGTTGGAATTTTGATTGGTCTGATTGGTGCTGGCGGAGGTTTTCTGATTATCCCAGCGTTAGTACATTTTACTAAATTACCCATAAAAAAAGCAATTGGAACGTCTTTATTTATTATTGCTTGTAACTCATTAATTGGTTTTTCAGGTGATATTCAAAATATAAATCCAGATTGGAATTTCTTATTTATATTCGCTGCATTTGCAATGACCGGAATATTTATTGGAATCTATATAAGTCGTTATTTTAATGACCGAAGCTTGAAAAAAATATTCGGCTGGTTTGTTTTAACCATGTCCGTTTTTATACTAACAAAAGAAGTTTTATTCTAAATATCACCAAACAAAATAATATGATGAAAATTCAACAAATCTATACCGGATGTATTGCTCAAGCTGCATATTACATAGAAAACAAAGGAGAAGTTGCCATATTTGATCCATTAAGGGAAGTTCAACCTTATATTGACAAAGCCAATTTAGATCACGCCAAAATAAAGTACATTTTTGAAACGCATTTCCATGCTGATTTTGTTTCAGGACATTTGGATTTAGCCAATAAAACTGGAGGAGAAATTGTATTTGGACCAACCGCTAAACCTGAGTTTGAGGCAATTGTTGCAACCGATAATCAAGAGTTCAAAGTAGGTGATTACACCATAAAAGCAATTCACACCCCTGGACATACAATGGAAAGCACTTGTTATTTGCTGATTGATGAATCCGGAAAAGAACATGGAATTATTACTGGCGATACCTTGTTCATTGGGGATGTAGGAAGACCTGATTTGGCGCAATCGTTAGTGAAAGACTTAACTCAAGAAAAACTAGCTTCCTATCTATTTGATTCATTACGAAATAAAATCATGCCCTTGTCCGATGATATAATTGTTTATCCCAGTCATGGTGCTGGAAGTGCATGTGGTAAAAACATGAGCAAGGAAACTACAGATACTTTGGGAAATCAAAAGAAAACAAATTATGCTTTAAGAGCTAATATGTCCAAGGAAGAATTTACTGCCGAAGTATTGGATGGTTTAGGAGCTCCTCCCGCCTATTTTCCCCAAAATGTAACGATGAATATTCAAGGTTATCCAAGTTTAGATTCCGTTATGGATAAGTCAAAAAAACCTTTGAGTCCTTCGGAATTTAATGCTATTGCAAATGATACAGACGCAATTATTCTTGATGTTCGTCATGAAAATGATTTTGTAAAAAGCCATATCCCAAAATCCATTTTTATTGGAATACAGGGTAATTTTGCTCCTTGGGTAGGTTCATTAATTATGAATACAAAGCAACCTATTTTATTGATTACTCCAAATGGGATGGAAAATGAAACAATTACTCGACTTTCCAGAGTTGGTTTTGACCATGTTTTAGGTTACCTTGAAGGGGGAATTGAGGCATGGAAAAAATCAGGATTTGAAACGGATAGTATTCATTCAATTTCACCGGAAGAGTTTTCACTTGAAGTTAATAAACAAAGTATCATTGTAGATGCGAGAAAACCAAGTGAATATGATGCGGAACATGTCGAGAATGCGATAAACTTACCATTAGATACAATTAATACCCATTTAAATTTAGTTCCAAAAAACGAAAATTTCTATTTGCATTGTGCAGGTGGTTATCGTTCAGTGATAATGGCTTCAATATTAAAATCAAGAGGATTTCATCATTTTACAAATGTAGAAAAGGGAATTAGCGGGATTCGAACTACAAATGTTCCCATGACTGTTTTTGTATGTCCTTCCACATTGAAGTAAAAAAATTAAACAATAACAAAAAATTAAGTATTTTTAATGTAACAACATTGTAATTTTTAAATACTTTTGCAACCTAAAATCAAAACTAATATAAAATGAAAAGAATTTTAATGCTATTAACTGTAATCACAGTTTTAATTTCGTGTAATAAAGCAGGTGAAAATGAATATATTATTTCAGGTACTGTAAAAGGTATAGCTGATGGAAAAACAGTAGTACTTGAGAAACAAGATGCTATGGGGCAAGTTGTTCCATTAGATACTGTAAAAGTTAAAGACGGAAAATTTACAATGACAGGTTCTGCAAAAGAACCAGAAATCATGTTACTTCAAGTCGAAACAACTCAAGGAAAAGTTCCATTTGTACTTGAAAATGGAGATATCAAAATTATCATTGACAAAGACAGCCTTCAAAAATCTAAATTTTCAGGTACTTACAATAATGATGTATTTACAAAATTTAATGATGATCTAACTAAATTCCAAAAAGATTTTCAAAAGAAGCTGACCTCATTTCAAAATGCTAATATGGCTAAAATGAATGCAGCTCAAGAAGCTAAAGATACTATTACTATCAATAAGTTGATGAAAGAATATCAAGGAATTCAAAAAGAAGGAATGGAATTTTATGTAAAATTTTCTGAAGGAAATCCAAAAGCATTATTATCTGCATTAATTGTAGATAGTATGTTAAATGATCCAGCTGTAGATTTAGTTAGAGTTAAAAAAATATATGCGGGTTTCAGTCCTGAATTGAAAAAATACAAGCCAGGGAAGTCAATTCAATCTAAACTAGATAAAATAGCTAATCCTGTTACTGTTGCCCCAGCAGCTAATGTTGGGAGTTTAGCTCCAGACTTTACAGCTCCTAACCCTGAAGGTAAATCTATTTCTTTAAAACAATCCTTAGGTAAAGTTACTCTAGTTGATTTCTGGGCGTCTTGGTGCAAGCCTTGTCGTGCTGAAAATCCAAATGTAGTTGCATTGTATGCAAAATACCATGCGAAAGGTTTAAATATTTTAAGCGTTTCCCTAGATAAAGAAGCATCTGCTTGGAAAGCTGCTATTGCAAAAGACAAACTAACTTGGAACCATGTTTCTAATTTAAAAGAATTTGAAGATCCAATTGCATTACAATATGGTATCAATGCAATTCCATCCATTTATATTTTAGATGCAAAAGGAGTTATCATTGCAAAAGACTTACGTGGTGAAGAATTAAATGCTAAAATTGCTTCCCTTTTAGGATCTTAAACATACTAAATATAAGTACAAATTAAAATCTCCCTAGTGGAGATTTTTTTTATTTAATTCAATACCAATAGGTTAAAAAAAGTATCGAAATTAAGTACTTTAATTATTTGGAAAGCTAGAAAGTGTTGCTATATTTGCAGCCGTTTGCCGAGGCAAAACAAAGAAATTAATGGGGAGATACTCAAGCGGCCAACGAGGGCAGACTGTAAATCTGCTGTGTGAACTTCGCAGGTTCGAATCCTGCTCTCCCCACAAAAAAGCCCAGTTTAAAACTGGGTTTTTTTTATTTTAAAAACTATATTTTTCCAAGTTTAGCTAAAATAAATAACAATACAATTGGAATAGCTAGTAAAATTACCATTTCAAGATTATCAATTAATAGATGGGGTTCCTTTACCAATGTAATTAAATAACCTCCAATTGCTCCACCAAAATGAGCAGTGTGTCCAATATTGTCTCGTTTAGTTTTCATTCCGTAAATAGAATAAAGTAAATATCCAATTCCGAAAATATATGCAGGTATAGGAATAGGTATAAAAAATAGATACAAATTCATTTCGGGTTGTAATAAAATGGCTGAATACAAAACTCCCGTGACCGCTCCAGAAGCTCCAATTGCTCGATAGGAATAATCATTAGAATGAAAATACAAAGTCAACAAACTACCAAAAATTAGACTTCCTAAATAAATCAATCCAAAAGAAAAATTTCCTAAATAACCATATACAACTGGTGCAAAAAAATACAATGTCAGCATATTAAAGGCTAAGTGTGAAATATCCGCATGTAAAAAAGCAGAGGTGATCATTCGGAATTGCTCTCCAGTACGAATACTACCAATGTGAAATTCAAATTTTCTAAAAAAAGCTGTATCATCAAAACCCTTGAAACTAAACACTACAGTCAAAAGGATAATTATAATTAATAATATATTCATAATAATAAATTTATAGCATTAGAAAAGTAAAGATAGTTTTTTAGGATTAAAGATTCGATAGGTAAAAAATTATTTAATGTATATTTGCAAAAATTAATTTACGAATGCAATTTCTAATTTATATATTAATATATCCTATCTTATGGTGTATTTCCATACTCCCTTTTAGATTATTATATGTACTTTCAGATGGGTTATATATTTTAACCTACTACATTATTGGTTATAGAAAAAAAATTGTAAGAGAAAATTTAGCATTAACACTTCCCCATTTATCTGATCAAGAAAGATTAATTATTGAAAAAAAATCTTACAAAAACATGTGCGATGTTTTTTTAGAAATGATCAAAACACTGACTATTTCGAAAAGTGAAATGGAAAAAAGGTATAAATTTAAAAATATAGAGGTTTATGATTATTTAGAGAAAAAAGGGAAAAGCATCGCTTTACTTTGCGCTCATTATGCAAGTTATGAATGGGCAATTTCAATAAATAGCAAAATTTCATTTGAGGGTTATGCCGTTTATAAAAAAATCAATAATCGCTATTTTGATAAATTGGTTCGAGACATTCGATCTAAATTTAAGGCTACACTAATAACTACAAAAGACACTATACCAGAAATGGCAAACAATTATAGAAATAATAAACTTAGTTTGTATGGATTAATTAGTGATCAATCTCCTAGATTAGGTACCTTTTTTCATTGGAATAAATTTATGGGTATTGAAGTGCCAATTCATACTGGAGGGGAAATGTTGGCAAAAAAATACGATATGAATGTTCTTTTTTTGAGAACAAAAAAACTAGGTAGAGGCTTTTATGAAGCGGAATTAGAAGTATTATCAGAAAACGCTAAAGAAGAACCTAATTATGAAATTACTGATCGATTTTTAAAATTGGTTGAACAACAGATTTATGAACAACCTGAATATTATTTGTGGACTCATAAACGTTGGAAGCATAGAAAGCTAACGTAACGAATTAATATACAAATCTTCGACTTTTTTTCTAGCCCAATCCGTTTTTCTCAAAAAAATGAGGCTCGATTTTATACTAGGATTGGTAGTAAAACATTTTATTGTAATCAGCTTTCCTAAGGTATCAAAACCATAATAATCAACTAAATGTTCCATTATTTTTTGAAGAGTAACACCATGAAGTGGATCGGAATTATTGTTTGACATAAAATAAAATGTTGCAATTAAAGGGTTTAAAAAGATCTTGAATACCAACAAAATTAATGATTTGTTATTGTACATTTGCACCTAGATGCTAAAAACTATAAACATATTAAATAAAAGAGCAAGATTTGATTATGAAATAATCGAAACCTATACTGCCGGAATAGTTTTAGCTGGAACGGAAATTAAATCTATACGCCTTGGTAAAGCAAATATCACAGAAAGTTTTTGTGAATTTAGCGGTTTAGAATTATTTGCGATAAACACCTATATTGAAGAATATACCTACGGAAATCAATTCAATCACAAAGCTCGAAGTGAAAGAAAATTACTATTAAATAAAAGAGAACTTAAAGGGCTCGAAAGAAGTGTACAAGCAAAAGGACTCACTATTGTACCTTTAAAATTATTTACCAATGAAAAAGGCATTGCTAAATTAGAAATTGGCCTATGCCGAGGTAAAAAAACATACGACAAACGAGAATCACTTAAAGAACAAGATACCAAAAGAGATTTAGATCGAATAAAAAAAGAATATTAAAAAAGTATTTTTTTTGAAAATTTATGACTAAATATGTCTTGACAATAATTAATTTTGAAATGAAAAATTTATTAAGAGTAGGTAGAGAAAAAAAAGGATTGAAGACTCGTGAGGTAGCACAGCTCTTAGGTATCGATCAAGCTCTCATTAGTAAATTTGAAAGTGGTTCCAGAAAACCCACGAAAGAACAAGTTGTAAGGTTAGCTGCACTATTAGAAATTGATTTAGAAACTTTGATGGTCGCTTGGTTTAAAGAAAAATTACTTTATGAAATAGGGAATGATAGTTTTGCATTAAAAGCAATGAATATTATTCGAGAAGAAGTTGAAAACAGTTATGACATTACCAAAAGAAAAATATCAACTAATTTATCCACTATTATTAATGAAATCGATGCCTTAAAAGCAAGATTAGATACTTTTAGAAAACTAGATAGTGTAAAAATTTCTCAAGCCTTAGAATTAGAATACACCTTCGAAAGCAATAGAATTGAAGGAAATACATTAACGCTTCGCGAAACCGATTTAGTTGTTAATGAGGGACTTACAATTTCAGGAAAAAGCATGAAGGAACATCTTGAAGTTATCAATCATCAAGAGGCGATTGTTTACATTAAACATTTAATGGAACGAAATTCCGCACTAAATGAACGAGAGGTACTCTCGATTAATAACTTAATTTTGAGGGGTATTCAACCTGAAGAGGCAGGAAAATATAGAAAAGTACAAGTAATGATTAAAGGAAGTTCTCATTTACCGCCACAACCATTTTTAGTAGCGGAAGAAATGAAAGACTTCTTTATTTGGTATGAATCCAATAAAAAGAGATTACATCCTGTCCTATTAGCTGCTGAACTTCATGAAAGATTGGTCAAAATTCATCCATTTATAGATGGAAATGGTAGAAGTTCTCGTTTAGTTATGAATCTTATTTTACTTCAACATGGGTATGTAATTGCCAATATAAAAGGAGATTACGAAAAAAGAATGCTTTACTACAATGCGCTGGAAAAAGCTCAAACTAAAAACAACAAAGAAGATTTTTTGATGTTTATTGCTCAAATAGAGAAAGAATGTTTAGAGCGGTATTTAAATATTATTGGACAATAAAAACTCGATACTACGGAGTTTTTGTTTTATTTTTTGTCCTCTAACAAGGGAACAAATTTAAAATCACCTAATTCGTATTTTTCAAATTGAGTTTCGTTTTTTCTAATCAACTTGATCATAATTTGATTTTCATCTCCAACAGGAATAATCAACTTTCCCCCTATTTTTAATTGCGCCATTAATGGTTTTGGAATTGTTGGAGCACCAGCAGTAACGATAATACTATCGAATGGAGCGTGATTTGGTAAACCTTTATAACCGTCGCCAAAAGAAAGATGTTTGGGGCGAATTCCTAATTTAGGTAACAATGCCGAAGTTTGTTTAAACAGCTCATTTTGACGTTCAACGCTGTAAACTTTGGCCCCCATCAAATATAAAACTGCGGTTTGATATCCTGAACCGGTACCAATTTCTAGAATTTTATCTCCTTTTTTAATTTCTAATAATTGGCTTTGAAAAGCTACTGTATATGGCTGGGATATTGTTTGTCCAGCGCCAATTGGAAACGCTTTGTCTTGATAAGCATAATCTTCAAAGCTTGAATTTAAAAAGAGGTGGCGAGGAATCGTACTAATAGCTTTCAGTACGTTTTTATCTATAATTCCTTTTTCTTGCAATAATTTTACGAGCTGATTTCTAAGTCCTTGATGTTTGGCTGTGTCTTTCAAAACTAATTATAATTAATGATGTAAATTTAAGAAAGTAATTGACAATTCAAATGTTGGATTTAATTTTAAATGCATTAAATTATTATCAATTTATTGCTATTTTTGTTGAAAATACTTAGTTATGTTAAAAGTAGGAGTTTTAGGAGCCGGGCACCTTGGAAAAATACATTTACGTTTATTACAACAATCTGATAAATACGAATTGGTAGGTTTTTATGACGAAAATCAAGAAAACGGAGCAAAAATAGCTGAAGAATTTGGATACAAGCAATTTAAAACTATTGCAACTTTAATTCACGCTGTAGATGTCATTGATATTGTCACTCCTACTCTTTCGCATTACAAATGCGCTAAAGTGGCGATTAAATCTGGTAAACATGTGTTTATCGAAAAGCCCATTTCAAATACAGTTGCAGAGGCAGAAGAAATCATTACTTTGGCTAATGAATACAATGTAAAAGGACAAGTAGGTCATGTGGAAAGATTCAATCCAGCATTTATCGCTACAAAGGATATGATTGAAAATCCAATGTTTATTGAAACACATCGATTGGCTGAATTCAATCCTCGTGGAACTGATGTACCGGTAGTTTTAGATTTGATGATTCACGATATTGATGCTATTTTGAGCGTAGTTCCTTCTGAAGTAAAATTGATTAATGCAAGTGGTGTTTCTGTAATTAGTGAAACTCCAGACATTGCTAATGCTAGGATCGAATTCGAAAATGGTTGTGTAGCCAATTTAACAGCGAGTAGAATTTCATTAAAAAACATGCGTAAATCAAGATTCTTCCAAAAAGATGCCTATATTTCTGTTGATTTCTTAGAGAAAAAATGTGAAGTGGTAAAAATGAAAGATGCTCCAGAAGTACCAGGAGATTTTGATATGATCTTACAAAATGCTGAAGGTGTAAAAAAGCAAATCTATTTTGCAAACCCTGAAGTGGAACAAAATAATGCGATTTTGGACGAATTGGATTCCTTCGCAGATGCCATAAATAATGACACAACTCCCGTTGTTACTTTAGAACAAGGGACTAATGCGTTACGAGTTGCTTATCAAATAATTGATTGCTTTAATAAATAATATATGAAAATAATTGCTGTAATTGGAGCTGGAACTATGGGTAATGGAATTGCTCACACCTTTGCTCAAAGCGGATTCACCGTTAAACTAATAGATGTTTCAGAGAAATCATTAGATAAAGGAATGGCAACTATTGCTACTAATTTAGATCGAATGGTTTTAAAAGGAACAATAACTGAAGAGGACAAACTAAAAACTATTACCAATATTATAACTTATACTGATATTAAAGACGGTGTTGTGGGTGTTGATTTAGTCGTTGAAGCTGCAACAGAAAATGTAGATTTAAAATTGAGTATTTTCAAACAACTGAATGACATTTGTACTCACAATACCATATTAGCAACCAATACTTCATCTATTTCAATCACACAAATAGGGTCTGTTGTTGCTCATCCTGAAAGAGTTATCGGAATGCACTTTATGAATCCGGTGCCAATTATGAAATTAGTAGAAATCATTCGTGGTTATAATACATCTGATGAAGTTACTAAAATCATCATGCAATTATCAGAAAAATTAGGAAAAACTCCTGTTGAAGTAAATGATTATCCTGGTTTTGTTGCTAATAGAATTTTGATGCCAATGATAAATGAAGCAATTGAAACTTTATATAACAAAGTAGCTGGAGTTTATGAAATTGATACGGTAATGAAATTAGGAATGGGGCAACCAATGGGCCCGCTACAATTAGCTGATTTTATTGGACTTGACGTTTGTTTAGCCATTTTAAATGTTATGCATGACGGTTTCAAAAACCCAAAATACGCTCCATGCCCACTACTTGTAAATATGGTTCGCGCAGGAAAATTAGGCTCAAAATCAGGTGAAGGTTTTTACGATTATAGTGAAAGTAAAAAAGCTGAAAAAATTGCGAAACAGTTTCTATCTTAATTGAATAAATAAATGTCAATAAAAGATAATTTACTTAAAATTAAATCGGTATTACCAGAACATGTAACACTTGTTGCTGTTTCAAAAACCAAGCCTGTTTCTGATTTAATGGAAGCCTACAATGCTGGCCAACGTATTTTTGGAGAAAATAAAATCCAAGAAATGACCGAGAAATGGGAACAAATGCCCAAAGACATTCAATGGCATATGATTGGTCACATTCAAACCAATAAAGTGAAATTTATGGCTCCTTACGTGAGTTTGATTCATGGTGTAGATAGTTTGAAATTATTGGAGGAAATAAATAAACAAGCCCTTAAAAACGATAGAATTATCGATTGTTTATTACAAATTCATATAGCAGAGGAAGAAACTAAATTTGGTTTAAATGAACTTGAATTAAATGAAATATTAAGTTCAGAATCATTTAAGAATCTAAATAATATCAAAATAGTTGGGTTAATGGGAATGGCAACATTTACAAATAATAAAAATCAAATTCAAAAAGAATTCGAGCAATTAAAGGTTGTTTATGACACTAAAAAGTCATTATCAATTGTTAATTGTCAATTGTCAATTCTTTCAATGGGAATGTCGGGCGACTACCAACTTGCAATTGAGTTTGGAAGTACTATGGTTCGAATTGGAAGTAGTATCTTTGGAGGACGTTAAAAATAACTTTAAAATTTAAACTCATTTACTGCATTCTCGACATAGAAACCACCGGAGGGCAATTCAACGAAGAAGGAATTACTGAAATCGCAATTTATAAATTTGACGGTCACGAAATTGTAGATCAATTTATCAGCTTGGTAAATCCTGAAATTCCTATACAACCATTCGTTGTAAAATTAACAGGCATCAATAATGCAATGTTAAGAAGTGCTCCCAAGTTTTATGAAGTAGCTAAACGTATAATTGAAATTACTAATGAATGTGTTTTAGTAGCTCACAATACCGCTTTTGATTATCGAATATTACGAACCGAATTTAGACGTTTAGGTTTTGATTTCAACAAGCAAACCCTCTGCACTGTTGAATTATCACAAAAATTATTACCAGAACAACCTTCGCACAGCTTAGGAAAACTGGTTCGAGCACTTGGAATTCCAATGGCCGATAGACATCGTGCGAGTGGAGATGCATTAGCAACACTAAAATTATTCCAATTATTACTCGCTAAAGACACTGAAAAATCAATAGTTCAAGAGTTAATTAAAACAGAAGTATTGAAAGGAATCACTCCAAAATTATATTCTATAATAGAAAGTATAACTTCAAATACTGGAGTATATTATATTCACAATGAAGAAGGTAGAATAATATATATAGGTAAAAGTAATAATATAAAAAAACGAATCAATCAGCATTTTACTGGAATTGACAAAAAATCAATTAAAATACAATCAGAGGTATTTAAAGTTACTTTTGAAGAAACAGGAAGTGAATTAATTGCTTTATTAAAAGAAAGTGAAGAAATTAAAATTCATAAGCCAATATACAATAGAGCGCAGAGAAAAAACATATTCAATATAGCACTGTATGCTGAGGAAGATCAAAATGGCTACTTAAATTTGAAATTACAAAAAGCTGATGGGAGAAAAAAAGAAATTACCTCATTTTCAACTCTGCAGGAAGCAAAAAACACCTTATTTCGAATCACCGATGACTATAATTTGTGTCAAAAATTAACAGGATTATACATTTCAAACGATGCTTGTTTTCAGTACAAAATCAAAGAATGTGACGGCGCTTGTTTAGGTGAAATTACTCCCGAAATATACAATTCAAGGGTTTCAGTATTTATTTCTAAAAATAGTTTTGAAGATCAAAATATGATTATTAAAGATAAAGGTAGGACGATTCACGAACGAAGTGCGGTGTTAATAGAAAATGGAATTTATAGAGGTTACGCGTTTTATGATTTAAATTATCAAATTCAAAAAATTGAAATTTTAAAAAATATTATCATCCCAATGCAAAACAATCGGGATGCTAGAAACATTATTCAAAGCCAAATTCGTAAAAATAAATTATTGAAAATTATGAAATTTTAATTAATTTGGAGCTATTTCCGGCTATTCGTTGCAATCCATTTTTTGCTTCGTACCCAGCAATATAATGGAATTTTCACTATTATCCGGGCTTAAAAATATGAAATACTTAATCACTATCGTAGGGCCAACAGCTATAGGAAAAACTTCCTTAAGCATCGCTTTAGCTCAACATTTCAATTGTGAAATTATTTCATGTGATAGCCGACAATTTTTTAAAGAAATGACTATTGGTACTGCAGTTCCAACAGAATTAGAACTTTCATCAGCAAAACATCACTTTATACATAACAAATCCATATTGGATAATTACAATGTAGGTGACTTTGAAAAAGAGGCTCTGTTAAAACTCGATGAACTTTTTAAAACCAATGATTTCGCAATACTTGTTGGTGGTTCCGGATTATACGTAGATGCTATTTTAAAAGGATTTGATGCTATTCCTGAAATTGATAAAAGCATAAGAAATTCTGTAATATCAGAATATAAAACAAATGGGATAGAATATTTACAAGAATACTTAAAAAAACTAGACCCCAATTACTACGAAGAACTTACTGAAAAAAATCCTCAAACACTCTTAAACCCCCAAAGAATGATGCGATTTGTAGAGGTTTGTATTGGAACTGGAAAACCCTATTCTACTTTTATCAATCAGAAAAAAAATCAAAGAGAATTTGCATCAATTTTAATTGGTTTAGAGGCAAATAGGGAAATTATTTATGACCGAATAAACCAACGTGTTGATTTAATGATGAACGAAGGTTTATTAGATGAAGCTAATAAAGTTTATCCTCTAAAAGATTTAAACGCACTACAAACGGTTGGATACAAAGAATTATTTAGTTATTTTAATAATGAAATATCGTTAGAATTTGCAATTGAGGAAATCAAAAAAAACACTCGCCGATTTGCTAAACGACAACTAACATGGTTTAAAAGAAATCAGGAAACTAGATGGTTTGAATACGATGTAAAAAAAGAAGAAATCATAGAATATATAAATAACAAACTATAATATGCCGATTTCAAATCAATTCACATCTGTTTATAGTAAAAATTGGGAAATTAATTTTACTCAATGCAACCCAAATGGTTATTTAAAATACACCGATTTATGTAATTTAATTCAGTTAACTGCAGCTGCACATTCAGAATTGGGAGGGATTAGTTTCACTGACATGCAGGAATTTAATCAAGCATGGGTATTAAGTAGAATGCGGGTTGAAATTACTAAACTACCTAAGTGGAAAGACGAAATTACAATAAATACATGGATAAATAATTTGGAAAACTCTCGTTCTATTCGAGCTATCGAAATAGTATTAAATGGGAGAAAAATTATTGGCTCTGAAACCTTTTGGGTTGTTTTTAACACTAAAATAAGACGTCCTGAAGAATTAAAATTACCTATTTCACATTTTAAGTTATTTCCAGAAAGAAAAGCTACTGAAATTAGTTTATCAAAAATTATTGTAGCGGATTCCTTAGAAATAATTAATGAAAAAAAAGTTTTATTATCCGATTTAGATATTGTAAATCATGTCAATAACGTAAAATATTTAGAATGGTGTTTGGATTATGTTAAACCCGATATCATTTTAAACCAAAAAATAAATTCATTTGAAATGAATTTCTTAAAAGAACTATCGCTAAATGATAGAGTTCATATCAATAAATGCGAGGATTTAAATAAAATTCAATTTAACATCACCAAGGAAAACAAAACAAGTTTTGCTTTAGAAATTAATCTTAAATAAAAAACTCCGATTTCTCGGAGTTTTAATAAATTATTTATCTGAAATTTTATTTTTAATTACTAACCTAAATCCTTCACCGTGAATGTTTAAAATTTCAACATTAGCATCCAATTTTAAATATTTTCTCAATTTAGCAATATATACATCCATACTTCTTGAGGTAAAGTAATTATCATCTCTCCATATTTTTGTCAATGCCAACTCTCTTGGCATTAAATCATTTTCATAGAGTACTAATAATTTAAGTAATTCATTTTCTTTTGGAGATAATTTAATTGATTCTTGATCTTTAAATGTTAAGAATCGTAATTTAGAATTCAAATGAAATTCACCTACTTGAAATTCAAATTTAGTAGCATCTGTTTTTGTATCTGTCGCTTTTCTTTGAATTATAGCCTTTATTTTCATTAATAAGACCTCAGAATCAAAAGGCTTATTCAAATAATCATCAGCGCCTACTTTATATCCTTTTAACACATCTTCTTTCATAGATTTGGCTGTTAAAAATACTATAGGCACTTCTTTATTTTTCTCTCTTATTTCTTTTGCAAGTGTATAGCCGTCTTTATATGGCATCATTACATCTAAAATACATAAGTCGTAAGTGTCTTTTTTGAATTTTTCAAAACCTTCCATTCCATTTTTAGCCAATGTAACATCAAAATCATTTAGCATTAAATAGTCTTTTAGAATGGCACCGAAATTTTGATCGTCTTCTACTAAAAGAATTTTTTTGTTGTCTGTTTCCATAATATATTAATTAATTAGTGGTAATTTTATTATAAATGTGCTTCCTTTTCCTTTTTCACTTTCTACATAAACCTCTCCATCATGATTTTCTACAATTTTCTTAACGTAGGCTAGACCTAATCCATGACCTTTAACATTGTGTAGATCGCCTGTATGTTCTCTATAGAACTTTTCAAAAATTCTTTTCTGAGCAACTTTACTCATTCCAGCGCCATGATCTTTAATTTTAATTATAATAAAATCTTTAACATTTTCTGTGTAAATTTCTATTATTGGCGTTTCAGGTGAATACTTAATTGCATTGTCTAACATATTAACAATTACATTTGTAAAATGAACGTCATTCAATAAAACTGTTGTTCTTTTGGCTTCAAAATGGGTTGTAATTGTTCCTTGACGGTCTTCAATAATCAAATTAATATGTTCAATAGCTTCATCAATGATATCATGTAAGTTGTTATTTTCTTTGTTAATTTCTAACTCTCTTTTTTCTAATTTAGAAATTCGCAAAACATTTTCAACCTGAGCATGCATTCGCTTGTTTTCATCTCTTATCATTTGCAAATATCGCTGAACTTTATCCTTATCATCAATTATTTTAGGATTTTTTATGGCATCCAAAGCTAAATTTATGGTAGCAATTGGTGTTTTAAATTCATGCGTCATATTGTTAATGAAATCTGTCTTAATTTCTGAAATTTGCCTTTGACGAATCAATTGATTTAACGCGCTTGAATAAGCGATAATAATTATCAACGTGAAAATTATTGACAACACTGTTATTCCAAGTAATTCCGAAAATAAAAAAGTCTTTTTATGAGGAAAACTAACCAATAATTGATAAGAACTAATGCCTTCATTATCTGTAAAAACAGGTATCGAATAGGTATTCTGTTTATTATAATTAAATTTTTTAGATTTAATTTTAGTTGCTAAACCATTACTATAAATACCATATTCAAAATTTGTATTTATACCAAATTCATCCAATTCATTCAACAATAATTTATTTAGAATTTCATTCGAAACTCTTTCTTGAATAGGCATTGTTGAAGCTATATCTTTAAAGAAAATTTCAAATTGTGCGTTATCTAAAAGATCTAAACTTCCTGACTTTTGAATTTTAGAATCCGGAATTATACTATTTTGAACCGACGAATTATCAATTTTATTGTTATTGTAAATTTCAGTAGTTCTTTTTGAAGAGAAACTCTTTAATTTAACACTATCCACTTTCTTATTAAAGATAGAAGACGAGATAGAATAATCTTCCGCAATTATACTATTGGAATAAATTATGGTTTCATTTGTTTGTGTATTCTTTTGAACATAATAGAACTCTAATAAATCCTTCTTTTGAGGAGCTTTTCCGGTACTGTCCTTAAAACGATTGTATTTATCATAAAAGCTGTATGCTTCTCTTTTTTGTAATTTATTAGAAACATTTACAATCGCTTGCTGAACGTGAAAACGAAATTGTTCATCATTATTCTGAAAGGATGAATTAAACCAATAAACTTGAACTAAAATTATCCCAATTAGAGATAAACTCATCAAGACAATTAACAAACGGAAAAATAATTTATTCATCAATCAAATTTAATATTTTAACATTTATTCTATTAATACATTAACCAAACATTAACAAATAAAGGTTTTTTTAGTAATTTAATATTTTTTTAATGCAATTTTCAGTTTGCAAATATGCCTTATCAATATCTTGATTATCAATTACATAATCACTCTTATCGTTTCGCATTTTATCTGTCCATTGGTTGTTTATTCTAGACATCACTTCGTTATAGGTCAAATGATCTCTCAAAATAACTCTTTGAATTCTAATTTCTTGAGGTACAGAAATTGAAATTATTATATCACTATCTTTATAACTTTCACTTTCAAATAATAATGCTGCTTCTTTAACTACAAGCGGCGAATTTTTATTTTCTATAAGCCACTCCTCAAAATCAACTTTTACAGCGGGATGAATAATTTGATTTAGTGATTTTAACTCATTTGGATTATTAAAAACAAGATTGGATAGTTTTTCTTTATCAAGGAAATCATTTGTAAAAATAGTATTGCCAAAAGTTGCTTTTAAAGATTTTATGGTTTTAGGTAAATAAAGGATTTTTTTGGCTCGATCGTCAGAATTGTATACTGGAATTCCTAACGATTTTAAATGATTAGCAATCGTTGTTTTACCGCTACCTATTCCACCAGTTAATCCAATTATTTTTGTCATTTCTTAAAGAATAATTCAGGGAATGCTTGTTCGGGTTGCAGTTTTAAAACATTAAGTTTATAAAAAGATTTTAAAAACCCAAAACCATAACCTGAAAACTGTTTCCATGCCGCTTTAACTGATAAATAGCCTACAATAAAACTCTTGGATTTATAGGTTGCAACCAAAAATAAAATTAGGAAATAGATAAAATACAATTTAAGAAATAAATCCTTGGCGAATATTAATAAGATTATTGAAAAATAAAATCCTACGATAAAAACAGAAGGCAAAAAGTAGGTTAACTTATTGTACTCTGGATACCAACTATTCAAAATCGGTCTTGCTTTACCAAATTTATTGACTTGAAGATAAAATTTATCCCAATCAATTCTTCTTTTATGATAAACAAATGCATCTGAAAATAATTTTGTATCAAAACCTAATTTCCACAATCTTATAGATAAATCTGGATCTTCACCAGGATGTATATTACCAAATCCTTTCGATACTTCGAATGCTTTCTTAGACAATCCCATATTAAAACTACGTGGCTGAAAGCGATCAATTTTTTCAGATCCACCACGAATTCCACCTGTAGTCAAAAAAGAAGTCATGGCAAAGTCTATCGCTTTTTGAAGGTTTGAAAAACTAGCCATCGCTCTATCGGGACCCCCAAAACAATCAACATATTCTTGTTTTAATTGTTTTGAAACTTCTGATAAATAGTTTACAGGAATAATACAATCAGAATCGAAAATTAAAAAATACTCTCCTTTTGCTTTCTTCATAGCAAAATTTCTAGAATCTCCGGGGCCAGTATTCTCTTTAGTGAAATAAGCTATGTTTAATTTACTATTAAATGTATCAATTACATTTTCACAAGTCAAACTTGAACCGTCTTCAACAATAACTACCTCGAAATCTTCTTTATAGTCTGTTTGAACCAAACTATCTAAAAGTTCTTTAATCTCGTCAGGACGATTATAAACTGGAATAATTATTGAAAAATACATTTTTATCTTAGGTCTTTGTTCTAATTTTTAACAAATATAATTCTAATATCAATAATGAATTGCTATTGTGTTTAAAAAATTAAAAAACCACAAATTCAAAGACTGTTTTCTAAACCTTAGAATTTGTGGAATATTATATTAATTTTGATTAGGAAATACTTGAAATACCAACCATTTCATTAGTATCAGCTTGATAATCTACACCATCAAATCCAAAACCAAATAAGTTATGAAAATCACTTGTATATCCATTTAAATCTCCAATACTTGGTAATAATTCTGTTGTAGCTTCTTCCCACAACTTAGCTACTTTTTCTTGGATATCGTCTCTCATCTCCCAATCGTCAATTCTAATTCTTCCTTTTTCATCAGTTGGAATTTCAAATCCTGTATACAATCTATTTTGAAATAAACGTTGAATTTGTTCAATACAACCTTCATGCAATCCTTCCTCTTTCATTATTTTATACAATAAAGAAATATACAATGGAATCACTGGAATTGCTGAACTAGCTTGAGTCACCAAAGCTTTATTTACAGAAACGTAAGCTTTGCAATTGACATTTGCTAATTGTTTCGTGATTTCAAAAGCAGTAGCTTCTAAATGATCTTTAGCACGTCCAATTGTTCCTTTTCTATAAACTGCTTCTGTAACTTCTGGTCCAATATAGGAATAAGCTAATGTCAATGCATCATTAGCTAATACCCCTGCTTGATTTAGAGCATTCATCCACATTTGCCAATCTTCCCCTCCCATTACAACCACAGTATTATCAATATCTTCCTGATTTGCTGGCTCTATTGAAACTTCTGAAACATTACCTGTATGGAAATCAACTGTTTTATTTGTAAATGTATTTCCTATTGGTTTTAAAACAGAACGGTGCAAAATTCCAGTATTTGGATTTAACCTCACTGGGGAGGCCAAACTATATATCACTAAATCTATTTGACCTAAATCAGCTTTAATTAAGTCTATAGTTTGTTGTTTTATTTCATTTGAAAAAGCGTCACCATTGATACTTTTTGCATACAATCCAGATTCATGAGCTAATTTTTCAAAAGCTGCAGAATTATACCAACCCGGAGAAGCTGTTTTCCCTTCAGTAGGTGGTTTTTCAAAAAATACTCCAATTGTAGAAGCATTAGAACCAAAAGCACTGGTAATTCTTGATGCCAATCCGAAACCTGTCGATGCTCCAATTACTAAAACTTTTTTGGCACCTTCAATTGTTCCTTTTGACTTAACATAGTCTATTTGGTTTCTCACACTTTGTTCACATCCTTTTGGATGAGCTGTTAAGCAAATATACCCTCTCATTCTTGGTTCTATAATCATTTCTTTATTTAATTCAAATTAATAATAGTAGTTGTACTTATTTTCTTGCAAAATTAAAAAAATTAATTTAATAAAGCTTTTGCGTGATTTAAAGCAGAATCTGAAATGTCCTTACCGGATAACATTTCTGCAATTTCCACAATTCTTTCTTCAAGTGTTAGCAATTTTAATTCTGACACGGTTGTATTTCCTTGAATTGATTTGAAAACCTTGTAATGCGTTTTTCCTTTAGCCGCAATTTGTGGTAAATGAGTAATTGAAAAAACTTGCATTTTACTACTCATGTCTTTCATAATTGCTGCCATTTTATTAGCAATTTCTCCGGAAACACCAGTATCTATCTCATCAAATATAATAGTTGGCAAACTAGAATATTGCGCAAATATTGCTTTTACAGCTAGCATTATTCTTGATAATTCCCCTCCTGAAGCAACCTTTTTCAATAATCCAAAATCCGATCCTTTATTGGCTGAAAACAAAAATTGCAATTCGTCCTTTCCATTAGAAAAATAGTGATCTGTTTCTTTCAATTCCATATTAAATCGGACATTAGGCATTCCCAATTGTTCTAAAATAAATATCAATTTTTCAGATAATACCGGAACTGCTTTCAACCGATTAGTACGAATTAATTGCGCCAAAGTATCTAACTTAGATGAAGCTTCTTGAATTTTACTGACTAATTTTTTAATCTCAAATTCTAATTCTACAACAGAAACCACTTTATTATCCAAATCATTTTGAATTTCAATTAGTTCAGCAACGGAATTTACTTGGTGTTTCTTTTGTAAATTATAAATGTTTTGCAACTTTTGATTCACTAATTCTAAACTTTCAGGGTCGTGAACTAAATTTTCAGTATGCTGACTTAATTCATTGATAATATCATCAAATTCAATTGTCAAGCTATTAATTCTTTCAAAAAACAATTGGTATTCAGGTGAAAATGATACTGTTTTCTGTAAAGCAATTTTGATTTCCTTCAAATTTTGTAGTACTCCAAACTGTTCTTCATTGGCTAGAGCCATTGATTTATTTAGATTGTCCTTAATGAATTCGACATTATTTAGTTGCTCATATACATGTTCTAATTCCTCTTGTTCATTCACTTTCAACTTAGCCGATAATAATTCCTCCAATAAAAAAGTATTGTAATCTTGTTCCTTTAATAGTGTTTGTAATTTGATATTTAGCACTAGAAGTTGTGATTTATCCTTTTTATATGAACTTAAAATTGCTGAATATTGATTTAGGTTATCTTGATTTTCGGCAACTGAATCAATTATTTGAAATTGGAAAAGCGCTTCCGAAAGTTCTTGAGTTTGATGTTGGGAATGAATATCAATTAGAAATACGCTTAGTTCTTGTAATTCCTGAAGATTTACCGGACTGTCATTAATAAATGCTCTGGATTTCCCAGAAGGCAATATTTCTCTTCGAATTATTGTTTCGTCTTCATAATCCAAATCATTGGATACAAAAAAAGGTTGGAGATTATAATTTGAAATATTGAAATGCGCTTCAATAACGCATTTGTCTTCTTTGTTTTTAAGTGATGTTAAGTCAGCTCTTTTTCCTAAAACTAATCCTAAAGCGCCAAGTAATATAGATTTTCCAGCTCCCGTTTCACCGGTAATAATTGAAAAACCATCAGAAAAATCAATTTCTAATTTATCAATTAAAGCAAAATTACTTATAGAAAGTGAAGCAAGCATGGAAAATACAATTTATTAATTTTGACCTATTAATATTTAATTTCAGCCCATTTTGAGGAATTAATTGGAGAGATTACATTCAATTTCGCTATTAATTCTTTACAATCTATAGAGGGTCCTGCAGAAAAAATAGACACAATTTCATCCGATTTAGCATCGAAGAAAACCCTAGTAATAAAAGCGTTTGGTCGAGTATCATTAATTTTACCGAGAGTTGAAATGGCATCCTTAATTTTAAGTTTTGCCGATTTTAAATCGATATTCATATTATCCAGTCCCTCAAAATGATATTCATATAACGATTCTCTTAATGAAGAGAAAGTACTTGATAGCATATCGTTAATCAAGAAAAATCGATTTTGATTTCCATCAGCTTGTCCCCACCCTTTATATCCGCCAGTTACAGCTACATTAGCAATATCTTGAGCCATTTCTAAATATTTAGTTCCTCCTTGTTTTGAAAAGGTATCACCGTCCATTCCAATAATTACAAAGCAATAATAAGAAACAACGGAAACTAAATTTGATTCAAAGTTGGTAGGATTAAAATTTAAATTCTCAAACTCATTGTATTTGAATGAAAAATCTTTATCATTAAAATTGATAATTGGTGAAGAATAAGTTGAATTGTATACTGGTCGAGAAGATTGCACTTGAATGGTGGCTGTAAACTGATTCGAATCGTAAGCAGTAACAGTAATGTACATAGAACAATTGATTTTTTCTTCTTGTTTATAGGTAATTCCAGTCCAATCTGTTTTATTAATAAAATCAGAAAGTGACTTTTCTAAGGTATTGAAAATTTGTTTGTTAGTAAGTGTAATTTGGTCCGAATTCACATTCACGACGCAATTTAATTGTTGCGCTTGAGCAATTCCAAAAAACAATAATAAAAGAAAACTGTATAATTTAAGCTTCATAATGAGCAATTATTTTATTTAAAATATCGTTTGCAACTTTCTCCTTAGATTTTAATTCCATTGGATATAGATTGTAATTACTATCAATTAAAGTTACTTTGTTAGTTGTTACTCCAAAGCCTGCTCCTTTATCTTGTAAAGAATTTAAAACTATCAAATCTAAGTTTTTTTTCTGAATTTTAAGCTTTGCATTTTCAATTTCATTTTCGGTTTCTAAAGCAAACCCAATTAAAAATTGATTTTCCTTTATATTCCCTAAAGATTGTAAAATGTCTTTTGTTTTTTCCAATTCAATAGCAAACGATTCTTGGGACTTTTTTATTTTATGAAGTGCGGGATTTTTTGGTTTATAATCCGCAACTGCAGCAGCACCAATAAAAACATCGGAAGTTTTAAAATATTTATGACACTGAAAGTACATTTCTTCTGCCGAATTTATTTTAATTAATTGAACAGATTCATGATTGATTGATAAATGAGTTGGTCCTGAAATTAATGTCACCGAAGCGCCATAATTAGCAGCACTTAAAGCTAAATCGTAACCCATTTTCCCTGAGGAATGATTTCCAATAAATCGAACAGGATCAATCGCTTCATATGTTGGTCCCGCAGTAATTACTATTTTCTTTCCTTTTAAAGGAAGTTCCGATTTAAATTTATTTTCTATAAATTCAAGAATATTTTCGGGTTCAGCCATTCTTCCTTCACCTGAAAGACCACTTGCTAACTCTCCCGACTCTGCAGGAATTATTGTGTTTCCGAATGATTTAAGTTTCTTAAAACTTTCAATTGTTGACGGATGTTTGTACATATCCAGGTCCATTGCTGGCGCAAAAAAAACTGGGCATTTCGCAGATAAATAAGTTGCAATGAGTAAGTTATCACAAATACCATTCGCCATTTTAGACAAGGTATTTGCAGTAGCTGGAGCAACGATCATAAAATCGGCCCAAAGACCAATTTCTACATGATTGTTCCATTCTAAGTTTTGATTTGGATTATCAACTTCTGAGTCTGTAGTTTCTTCATCTTTATAAAAGCTAGAAAAAACGGGTCTTTTAGATAATGTTGATAAAGTTAAGGGAGTTATAAAATCCTTAGAAGCAGGTGTCATTATCACTTGGACATGTGCACCTGCTTTTATGAATAACCTAACTAACGATGCAGTTTTATAAGCAGCAATTCCACCAGAAACTCCTAGTACTATTTTTTTACCACTTAAAACTGACATGTTGTTGTTTTTTATTTTGATTCTCTGTGGTAGATTTTATCATCTAACCACTCTTGAACTGCCAATGCGTGAGGTTTAGGTAATTTTTCGTAAAATTTAGAAACTTCAATTTGCTCTTTATTTTCGAATACTTCTTCTAAACTATCATTATAAGTTGCAAACTCTTCCAACTTTTCAGTCAATTCTTTTTTAATTTCAGAATTAATCTGATTCGCTCTTTTAGCCATTATAGTAATTGCTTCATATACATTACCCGTTGGTTCTTCGATCTTACTTTTATTATAAGTAATTGTATTTACTGGAGCATTCGTCTTTTTTAAATCCATGACTTTTCTTATTATTTTGAAAATTGTTTTAAATCTGTATTTATTCTCGCCAACATATTATCGGCTTTTTGTTTGAATTCTGAATTTGAATTGAATTTTATTAAATTACTATAAGCGGTTTTAGCTGCATTTAAACGTTCTTCCATTTTAGCTGGAACACTATTTATTGCTAATTGATAAGCCGAATCCAATTTATAATACAATGCTTTTTCTTTGTAGGGTGTTCCTGGATAATCGATAATAAAATTATCTAGAGCGATAATAGCCGATTTAAAATCGGATATTTTATTGTATCCAAAAGCATTTTCATAGGCTTTTTTCTCCATTTTCTCTCTTAAGGCTTTAACTGCAACGTTGGCCTCTGGCAAATAAGTAGAATTGGGATAGGCATCAATAAATGATTGAAGTTTTTCAATTGCTTTCTCCGTATCTATTTGATCTAAACTATATACTGGGGACAACATAGAATAACTTTTTGCACCTAAAAACGAAGCCTCCTCAACATTGTCACTTTTAGGATATCCTGCTGCAAAACTCTCAAACTGATAACCTGACAAGTAATATTGTTTGGTTTTATAATACGATTGAGAAAACATATAAAACATCTTTTCAGCTTGTGGCTGACCTCTGAATGAAGGAGCCATTTGTTCAAAAAGAGTTAAAGCTTTATAATATTTCCCTTTTTCATATTGTTTTGATGCTTGATCAAATTTTACCGTAAGATCTTCCGATTTTATGGCTTTTTGATATTCGCTACAAGACGAAAAACCGAAAATAATTAAAACAATATAGATAAATTTCTTCATTTTTATATTTGGTTTCAGCGGTTTTAAAGGTGATAAATCCATTAAAAACGAATTGCAAATTTAGTTATTAATTTAGCGACTACAAAATATTTTTTTCTTTAAAAAAATACTATCGAATTTGCTAATATTTTATTTATTGTTTTTAACAAATAAATTAATTCTATTGGCTAAATCAGAATTAACATTCACTAGTGGTAAACGCATGCAATTATCAGAAATTCCTAATGACATCAATACTTCTTTTATACCACCAGGATTACCTTGTTCGAAAATCATATCAATACTATCTGCCAATTGATAGTGCAATTTATAAGCTTCATCGACTTTTCTATCCAATCCTAAACGAATTAATTCTGAGAACTGTTTTGGAAAACCCTGACCAATAACTGAAATTACCCCACTTCCACCAGCTAAAACCATCGGTAAAGCAATCATATCATCCCCTGAAATAACTAAGAAATTTTTAGGTTTATCTTTAATAATACTCATCGCTTGCACAAGATCACCAGCCGCTTCTTTGATTGCGACAATATTGTCGAAGTCATTAGCCAATCGAACTACTGTTGATGGCAACATATTACTACCCGTTCTACCTGGAACGTTATAAACGATCACAGGGATCGGAGAAGCAATTGCAATCGCTTTAAAATGTTGATAAATTCCTTCCTGAGTAGGTTTATTGTAATACGGTGAAACCGATAATATTGCTACGAATTGAGAGTAATCTCGTGATTTTAATTCTTCGATTATCTTTAGAGTATTATTTCCACCAACTCCAAGCACAAGAGGTAATCGGCTTTTGTTTGCAGAAATTACCGTTTGAATAACTAATTCTTTTTCCTCTTGAGTTAAAGTAGCATTCTCAGCTGTGGTTCCAAGAACTACAAGATAGTCAATACCGTTATCAATTTGATAATTAACAATTCTGATCAATGCTTCAACATCAACTGAAAAATCTTTTTTAAATGGTGTTACAAGGGCAACACCAGTACCTATTAATGATTTCATAATATTTCTTTTTTAAATTTTATTTAATATTTTTAAGTATTTAACTAACTCATCTATAAATAGTTGATAATTGTTGGTACCTGTGTTAATCATAAATTGATTAATTATTTTATCCTTCGTAGTAAAACCAACTTTAAAATTTGCTACGGATAAATAGGACGCATACACTAAGGGAGTATTTTCAAAATCATGGTAATTAATGAGTAAATCAAAATTGGTATTCAAAAATAATTTAACGTTTGAATCTAATATTTCCCCCGACCAATTGATTTCTTTATAACTAAAAACATCATATTTATTAACTTCATTTTTATGAATTTTATTTTTGAAAATCAATACCGTAATGTCTTTTTCTTCAATACCCTGTTTAACTAATTCATTGACTACATTTATAATATCTAAACCTAGATTTCCATCAAAAATAACTCCAACTGTTTTAATAACGCCTTCTGATCGAATAGCAGTTACATTTGATAACAACTTGCTAACCTTATTTTTTAATAAAAAATTCTTAATTATATTTAAAAACATAGTACATTTACTTGATTACAAATTTAATTAAATTAGTCGCATTTCCGATGGTAAATCTAAAAAAGTATAATGTTGTTTTAAGGTATTTTGGTTTAATCTTAACATTTTTTCTACTATTTTCTTGTGCAGAAAAAAAATATTATGTCACAAAAATTGAGGCAAAAGATTTTGGAATAACCAATAAAAACAATAGCAACGTTGCAATTGATTCCTTTATTAAACCTTATCGGGAACGCATAGATACTGATTTAAACACTCCAATTTCTTACGCCCCAGAAACATTAGATAAATCTGGAAAATACCAAACAACTATTGGCAATCTATTGGCCGATATTACTTTACAAAGAGGAAATGCCATTTTTAGTGCTAGAGAAAATAAACAACTTGATATCTGCTTATTAAACAATGGTGGAATCAGATCAATTATTTCAAAAGGAAATGTAACTTTAAAAACCGCCTTTGAAATCATGCCATTTGAAAACACCTCTATAGTTGTAGGCTTAAAAGGGGAACAAATTTTAGAAATGCTAAACTATTTTATTGCTGAAAATAAGCCGCATCCATTATCAGGTATACAATTTACAATCTCCAAAAGCAATCAGCCAATAAGTATATCAATAAAAGGAAAACCTATTGATTACAATAAAATATATTATGTAATTACTTCCGATTATCTTTCCAACGGAGGTGATAAAATGGAGTTCTTCAAAAAGGCAGTTGAAAAATATGATATTGATTATAAGTTGAGAAACATCCTAATCGATTATTTTAAAGAAACAAAAACAATTACAGCAACTAGAGATCAAAGAATAATTGTGGAATAATTATTTGAAACACTTAATATAGATAATGAAAAGAAGAGAATTTATACAGAAAACAGCTGCAACAACAGCATTGGCAGGATTAGGATTGTCATTTAGTAGTTTCAAATCTTTGGATACAAAACATTTAACTGTACTTCATACCAATGATGTTCACAGTTATATAGATCCTTTTCCTGCCGATCATCCAAGAAATGCTAATATGGGAGGTGTTTCTCGAAGAGCTGCAATAATTGAAAATATTAGACAAGAAAATCCGAATTTATTATTATTGGATGCAGGTGATATTTTTCAAGGGACACCCTATTTTAATTATTATGGCGGGGAACTTGAGTTGAAATTAATGAGCATGATGAAATACGACCTAGGAACCATGGGAAATCATGATTTTGACAATGGTCTTGAAGGGTTTTATTCACAAATGCACCACGCAAATTTCGATTTTGTAACTTCAAATTATGATTTTAACAATACTATTTTACAAGGAAAAACAAAACAATACAAGATATTTGACAAAAACGGAATTAAAGTAGGAATTTTTGGACTAGGAATAGAATTAACAGGACTTGTAGATAGCAAAAATTACAAAGAAACTAAGTATTTAAGTCCTTTAGAGATTGCACAAGATCTATCTCGTATTTTAAAACACGAACAGAAATGTGACCTTGTCATTTGTCTTTCCCATTTGGGCTACAAATACAAAGACGAGCAAGACAAAATTTCTGACGTGAAATTGGCTACTTTAACTAAAGATATCGATTTGATAATTGGAGGTCATACCCATACTTTTTTAGAAAAACCCACTGTTCTAAAAAATAGTGAAGGGAAAGAAGTGATTGTAAATCAAGCGGGATGTTACGGTATTAATATGGGAAGAATTGACTTTTACTTTGAAAATGATAAATCTAAATCACATATTGGAAGAAGTATTATTATCTAAATATAATTATTTCAACATTTCAATATAATCGTCTTCACTAATAATTGGGATCTTCAAAGAATTTGCCTTTTCAAGTTTGGCAGGTCCCATATTATCTCCAGCGACTACAAAATGGGTTTTAGCAGAAATTGAACTCCCTACCTTTCCCCCATTTTCCTCAATGGAATTTTTTAAATCATCACGGGAGAATTTTTCGAATATTCCAGAAACAACAACTATTTTACCTTCTAATTTATTGGTAGCATTTGGATTTATTTTTTCTATTATTTCAAATTGTACTCCATGAAGTTTCAATTCTGAAATAATCACTTGATTTGAAGCATTTTCGAAAAAATCAATCACACTTTGTGCTATTCTATCTCCAATTTCATCAACCAAAACCAAATCCATAAAGGTAGCTTTGCTTAAGGCATCAATATTTTTATAATGCTTGGCTAATTTCTTAGCGACTGTTTCTCCCACATAGCGAATTCCAAGAGCAAAAAGTACATTTTCAAAAGGTACCTTTTTTGAATTTAAAACGCCATTAATCAAGTTCTCAGCTGATTTCTGAGCCATTCGCTCTAAAGGTAATATTTGCGCTACAGTTAGATTATACAAATCGGCATAGTTATTTACTAAACCGTTATTGTATAACAAAGCAACCGTTTCTCCTCCCAAACCTTCAATGTCCATGGCTTTTCTGGAGATAAAATGTTGGATTCTTCCAATAATTTGTGGAGGACAACCGTAAAAATTAGGACAATAATGATTGGCTTCTCTTTCTAGTCGAACCAATTCTGTTTGGCATTCAGGACAATGGCTAATGTATTTTGTAGGAGCTGTATTTAAAGGACGTTTACTACTATCTACAGCAATAATTTTAGGTATAATTTCACCCCCTTTTTCTACAAATACTGAATCACCAATTCGAATATCTAATTTTTCAATCTGATCAGCGTTGTGCAATGAAGCCCGCTTTACAATAGTTCCCGCTAATTGCACGGGTTCTAAATTTGCCACTGGAGTAATGGCTCCCGTTCTTCCAACTTGGTAGGAGATAGAATTTAAACGGGTGGAAACTTGTTCCGATTTAAATTTATAAGCCATTGCCCATCGAGGCGATTTGGCAGTATACCCTAGTTCCTCTTGGTGTTGAAATAGATTAACTTTAACTACTACTCCATCCGTTTCGTAAGGTAGTTTATGACGGTGTTCATCCCAAAAATCAATAAATTGAAATACTTGGTTTAGGTTTTTAGCCAATCTAGTTTCATTGGGTACTTTAAAACCCCAAGACCTTGCACTCTCTAAACTTTCGATTTGGGAACTTACAGGTAAATTTTGACCAATAATAAAATAAAGTAAGCAATCTAAAGGGCGTTTTGAAACTTCTGAACTGTCTTGCAATTTTAAGCTACCAGAAGCTGTATTTCTTGGATTAGAATAGGGAGTTTCTCCTATGTCTATCAACTCTTGATTCATTTTTTCAAATCCAGCAAATGGTAGTATTATTTCTCCACGAATATCAAATTTATCTGGGTAATTTCCTTTTAATTGTAAAGGAATTGATTTTATAGTTTTAATATTATTCGTTACTTCATCCCCTTGAAAACCATCACCACGAGTTACTGCCCGTTTTAATTTTCCATTTTCATAGGTAATACTGATTGAAGCTCCATCGTATTTTAGCTCACAAACGTATTCCAAAGGCACATTTCCAAGTACTTTTTGGATTCTGTTTTCCCAATCTAAAAGATCTTCTTTAGAATAAGAATTATCCAAAGAATACATTCTGTAATCGTGTGTTACGGTCACAAAGTTTTTGGTAATGGTTCCTCCTACCCTTTGAGTTGGAGAATTTTCATCAAAAAAATCTGGATATTGATTTTCTAAATCTTGGAGTTGTTTTAACTTAACATCAAATTCAAAGTCGGAAATAGTAGGTTGATCCAACACATAATAGTTGTAATTGTGCTGGTTTAATTCTTCTCGAAGATCGTTGATTGCTTGCTGAACATTCATATAAATTAAAAAATACCAACAGATAAATCAACCCAAATAAGTAAAAACATAACTATTATTACAAAAATTGTAGTAATCTTAAACGTTTTATTTTTAAAGTTTTGAAGGGTAATTTCTATTAAAGTTAAAATAGTAATTAATAAAAAACTGGCCATAAAAAAATCAAAAAGTGTCCAATTGACCTCATCAGTAAATTGCATTGCAATTAAAGGAACAGATACTATTACAAATAGTATTAAAATATAAGTTACTATTCTTTTTGAAAAATTGAACATATTATTTTTTTGTAAATATAGAAAATTGATGAATATCTAACCTTCTATTATTCCATTAATTTGCTTAAATAATTGCCCATCACTCAGGAAAGCACCTTGTTGAATTAAACCAAAAAGCGATTGGTTTCTGTCTTCGGTAAATTCTTTTTTACCTATTTTCATTTCAATAGTTTCGGTAAATAGATTATCGCTCAACCAATGTAATCCGTCTTTAGTCAAAAAATCAACTTCTAGAACTAATGATTTTAAAACGATAGACTTCACATGAGTATCAAAACAATGGAAAAGAAAAATATGGTTTTTTGAAAAATGCTCTAAAAATTCTGTTTTTGAAAGCACCCCTTCCCAAACTAAATCAGAAAAAATGTCCAATTCTTGTTCAGCAACTTCTGGTTTTTCAATTTTTATTTGATCCCATTCCGCTTTATCGATAGCTTGGGTTGCAAGAAAGTTGCTGAATTCAGCGTTCATTTCTTCAAATTGCTCTTTGGTAAGTCTAGCGTATTTCATTTGTACTGAATTTATTTCACCATTTATTGTGAGATGCATTATTTAAACAATTATAGAATCTGAAATAAATTCAGATTAAAAAAAAATCCCGACTTTCATCGGGATTTTTAAATATGAATTTAGAAATTATGCTTTTTCAGCAATGATTTCATATGATAATTCAACAATTACATCTCTGTGTAAACGAACAGAAGCAGCATATTTACCAGTTCTTTTCACAATTCCACTAGTGATGAATTTTCTGTCAATTTCTTGACCACCTTTTGCTAAAGCTTCAGCGATATCAATATTGGTAATAGAACCAAATAATTTTTCACCACCTGCTTTTGCATAGATTTTAATTTCAATAGCTTTTAATGCTTCAGCTAAAGCTTGAGCATCACTTACTACTTTAGCTTCTTTATGAGCTCTTTGTTTTAAGTTTTCAGCCAATACTTTCTTTGCAGAAGCAGTTGCTAAATGCGCATAACCTTGAGGGATTAAAAAGTTACGACCGTAACCATTTTTTACTGTTACCACGTCATCTTTAAATCCTAAGTTTTGAACGTCTTTTTTTAATATAAGTTCCATGTTGTTGTCCTTTGTTATTAGAAGTTAGTCCCGCAGAAGCGAAACAACAACTGTTAATTTTTAATTATTTTAATAAATCCGCCACATATGGCATTAAAGCTAAGTGACGCGCTCTTTTTACAGCTACAGACACTTTTCTTTGGTATTTTAATGAAGTACCTGTTAAACGACGAGGAAGAATTTTTCCTTGCTCATTAACGAATTTCAATAAGAAATCAGCATCTTTATAGTCAATATATTTGATACCTGATTTTTTGAAACGACAATATTTTTTTAATTTATTTGTTTCTATGTTCAAAGGCGTAAGATATCTGATATCTCCGTCTTTTTTTCCTGAAGCCGATTGTTGTAATGTTGACATAATGATTACGCTTTAGATGATTTTAATTTAGCTCTTCTTCTTTCAGCCCAAGAAATTGCGTGTTTGTCTAAACTTACAGTTAAGAAACGCATAACTCTCTCGTCACGTCTAAATTCAGTTTCAAATGCAATAAGAACCTCTGCTGCAACTTTGAATTCGAATAAATGGTAAAAACCACTTTTCTTGTGTTGGATTTCGTAAGCCATCTTTTTTAGGCCCCAATCCTCTTTGGATACCATTTCTGCTCCTCTGGAAGTAAGAAAATCTTCAAATTTGCTTACTGTTTCCTTTACCTGAACTTCAGATAAAACGGGATTTAAAATGAAAACAGTTTCATAATGATTCATAAAAATATATTTTATTGTTAAATTGGATGCAAAAGTAGCTTATATTTTTGAATTGGCAAACAAACTGCCTAAATTTCTTTGCAACCGCTTATAGACTAATAAAAATAAGGGTTTGGCAACTTATTTACCTACTAAAAATGGTATTTTATATTAATTCCATTCCAGAAGTAGGCTTTGCTAGGTCCTGGATTTACGTCTGCTGCCATTCCGGGAGGAAAACCATTTCCTGGATCAAAATCATTAATACTTCCTCCCAGAAATAAAAAGGTATAATTGGTTTGATTGGTTAAATTATTTCCCGCAACGAAAAAATCTAAACTCATTTTTTTGTTATTCGTGGTTAACTTATAACCCAATTTAGCATTGACTAACCCGAAGCCATTAACACTATTAGTATTTGCAAAATCAGAATAAACTTCACTCAAATAATTAAAGGTAGAATTTAAGTAAATTCCTTTTAGAAATTGAAAATCCAATCCTACTGAATATTTCTGTTTTGGAACACCCACCACCGTTTTATTAGAATAATCAGATAAAACCCCTCCTACTCTTGTTGAAAAATCAGTGTATTTGAAATCATAATAAGAAAAATTTACAAAGGATGTCACTTTAGAAATAATTGGATTCGATTTCATTTCATAAACATATCCAACACTTGCCTCCAATCCTTTATTCAATTGATTTCCTGTATTAGCTGTGTAAGTATAATTCCCACCAGCGGGATTAGGTGCACTTAATTGAGTTAATTTATTATTGATATTCATATTAAATAGAGACACTTGATAATCGAATCGAGTGTTAAATAATAATCCTTGAGCTGAAAACTCAACCATTTTAGCTTTTTCTGCAACTAAGTCATCATTCGTCTTATTTAATGCTGCAATAAATGAAGTAGAAGCAGTTGGCGCATTGTACCCTTCACTATAACTTAAATTAAAGATTTGATCTTTAAATGTTTTTTGAACCGCAACATGTGGATTATAAGAAGTTGCAAACGATTTACTAAAGGAGGTGTTTTTGGTATTTCCAATAATCAAACCAGGCAAAGCCAATAAATCAATACGATTGTAATCGATATGATTTGCACTTAAACCTAGTATTAATGATAAATCTACTTTTTTGAAATTGATTCGGTCGTGTATAAAAACAGATTGCTGATTGGTGGTGTATTTATAATAATTCCCTGGCGCAATTGGCAAAACCGTAAATGGATTATTTAAATCGCCTGTAAATCTAAAATTGGAGATTAAAGATTTGCACTGTTGAATTTCCGTTCCAAAATCCAATACATTTTCAATCGCAGTAGAGATGGAATTGGTTATAGTAAAAACAGATCGCATACCGTAATTTGGCGAACTAAATTCTTCAGAAGCACCTGCAACAACTCTCTCAGATTCTGTTCCAGAATAAAACAGGACCGTAGAATTTTTAAATGTAGTGGAAAATTTATAATTATTAATAACTCCAAAACGAGAAGATTGCATATTCAAATGTGCATTATTTCTAATGTAGGCATTGTTGCCAGGATCATTATTGGCATAGTAAAAGGAATATGGGATTTGACCCGAAATTCCTTCGTGAGAAAAATTATGACTTAAAAAAACCGAAACGGTTTGCTTATCAGTAAATTTAAAATCTCCTTTATAAGTAATGAAATTCTTTAAACTTTTTCCATTTGGTCGAAATCCATCCGATTGTAAATGACCGTAATTAACAAACATTGAAGCATTATCTGTTACATAATCCAATCGAGTATTGGTTTGAATTAAATTAAACGAACCAGTAGTCGTGTTTTGAGTTAAAGAAATTCCTTTTTCATCCGAATTTTTTAAATAAAAGCGAACTACTCCTCCTACTCCTGCACCATACATTGTGGATGCTGGGCCCTTTATGACTTCAATATTATCGACTACTGAAAAATCAACATCGTCTAAAATGGTTACCCCTTCCGCATTCGTTAGAGGAATTTGATTGTAATAGGCTTTTACTCCCCAATTATTAAACTTCTGATCGTTTCCGTAACCTCTAATTACAATTCTCTGCCCACCCACTTGCGTCCTTTTATCCACTTGAACACCAGCCATTACTCCTAAACTTTGTTCTAGAAAGGCTGGATTATTTCTATTTAATTCTTGCGAAGACAACAACTCCGTGGACTGACCGTGGCGCTTGAACTCACTTTGTTCTTTTACAATTTTTGGTCGCGCGTTAATAGTTACATTTCTCAATTGGTTAATTGAATCTTGTTTGTTTTGCGCTACTATTTGCAATGTAAATAAAGCAACTATTGTAAGTATTAACTTTGCTTTCATATTTTTTTATAGATATTAGAGTACCAGTATTCAATAAATAAATTTAATAAAAATCAACATTAACAATTACTCGAATGGATCTGTAGGCGGCAACAGCTTCAAAACTATTCAATATTTTTTGAAGTGTGTTTTTAGTCGTAACTATTGATGTTGTCGAGGGTATTTTTACCATAATGGTTCGTATATATTCATTTCGAATACGGCTTATGGCAGGTTCTTCAGGACCCAAAACTGGCATAGGCAAACTTTGTTGCATTACTTGGTACAACCACATGGAACCTTCCTTTAATTTATCGTAATCTCGGTGTTTTAATGTGAGTTTAATTAATTTATAATAGGGTGGATATTTATAAATTTCACGTTCTAAAAGCTGCTCATTGTACATGGATTCATAATCATTACGAGTTACTTGCTGAATCGTATTGTGGAGTGGTGTATAGGTTTGAATGATTACTTTTCCTTGTTTTTCAGACCTTCCTGAACGACCTGAAACTTGAGCCATCATTTGGAAACTTCTCTCGTAAGCCCTAAAATCTGGGTGGTAAAGCAAGTTGTCAGCGTTCATAATTCCTACCAAAGTAACGTTATCGAAATCCAACCCTTTGCCAAGCATTTGGGTTCCAACCAATATATCAATTTCGCGGTTTTTAAAACTGTCTATTATTTTTTCAAATCCAAATTTGCCTCTCGTAGTATCCTGATCCATTCTGCCAATTTTATGACTAGGAAATAATTCTACTAATTCTTGCTGAATTTGCTCTGTTCCAAAACCTTTTGTAGTCAAATTAACGCTAGAACAAGCATGACAATTCGTTGGTTTTGCTATAGAATAGCCACAATAATGGCAACGCAACTGATTTTTATGTTTGTGATAGGTCAAACTCACATCACATTGTTGGCATTGCGGAACGTGGCCACAGGTTAAACATTCTAAAAGAGGCGAATAACCACGACGATTTTGAAACAAAATTACCTGCTCACCTAGAGTTAATGATTTGGTGATTTCTTCTATCAATACTTCGCTAAAATGACCTATCATTTTTTTTCGAAAATACTTGTCTTTTAGATCGACCAATTCAATTTCAGGAAGGCTTACCTTTCCATATCTTTCGAAAAGGGTAACTAATCCGAACTTTCCAGATTTAGCATTACTGTAAGACTCTACACTTGGTGTTGCCGATCCCAAAAGCACTTTGGCTTTTTGTAATCCAGCTAATACTATTGCGGCATCACGTGCGTGATATCTCGGCGCAGGATCAACTTGCTTGTAGGTTTGTTCGTGTTCTTCGTCTACAATTACAAAGCCTAAATCTTTAAATGGAAGAAATAATGCCGACCGCGCTCCTATTACAATTTGCGCTTTTTCAGATTTATTAATTACCTGATTCCAAACCTCTACTCTTTCGTTATTACTATATTTAGAATGAAAAACAGCCACTTTATTTCCGAAATGGGCACGCAATCTTCCCACCAATTGGGTCGTTAAGGCAATTTCTGGCAATAAATAAAGTACTTGTTTCCCATGGGCAAGATACTCTTCAATAAGCTTAATGTATATTTCTGTTTTACCACTTGCGGTGACTCCGTGGAGCAGGCAAACTTCTTTATTTGATAACGATTCTTTGATGGAATTGAAAGCAGTTTCTTGGGGTGAGCTCAATTTTAGTTTCCCTTCATTAGATTCACCTTTAAAATTAACGCGATCTTCTTGAAGAAAATATTCTTCAAAAATATTTTTATCAATAAGGGATTTAATAATGGTTGAAGTAGTTTGAGCAGTTTCAGCAAGCTTCTTAACTGTAATCGGTTTTTTTTCGGTTGCCGATAATTGAAAGTAAGACAAAATAACTTCTTTTTGTTTGGCGGCACCTTTAAGAGTGTCTAGTAATTGCTCTAATCCATTATTGGAGTCATATTCTTTACTCAATCGAACGTAACGAACTAATTTTGGCTTATAAGTTTCCAGCATTTCCTCTTGTAAAACCAAAATGTTTTTGTCAATTAGTTTTTGAAGAATGGGAAAAATGCTCTTCTTATTTAAGATGGAAATAATATCTTGAACTTTTAAAGAGCTTTGATGCTGTAGCGCTTGATATATTAAATATTCATCGTCGGAAAGTTCCGATTCATCGACATCAATAGCTGGTTTTTGAGAGATTACTGTTTCGCTTTCTAGTAATAATGCACTGGGAATTGCACCACGAAAAACATCGCCAATAGCGCACATGTAATAGGAAGCAATCCATTGCCAATGGTCTATCTGGATTTGGGTTACTAGTGGCTTTTCGTCAAGAATTTGATGAATTTCTTTGGCATCATATAAGGTAGGTGCATTTTGATGTAATTCTATAACTAATGCGGTGTAGATTTTACTTTTTCCAAAAGGTACTGCAACGCGCATTCCTTTTTTTATATAATGATATTCTGTTTCAGAAACACTATAAGTAAAAGTTTTGGCAAGAGAAAGTGGTAAAATTACTTCAACGAAAAATTGCATTTATTTTATTTTACACGTTCCCAGTATTGCGTTCTTCCCAATAAAGAAATACCTAAATAGCCACGAACTTTAAGTTTGTTTGGGCTTTCCAACTCAATATAACATTTATAAACTTTTCCAGATTTAGGGTCTAAAATTTTACCATCGTTATATTCTGAACCGTCTTTTACCAATCCTTTAATTATTATTAGACCTAAAACAGGTTTGTTGTGATCGTCACCAGGACAATCTTTACAGGTATTATTTCGATTTTTTGGGTTTAAAATTTCGACCACTTTACCATAAATTCTATTGTTGGATTCGAAAATTTCAACAACAGAAAGTGCTTTTCCAGATACCTCATCGATGGTATTCCATTTACCTATTACTCCACGACTTTGTGCGTAGAAATTCATTGAAAACAATACTAAAACAATAACTCCAAGTTTTTTCATAATTTAAAAGTTTTTAGCCCCGATAGCAGCGGTATCCCAAGCTTTTTAGCTTGGATTTAGCGGATAGCGGGAATAGCTTCAAAAGAAACTAATGGTTAATTTTATTAATTTTTAATTTACTAATTATAGAATTTAATTCAAATCCTAATAATAAGATCATACAATTGATCCAAATATAAAACATCATAATCAATAATGTACCAATAGAGCCATAAAGTTCATTGTATTTTGAAAATTTAATTACCCAAATTCCGAAAAAATAAGAGGTAATTATGACCAAAATAGTGGTAAACATTGAGCCAATAGTTATTAATGGTTGTTTGTTTTTATTTTTAGTTCCAAATTTAAACAAAATTGAGATAGTAATTAATATCATCAGAATTACGAAGGCATATCGACTTAAAATGATAATAGGAATATTATCACTCAAAACGTCTTGAATCATTGTTTTTTGGATGAATACCTCAAAAATAACGATTGCTGAAACCGTAATTAACAGTAAAACAGACAGCACTAATGACAATGCCAAGGCAATTAAATATTGCTGTAAAAAACCTCTTTTTACTAATACGTGTCGGGAGGATTCGAAACCCCCAAGAATAGCATTTAAACCGTTGGCCATTAAAAATATAGATAAGAAAAATCCCGTTGATAGTAATCCTGATTGGCTATTATTTAGAATATCATTAATAATACTGAATATTGCATCGTAGGTATTTGGAGGCACGCCGTCTTTGACAAATTCTAAAAAATCAGTTTGAAAGCCTTCAATTGGAATAAAAGGAATAAGGTTCAAAATGAATAAAGCGAAGGGAAAAAGTGCCATAAAAAAACTAAAAGCAACGGCACTGGCATGATAAGAAAGTGCGCCTTCGAAAATCCCGATCGAATACATTTTTATTAAATCGTAGAATGATAATCCGTGGAGCCACATCGGTTTGATGCGTTGTAACACATGAATTATATTTCTTAGCACCGGAACTTCTTCAAATTTCATTTAGAATGTAATTTTTACAGAATGCTAATTTAGAACTAATTTCGCTAATCTGAAAGCATCTTAGTTTTGTAAATAATAAAAATAGTTTATTATCTTTGAAAAAAAAATCCATGAGCCAAAACATCATACTTAACAATCAAGAAATTAAGCATAAAATCACTCGTATTGCCTACCAAATTTACGAGACTTTTGTTGATGAAAAGGAGATTGTGATAGCCGGAATTGCTTCCAATGGTTTTGTGTTTGCTAATAAAATTGCAACTGAATTAGAGAAAATATCCACTTTAAAAGTGGTTTTGTGTGAGGTTTATATTAACAAACAAAATGTTAACGCTCCAATCACCACTTCCCTATCCGTTGAACAATATGAAAACAAAGGATTGGTTTTAGTTGACGATGTGTTGAATTCTGGAACGACTTTAATTTATGGTGTTAAGCATTTCTTGGAGGTTCCATTAAAGAAATTAAAAACCGCTGTTTTAATTGACCGTAACCATAAGAAATATCCTGTGAAAGCAGATTTTAAAGGAATTTCACTTTCAACCTCTTTGCAGGAACATGTGCAAGTGGTATTTGAAGAAAAAGGAGATTACGCTTACTTAAGCTAATAAATTTTCTATTTCTGATAGTATTTCTTCAGGAGATTTCCCCTCCACTGTAATTTTATATTTTGCTTGATTGTAGTAATAACTTCGATCGAAAAGGTTCTTGGCAATAAATTCCTTCATTTCTTCAGGGTTTTTATTAGCAATCAAAGGACGTTGCTCACTATTAAAAAGCAAACGTTCATATAATGTATCAACTGATGCATTTAAATAGATGGAAATTACATGATCTGCCTTTAGGAATTCGTGATTATTGGAGTAACAAGGCGTTCCACCTCCAAGACTAAGAATAAAAGAATCTTGATTTTGTATAAGAGCAGCTAAAATTTGGTGTTCTAGTTTCCTAAAATAGATTTCTCCTTTGTCAGAAAATAGCTTTTTCACAGAAGAATTTTCCTGTTTTTCGATAATTTCATCCAAATCGAGGTAGGAAATTGAGGTTAAATTAGCTAGTAATTTCGCAATAGTTGACTTCCCAGAACCCATATAACCTAACAAAATGATTTTTTTCATAGCAATAAGCCCTTATAAACTAAGGTATTAACATTATTTTGTTCAAAAAGTAAATTTATAAATAAAATAGCTTTGAAAAATAAATAATAACGCCTTATATTTGCACCCGCATTGAAGGAATAGAAAAGACTCGATAGCTCAGTTGGTAGAGCACATCACTTTTAATGATGGGGTCCTGGGTTCGAGCCCCAGTCGGGTCACTAAAAAGATCCTTTTTTAATTCCTTCAACAACGACTCGATAGCTCAGTTGGTAGAGCACATCACTTTTAATGATGGGGTCCTGGGTTCGAGCCCCAGTCGGGTCACAAAAAAAGTCGAGCAACCTGCTTGACTTTTTTATTTTAGGGCCACGTGGAGAAACGGTAGACTTGCCATCTTGAGGGGGTGGTGCTCGTAAGGGCGTGTGGGTTCAAATCCCACCGTGGTCACGAATAAAAAGAAAAACCCAAACTAAATAATCAAGCTTGAATTAATTTAGTTTGGGTTTTTCTTTTTTCAAAGCGGAGCTTTGTTGGGAAGGACGAAGTCAATCCCTCGTGACAAATACTTAAACTAAGCCTGCTTGAATTAATTTAGTTTGGGTTTTTCTTTTTTCAAAGCGGAGCTTTGTTGGGAAGGACGAAGTCAATCCCTCGTGAAAAATACTTAAACTAAGCCTGCTTGAATTAATTTAGTTTGGGGATTTTCTTTTTTCAAAGCGGCTCTTTGTTTTCTTTGAGATACGAGCGTGACGCTCGCACCAGCAGTGGAATTTATAAACAATCTATTTAGCTTGAAATTGTTTTATTTTTGTTTTCATTTTTCAAAGAGATGCTTTGTTGGGAAGGACGAAGTCAATCTTGGATAACTTGAAAAATCTCCTATTTCTGATTGTATTTTACTTTGTATTTATCGTTAAGCTTGGTTTGATGCGTTTCCAAATTCAACTTTCTTCCTTGAATAAAAATCTCGGTCAATTGATTTGTTCTCATATCTAAAGCGTCACCTTCTGAAATAAATAAAGTAGCCTCTTTACCTTGTTCTAAAGTACCACAGAAAGTATCAATTCCTAAAATTTTGGCGGTATTACCAGTGATTAATTGCAATGCTTGTTCTTTATCTAGTCCGTAAGCCGCACAAGTACCTGCTAGAAAAGGTAAGTTTCGTGTTTGCATCCGCTCCATTTCTCCACTGTTCTCTAATCCAACAAGAATTCCTTTATTTACTAAAATTCGAGCCATTTTATAAGGTAAATCTATGTCTTCATCTGCGCTATTTGGCATGTCATGTACATTTCTTAAAAGCACTCCTATGGAATTTTCCTTTAACAAATCAGCTGTTTTATAAGCATCATAACCACCTACAATAACCATTTTCTTAATTCCGAATTTTTTCGCAATTTGAACCGCATCAATGATTTGTTTTTCTTCTTGTGCATGAATAAATAATGTTTGAGTTCCATCAAAAATCCCTCTCATGGCTTGAAAAATCAAATTGTGTTCAGAAGAACTAGCAACATAAGTTCTTGAATTGTCTAAAAACATACTGATTTCATCAATTTTTTTCAAGTACTCTTTGTTGGCTTCCATAGCTCCTGGCTCTGCCCACCAACCGGTTCTTTTCATTGTAGGTGGAAAATTCAAGTGAATCCCATCATTTTCTTTAAGTACCGCATCTTTCCAATTCCAAGCATCCAATTGCACTATAGAAGAAGTTCCAGAAATAGTGCCTCCTCGTGGAGTAATTTGAGCCATCAAAATCCCATTAGGACGAGCGGTTTCTATCACTTTTGAATCGGCTGTAAAAGCAATAATACTTCTAATGTGTGGGTTCATATCGCCAATTTCTCTTTCATCGTCTGACGATTTAACAGCGTCTACTTCCACTAGTCCTAGCGTAGAATTGGGCGCAATAAACCCAGGGTAAATGTGCTTTCCAGCTGCATCAATTGTTATATCAAATGCCCCTTTTGAAATTTTAACCGTTTTAGCATCTTCCACTAAAACAATTTTGCCGTCTTTGAAACCAATCGCGCTATTTTCAATTACTTTTCCATTGCCTAAATGCGCAAAACCATTCAATATCAATATTGATTTCGTTTGCTTATTTGCCGGTATATGTTGTCCTTTTGTATTGGTAATCAAACCAAAAAACACTACTAAAATTATATATATCTTGTTCATTTTTATTGTTCTAAAGTATCACAGTGGTCTTCTTTTCTCTCTTTTTTCTTAGGCTCTTGCAGGTTAGAACCTTTGTTTTTTTCAAGCATTAATTGCCCAATTAAAATATTTCTTTCATTAGCAATTGCAGCACGTTGCTCTTCGTCCTTTTGAATGTCATAATAAACAACTCCTTCAATTAATGTTTTCTCCGCTTTTGCATAAATAGAAAGCGGATGGTTGTTCCATAAAACTACGTCGGCATCCTTCCCTACTTTTATACTTCCTACCTTATCGTCTATATGCAAAAGCTTTGCTGGATTTAAGGTTACAAACTTCCAAGCTTCTACTTCAGGAACATTTCCATATTTCACTGCTTTGGCAGCTTCTTGATTCAATCTTCGAGACATTTCTGCATCATCAGAATTGAAGGCAACCACCAAACCTTGATTGTGCATTAAAGCTCCATTGTATGGAACTGCATCATTAACTTCAAATTTATAAGCCCACCAATCCGAAAAAGTAGATGCTCCTACACCGTGTTCTTTCATTCTATCGGCTACTTTATACCCTTCTAAAATGTGAGTGAAAGTATTGATCTTAAAATTAAACTTTTCAGCTACATTCATCATCATTAAAATCTCCGATTGCACATAGGAGTGACACGTAATAAAACGCTCTTTATTAATGATTTCGGCAATATTTTGCATTTCTAAATCTACTCTTGGCGCCTTAGTCTTGTCCTTTTTAGAATTTGAATTATAGGCTTTCCAAGCCAAATCATATTCTTTTGCACGTTGGAAATAATCCGTAAAAACTTGTTCTACTCCCATTCTAGACTGAGGGAAACGATTAGAACTTCTACTCATATTGGATTGTTTTACATTCTCACCCAAAGCGAATTTTATAAATTTAGGCTGATTTTTGTATAACATTTCGTCAGCAGACAATCCCCATTTCCATTTTACAATTGCTGAACAACCACCGATAGGATTTGCAGATCCATGCAATAATTGCGAGGTGGTTACCCCGCCGGCTAAATCTCTATAAATATTAATGTCTTCAGAATTAACTACATCTTGTATGGTAACTTCAGCACTCGAATTATGACCTCCTTCATTCACTCCTTTAGATATGGCAATATGAGAATGTTCGTCTATAATTCCACTAGTTAAGTGTTTTCCTTTTGTATCAATTGAAATGGCATTGCTATCAACAATGTTTTTACCTATTGCCGCAATTTTGCCATTTTTTACCAATACATCGGTGTCTTCTAAAATACCTTCTACTTCATTAGTCCAAACCGTAGCGTTTTTAAACAATAGTGTTTGTTGGGATGGCTTTTGGCTATTTCCAAAAGCAATATTAGGAAAGGTTACCGGGATTATTTTATTTGGTTTATCTGCTTTAGTCGTGTCTTTTACAATTACAAAAGGGGTAGTTTTTACAGCAGACCATTTTACTTCGTTACCATTAGTCAAGATGGCTTTTCCAGATAAATTTTGTAAGTTTTCAATGTAGCCACTTAACCTTGAAAATCCTGGGTTAATAGTATCGTTCAGTTTTACTGAAGCAGTAAGCCAATTAGAAGCAATCGTTAGTTTTGAATTTATCTTTTTATTATTTACAGTAGTAATATCTGATTTTGGTGCGGTTATTTCACCATCTATTTTCCATTTGTAGGTATTGGAATCAATAGTTAGATCATAATTTCCACGAATATCAATTGTTGTCATATCATTGACAACATATTTATTTCCCTGAACCCAATTTTCATATACTATCGTTTTATCATCAAAAATGGCACCTGAAGTAATTACGAAATTTGCAAAACTTCCTTTATTTAAACTGCCTATTTCATCACTTTTACCCATGATAGAAGCTGGAATGATAGTAAGTGCTTCTAAAGCTTTAGTTTTATCAAAACCATATTTTATTGCTTTCAGTAGATTAGTTCTAAACTCTTCCACCTTTTTTAATTTATCAGTCGTCAAAGCAAAAACCACGTTATTATCAGCAAGCACTTTTAAATTGGTAGGTGCCTGATTCCAAAAACGCAAATCACCTAAATCGATTTGATCTGACAAAAAAGAATTAGAAACATCATAGGCTTCTGGAAAGTTAATTGGAATAATGAATTTTGAATTGGTGTTTTTAATTTCATCAATTCTTTCAAATTCGTTTCCAGCTCCTTTTAATACAAAATTTTGGTCAAATTCTTTTGCTATTTTAGAAGCTCTAATACTATTTAATTTGTCTTCAGTAGTAAATATTTGAACTAACTTTTGATTGTTTATTAATGCTTCTAAAGAGGCGTCTTTAGTTTTAGAGTTTCCATTTTTATACCAATTCATATCCAAATACATCTGGCGAAGTAACGCCATCATTCCCATTAATGAGCTTGGATACGATTGATTGGTAACTGTGCTTCTTGTAAATCCAAAATGGTTGGAGATTTTGTTTGAAAGCAATCGACTACTTTTATCGAAATTATTTAAAGCGATTAAAGTTCCTGTTCCGCGAGCAACTCCATCTTGCACATGGGTTCCTACCACTCCAAAACCAGCTTTTAGAAATTCTTCCGCTTTTGTTTGATCGTAATTAAAATTTTCAAAAGCGTTAACTTCTGATTTAATACTTTCATTCCAATAATAGCCCACCCGTTTTGTATCATACGAATCGACATCAGAAACAGTACTTCTCTTTGGTTTTTCAATACCAAAACTAGTATAAATATCAATAAAAGAAGGGTATATATATTTCCCCTCTAAATTAATTACCTTACTGTTTTTTGGAATAGTAAGGTTGATTCCTGCTCCAATGACTTTACCGTTTTGAATAATTAAAGTTCCATTATCAATTATTTGAGTTGGTGTTACAAAAATTTTAGCATTGGTAAATGCCGTATAATTGTTGTTTTTGTTTTGTACACTTTCATTATTTGGAAAATACTCTTGGGCATCTATTTTAAGAATACCAAATAAAAAAAGGAGTGAGAGAATAATTCTATTCATAGTTTAAATCAATTAATTTTTTTTAAAAGTATACATTATTTTAAACTTTATAAAATATTAATCAATAATTTACAATAATAATCGATTAAAAAAATATTTAGGAAGCTAGTATTTAATCATTAAATTATAGTAATTCTGCTTTACTGTAATAATTAAAATAAACATCATTAAATTAAAAAATAATAATTACTTTTGTTTAACTTTTTTAATAAATAGATGAACAATGTAAAAAATGTGTTTAGTATTAAAGACCTGGAAAATCTTTCAGGCATCAAAGCACATACCATTAGAATATGGGAAAAACGATATAATATATTGGAACCCATGCGTACCGATACCAATATAAGATTGTATGATTTGCAAAATTTGCAAAAGCTACTCAATATTGTACTGTTACATGATTATGGATATAAAATATCACGAATTGCAAAATACGAGGAAAGCGAAATTCCTGGAATTGTAAATACTATAATATCTGAAAAAAGTGCTAAAAGCCATGCTATATCTAGTTTTAAGATGGCAATGATCAATTTTGATCAGACCCTTTTTTTTAAAACTTATGACGAATTACTATCTGAAAAATCATTTAGAGAAGTATTTTTTGAAGTGTTTATTCCTTTAATGAATGAGATTGGATTGCTTTGGCAAACGGACACTGTTACTCCGGCTCACGAACATTTTATCACTTATTTGATAAAACAAAAATTACTTATCAATACAGAAAAACAACAATTATTAGATCCAAGGATTGACGACCGTGTGTTTGTACTTTACTTGCCATCAAATGAAATTCATGAGTTAGGATTAATGTACCTAAACTATGAAATTTTGCACCACGGATATCGAAGTATCTACCTAGGTGAAAGCATCCCACTGGATAATTTAAAAGATTTAAAAAATTATTTCAATAACATTACTTATGTTTCCTACCTAACTGTGGAGCCTAATAAAGAAGAAATCAATCCTTATATTGAAGCTTTGAATAAAGAAATTTTAAACGATAAAGACACAGAGTTGTGGTTAATTGGTAGAATGATCAACTTTATAGATGAAACGCTTATTACTCCTAAAACTAAAGTTTTTAAATCAATAAGTGATCTTATTATCAATCTCTAAATTTTACAAAAGTAATTACCAATAAAAGAAAATCATTTTTGTAATTTTGTGGCACTTTATGAAAAAAAATATAAAAATAATAGGTTCTGGATTTTCGTCAATTGCTGCAGCTTGTTACTTGGCAGACAAAGGCCATCAAGTAACCGTATTCGAAAAAAACCAATCAATTGGCGGTAGAGCCAGACAATTTAAAAAAGAAGGATTCACTTTTGACATGGGTCCCAGTTGGTACTGGATGCCCGACGTTTTTGAGCGCTTTTTTGGTGACTTTAATAAAAAACCATCTGATTATTACGAATTAATAAAATTATCCCCTGCCTATAGAGTATACTACGGAGTAGAAGATTTTATTGCTATCGCCGACAATTTAGAGGAGATAATTAGCACTTTTGAAGCAATAGAAAAAGGGAGCGGAAAAGTACTTGCTAAATTTATGGCGGAGGCCAAAAGCAATTATAATATTGCCATTAAAGATTTAGTTTATCGTCCAGGCGTTTCTCCACTAGAATTAATTACCACCGAAACGGCTTTAAAAGTGGGTCAATTCTTTAGTAATATTAGCAAAGACGTTCGCAAGAAATTTAAAAATGAAAGGCTAATCCAAATATTAGAATTCCCCGTTTTATTTTTAGGTGCAAAACCTTCCGATACCCCTTCATTTTATAGTTTTATGAATTATGCCGATTTTGGTATGGGGACTTGGCATCCAAAAACTGGAATGTATGATGTGATTCGAGGAATGGAAAGCTTGGCATTGGAATTAGGAGTAAATTTTGAAACCAATTCCAATATTGAGAAAATCATTGTTGAAAATAAAAAAGCGGTAGCCTTACAAATAAATGGAAAAAGAGTTGATGCGGACATCATCTTGAGTGGCGCTGATTACCACCATACCGAAACTTTATTAGATCCAGAATACCGAGCGTATTCAGAAAAATATTGGGAAAGTAAAACTTTTGCTCCTTCCTCCCTACTTTTTTATGTAGGTTTCAATAAAAAAATAGGAAACATTTCTCACCATGCTTTGTTTTTTGATGTCGATTTTAATCAACATGCAAAAGACATCTATGACGAACCTAAATGGCCAGAAAGTCCTTTGTTTTATGCTAATTTCCCCTCAATTACTGATTTAACTGCTGCTCCTGAAGGAATGGAATCTGGATTTTTCTTGATACCATTGGCTCCAGGAATTGAGGACACACCGGAATTAAGAGAAGCCTATTTTGAAAAAATAATTTCAAGATTTGAGGCTTTAACTAATCAAAATATAAAAGAAAATATTATTTTTAAAGAATCTTTTTGCAAGCTTGACTTTGAAGAAGTATACAATTCTTATAAAGGAAATGCTTATGGAATGGCGAATACATTGCTACAAACTGCATTTTTAAGACCCAAACTAAAAAGTAAAATGATTGAAAATATGTATTTTACTGGACAACTTACCGTGCCTGGACCTGGTGTACCGCCAGCATTAATTTCAGGAAAGTTAGTTGCCGAATTAATTGAAAAAAAACTATAATTATGAAGGATCTTTTTGACCAAGTATCTTTTGATTGTAGCAGAAACGTTACAAAATCCTATAGCACCTCTTTTTCTTCAGCGGTGAAAATGCTTGCGCCAAATATTCGTCAAGACATTTATAATATTTATGGTTTTGTTCGGTTTGCTGACGAAATAGTAGATAGTTTTCACGACTACAATAAAGAAGATCTTTTATTGCTTTTTGAAAATGATTTAGAGCTTGCATTAAAAAATAAAATCAGTTTGAATCCAATATTAAATGCATTCCAAAATACAGTGCACCAATATGAAATTCCCAGAGAATTGATTGATGCATTTATGAAAAGTATGAAGTTGGATTTATCCAAAACAGAATATAAAACGGTGTCCGAATTCAACGAATATATTTATGGTTCTGCAGATGTTGTAGGGTTAATGTGTTTAAAGGTTTTTGTTAAAGGAGATGATCTTAAGTATGATTCACTTAAAAAGTCTGCAATGAGATTAGGATCAGCATTCCAAAAAGTGAATTTTTTACGAGATTTAAAAGCTGATTTTGAAGATTTGAACCGTACCTATTTTCCAAATACCGATTTGTCAAAACTAGATGAGAAATCGAAGCTCAAAATTATTGAGGAAATTGAAGCCGATTTTGAGGCAGGATATAAAGGCTTGATTCTACTTCCTATAGAAGCAAAATTCGGGGTTTATACCGCCTATTCTTATTATAAAAAATTACTTGCTAAGCTAAAAAATACTCCTTCTGCTGAAATAAAAAACACTAGAATTCGAGTTTCAAATTACCAAAAATACGGCCTTTTCGCCAAATGTTACTTTTCCTACAAGCTCAATATTATTTGATTATGATAATTTATTTACTGGTCTTTTTTGCCGCTTTTTTCTTTATGGAATTTATGGCATGGTTTAGCCACAAATATATTATGCATGGTTTTTTATGGATTTTACACGAAGATCATCATAAAAAAAAAACGATTCTTGGTTCGAAAGAAACGATTTGTTTTTTATTTTCTATGCAGTAGTAAGCATGGGATTTTTCTTCTTGTGGCGCCACGAAATTTTTGATTTGGGTTTGTCGGTTGGATTGGGAATTTTTGCCTACGGATTGACATATTTTATGGTTCATGATATTTTTATTCACCAGCGATTCAAATTGTTTAGAAATGCCAATAATGTTTATTCTAGAGCAGTTAGAAGAGCTCATAAAATGCACCACAAACACACTGTTAAAGAACACGGAGAGTGCTTTGGAATGCTATTAGTGCCATTTAAATACTTCGAAAAATAAAAAAAGCGTTCCATTGGAACGCTTTTTTATTATAACCAACTCAAAATATTACTTTACAAACATTTGCTGTAAAGGTTTTAATTGTTCTAAATCTACATTGGCATTTTTAAGAACCGACATCAAAGTCATTATTCCTGACGGATTCATGTCTTTACCTAAAACTCTCACAATTGCAAATCCATTTTCCTTTTTATTTGCATAAAAAACAAACTCATCAATATGTTCGGTGTCACCAACAAAACTTACAGTAGCGCCATCTTTTCCCGAACCGAACTTCATTAATTGTTGGTATTTTTCCTCTTTCAAAATTTCATTAACCTTAACTCGCTCTGACTCAAATTCAGCCTTATTACTATCATTTAATTTAAATGCCAAAATATTAACTTTTTCAAAAGATTTTAAAGCTGCATTTTCATCGGGCGTCAATTTTGAAACCTCAATATTTAACATGTTAGGTGACAAATCCAATGCGATAAAATTCTTATTCTCCGTTTTTTCTACGAAATACTTTTGTAGGGAAGGTTCGTCGTTACAACTTGATAAAAAAGCACTTGCAACTATCAATAGGCATAAAATAAGCTTCATATGAATTATTTTTTACCCTTAGTTGCTTTTTTCAACTCATCGCCACCAGGAAGTCTCATTTTATCTGTGAGCACTGAAATTTCATTTAAATCAAAATCACCAGTCAAAGACATTAAAACGGTTTCATTCCCTTTAGAAGTTCCTTCCATAAACATCAATAACTCTTTTATTTGAGAGTCCTTTGCTCCTGATCTTACCCAAATCTTAATGTTTTTCCCACCATCGTTAATTCGCATTAATTCATCTAATCCTGCTGATTTCATGTACTTATCAGTGGTTGTTCTCATCTCAGAGGTTACTCTAGTACTGTTAGTTGTAAATACTTTTAAATTGTCCAACTTTTTAATTAGGTTCAGATATTGTTGTGAATCTTTGTCCTTATTATCCATTTTCACACTTCCCATCATTTCAAACATTTTCTTGTTTACAATAACTGAAGTTACGTCATCCTGACCGTCAAATTTATCGAATGCTGCTTGGCCAAAAAAAGCGGTTGACCATAAACTAAACACAACTACTAATACTAATTTTCTCATGATTTCTGTTTTTATTTTGTTTTAAAAATTAATTCTTTTGAGTTTTGAAACTCGTTAATATAAGATACACTTTCAATTCCTTTATTTACATTTTTAGACAACATAGAAAGTGCTTTTTGCGTCGCTTCAAAAGCTGCTTCAGGACTTTCATAGGTGCCTAAATCATTCGTTTCTTCGGGTTGATGCAAATAAGTAAAAGTGCTAATTCCAAGTAAAACTACAACGGAAGCTGCAATTGATAACCACTTAACATTATGTTTTTTAGTTTGTAGGGTTATCGTTTGTTTGAACTCCTCTGATGAAGCTTTTGAGAAATAACCAAATAAAGGCTTGTATTTTTCCAAATGCTGCGCAACATCTGATGATGAAAAGTACTCTTTTAATTCCTTTTCCTCAAAAACACTTGTTTCTCCTTGAAAATATTTTTCTAAAATATATTCTATTCTATTTAATTCCATAATCATTTGTTTTTAACATAATCGCTCTAATCGTTTTTCTACCCCTTGACAAAGCTACTCGAATAGCTATTTCTTTCATATTCATTATTTTAGCAATCTCTTCAAATTCTAATTCCTCTATATCACGCATTTGAATTATCAGTTTTTGTTGCTCTGGCAATTCATTTATTGCTTTTTCCACCCAATCCAAACTGTCTTTCGCTTCCAATTGTCTTTCTAAACTTGGCTCCTTATCGATGTAATTATCATGAACCAATTTTAAATTTCCCGACCGCTTCGCTTTCAACTGATCCAAACAATAATTTTTGGTTATAGTTATTGAAAAGGCTTCTAAGCTATTATAGGAATCTAAATTCTCTTTATTGTTCCATAATTTTAATAGTACTTCTTGAGTTGCATCTTCAGCTTCTTCTGTGCTAACTAATAATCTCTTGGCAATACGAAATAGTTTGTCTTTGAATGGCGTAATTAATGATACAAACTCATTTTGGTCCATTGACTTGTTTTTGGCTATTATTTTTAAAAGACGATGAGGAATTATTTTTGTTACAAGATACGAAGAATAAATAATTCTCAATAATTGTAAATGGTTTTTTGGCAATTAATACAAAACGGTAACTCCTAGTTTAAAATTTCTACCCCGAGTATTATAACCAATATTCTCAGTGAAATTAGCATTGAAAATATTATTAGCACTTACAAACAAACTCAACCTGTTTTTAATAATTTTAAAATTTCCTATTGCATTTACCAATTGATAGGATTCCAATTGAACGGGAACGGTTTCGTAGGTTCCACCGTCAAAGAAAAGGTCTTTTCGATGATCAACGTATTGATAAGAAATGGTGAAATTCATTTTTTCCGAATAATCGTAATCTAAATTTACATTTGCCTTGTGCTTTGGAATTAATCTTTTCAAAGGTACTTCCACGTCTGTAAAGGTGTAATTGGCTTTGAATTTTAATTTATTTGAAGCAACAAAAGAGACCATTGTTTCTATTCCTTTAGCATTATTAGTTCCTTCAATATTTGCATAATTAGACTCGAAACTTACAGGATCAGTATAAAAACCAATAGAATTATTCTCTTCTCTATAAAAACAAACAGTATTAAATTGAAGAATCTTATTCAATAATTCCTTTTCAAATCCTAGTTCAATTGTATTGTTTTTCTCTGGCGTCAAATCTAAATTTCCATAGGGTGAAAACAACTGGTACAAACTTGGAGTAATATATGCGGTACTGTATAAAGCGATTAATTTAAGACCGATGTTTGACAATGAAAATGAGGGATTAAAATTATAAACCGCGTAGTTGTTATAAATTGAATGCTTATCGTATCTAGCACCAGCAGTTACATTCAAACCAAAATCAGAGTTGTAAACGGCGGTAAAATAGGTGTCGAACCAATTGAATTTTGCTTTTTGTTTTGAAATTAGTTCCGATTGAGAATCCATTTCATTAAATTGAAATTGGGTCCCTACGATCAGGAAAAACCGATTAGAAAATTGGTATTTATTGAACAAATCTAAATTAACAGTCTTTGAATTATAACTAGTAAAATCCGTAAAATTCGAAAAAGTATTCAATGAAATATAATTTCTTTCATTGCTTGAAAAACCCGAGTTCAATACCAATTCTCCTTTATTGTATTTGTATTTTGGAGAAAATCCAAAACGAAATTGTTGTGTTTTAGCAATATTTATTGGGGTGTCTGCAGAAGTGAAATTATCGTAAAACCCGTCGTAGTTATTTTTTATTTTATCGAAATTGGTAAAAAATTCAAATGAAAAATTGGTATTTGGTTTAAAACCAATTTTCATTAAAGCGGAAATCTTTGAAAATTGATCGGGTTCAAAATCAATTCCTTTCACTTCAGATATTCCCTTAATTTCGACACTATTGAACATTGCCAAGTAGTTTACTATTCCAATGGTTCCATTTACATTTATCCCTTGATTAAAATCTTGAGGGCGGTAATTCACTTTATCGGCAGTAGTTTGGGTTCCTAAACTAAAATAGGAATTTCCCGTCAATTTCTTTTTTCCGGCTTTTTTTAGGGTAATGTTAATTACTCCAGCAGCAGCCCCAGAGCCATACAGCGTACTCGCCGCTCCCTTCATGACCTCAATACTTTCCACTTGATCAGCAGAAATATATCGTAAATCGTATTCTAAATTTACACCTGAAGCATCGGTTACAGGGACTCCATCAATTATTACAAGTGTTTGATGGTTACGACCACCACGAATATAAGTTCCTAAATTCTTACCTCCACTACTCTGATTTCCGTTAATTTCAACGCCCACAACAGTACTTAAAATGGAGGCTAGAGATTGTCCGGGTTGTTTGGCCAATTCTTCAGCAGTAATTTTCACAATTACCTTTCCTGATTTTTCTTTTGCTAAAGCAAATTTTGAGTCGGAAATTACAACTTCTTTCAATTGATTTTCTTGTTCTTGCGCATAGGTAGCCATACAAAATAACCATGCAAACGCACCAAAGTGAATTACTTTTTTCTTCATTTAACGGTACTAATAATCTTAATAAAATGGGGAGAAAAGTATAGAATTTACCATACCCAAACCTTTTTTCCCGAAAGTTTGATACTCGACGTAATAGGCAGGTCTCCTGGCTTGCGTCTTGTTGTTGACCTTCCCATTCCATTTTAGATTTCTAATTTTGGATTTAAGATTAAAATAATCTATAATCTATAATCTAAATTCTAAAATCTACAATTAAAAACAGTGGTTTTGTAGATAACAACAAGCTGATTAGCTTACAGTTGCGGGAACAGCACAGGATTTATAAATTAAATTATTCACCTGTTTCCCTTTTAATGCTATTTTAAAATTTAAAATAACAACCTTAATACGCTGCAAATATAGGGTTTTGATTTTGTTATCTTAACATTATTTTAGTTTTCTGTAAATAAAACAAACTTAACTTTTACATTTGTACCACAATTAATAAACTCGATGAAATCCAATTTTTTAATCTCTTTTGCAATTTTGTCAATGCTATTCCTTTTCGGATGCAAACCAAACGATGCGAAAGAGAAAACTAAAATTTCGGCAGTTGCCAATAGTGTAATGTATGCTAAAGGGCTTGAATTGTACCACTATAAAGGGTTTACTTTAATGAAAGTAACCAACCCATGGCCAGAAGCAACTTCGGGATTTACCTATATTTTAAAACAAAAAAATGGAATCGTTCCGGATAGTTTAAAACATTTACCGGAAATTACTGTACCTATCCAATCTATTGTGGTAACCTCAACAACTCATATTCCTGCTCTTGAAATGTTGGGTGTTGAAAATACCTTGATCGGATTTCCAAGTACCAATTTTATCTCCTCTTCCAAAACTAGAAAGCGAATTAATGCCGGAAAAGTACGGGAAGTTGGTGTTAATGAAAGTTTGAATACCGAAGTGTTAATTGATATGAAACCCGATGCAATAGTCACATTTGGTATTAATAACAATAATTCAACCATTGATAATTTAAAGAAAAGTGGGTTGAATGTTTTGATCAATGGCGATTGGACGGAACAATCTCCGCTAGGAAAAGCCGAGTGGATAAAGTTTTTCGGAGCCCTTTACAATCTAGATTCTAGGGCCAATAACCTATTCAATTCTATTGAAACCAATTACATTAAAGCCCTGGCAATAGCCAAAAAAGCAACAAAAAATCCAACTGTTATTAGCGGTGGAATGTACCAAGATCAATGGTTTGTACCTCAAGGAGAAAGCTGGGCATCGCTATTTTTAAAAGATGCAAAAGCAAATTATTTATGGCAGGATTCAAAAGGATTTGGAAGTTTGAGTTTGTCGTTTGAAAAAGTGTTTGAAAAAGGTCAGAATGCTGAATTTTGGATTGCACCTGGTGATTTTTCTTCGCTAAAGCAAATGAAAGATAGCAATATCCATTATGCTGAATTTGAAAGTTTTAAAAATAAAAAAGTATATTCGTATGCGGTAAATAAAGGACCAAAAGGTGGAATAGTTTATTTTGAATTGGCTTCTGCCCGACCCGATTTGGTTGTAAAGGATTTGATAAGAATAATTCATCCAGAATTACTTCCAAAGTATAGCCCTTTTTTCTTTAAAAAATTAGAATAATTTGAATAGTAAATTAAACAATTCCTTCCTTTTTTCTATCCTAATAATTGGGGTAGTCATCTTGTTCGTACTGAATATCAGCTTGGGGTCAATCAACATACCTGTAAAAGAGGTTTACCAAAGTTTACTTCATGGATCGTGCAGTAAAGAGTCTTGGAATTACATTATATTGAACTACAGATTACCTAAAGCTATAGTTGCAATTTTAGTTGGCATTGGTTTGTCTATTAGTGGATTATTAATGCAAACCTTGTTCAGAAATCCTCTTGCAGGACCATATGTTTTAGGTTTAAGCTCGGGTGCAAGTTTAGGAGTAGCTGTGGTACTTTTAGGCGCTTCTCTTTTACCCATTTCTATATCTGAATTTTTCCTATCCCCCTATGGAATTATTATCGCTTCTAGTTTAGGAAGTTTTATCGTATTACTTTCTGTATTAGTCATTGCAAAGCGATTACGAGATACCATGGCGATCTTAATCGTAGGACTGATGTTTGGGAGTTTAACGAGTGCTATTGTTGGAAGTTTAACCTATTTTAGTTCGGCGGAACAACTTCAGAAATTTACTTTTTGGTCCTTGGGAAATCTCGGAAACCTAACTTGGAATTCCATTGGAATATTAACCTTTTGCGTGGTTTTAGGAATAGCGCTTAGTGTTTTTAGTATCAAGCCATTGAATGCATTGCTCTTAGGAGAAAATTACGCGAAAAGTTTAGGGATGAACTACAATAAAACCAAGTATATGATTCTATTTGCAACTAGCATTTTAGCTGGAACTATCACTGCTTTTGTAGGACCTATCGCATTCATAGGACTTGCGGTGCCCCATATTTCTAAATTGGTTTTTCAAACTAGCAACCATAAAATCCTGTTTTGGAGCACCATACTTTTTGGTGCAATCATTATGCTTATTTGCGATAGTATAACTCAAATTCCAGGTACTGAAATCGTTCTTCCAATTAACGCGATTACGTCAATTTTGGGAGCACCTATTGTTATTTGGTTATTAGTTAGAAAGAGAAAAATGATGGGTTAACTACTTGTTTTCCGTATAATAACGCGACTCTATTCTATTGATATCTTTAATGGTATTTTTTGCCCATTGCAAACGTTTCTCTATAATTTCCTCTTCGGTTAATTGCCATTGAATATTAGATTTTCTTAGGCGTTCCGTAATATTTTGAATAATAATTGCTGCTGAAACCGAAATATTAAGACTTTCTGTAAATCCAACCATCGGTATTTTTAGAAATCCGTCTGCCCTCTTCAAAATTTCATCCGATAATCCATCGCGCTCTGTTCCAAAAAATAGGGCACTCGGCTTCGAAATATCAAAATCTTCTAACAAACAGTCGTTTTCATGTGGCGTGGTTGCAATGATTTGGTAACCTCGAGATTGCAAATTATCCAAGCAACCAGAAATACTATCGAAAGCGTTAATATCAACCCATTTTTGAGCGCCCATAGCAATTTCTTTATCGATACGTTTTCCGAAACGCTGCTCTATTACATTGAGCTCTTGAATTCCAAAAACCTCGCAACTTCTCATAACCGCGCTGGTATTGTGCATTTGAAAAACATCTTCTACAGCGACTGTAAAATGTCGTGTTCTGTTTTTTAGCACATTTAAAAAACGCTCTTTTCGGTTCTCAGTAAGAATATTTTCTAGGAATTCTAAATAAGCAATATCGATCATGGATAATTTATTTTCGGTAAATTTAGAAACAAATTTGACTTAATAAAACTTTTAAATTCATAGTTTATAATGATAATAATCCTAAAAAAATTATAGAATGATTGCTACCAATTTATCAACACAATGAATCAACAGTATTATTAAACAATTATATTCAAACATTTCTGTATCTTTGCGCTTTCAAAAAACAACACTACAATGACTACTTTAAACGAATTAAATGCTGTTTCCCCTATAGACGGAAGATACAGAAATAAGACCGTTTCACTGGCTCCATTCTTTTCAGAAGAAGCTTTAATTAAATACCGCGTATTAATTGAAATTGAGTACTTTATCGCTTTATGTGAAATTCCATTACCTCAGTTAAAAGAAATCGACAAAGGAGTTTATGAAAGTCTTAGAAATCTCTACAATAACTTTTCTACACAGGACGCGCTTTGGATTAAAGAAACTGAAAAAACAACCAATCACGATGTTAAAGCGGTAGAGTATTTTATTAAAGAGGCATTCGAAAAATTAGGCTTGTCATCCTACAAAGAGTTCATTCATTTTGGTTTGACTTCTCAGGATATTAATAATACTGCAATTCCATTATCTACAAAAGAAGCCTTTGAAAAAGTCTATTTACCCTCTTTAATTGCTTTAATCTCTAAATTAAAAGAGTTAAGTGTTGAATGGCGTGACGTTCCTATGCTGGCAAAAACCCACGGACAACCAGCCTCTCCCACTCGCTTGGGTAAAGAAATTGGCGTTTTTGTAGAGCGATTAGAAGAACAAATGCGTTTACTATTTAATATTCCATTTGCAGCTAAATTTGGTGGCGCAACTGGTAATTACAATGCTCATCATGTTGCTTATCCACATATAGATTGGAAACAATTTGGCAGTCATTTTGTTGAAGAAAACTTAGGCTTGCACCATTCTTTTCCAACAACACAAATAGAACATTACGATCATTTTGCTGCGTTTTTTGACGCTTTAAAAAGAATCAACACGATTATAATTGACCTGGACAGAGACATTTGGACCTATGTTTCAATGGAATATTTCAAGCAAAAAATTAAGGCAGGAGAAATTGGATCCTCGGCGATGCCTCATAAAGTAAACCCTATTGATTTTGAAAATTCAGAAGGAAATTTAGGAATGGCCAATGCTATTTTTGAGCATCTTTCAGCAAAATTACCGCTATCAAGGTTGCAACGTGATTTGACTGATAGTACAGTATTAAGAAATATTGGGGTTCCGATGGGACATACTTTAATTGCTTTTGAATCAACATTAAAAGGATTGAATAAATTATTGTTGAATGAGCCAAAATTTCATGAAGATTTAGAAAAAAACTGGGCTGTAGTAGCAGAAGCAATTCAAACGATATTAAGAAGAGAAGGTTATCCAAATCCATATGAAGCATTGAAGGGATTGACTAGAACCAACGAAGCGATTGATAAAAATGCCATTCATAATTTCATAGCCACTCTTTCGGTTTCAGATGAAATAAAAGCAGAATTAATGCGAATTACTCCGAGTAATTTTGTGGGGATATAAATACTCTAAACTTATAATTAAACCCGCTAAACAATTTTATTTAGCGGGTTTTGATTTTTTTTTACTAAAACTAAACTCAAGTTTGGTATGTGATATTGATTTTTAATTGAAATTTTTTTATTAAATCCAAAATCTAACTACTCCTCTACTTTCTTAACGACTTTTCTGGCAACTTCAATTTTGTACTTTTTACCCTTCATTTTTTCATCGCGAATATTTTGAAGTAAGTCTTTCACTTTATTGAATTTTACTGCCGCAAACGATATAAAATCTTTTACTTCAATCAATCCCAAATCACCTTTTTCTAGTTTACCTTTTTGAGAAAAGAAGCCAACAATGTCAATTTTATTCAACTTGTTTTTCTTTCCTCCACTGATGTAAATGGTTTGAAATTCTGGGGGTTTTGGTAATGAATTGGAATTTTCCACTTTCAAACCTTCCATTCCATAATCGATGTAATCCATTTTTTTCTCACTTTCGTGAGCGATAATGTAGGCGGTACCGGAAGCTAACATACGCGCGGTTCTTCCGTTTCTATGTGTAAATTCATCTTCTTTGGAAGGCAAATGATAATGAATTACGTGTTTCATTTCTGGAATATCCAGTCCACGAGCAGCTAAATCGGTAGTGACTAAATAACTCACACTCCCGTTTCTGAACTGAATTAAAGCACGTTCTCGTTCGTCCTGATCCATCCCGCCGTGGTAATAAGTGGCATAAATTCCTTTATCATTTAAGGTATCGCTAATGCGTTCGGCAGCATCGCGGTGGTTGCAAAATATTAATGCCGATTGAGATTTTAAAGAACAAATCAGATTGAACAAACTACCAATTTTGTCTTTTTCTTTAGAAACTACCAATTTCATGGATAAATTCGTGCGCTCTTCTTGGGCAGGAATATAATCTAAAATTGTAGGATTGTTCACTCGCGTGTATTTTGGAATTTCAATATCGGAAGTGGCCGAAACCAAAACGCGTTTGTTTAGTTTGGTTAATTTCCCAATGATAAATGACATTTGCTCATGGAAACCCAATTGTAAAGATTTATCAAATTCGTCCAAAACCAACGTTTGAATTTTGTCCAAACGAAAAATTCCTCGATCTATGTGGTCTGCAATTCGTCCTGGTGTTCCAATTAAAACTGCTGGCGGATTGCTTAAATTCTTAATTTCAGTATCGATTGAATGTCCGCCATAGCAAACATTTACTTTATAATCGGTTCCCATTTTCTTCCAAACTTGCTCAATTTGCAAAGCCAATTCACGTGAGGAAACTAAAATTAAACATTGTACCGAAAGAATTTCAGGTTGTAACATTTCAAATATTGGCAATAAAAAAGCCAGCGTTTTTCCAGAACCAGTCGGTGATAAAAGCAGGATATTGTTATCACTCAATATGGATTCTTGAGCAGCAATTTGCATTTCGTTTAGGTTTTCGATACCTAAATTGAGAAGTATATTATTGGAATGGTATTTATTTTTCATTTTGCAAAGGTAAACCCAATAATTAATTATAAAATATAAATGTTGAATTATAAATTGGGAGATTGAAAAACAACTAGCTTACTTTTATTCTTCAAATAACAACTTGATGTTTTCGTAAGAGTTTTTAAGTGCCTCTTTAATTTGTTCGGGATTCTTCCATTCTACTTTTTCAATTCCTTCTTCGGATTGACCAATTGGAATTCCATCATAAGTAGATTGCATTTCAAACCAATGGGTGACTTTAAGTTTGTAAATACCGTTTCGTTTAAAAATATGATAGGTTTTTTGAAGTTTTTTTGAAATTGACAATCCGTTTACGCCAGTTTCTTCCTCTACTTCGCGAATGGCAGTGTCTTCAATTTCTTCCCCTTTATTGGTTCCGCCTTTCGGCAAATCCCACTTTCCATTTCTGAAAATAAATAAAACTTCACCGTTTTTATTGTAAACTAAACCGCCTCCAGCTTTATTTACCGGGATTTTTGTCTTTAAAACCTTCAATATTTCCTTTTCATCGGGATGGTACAAATAGGCTTTTTGAATTTTATTTTGGAAATATTTTACGATAAGCTGTTTGAAATCAACACTTTCAAGTAAAAACAGTTGAAAATCTGTTTCTTTAAAGATTTGATTTGTTAAAAAAAGTGGTTTATCGTTGACAAAAACTTTATACATTTGTACTATGATTTTTAATAAAGACACAGCCGAAAAAACTGCCGAATTGCTTTTACAAATTAATGCAATTAAATTGAATCCACGAAATCCTTTTACATGGGCTTCAGGATGGAACTCCCCTATTTATTGTGACAATAGAATAACTCTCTCATTTCCAGCAGTTAGAAATTACATTCGAGATGAATTTTCTAAAAATATTGAAAAACAGTTTGGCAAACCAGATGTAATTGCTGGAGTCGCTACTGGTGCGATTGGAATTGGTATTTTAGTTGCAGAAAGCTTAGGATTACCATTTGTATATGTTCGCCCAGAGCCTAAAAAACACGGTCGATTGAACCAAGTGGAAGGTTATTTGCAAAAAGGACAAAACGTAATTGTGGTTGAAGATTTAATTAGTACCGGAAATAGCAGTTTGCTAGCTGTTGAAGCTTTAAAAGAAGCGGGCGCAAATGTGAAAGGGATGGCTGCAATTTTCAGTTATGGCTTTGATGTTGCTTCTGAAAATTTCAAAAATGCCAATGTTGATTTATTTACATTAAGCAACTACGAGAACTTATTACCATTGGCTGTAGCCAAAAGATATATAACTGAAGAAGAAGAAATCACCTTGCAAGAGTGGAGAAAAAGTCCCTCTACTTGGGGAAAATAAATACCCTAACATTCCAAAAATATGAATTTAGAAAGTCCAAAAGTTACCGTTCAAAATAATGCTGCATACTTGTTTAACGCACTTTGTGATGTAAACAATTTTGAAAAATTAATGCCAGAAAGCATTGCTAAATTTGAAGTTACCGATGCTGATTCGTTTATCTTTGGATTGAAAGGAATGCCTGAAATTAAATTGAGAATGAAGGATAAAACTCCAAATTCTAAAATTGTTTTGGGTGCTGCTAGCGATAAATTACCTTTTACCTTAACTGCCAATATTGAAACTATTTCTGATTCTTCTTCGGAAATTCAATTGGTATTTGAAGGTGAATTTAATGCAATGATGGCAATGATGGTAAAAGGTCCAATTACTAAATTCATTGAGACTTTATCAGAAAATATGCACAAGTTGTAAATATGATTTACATTTAGTACAACAACTGAATTTCTTTTATTCCATAAGTTTCGATAGTATCATTTTCTAATTTTACTTCTAATTTTCCTTTAGAATTTACTCCTTGAATTATTCCCATAAATTGAGTTTCATCAGGTAATGAAAATGGCATTGGAATTCCTAATTTAAATAATTTGTTATTGTAATTCTCCCATAATTGGGAGACCAATTTATTATTAAGTAAATCGCAATTCAATTTCAAACATTCGATAAACTGATTTAGGATCAATTCTTGATCAAATTCTTTTTTCATAATTACTGCCAAAGAAGATGCTTTAGGAAGTTCGTCAAAATTTTGTTGGTTAACATTTAAACCTACCCCAATAATTGAGTTAATTTCTCCATTATTTTTGATAGTGTTTTCAATTAATATTCCAGCTACTTTTTTATTATCTGACATTATGTCGTTTGGCCATTTTATGGTTAAATTTGGGATGTTATTTTTTTCTAATGCAGTAATAATTGACAATGCAACGGCTACATTAAGATCAAAAATTTCAGATATATCGGTTAACAATTTGTTTATTAAAACGCTACACATAAGGTTTTTACCGGTCTCCGAATCCCATTTAGCACCCATTTGACCTTTGCCGTTAGTTTGGTTTTCAGCGGTAACCACAGTAAAATTCTCAAGTATTTGTTCGCCTGACAACCGCTTCAGAAAATCATTGGTAGAATCTATGGCATCGAGTTTGATTAATTTCATATTGAAAAAATAGACTGTGATAATTTAAACTTGTGTTAAGTTTCAAAATTAAGTACAAAAAATGGTAACTTTGCAAAAAATATAAAATTAATAAATGGCTAAAAAGAATAATAGTAATGATGTTTTGTTGACAAACATAATTAAAGGAATTGAGGAAGTTAAGGGAAATGATATAGACATTTTAGATTTAAGAGCAATTGATAATTCAGCATGTGATTATTTCGTTATTTGTAACGGAAATTCCAATACTCAAGTAACTGCAATAGTAAATTCTGTTCAAAAAACAGTTTCAAAAGAAATAAAAGACAAACCTTGGCATGTAGAAGGGATGGAAAATGCAGAATGGGTATTAATGGATTATGTTAATATTGTAGTTCACGTTTTTCAAAAAAATATTAGAGAATATTATAACATTGAAAGTCTTTGGGGTGATGCTAAAATCACTACTATTGAAAATAAATATTAAGTAAATTAATTAAATGGCTTCAGAAAAAAATCCAAATCCAAAGAAAATAAAAGTTAGTCCTTGGCTAATTTACGGTGTAGTTGCACTTATATTTTTATTCATTAGCTTTATTACCGGAGGTTCTAGCTTTGAAGAACCCTTGAAAACATCCTCATCAAAATTCAACGAATATCTTGAAAAAGGGCAAGTTAACAAAGTAATCGTTTATAATAAAGCCGAGGCAGAAGTGTATATTTCTCCCGAGGCGTTAAAAGATCCTATTCACAAAGCGGTTGCAAATGACTTATTAAATCGACCTAACAAAGGACCTCATTACACTTTAGAAATTGGTAACGACGAGATCTTTCAAAACAAATTGGAAGCTGCTGTAAAAGCGAATAAATTAAGAGAATACAGTTTTTTGCCTAAGAGTAATTGGGGTGATTTATTACAAATGATATTGCCATTTTTACTTATTTTAGGATTATGGATTTTCATCATGAGAAGAATGAACGGCGGTGCTGGTGGCGGTGGCGGTCAAATATTCAATATTGGAAAATCAAAAGCGAAATTATTTGATGAAAAAACAGATATAAAAACTACTTTTAAAGATGTTGCAGGGCTTGAAGGAGCAAAAGAAGAGATTCAAGAAATAGTTGAATTCCTGAAAAATCCTGAAAAATATACCAATTTAGGAGGTAAAATTCCAAAAGGAGCATTACTTGTAGGACCTCCAGGAACAGGAAAAACATTATTAGCGAAAGCCGTTGCAGGAGAAGCCAAGGTTCCATTTTTCTCTTTGTCAGGATCTGATTTTGTTGAAATGTTTGTGGGTGTAGGAGCTTCTAGAGTTAGAGATTTGTTCAAACAAGCCAAAGAAAAATCACCAGCAATTATTTTCATTGATGAAATTGATGCAGTGGGTAGAGCTCGTGGAAAAAACAACATGTCAGGTGGAAATGACGAGCGGGAAAATACGTTAAATCAACTACTTACAGAAATGGACGGATTTGGTACCAATTCAAATGTAATTGTACTGGCGGCAACTAATAGAGCCGATGTTTTGGATAAAGCATTAATGAGAGCGGGACGATTTGACAGACAGATATTTGTTGATTTACCAGATATTAGAGAAAGAAAAGAAATATTTGAAGTTCACCTTGCTCCATTGAAAAAAGTAGAAGGTTTAGATACCGACTTTTTAGCTAAACAAACCCCTGGATTTTCTGGTGCAGATATCGCTAATGTTTGTAATGAAGCCGCTTTAATCGCTGCTAGAAATAACAAAACTGCAGTTGATAAACAAGATTTTCTAGATGCTGTAGATAGAATAGTAGGTGGATTAGAAAAGAAAAATAAAATCGTAACTCCAGATGAGAAAAGAGCAATTGCAGTTCACGAAGCAGGACACGCAACAGTGAGTTGGATGTTAGAACATGCAGCACCACTTATAAAAGTAACTATTGTACCTAGAGGTCAAAGTTTAGGTGCAGCTTGGTATTTACCGGAGGAGCGTTTAATTGTTCGTACAGAACAAATGCTTGATGAAATGTGTGCTACTATGGGCGGACGTGCAGCAGAAAAAGTAGTTTTCGACCGAATTTCAACTGGTGCACTAAGTGATTTAGAAAAGGTAACCAAGCAAGCTAGAGCAATGGTAACTGTTTACGGTTTAAATGACAAACTAGGAAATATTACTTACTATGATTCTACAGGTCAAAGCGAGTATAGTTTTTCAAAACCTTATTCTGAAGATACCGCAATGGTAATTGATAAAGAAATTTCTACTTTAATTGAAAGTCAGTACCAAAGAGCAATTACTATTTTATCTGAAAATAAAGATAAATTGAATATGTTGGCAGACATATTAATTGAAAAAGAAGTTATTTTCAAAGATGATTTGGAAGCAATTTTCGGTAAAAGACCTTTTGATCCAGTAATTGCTGAAGAAATAGCTGAATAAATTATATTATTTATAAAAATTAAAAAATCTTAATTCAAAAATCCTATTTGAATTAAGATTTTTTTTATCTTTGGATGTTTTGTTAAAATAAGCTAAATATTTAGAAATTAGTATGAGTCTTTTTAGAAAATTTTTTGGATCAAGTGAAGAATCCTCGGAAGAGGAAAACTTTAGTGAATTCAATCGCTCAGCTTCAGATCCCTCTTTGCCAGTTGATGAAAGATTCACTTTCAACTTCAAGAAAAATGGTGGAAAATTCTTGTATTGCGAAAATTTATCTGAAATAAAAGAACAATTTGAAAATATTTTAGAAGAAAATGACTGGTTTGAATCGGAAGTTCTATGTTTTGATTCTGTTTTATTTAGTTTATTAGATGAAAATAAACTGAATTACGATCAGCCTACTAACCCTAAATTTCTTTTTGCGACTTGTGAAAATTTGATTGCCGAAGAAGGTTCAATATTATTTTCTTCAAGTCAAATAAAGCAAAACAAACCGAACGAATTACCTACAAACATCATCATTTATGCAACTACAAGTCAAATTGTTGAAAGCACTAGCGATGGACTTCGGATGATAAAAAATAAATACTTAAAGAATTATCCAACTAATATTACCACTATCAAATATTTTGAAAAAGTTAAAGAAGATGACTTTTTACATTATGGAAGTTCAGCAAAGAATCTTTATTTATTGCTTTTAGAGGATTTATAAAATGGGTGAAACTCTAAAAAGAGCTATTTCTGGGGCTGTTTATGTACTTCTATTACTTGCTTCAATTCTTTATTCAACTGAAAGTTTTTTAATTTTATTTGGAATATTCTTAATTATCTCCCTTTTTGAATTCTGCAATCTTATTCAAGTTAACAAAATAATTCCTGTAATTACTGGAAGTGCTCTTTATATTTTAATTACGATTGTAAGTATTTATGATAGCAAAAAAACATTTGATATTCCAACGCTTGATTCCATTTTGCTAGCATCTACCCTTCTAATATCTGTTAAATGTATGGTTTTTTTATTTGACAATAAAAATCAAGAAATTAGCAATCTGTCAAAATATTTATATCTTTTGGGTTACATTACTTTACCTTTTGTTTTCATTACAAAAATCTCATTTGGTGTAAACGATTACAATCCCAAAATAATTATTGGTCTATTTATCTTAATTTGGACCAACGATACTTTTGCATATATTGTGGGAAAATCGATGGGTAAACATAAATTATTTGAAAGAATATCCCCAAAAAAAACGATCGAAGGTTTTTTTGGAGGATTGATTTTTGCGATATTTGCAGGATATTTAATTTCAATATATCTAATCCAACCCTCGGTTCAATTTAGTAACAAGTCCATTATTATTTGGACAATTATTGCAGCAATTGTTGGAGTTATTGGAACTATTGGAGATTTAATTGAATCGAAATTTAAACGGATTGCTGGAGTAAAAGACAGTGGTAAAATAATGCCGGGTCACGGAGGCGTTTTAGATCGATTAGATAGTGTTATATTTGTGGCACCATTTATATTTTTATTTTATAAAATTTTATATTATGTTTCATAAAGAAGGCGGAAAAATAATACTAGTTTCAACTACATTAACAGTAGCTCTTTTATTATTAGCAGACACTTTTATTAGTACTTTTTGGTTACAAAAAACTATTGAAATAGTAGTTTTATTATTACTAATAATTATTTTACAATTTTTCAGAAATCCTGTTAGAAAAGTTGAAATAAACGACAATCATATTATTGCTCCGGTTGATGGAAAAGTAGTTGTGATTGAAGAAGTATTTGAAGGAGAATATTTTAAAGATAAACGCTTGCAAGTATCTATTTTTATGTCGCCTATAAATGTTCACGTAACAAGATACCCAGTAAATGGATTGGTTAAATTCAGTAAATATCATCCAGGTAAATTTTTAGTCGCTTGGCATCCTAAGGCAAGTGAAGAAAACGAAAGAACCACAATTGTAGTTGAAAACAAGGTGTTTGGAGAAATTTTATACCGTCAAATTGCTGGAGCACTAGCCAAAAGAATTGTAAATTATGCTAAAGAAGGAACACAAGTAGTTCAAGGAACCGATGCTGGTTTTATTAAGTTTGGTTCAAGAGTAGATTTGTTTTTACCCTTAGGAACAGAAATTAGCGTAAAACTTAATCAAAAAGCAGTTGGAGGAAAAACTATAATTGCAATTAAATAGTAAATGGACGAAAGAGACTTAGAAACCAGATTTGCTGAAGCAGTTGAAATAGCTTCAAAAATGTCGCAGGATTCATTGCCTCAAGATATGCAGTTACGATTATACGCCTATTATAAGCAAGCTACATTTGGAACTGCAAATGGAATTCCAAATTCAAATTTTGATTTAAGAAATGCTTTTAAAACCAATGCTTGGATGCAAATAAGTCATTTGTCAATTGAAGAAGCAAAAGAGTTATATATTGAAAATATATTATCATTACATAAAAAATAAAATCATGAAAAAGGCAAAATTTTACTTACTGTGTTTTTCATTACTTACCCTAGTGATTTCTTGTAATAATAAAAAATTAACCGAAGTAGTTGAAGTTCCATTACCAACAGCTGAAGAAAAATTTACAATTGGTTCTCCAAATGATATCGAAGCCAACGAAGGTGCATTCGAATTGGTTAAATTACCCTATGCCTACGATGCTGTATCTCCAGAAATTGAAGCTGGCACGATGCAATTGCATTACTCAAAGCACTATTTAAACCACACCAATAGTCTAAATAAAGCAATAAAAGGAACGGATTTTGAAGACTTATCAATCGAAGAATTAGTTGCAAAATCATTACCTGATAGTTTAAACATTAAAAATAATGCTGGAGGATATTACAATCACTCCTTGTTCTTTGAATGTATAGGACCAAAATCTGGAAGTCAACCAAAAGATACTCTAGCAATTGCCATTAACAGGGATTTTGGATCAATTGATGGTTTTAAAAACCAATTTAAAAATGCCGCTAACAAAGTATTTGGATCAGGTTGGGCTTGGTTGATTGTTGACAGTAGTGGAAAATTGAAAGTAACAACCACAGCCAATCAAGACAATCCATTAATGCCTAAAGCTGTAGTTCCTGGAAAACCAATATTAGCGCTCGACGTTTGGGAACATGCTTACTATTTAGAATACCAAAATTCTCGAAATAACTACATCGATGCCTTTTTTAATATTATCAACTGGAAAATAGTCGGAGAAAAATACGAAGAAGCCATCAAAAAAGAGTAATTCGTAAAATAAATTTAATAACCTAAATGAAAAAGATACAATTACTTTTTATTTGTTTATTTTCAATCTCATTTTCAAGTTGCGAAAAGGACGATATTTGCGAAGCAACAACTCCTACAACTCCGAAATTAGTAATTGAATTTTATGATGTCTTAAATCGTACTGTAAAAAAAAATGTAACCAATTTAGCTGTTAAAGAAGTAATCTCTACTACCAGTTTAGCGTTCACAGGTTCGAGTAAAATTCAAATTCCTTTAAGAATAACTCAAGATTTAACAAAGTATAGCTTTATTTTAAATAGCACTGATGTAACGATTGATAACGAAGATTTTCTTCAGTTTAATTATACCAGACAAAATTTATTTGTTTCAAGGGCATGTGGTTACAAGACCAACTTTATCTTTAGTTCTACAACACCATTTATTAAAACTGAAACTTCAATACCTGATGGTTATTGGATTCAAAATGTAGAGATTACTACCTCAAATATAACAACTGAAAATGAAGTACATGTCAAAATTTATTTTTAGTATACTTCTGATTTTAACATCATTATTAGTGAATGGTCAGACAATTAAAACAGATAGTATTCCACCTAAAATTGAAAAATACGGCGTTCGATTCGGTGCAGACATATCAAAATTGATACAATCTTTTTATGATAAAAATTATAAAGGAATTGAATTTGTAGGTGATTATCGTGTGACAAAAAATTATTATCTTGCGGGTGAATTAGGAAATGAAAATACAACTGTAGCGGATAATAAGTTGAGTTTTACAACACAAGGAACTTATTTAAAGGTAGGCTTTGATTATAATTCTTATGAGAACTGGCTTGACATGCGAAATATGCTATATATTGGTATGAGATACGGAGCAAGCACTTTCAGCCAAACCCTGAATTCCTATAATATTTATAATACATCCAATTATTTTCCAGAAGCACCAACAGTAATTTCAGGTGAAAAATTCAATGGACTTACTTCTCAATGGATAGAAGTGGTATTTGGTTTAAAAGCCGAAGTTCTTAAAAATATTTACTTAGGCTTTAGTGTTAGAATGAATCGATTGTTAACTAATACCAAGCCTGACAATTTTGATAATTTGTACATTCCTGGTTTTAATAGAACTTACAATGGCGATTTCGGAATTGGATTTAACTATAGTGTTTCCTACTTTTTGCCCTTGTACAAAACAAAGTCTACTAAAAAGGAAGAGAAAAAAAAGAAAAAGTAATTACTTAATTTCTTTAATCCCTTTTAAGAATAGCCATTTCATAAATAACTTTTCCCCATCATTTGTTTTAACTGCTTGAAACTTAGGAGCCAATATTGTGCTTACCACAAATGCGGTAATTGGAACCCAAAAACCAGTTAAATTTGAATATTTTTCGAATAAAATACGACTTAAAATAAACAAAACTGCAAAACATAACAATTGAAAAACGAAAGCTTTAACTTGTAATTTAGTCATAATATTAAATTTAATCAGTTGGATTTTCTAGAACTTGGAATTTGGTTCTTTTACTTCCTTCGTACATTTCATATTTCACCAATCTGGCTTCAATACTAGCATTAAATAACTTAATTTTTCGTGATGGTTTAAGACCTACATATTTTAAGGCTTCTAAATTTCCAGTAATAAACCAGGCGTTGGTTCCAGGATAATTCTTCTTTAAAGTATCGCCAATATTCTTATAGAATTCTTCCATATGAATGTCCAAACGTTCGTCATACGGTGGGTTGAAAACGATATGTAATTTTCCTTCCGAAGTTTTTTCACTTTCAAAAAAATTATTTTCTTGAACAGTAACATATTCTTCTAAATTGGCATTTTTTATATTCTCTTTTGCTTTACTTACCGCACTTGGCGCTTTATCAAATCCTTTAATTGTATAATGAAATTCCCGAACTTTCTTCAATAACGAATCCATTATCATATCAAAAAGATCATTATCCCAATCGTTCCATTTCTCAAAAGCAAACTCTTTTCTGTTGATGTTTGCAGGAATATTGCAAGCAATCATCGCAGCTTCTGCAAGAAAAGTTCCTGAACCACACATAGGATCCAAAAAATCAGACTGTCCGTCCCAACCGGATAGTATTAGAATTCCAGCAGCTAAAACTTCATTTATTGGGGCAATATTTGTAGCCGAACGATAACCTCTTTGATGCAATGAATTACCAGAAGTATCCAAAGCTACAGAAACTTGGTCTTTATCAATATGAATATTAATCCTTAAATCGGGATGTGCTTTATCAATACTTGGCCTCTGCCCTGTTCTTTCTCGAAACTGATCTACTATTGCATCTTTGCATTTTTGAGAAATAAACTCTGAATGATTAAAATGGGTAGAATGAACCGTAGCATCAATTACAAAAGTTTGATTGGCACTTATGAATTTTGACCAATTAATACCTTGAACTCCTTTGTATAATTGACTTTCATTTGTAGCTTTAAAAAAATAAATAGGTTTTAGTATTTTCAATGCAGTTCTTAAAGACAAATTGGCTTTATACATAAAACCCTTATCTCCTTTAAAACTAACCATTCTAACCCCCTGCTCCACCTCCAGTGCGCCAAGTATTTTAAGCTCGTTAGCAAGGATTTCTTCAAAACCAAAGAAGGTTTTGGCAATCATTTTAAAATTATTTTCCATTATAAAATCAAGTATTCGTTGCAAAAATACACTAAATTTGCTCGACTTTAATTAATTGAAAAAAGATAATGTCCGATTCAAATAAACAAATGGAACAAAATTCACCATTAAAATCGAATAATTGGTTTGCTTCGTGGTTTGATTCTCCTTATTATCACATACTTTATAAAGAACGTGATGAAACCGAAGCACAGTTGTTTATGGATGCCCTTGTTCATTATTTAAATCTGCCTGAAGAGGCAAAAATATTAGATTTAGCTTGCGGAAAAGGGCGTCATTCCATTTACTTAAACCAAATTGGATTCAATGTAACAGGTGCCGATTTGTCATCAAATAGTATTGCTATAGCAAAAGATTTCGAAAATGAAAAGCTAAAATTCGTTGAACACGATATGCGTAAACCATTTGACCAAAAATTCGATGCTATTTTTAATTTGTTTACCAGCTTTGGATATTTTGAAAATGAAGAAGATAACTTCTTTACTCTTAAAGCAATAAGAGATAGCATTTCGGAATATGGTTTTGCCGTAATTGACTTTATGAATGTGCCAAATGTATTGGCCAATTTAGTGCCAGAAGAAGTAAAAAGTGTCGATACTATCAATTTTCATATAAAAAGGTATTTAAAAGACGGCTATATTTATAAAGAAATTGATTTTGAAGACCAAGGTGAAAAATATCATTTTATTGAAAAAGTAAAAGCAATTACATTAGAAGATTTTGAAATCATGATGGAAAATGCAGGGATTTATTTACTTGATATTTTTGGTGACTACAAACTTAAAAAATTCCATAAAAATGAAAGTGAACGATTAATATTGATTTTCAAGTAATGAGTACCTATTTACCATTTATATTGCCTTTGTTTTCTGTATTATTTGGCTATACTGTTGCCTTATTTATCAAGCCAAAGGCTAAAAAAAATCTAAAATTACTATTAGCATTTAGTGGTTCTTTTTTATTATCACTAACAGTAATGCATCTGCTTCCTGACCTTTATTTAAATCAAAATCCAACCATTGGATTGTTTATTATGTTTGGAATTCTATTTCAAATTGTCTTAGAATTTTTCTCGAAAGGGGCAGAACATGGACATGTTCACGGACATGATAAATTACAAAAAATGCCGTGGCTGTTATTTATTAGTTTGTGTATTCATGCCTTTTTAGAGGGATTTCCTGTGGGGCACCAACACAAATTGGCTTTAGGAATTGCCATTCATCATTTTCCAATTGCGATAATATTAACCACCTTTTTTATAAATGCCGAATTGAATAAGCAAGCATTGTTTCTATTCATGATTTTCTTTGCCATAATGACGCCATTAGGAACTTTAGTTTCGGAAATTATTCCGGTAATCAATACTTATTATACTGAAATTACTGCCGTAGTTATTGGTATTTTATTCCATATTTCGTCCACAATAATATTTGAAAGTAGCGAAGGGCACAAGTTCAATATTGCCAAAATTTCCATGATCGTTCTAGGAATTGTGATTGCCTATTTTATATAATATACTGAAAGTTAAGACATTAAATTACAATAATTTACACTAGCGCTTTCCGCAAAATCTTTGTAACTTTGAACTTAAATCATTGAAACTAGAAAATGACATTTATTAAAACTACCGAACAATCTTCAAAATACGAACATTTAGAAAAAATGTCGGTTGAAGAATTGTTATTCAATATTAATCAAGAAGATCATACTGTTCCATTGGCAGTTGAAAAAGCATTACCCCAAATTTCTCAATTAGTCTCTCAAATTGTTTCTAAAATGCAAGAGGGTGGTCGACTTTTTTATATTGGAGCAGGTACTTCTGGTCGATTAGGAATTGTGGACGCCTCAGAATGCCCACCGACTTTCGGAGTTCCTTTTGATTTAGTAAATGGAATTATTGCTGGTGGCGACAAAGCGATTCGTCGAGCGGTTGAAAATGCCGAAGACAACCCAACACAAGCCTGGATCGATCTTCAAGCAGAAAATATTTCAGAAAATGATGTAGTAATTGGAATTGCAGCTTCAGGAACTACCCCTTATGTAATTGGCGGTTTGAAAACTTGTAATGAAAATAATATTATCACAGGTTCCATTTCTTGTAATGCAGGAAGTCCGCTTTCGCAAACGGCACAATTTCCAATCGAAGTGATTGTTGGACCTGAATTTGTTAGTGGAAGTTCGCGAATGAAAGCGGGAACCGCACAAAAATTAGTTCTAAATATGATTTCAACTTCTACAATGATTCAGTTGGGAAAAGTGAAAGGAAATAAAATGGTAGACATGCAATTAAGCAATAGCAAACTAGTTGATCGTGGTGTAAAAATGATAATGGGTGAAATACCTGTAACTTATGAAAAAGGATCAGAATTGCTAGCTAAATATGGAAGTGTAAGAAAAGCGGTGGACCATTTTAACAATGAAAACAAGTAACTATGAATACCAATAAAGATTTATTAAGTAAAGGGATAAAATACATCACTATTTCACTACCCTGCTTGTTCATTGGTCCGGCGGTAATCCATTTTGCTTTTATAAATAAATTGCAAACACTATATTATTTGATTTTAGCAATTGGAATTGGCATTTGTATTACTGCAATGATTATGCTATTTAAAGGTTTAAATACAATTATGAAAAGTCTTTTTAATAAATAATGGAGGCATTAATTCACATCAATAAGACTTTTGAAAAAGTTATTTCAATAAATAGTAGAATCAACAATCGGGAATTTGAAGGTTGTATTTTTAAAAATTGTGATTTTTCAAATAGTGATTTTTCAAACAATACTTTTATGGATTGTGAATTTTACGATTGTAATCTTTCCATGACCAAATTAAAAGGATCCGGATTAAAAACAGTGGATTTTATCAATTGCAAATTGCTTGGAATTCATTTCAATGAATGTGATGATTTTTTATTTAATGTGAGTTTTGAGGAGTGTGTTTTGGATTATGCTTCTTTTGCAAATAAAAAGATGCTGAAAACAAATTTCTTGAATTCATCAATAAAGGAAGTTACATTTATAGGAGCGAATTTATCCAATTCAATATTTGAAAATAGTAATCTTGAAGGAGCAATTTTTAACGATACCCAATTGGCAGGTGCTGATTTTACTTTAGCTCAAAATTATAAAATTGACCCAGAATACAATCCCATGCGAAAAGCAAAATTTTCTACTTTGGGAATTGTTGCATTGTTGGACAAATACGATATTAAAATAGAATAACTAGCCCCGATGGAAGGGAAAATCCCGAGCTTTTTAGCGAGGATTTGGAATGACAGCGGGAAAAGCTTCAAAAAATAAGACATGAAAAAAATACTATTATTCTTCACACTTCTCATTTTGACTTCGTGTTACGATGTGGAACGAAATTGCAACGACTTTAAAACAGGCAAATTCCAATTTGATTTTGTAGTAAATGGAGTTAAGAAAACAACCGTTTTTGAACGTACTCCAACGATGCAAATTGAAACTTACGAAGGCAAAACGGACACCGCAACGGTGAGATGGGTGAACGATTGCGAATTTGTTTTACAAAAATTACATCCTAAAAATATAAAAGAAAGAAAAGCAATTAGCATGAGAATAGTAGCAACTACCAAAAATTCTTATACCTTTGAATTTGGAATTATCGGCAGTGATGAAAAACAAAAAGGAATTGCTGTAAAACTATAAATTAAACGAATAAAATGGAAGTTTTTTTAAACCCGAGTGCTTGGATAGCTTTATTAACATTGACTTTTTTAGAAATTGTATTAGGAATAGATAATATCATATTCATTTCTATTGCAACCGGAAAGTTACCAGAGGAAAAACGCAAAAAAGCAACACAAATAGGATTGTTTTTAGCGATGTTTTTACGTATTGCTTTGTTAATGGGTATTTCGGTATTGATTGCAATGAAAGAGGCTTGGTTCACCATTGATTTCAGCTGGTTTACCGCACAAATAACTGGACAGAGTCTGATATTACTCTTTGGGGGATTGTTTTTATTGTACAAAAGCACCACCGAAATTCGCGAAAAAATTGAAGAAAAAGGCGTTGAAGAAAAGCAACTGGGAAAATCAGCTGCTAAACGATTTTCAAGAGTTTTACTGCAAATAATGTTGATTGATTTAGTGTTTTCGTTTGATAGTATTTTGACTGCCGTGGGAATGACAAATGGGGTTCCTGGAGCAATATATATAATGGTAACGGCTGTAATTATATCGGTATTTATTATGATGCAATTTGCAGTTCCTGTTGGAATTTTCGTGAACAAACATCCAACTATTCAAATATTAGGACTTACTTTTTTAGTGTTAATTGGTTTTATGCTAATTACTGAAGCCGCTCATTTGGCAAACGCTTCCTTTTTTGGTAATCATGTGGATGTAGTTCCAAAAGGGTATTTGTATTTTGCTATTTCCTTCTCACTTATGGTTGAAGTATTGAATATGAAAATGTCTAAAAATAAGAAATAAAAAAAGCCACTTTCGAGTGGCTTTTATGTTGTGTGTTATTAATTATTTCTTGAGTTTGTTTTTGAACAGTTTTCTTACTTTTTCCACTTTTGGAGTAATCACATAACTACAATACCCTTGTGACTGATTCTGGTTGTAATAATTTTGGTGGTAATCTTCAGCATTATAAAATTTTGTAGCCTCTGAAATAACTGTCACAATTGGTTTTCCAAACGTATTTTCCTTAGTTAATAAAGCAATATAATCCTCAGATGTTGTCTTTTGGTTTGTATTATGATAAAAGATCTCACTTCTATATTGTGTTCCAGTATCATTTCCTTGACGGTTTAATGTGGTCGGATCGTGAGTTGCAAAAAACACCTCTAACAATTCTCCAAAAGAAATTGTGCTTGGATCAAATGTAATTTGGATCGCTTCGGCATGACCAGTATCCCCTCTACAAATATCAGAATACGATGGGTTAATTGTTTTTCCACCTATATAACCTGAGGTAACTGTTTTTACGCCTTCTAATTCTAAAAAAACGGCTTCGGTACACCAAAAACAGCCACCAGCAAATGTTGCAACTTCTAATTTATCTTGAATTTCCATTGGTTTGTTGGGTTTTAAATGAGGTAAATCTTGTACTTTCTCTTTTGATTGACACGAAAAAGCTAACATTGATAATAGAATACTGATTTTCTTTTTCATAGAATATAATTTTTCACAAATTTATCAAGAATTGAAAGCTATCGATTGGCAATTAACTAAATATTATAATTTGTAGGATAATTTTATCTCTTGTAATTTTCAATAATCGTTAAAATCTTTGTTACTTTGTGAAAACTGTTCCAATATGATAGAAGCGAAAAAAATATCCAAATATTACGACCATCTCCAAGTATTAAAGGGAGTTGATTTACATATTCAAAAAGGGGAAATCGTATCTATCGTTGGTTCATCTGGAGCAGGAAAAACTACGCTATTACAAATATTAGGTACATTAGACAAACCTAATTCTCCAAAATCGAATGAAGATGCTAAATCTGAATTGATAATTAACGGTCAAAATGTATTATCAATGAACGATAAAGAGTTATCTAAATTTCGTAATTCAAACTTGGGGTTTATCTTCCAATTTCATCAATTATTACCAGAATTTACCGCTTTAGAAAATGTTTGTATTCCTGCATTTATTGCCAATAAATCAAAAAAGGAAACGGAAATTGAGGCAAAGAAATTATTAGATTACCTTGGACTTTCTCACCGCATCAACCACAAACCAAATGAACTTTCAGGTGGTGAACAACAACGAGTAGCAGTTGCTAGAGCCTTAATTAATAAGCCGTCAATCATTTTTGCAGATGAACCTTCAGGAAATTTAGATACCGCTTCTGCAGAAAATTTACATCAACTTTTTTTTAAATTACGAGATGAATTTGGACAAACATTTGTAATTGTAACCCACAACGAAGAATTAGCCAATATGGGCGATAGAAAATTGGTGATGGTTGACGGGCAAATTAGTAACCATTTATAGGGTTTCAACTATATAATGACACCAAACGAAATAAAATCCTTCCTTGACGAAAAAGTCGAATTGTACAACAATCCGAATTTTATTGAAAGTGATCCCATTCAAATTCCACATTTGTTTTCACAAAAAGAAGACATTGAAATTGCGGGGTTTTTAAGTGCGACTATTGCATGGGGAAATCGGAAAATGATCATAAAAAACGGACATCGCATGATGGAATTGATGGGAAATACCCCTTATGATTTCGTGATGTCACACACTGAAAATGATTTGGAACGACTAGAAACCTTCGTGCATAGAACTTATAATAGTTTGGATTTTCAATATTTTATCACTAGTCTTAAAAATATTTATACGAATCATATTGGTTTAGAAGCGGTGTTCTATAATGGGCAACTGAACAATAATGATTCAAGAGCAATGCAAACTGCCATCTCAGAATTTAAAAAAGTGTTTTTTGAAATACCACATCTTCCCAGAACAGAAAAACACATTTCAGATCCAATGGGAAATTCTGCAGCTAAAAGAATCAACATGTTTTTACGTTGGATGGTTCGTCAGGATAATAAAGGCGTCGATCTAGGGATTTGGAAATCAATTTCCCCTTCCCAACTTTCTTGTCCTTTAGACGTTCATTCCGGAAATGTAGCCCGAAAATTGGGCCTCTTAAAAAGAACTCAAAATGACGGAAAAGCACTTTTTGAATTGGATTCAAAACTTAGGCTTTACGATCCAAAAGATCCGGTTAAATATGATTTTGCCTTGTTTGGATTAGGCGTTTTCGAAGGCTTCTAATTACCAAAACCCATTAGATAAAGCATTTCTAAAAAAAATTATCCCAATTTTCATTTTTTGGATTTATAAAAACTTATTTTTGCGCTATGGCAAGAAAAATCACAAATAAAATCGTATTCGATCATATAAAAGTCCTAGATGCAGGAGCTAAAGGCGTTTCAGTAGCAAAAGCCCCAGATGGAAAAGTTATCTTTATTCCAAATGTTGTTCCCGGTGACGTAGTTGACATTCAAACATTAAAGAAAAGAAAAGCTTATTACGAAGGAAAAGCGGTGAAATTTCACGAGTTTTCAGAGCACCGGATAGAACCTATATGTGAACATTTTGGAGTTTGTGGTGGGTGTAAATGGCAAAATATGAAATACAGCCAACAGTTGTATTACAAACAAAATGAAGTTAAAAACCATTTGCAAAGAATTGGAAAAATTGAACTTCCTGAATTCGAGCCTATTTTAGGATCAGAAAAACAATTTTTCTATAGAAATAAAATGGAATTTGGTTTTTCAAACAGCCGTTGGTTGACTCAAGAAGAAATTGACAGCCAGGATGATTTGGGAAACAGAAATGCGCTTGGATTTCATATTCCTAAGATGTGGGACAAAATATTAGACATCAATAAATGCCACCTTCAAGAAGATCCTTCGAATGCTATTCGAAACGAAATTAGAGAATTTGCTAATTTAAATAACCTGACTTTCTTTAACCCTAGAGGTCATGAGGGTCTGCTAAGAACCTTAATGCTTCGAACCGTATCAACTGGAGAAATAATGGTTTTAATTCAGTTTTTTGAAGATGATAAACAAAATCGCGAACTATTACTAGATCATTTGTTTGATAAATTTCCTCAAATAACTTCGTTACAATACGTTATTAACCAAAAAGCAAATGATACTTTGTATGATACTAATATCAAATTATACAAAGGCCGTGATTACATTTTGGAGGAAATGGAAGGTTTAAAATTTAGTATCAATGCGAAGTCATTTTATCAAACTAACTCTGATCAAGCCTATGAATTGTATAAAATAACAAGAGACTTTGCTGGATTGACTGGAAATGAAATTGTATATGATTTATATACTGGAACTGGAACAATTGCTCAATTTATATCCAAAAAAGCAAAAAAAGTAATTGGTGTAGAAAGTGTTCCTGAAGCAATTGAAGATGCTAAAGCAAATGCTAAAAGAAATGAAATTACCAATTGTGAGTTTTTTGTTGGAGATATGAAAGTAGTTTTCAATGAGGCATTTATTGCACAACATGGAAAACCAGATGTAATCATCACTGACCCGCCAAGAGATGGGATGCATAAAGAGGTTGTTGAACAACTATTGAAAATTGAACCTCAGAAAATTGTATACGTAAGTTGTAATTCTGCTACTCAAGCTAGAGATTTAGCTTTAATGGATGAAAAATATAAGGTAACTAGAGTTCGCCCAGTTGATATGTTTCCACAAACACACCACGTTGAAAATGTAGTGCTTTTAGAGAAGAGATAATTATTCTTTTACTAGTACAATTGTAGCTTTAAAACCTGTAGAAAGATTCCATTGATTGGCAGATATCGAGGCCCCTTTATCGTCAAAAACTTGAAATTCAGCAGTATTAGGACCAGAAGAACCTTGATTTATTGCTTCGATATCAATTTTATTGAAACCATTTTTAAGGGTAAATTCAAAAGATTTGTAATCCCCTTCCAAAAGAACATTCTCCTGAATAATCATATCATTTATGTAAATTCTTACTCGATCGCCGTCAACAAATTGGTTGTCGCGACAAAGAATTTTTACAAATAACGATTTGGTTTTAAAATCACCTAAATTCTGATTTCTTCTAAAAGCTTGAGTTACTTCACCATCACTATTTTTATTCATTTTCTCTTGATACACACTGCCTGGATTCACAAAATCACTTTTCATAGAAAGGTCTAATGGCTTTGATCCACCAATTTTTTGGAATATCATCTCAGGTTCTTTTTTTACAGGAACATCTTTAAAATTAGGTGTAATGGGTGAAATAGGACTAAATTTTGAAGTAGTACTCTTGGATTTTGTAATTGGCGTATTCTTAATCGGGGAGATTTGAACTGCTTTATTACCATTATCAAATTGAGAATAGCAAAGTGAAGAAAAAAACAATAAAACCAATAAAGAAAATTTGATTTTCATAGTAAATACCCCAGTCATAAATTTTTATAAAAATAAATAAAAAAACTTCGCTAATAATTACATTAACGAAGTTTTAATAATTTTAAGTATAATTTTCTATTTTGAATTATAAACTGTAATCGCGTCTTTCAATATTTCTACTGATCGGATTAAGTCTTTTTTATTCAAGACATAAGCTATTCTAACTTCATTTAACCCTACTCCTGGTGTAGAATAAAATCCTGCAGCTGGAGCGACCATAACCGTTTCTTTATTTAAATCATACGATTCTAACATCCATTGAGCAAATTTATCTGCATTGTCAATTGGCAATTGAGCAATACAATAAAAAGCTCCTTTAGGCTTGCTTACCACTACTCCATCAATCTTATTTAATTCTTCAACCAAAGTATCTCTACGACTTCTATATTCTGAAATCACCTCATCAAAATAACTTTGAGGAGTATCTAAAGCAGCTTCACTGGCAATTTGTTCAAATGTTGGAGGACTTAATCTTGCTTGTGCAAATTTCATAGCCGTTGCCATTAACTCTTTGTTTTTTGAAACAATACAACCTATTCTTGCACCACACATACTGTAACGTTTGGAAACGGAATCTATCATAATGGCATTTTCCTCTAATCCAGGAATATTCATCACAGAATAGTGAACGTCGCCATCGTAGGTGAATTCTCTGTAAACTTCATCAGCTATCAAAAACAAATCGTGCTTTTTAACCAATTCAGCCAATTGCATCATCTCCTCTTTAGAATACAAATAACCGGTTGGATTTCCGGGATTGCATATTAGAATAGCTTTGGTTTTAGGGGTAATTAATCTCTCAAAATCAGCAATTGGAGGCAATGCAAAACCAGTTTCAATTGTTGAAATTACTGGAACTACTTTAACACCTGATGCAGTTGAAAAACCACTATAATTGGCATAAAATGGTTCAGGAATAATCACTTCGTCACCAAAATCCATGGTACTTCCCATTGCAAATAATAGCGCTTCAGAACCACCAGTAGTAATAATTATATCGGCAACCTCAATTGGCAGACCCGTATTTTTATAAAATTGAGATAATTTAGTTCTATAACTTTCAAATCCAGCTGAATGACTGTACTCTAAAACCTTAATGTCAAGATTTTTAATAGAATTCATTGCCACTTCTGGCGTTTTTATATCAGGTTGACCAATATTTAGATGGTACACTTTGTGACCTTTCTTCTTTGCAATTTCCGCATAAGGCACCAACTTACGAATTGGTGATTCCGGCATTTGAATTCCTTTATTTGAAACTTTAGGCATAATAATTAGTTTTGAAATGCAAATTTGCAATATTTATTTTAAAATAGCAGCGAATTTAGCAATCTTTATATAAAAAAAGCGCCTCAATTGAAGCGCTTTTCTATAAGTATAATTTGTTATTGACTTGGCAATGCTTTTTTCTTTTCTAAAATATTTACTTCTGGCTTTACAATTACTTCCCCTTTGATTTTTAAAGCAATTTTACCGCCTTCCACATTAATTGCATTCGATTCAACGGTTATCGTTTTTCTGATTGGACCTGGATTCATATTGTATTTAACATCAATTTTTCCAGTCATTCCTGGCATAATAGGTTCAGTTGGCTTAGTTGGAACAGTACATCCACAAGTTGATTGAACATTTGAAATGATCAATGGTGCATCGCCAGTATTTTTAAATTCAAAAGTGCGAAGTCCACTGTCCGAATCTTTGCTCACTGTTCCATAATCTATAGTATTGTCTTTATTTAAGAATTCAATTCTTGCACCACTCTGAGCAAATCCAATAGCGGAGAAAGCAATATAGGCTAATAAAAATAATGTTTTTTTCATCTAATAAGTATTAAATTAGTACAAGTAAATGTAGTTTCTTTTATTTATTCACACAAATTTTTAATTCCCTTTTTATAGTGTTCATAATTATTTACTTTTGTAGCTATAACGAATATATATTAGAATGACGATTCCATCGCAATTTGACGCAAAAACCATCGAAGATAAATGGTACGATTACTGGATGAAAAACAACTATTTTCATTCCACACCCGACCACAGAACTCCCTATACAATTGTTATCCCTCCTCCAAATGTTACAGGTGTACTTCATATGGGTCATATGCTTAACAACACCATTCAAGATGTTTTAATTCGTAGAGCACGACTTAAGGGTTTCAACGCTTGTTGGGTACCAGGAACCGATCATGCTTCAATAGCTACCGAAGCTAAAGTAGTTGCAAAACTAAAAGCCGAAGGAATCAATAAAGACGATTTAACGCGTCAAGAATTCTTAGCACACGCTTGGGAATGGACCGATAAATATGGAGGTGTAATACTTGACCAACTTAAAAAATTGGGCGCTTCTTGCGATTGGGAAAGAACAAAATTTACCATGGATCCTGATATGTCAGCTTCAGTAATTCATTCTTTTGTTGATTTACATAAAAAAGGATTAATCTATCGTGGTTTTAGAATGGTTAATTGGGATCCTGAAGCTAAAACTACACTTTCTGACGAGGAAGTAATATTTGAAGAACAACAAGGAAAATTATTCTATATAAATTACGAGATTCAAGGAAGTTCCGATTTTGTAACAGTTGCCACTACCCGACCAGAGACGATTTTTGGAGATACTGCAATTTGCATCAATCCGAATGACGATCGGTTTTCACATTTGAAAGGAAAAAAGGCAATTGTACCTATTTGCGGAAGAGTAATTCCTATTATTCAAGATGAATATGTTGATGTTGAATTTGGAACGGGATGCTTAAAAGTTACTCCAGCACACGATACCAATGATAAAGCACTGGGCGATAAACACCATCTAGAAATCATCGATATCTTCAATGAAGATGCAAGTTTGAATAGTTATGGCTTGCATTACCAGGGTAAAGATCGATTTGTAGTTCGTGAAGAAATAGCAAAAGAATTAGAGTCTATTGGGAATTTGTTGAAAGTGGAAAATCACTTAAATAAAGTAGGAACATCTGAGAGAACGAAAGCCGTTATTGAACCTAGATTATCAGATCAGTGGTTTCTAAAAATGGAAGATTTAGTGAAACCGGCGATTAAAGCGGTTTTAATCGATAACGAAATTAAATTACACCCCAAAAAGTTTGACAACACCTACAAACATTGGTTAGAAAATATCCGTGATTGGAATATTTCTCGTCAGTTGTGGTGGGGACAGCAAATACCTGCCTACTATTATGGTAATGGAAAAGAAGAGTATGTTGTTGCAGAATCAATTGAAGAAGCATTGGCTTTAGCCAAAGTAAAAACGAAAAACAACCAATTAACTATAGAAAACTTAACCCAAGATAAAGATGCTTTAGATACCTGGTTCTCTTCATGGCTTTGGCCAATGTCCGTATTTGGTGGAATCATGGATCCTGAAAGTGAGGACTTTAAATATTATTATCCTACAAATGACTTAGTTACTGGGCCAGATATTTTATTCTTTTGGGTGGCTAGAATGATTATTGCTGGTTATGAATATACGGGTAAAAAACCATTTACAAATGTGTATTTAACAGGTTTAGTTCGGGACAAACAACGTCGTAAAATGTCTAAATCATTAGGGAACTCTCCTGATCCTTTGGATTTAATTGATAAGTTTGGTGCTGATGGAGTTCGTGTTGGTTTGCTTTTAAGTGCTTCGGCTGGAAATGATATCATGTTTGATGAAGAACTTTGTAACCAAGGGAAAGCATTTACAAACAAGATTTGGAATGCTTTAAAATTAATCAAAGGATGGGAAGTTTCAGCAACCATCGCACAACCAGAATCTTCAAAAGTAGCTATAGAATGGTATGAAGCTAAATTGCAACAGACCTTAGTTGAAATTGAAGATAATTTTGAGAAATACAGAATTTCTGACGCTTTAATGGGAATTTATAAACTTGTTTGGGACGATTTCTGTTCTTGGTTTTTAGAGATGATTAAACCCGCTTATCAAACGCCAATTGACAAAATCACTTTTGACAAAGCGATTGAAATGTTAGAAAGTAATTTGAAATTATTACATCCATTTATGCCATTTCTAACCGAGGAAATTTGGCATTATACTGCCGAAAGAACTCCTGAAGAAGCACTGATCATTTCTACATGGCCAACATTAAAACCATATAATGCCAATTTGATAAGTGAATTTGAGAATACAATGGAGGTAATTTCAGGAATTAGAACCATTAGAAAGGATAAGAATATACCTTTTAAAGATAGTATTGAATTTAAGGTAGTGAACAACGATAACGTTTCCAATCATTTTGATTCGGTGATCACCAAATTAGGAAATATATCTTCATTGGAATATGTAACTGAAAAAGCAGATGGCGCATTATCTTTCAGAGTAAAATCAAACGAATATTTTATACCTATTTCAGGAAATATTAACGTTGAAGAAGAAGTTGCAAAATTAACCGAAGAGTTAAAATACATTCAAGGGTTTTTGAAATCGGTACAAGCGAAGTTGTCAAATGAAAAATTTGTAAATGGCGCACCCGAGAAAGTATTGGCAAACGAAAAACAAAAAGAAGCCGATGCGTTAGCTAAAATCGCAACAATCGAACAAAGCCTAGCCAGTTTGAAATAAAAAAAAGCCTCATTTAAGAGGCTTTTTTATTGAATATAAATCCCAATCCAATTTTTGATAACATCCTTTTTCCAAAAGGAAAGAAAAATTTTGATTGGCCAAATAAGTAGCCAAACCCCATTAATAAAAAGGGATAAATTGGTAAAACTAAAACAAGTAAAATCAGGTAATAAATGAACCAATGCGTATTATAATCATTTATTCCAATAAACGTAAGTAAATAGTTTGAAATTCGTGCCGATAAAGAACCGTTAATAGCAAACACAATAATTATCAATAGTAATTGATAAATAGTGGTGATTCCCCAACGCTCTTTTAATTTTTTCATAACCCAAATTTACAAAATTAATAATCAAAAAATCTGCATATTAAACCAAAAAAAATGCACCTCAAAAGAGATGCATAATTTTAAATGATTTAAAAATCCAAATATTAATTTTTTAATATACTAATTATTTGCGAAGCCAATTCTGTTCCAATTCTATCTTGCGCTTCCATTGTGGCCGCTCCAATGTGAGGAGTTAAAGAAATTTTTTGGTTCATCAAAATAGTGATTTCAGGATTTGGTTCGTTTTCAAAAACGTCCAAACCAGCAAATAAAACTTTGCCACTATCCAAAGCTTTTACTAAAGCAACTTCATCAATAACACCTCCTCGAGCGCAATTTACAATTCCAACTCCAGGCTTCATGGTTTCTAATTCGGTAGCGCCAATAATATAACCGTCTTGAGCAGGAACATGAACCGTTATAAAATCAGCTTCTTTAAATAAAGATTCTAATGATTGTGTTTTAATAATAGTTGTGATGGATTGTCCATCGAAAAATTCCACTTTAACGTCTACTTTTTCAATAAAACTATCACTTGCAATTACTTTCATTCCAAGTCCTAACGCCATTTTTGCAGTTGCTTGCCCGATTCTACCAATACCAACAATTCCAAGTGTTTTTCCTCTTAATTCCACTCCATTCGCATACGCTTTTTTAAGTCCTTCAAAATTAGAATCGCCTTCAAGAGGCATATTTCTATTAGCATCATGTAAAAAACGAACTCCTGAAAATAAATGAGCAAAAACTAATTCCGCTACCGATTCAGAAGAAGATGCCGGCGTATTAATTACACTAATCCCTTTGCTCTTAGCATAATCCACGTCAATATTATCCATACCAACTCCACCTCTACCAATTATTTTTAACCCTGGGCAAGCATCGATGATATCTTTTCTTACCTTAGTTGCACTTCTAACTAAAACTACACTGACATTGTTTTCGTTAACATAATTAGCAACTTGTTCCTGAGCTACTTTAGTTGTAATTACTTCAAATCCAGCTTTTTCTAAAGCTAAGATTCCACTTTTTGAAATTCCATCGTTTGCTAAAACCTTCATACTTATTTATATTTTACTTTCAAAATCTTTCATTACATCAACTAATACTTGTACACTTTCTATTGGAAGTGCATTGTAAATTGAAGCTCTATAACCCCCAACAGAACGATGACCAGGCAAACCGGAAATCCCTGCCGCTTTCCACATCGAATCGAATAAGGTTGTATGTTCCTCATTTTCTAATAAAAAAACAACGTTCATAGTAGAGCGGTCTTCCTCTTTTGCAGCTCCTTTAAAATAAGGATTTCTATCAATTTCAGCGTACAATAAATTGGCTTTAGCTTGATTTAATTTTTCAACTGCTGCAATACCTCCCATTTTTTTCAACCATTGTAAAGTCAATAACGAAGCGTAAACTGGGAAAACCGCAGGTGTGTTGTACATGCTTTCCGCTTTAATATGTTTTTCATAATCCAACATACTTGGAATTACTCTTCCTGATTTACCTAAAATTTCCTCTTTAACAACTACTAAAGTCGCTCCAGCCGGGCCCATATTTTTTTGAGCCCCCGCATAAATTATGTCAAATTTTGAAAAATCTAAAACTCTAGAGAAAATATCAGAACTCATATCACAAACCATCGGTACAGAAACAGCTGGGAATTCCTTAATTTGAGTACCAAAAATGGTATTATTACTTGTACAATGAAAATAATCTACATCATTAGGAACAATAAATCCTTTTGGGATGTAACTGTAATTCTCGTCTTTGGATGATGCTACTATATTAACATCTCCAAACAATATAGCTTCTTTGATAGCAGCAGAAGCCCAAGTTCCTGTATCAAGATAAGCTGCTTTTCCTTCCACTTTCATCAAGTTATAAGGAACCATCAAAAACTCTAAACTTGCACCACCATGCAAAAACAAAGCTTGATACCCTTTCCCTTTTAAATCCAATAATTCTAAAGCTAAATCTCTTGCTTCATCCATTACAGCTACAAAATCTTTGCTTCTGTGAGAAATTTCTAAAAGAGATAACCCTGAATTGTTGAAATCCAATATCGCATCAGCCGATTTTTGAAAAACTTCTTGAGGTAAAATACAAGGTCCTGCGCTGTAATTGTGTTTTTTCATTTATATTGTGGGGTTGAAAAAAATTAAGCTACAAATTTCGTAAATAGGAAACTAAAATCAATTAAATATTTCCAAATAGTTATGCCGATTTATTAACAAAATCGTTTTAGTGAAATAGAGAATTTGAGAATTTGATAATCTACAAATTGGTCAAGAATTTAATTGTATCAATATTATCAGCATAATCCCACAATTTTGGTTTCTGTGTTTGGCCAAATGAAACGCTATTTTCAATTAAACCATTGGAAACTACACATTGAATTTGTTCGTGATCTTGTTGTAATTTGTTTTTTATATCTTCTAAATTATCATAATATTCGTAAAATACAGCTGAAATTGGAGAAGCATAACTTGAATCTTCTTTTATAATTAGAAATTCATTGTCTAATAAATTAAAATTACTCATTAAGAAAACAGCTTTGTTATAATCGTAGTTATTAATGTACTTTTCAAATTTCATTACTCGATAATAGAGATACATTCCCCCAAAAAATGAATCGAAATTATAGTTTCTTGGAACAAATAGCTTAGAAACATTTCTACATCCCAAGCCAAAATAACGAAAAACATCTTCTCCTAAAGCAATCATTTGCTCCTCAGATTCATTACCATCTAAAACAGCAACCGAATTTCTTGATTTTCTGATTATCGAAGGCTTATCTTTAAAATAATACTCAAAATAACGAGCAGTATTATTGCTTCCAGTTGCAATTACAGCATCGAAATTTTCTAATTTACCCTCAACAAAAGTGATGTAGTTTTCTAATTCTGGATCAACTGAAATTAAATATTTTGCTAAAAATGGTAATAAATGCTGATCATTTGAAGAGGTTTTTACCACTACTTTATGACCAGAAAGTAAAACCGAAATAAAATCGTGAAAACCTACCAAAGGTATATTTCCCGCCAAAACCAATCCAACTGTTTTGGAAGTTACATTGTCCAAATTATATCTATTTAACCATTGGTTTAAATTTTCTTCCGTTAAAGCTTCCGCCCATGATTGAATTGCAAAATAGACGTTTTCATTGGTATACCAGCCGTTATGTGAAGGCGATAATTGAATTAAATCAATGAATTTATCAAAATACAAATCGTTGTGAAGTACGGTCTGACATTTAGTATTTTCAACTTCGGAAAATTGCAATAAAAATTTACCTAGTTCTATAAAAATACTTTTTTTATGTGCTAATGTCATATTGATTTGCTTATGATAAGTTTTGGATGTAATTTTGCACAAAAATAAGATAATTATCTGCAATAGACAATACGCTGTAAGCATTCTGCTTATAGCTTTTAGCCTAAAGCATAAACAAAAATAAAATGGCAATTATAATAACTGACGAATGTATTAATTGTGGGGCTTGCGAACCGGAATGTCCTAATACCGCTATTTATGAAGGAGCCGATGATTGGAGATACAAAGACGGAACAAAAATTAGAGGAAAAGTAATTTTGGCTGATGGAACTGAAGTAGATGCTGATGCAGCTCAAACTCCAATTTCAGACGATATTTACTATATTGTACCTGGTAAATGTACCGAATGCAAAGGATTTCATGAAGAACCTCAATGTGCCGCTGTTTGCCCAGTTGACTGCTGTGTTCCAGATGAAAATCATGTAGAAAGCGAAGAAACGCTTTTGAACAGACAAGCGTTTTTACACAACGAATAATTAAAAAACCTGAGTGATGAGCTCAGGTTTTTTTTTCAAATTTATAAAGGCATTTATTTTCAAAATTTTTATTAAAAGATATAAATCCTATATTTGCACTCTTAAAAAATAAACCATAATGAAAGCAGGAATTGTAGGATTACCAAATGTTGGAAAATCAACATTATTCAATTGTTTGTCTAACGCAAAAGCGCAGAGCGCTAACTTCCCTTTTTGTACTATCGAGCCCAATATTGGTGTCGTAAATGTTCCTGATTCTAGAATCGCAAAATTAGAAGAGCTTGTTAAGCCGGAACGTGTTCAAATGGCAACTGTGGATATTGTGGATATTGCAGGATTGGTAAAAGGAGCAAGTAAAGGAGAAGGTTTAGGAAATCAGTTTCTAGGAAATATTAGAGAATGTAATGCAATTATCCATGTTTTACGTTGTTTTGATAACGATAATATTATTCACGTTGATGGTAATGTAAATCCAATTAGAGATAAAGAAACTATTGACATCGAATTGCAATTAAAAGATCTTGAAACTGTTGAAAAACGTCTTGAAAAAGTAAATCGTGCCGCAAAAACAGGAAATAAAGAAGCGCAAACTGAAAAAGCATTATTGGACCGAATTAAAGACGCTTTATTACAAGCAAAATCAGCTAGAACCGTAGTTGCTAAAAATCACGAAGAAGTAGAATTAATGGAAACTTTCCAATTAATTACTACAAAACCCGTTTTATATGTTTGCAATGTAAGTGAAGATGCCGCTGTAAGTGGAAATCAATATGTGAATCAAGTTCGCGAATTAGTAAAATCGGAAGATGCCGAAGTAATTATACTTTCTGTGGGAGCAGAGGCAGACATCGCCGAATTAGAAAGCTTCGAAGAGCGTCAAATTTTCCTTGAAGACATGGGATTGTCGGAACCTGGATCTTCAGTTTTAATTCGTGCAGCCTATAAATTATTGAAGCAACAAACCTATTTCACGGCCGGTGTTAAAGAAGTTCGCGCATGGACAATTAACGTTGGAGCCACAGCACCACAAGCCGCAGGAGTAATCCACACCGATTTTGAAAAAGGATTTATCCGTGCCGAAGTAATCTCCTTCGAAGATTTTGTTCAATACGGATCCGAAGCAAAATGTAAAGAAGCAGGGAAATTTAAAGTCGAAGGTAAAGAATATGTCGTAAAAGATGGCGATGTAATGCACTTCCGTTTCAACGTATAAAAAAATTAAGCCGCTAGTTTCGCGGTTTTTTTTATTTTAATATCTAGCTTTCCATTGCAAAATTTTTTTTAAAATATTTTCCATTTCTATCTGGGGCAAAATCTCGATTTATAACCTACATTACGTTAATAATTTAAAAATCTTAATTCTTAAATCTTAAATAAAATTGTCAATATCATTCTTAATAACTTTGATAAAAATTGTTTTAGAACCACACGAATATCACTAAATTAGCACTCTATTGGTCCAATCTAAATCTATGACCAAACAATACATCGTTAAATTCAGTTTTATTTAAAATGTCAGAACAAAATCAATATACCGAAGACAATATACGCTCCCTCGATTGGAAAGAACACATCCGAATGCGACCAGGAATGTATATTGGAAAATTAGGCGATGGCTCCTCCCCTGACGATGGTATTTACATTCTTTTAAAAGAAGTTCTAGACAACTGTATCGATGAATTTGTAATGGGAGCTGGCAAAACCATTGAAGTTACCATAAAAGATAAAACCGTTACCGTTCGCGATTATGGTCGTGGAATTCCTTTAGGAAAAGTGGTGGATGTTGTTTCTAAAATGAATACTGGAGGTAAATACGACTCGCTGGCCTTTAAAAAATCGGTAGGTTTAAATGGAGTTGGAACTAAGGCGGTAAATGCGCTTTCTAATTATTTCCGTGTAGAATCTGTTCGTGACGACAAACAAAAAGCGGCTGAATTTTCTGAAGGAAACCTAGTTCTAGAAGAAGATATTATTGAAACCACTAAGAGGAAAGGAACCAAAGTAACCTTTACTCCTGATGAAGCCATATTTAAAAATTACAAGTTTAGAATTGAATATGTAATTAAAATGGTTAAAAACTACTGTTACCTAAACAACGGTTTGATCATTTTATTCAATGGTGAAAAATACTATTCTGAAAATGGTCTAAAAGATTTATTAGAAGAAACCATTCACGCCGATGATTTAGAATATCCAATCGTTCACTTAAAAGGTGACGATATCGAAATTGCGCTAACTCACAGTAAAACACAATATAGCGAAGAATACCACTCTTTTGTAAACGGTCAAAACACCACTCAAGGAGGAACGCACTTAGCGGCCTACAGAGAAGCAATTGTAAAAACTATCAGGGAGTTTTACAATAAAGGTTTTGAAGCTTCCGACGTTCGAAAATCTATCGTAACAGCTATCAGTATAAAAGTAATGGAACCGGTTTTTGAATCTCAAACAAAAACTAAATTGGGTTCTACCGATATGGGTTCAGATCCAGGAATGCCGTCGGTTCGAACTTTTGTAAATGATTTTGTGAAAACTAATTTGGATAATTATTTACATAAAAATCCAACAACTGCCGATGCTTTATTGCGCAAAATTCTTCAAGCGGAACGCGAACGTAAAGAGCTTTCAGGAATTAGAAAATTAGCCACCGATAGAGCTAAAAAAGCCAATCTTCATAATAAAAAATTAAGAGATTGCAGAGTGCACCTTCAAGATACCAAAAATCCTAGAAGCCTAGAAAGTACGCTTTTTATCACCGAGGGAGATTCCGCTTCAGGATCAATTACAAAGTCTAGAGATGTGAATACCCAAGCTGTATTTAGTTTACGTGGTAAGCCCTTGAATTCGTATGGAATGACGAAGAAAATCGTATACGAAAATGAAGAATTCAACTTGCTTCAAGCCGCATTGGATATCGAAGATGGATTAGAGCGTTTGCGTTATAACAATATTGTAATTGCGACCGATGCCGATGTTGACGGGATGCACATCCGGTTATTATTAATTACCTTTTTTCTACAATTCTTTCCTGAGTTAATAAAAGAAGGGCATTTGTATATTTTACAAACTCCTCTTTTTAGAGTTAGAAATAAGAAAGAAACCATCTATTGCTATTCTGACGAAGAGCGTAAAGACGCCATTGAGAAATTAAAACCAAAACCTGAAATCACTCGATTTAAAGGATTAGGAGAAATTTCTCCTGATGAGTTCAAAAATTTTATTGGAGAATCCATTCGATTGGATCCAATTATGATGGATAAAAATACTTCAATCGAGCAATTATTATCATTCTATATGGGTAAAAATACCCCAGACCGCCAAGATTTTATTATTAAAAACTTGAAAGTCGATTTAGATGTTGTTGAAAATGCCTAAAAAATAAATATGAAAAATAGAAGTAGTTATTTAATTATTATTTTGGTATTTTTAATTGGTTTCTTCGGTACCACTTTCATTATGAAAAATAATGATCATATAGAATGTGAAACTGTAGTGAGAAAATATAAAAATAACGATGGAGACATTGTAACTAAAACAGAGCATGTTTGCAAAGAAAAATATTCATTTTAAAATAATTAATAATTAGTATTCTATAGAATATAATTGATGAAAGACGAAGACGAAGATACTATTATCCCAAATGAAGATGAATTTAACGAAGAGTTAAAGGAATCAACTATGGAAGAAGGATTTGAAGACATAAAATCTTCAGAAGGAAAGCATTTTTATGAAAATGAAGAAGATGCCAATGATACCATTACCAAAGTTACAGGAATGTACAAAGATTGGTTTTTGGATTATGCTTCCTATGTAATTTTAGAACGAGCTGTTCCTGCCATAGAAGATGGTTTTAAACCAGTTCAACGTCGTATTATGCACTCATTGAAAGAGTTAGACGACGGCAGATACAATAAAGTTGCTAATGTTGTGGGGCACACCATGCAATACCATCCTCACGGTGATCAAAGTATTGCCGATGCCATGGTACAAATAGGTCAAAGAGAATTATTGATCGATTGTCAAGGAAACTGGGGAAATATTCTTACTGGCGATAGCGCTGCTGCATCTAGATATATCGAGGCACGTTTGTCAAAATTTGCCTTAGAAGTTTTATATTCACCAAAAATTACTGATTGGGGAGTTTCCTATGATGGTCGTCGTGCAGAACCGAATAATCTTCCTGTAAAATTCCCACTTTTACTAGCTTCAGGAGCCGAAGGAATTGCGGTGGGATTATCTACAAAAGTTCTTCCACACAATTTTAATGAATTAATTGACGCCTCAATAAAAATATTAAAAGGAAAACCTTTTACGATTTATCCTGATTTTCAAACTGCTGGTATTGCAGATATTACGAATTATAATGACGGATTGCGTGGAGGAAGAGTTCGTGTTCGTGCCAAAATTAGTCAATTAGACAAAAATACTTTGGTGATTACCCAAATTCCATTTTCTACCAATACTACCACTCTAATTGATAGTATTTTGAAAGCCAATGAAAAAGGGAAAATCAAAATCAAGAAAATTGAAGACAATACCGCTGCAGAAGTTGAAATCTTAATTCATTTATTCCCAGGTGTTTCTCCAGATAAAACAATAGATGCTTTATTCGCATTCACCGCTTGTGAAACTTCTGTTTCTCCACTAGGTTGTGTAATTGAAGACAACAGTCCATTGTTTATTGGTGTTTCGGATATGCTTAAAATTTCTACCAATAGAACGGTTGGTTTATTAAAAAGTGAATTGGAAATTCAATTAAGCGAATTAGAAGAGCAATGGCATTTTGCTTCTTTAGAGCGTATTTTTATCGAGCAAAAAGTGTATCGTTTAATTGAAGAGGAAGATACTAAAGAAGGTGTAATTGCTGCCATTGATAAAGGTTTGAAACCTCACATCAAACACTTAAAGCGTGCAATTACAGAAGATGATATTTTGCGCTTAACAGAAATTCGAATCATGAGAATTTCAAAATTTGATAGCAACAAAGCCCAAGACAAAATTGAAGCTTTGGAAGGGGATATCGAACAAGTAAAATTCGATTTAGAAAACCTAATCGATTTTGCTATTGCTTATTTCACACGATTAAAAGAGAAATACGGAAAAGGTCGTGAACGTCAAACCGAGCTAAGAATCTTTGATGATATTGAAGCTACAAAAGTAGTTTTAAGAAACACCAAATTATATGTAAATAGAGAAGAAGGATTTGTAGGAACAAGTCTTAAAAAAGACGAGTACGTTACCGATTGCTCTGACATTGATGATATAATTGTTTTTCTACAAGATGGAAAAATGATGGTAACCAAAGTAGATTCTAAAACATTTGTAGGTAAAGACATTATTCATATTGCCATATTTGACCGAAGCGATAAACGCACCATTTATAATATGATTTATCGTGATGGAAAAAATGGTCCTTCATACATTAAACGTTTCAATGTTTCTGGTGTAACTCGTGACAAACCTTACGATTTAACGAATGAAAAACCAGGTTCACAAGTACTCTATTTCTCTTGTAATCCGAATGGTGAAGCCGAAGTAATAACTATATTACTTCGTCAAGTGGGAAGTATTAAAAAATTAAAATTCGATATCGATTTTGCTAATCTGGCGATTAAAGGAAGAACTTCTAAAGGAAATATTGTTACTAAATATCCTATTAAAAAAATCGAACTTAAGGAAAAAGGAATCTCCACTTTATTACCAAGAAAAATTTGGTTTGACGATACCGTTCAAAGATTAAATGTTGATGCTCGTGGAGAATTGTTAGGTGAATTTAGACCTAATGATAAAATTTTAATTATCCAGCAATCTGGTAAATTAAAAGTCGTTACTCCAGAATTAACTACGCATTTCGATGAAGACATGGTGGTATTGGAAAAATGGATACCTAAAAAACCAATTTCAGCTATTTATTATGATGGTGAAAAGGAACGTTATTTTGTAAAACGTTTTTTAGTAGAAGTTGAAAATAAAGAAGAAACATTTATTACTGAACATCCAAATTCTCAATTAGAAATTGTTTCTACCGATTATCGACCTGTTGCTGAATTGATTTTTAATAAAATTAAAGGGATTCAAAAAGACAATTTAAATGTTGATATTGAAGCCTTTATAGCGGTTAAAGGATTTAAGGCTTTGGGTAATCAATTGACTACAGACAAAGTAAAACAAGTAAATCTTTTAGAACCGTTACCATTTAAAATTCCTGAAGAAGTAGTTCCTGAAGAAATAGAAGTTGAAGGAGATGAGGTTGAAAATAGTGAAACCAATGAATATGACGATTCAGATATTCAATTAGACGAAGACGGTCAAATAACATTATTTTAAATCTGTAGAAGAGCTAAATTTAACAAAAAACGCATTACTAATTATTTTGCAAAATGGTCTTTTTAAAGTAATTTTGCACAACACAACAACAACAATAAAATGATTCACTTTTTCGAAAACGAAACCAATACGGTTTTTGCTGTTCAATCGCAAAAAGAATTTTCTGCAGAAGACATTTCAAAATTAAACTGGCTTTTTGGCAACTCAAATAAAATAGATAGATCCGTTCTAAATACAATTGGAACGGATTTTTTTATTGGCCCACGAGCCACTATGATTACTCCTTGGAGCACTAATGCCGTTGAGATTACTCAAAATATGGGAATCTACGGGATCGTTAGAATTGAAGAATTTTTCAAAGTAAATTCCGATTACACCGATTTTGATCCAATGCTCTCGCAAAAATACCAAGAACTAAATCAAGCAATTTTTACGATCAATATCCAGCCTGAAGCAATTTTAGAAATTGATGACATTGCAAAATACAATCAAAGTGAAGGATTGGCTTTGAGCGAAGAAGAAGTAGATTATTTAAATAAATTATCAACTAAAATAGGAAGAAAATTAACCGATTCTGAAGTGTTTGGTTTTTCTCAAGCCAATTCAGAGCACTGTCGACACAAAATTTTCAATGGAACTTTTGTAATTGACGGAGTTGAAATGCCCACTTCCCTATTCAAATTAATCAAAAAAACATCAGCGGAAAATCCGAACGATATTGTATCCGCTTATAAAGATAATGTTGCTTTTATAAAAGGACCAAAAGTGCAACAATTTGCACCTAAAAGTCCTGAAAAAGCTGATTTCTATGAAACCAAAGATTTTGATTCTGTACTTTCACTTAAAGCAGAAACACATAATTTTCCAACAACTGTTGAACCTTTTAATGGCGCAGCAACAGGATCTGGTGGGGAAATTCGTGATCGATTAGCCGGTGGTCAAGGTTCTATTCCTCTTGCAGGAACGGCAGTTTATATGACTTCTTATTCTAGATTATCCCAATTGAAACCTTGGGAAAAAGGAATGGAAGAAAGAAAATGGTTGTATCAAACTCCTATGGATATTTTGATTAAAGCCTCTAATGGCGCGTCCGATTTTGGAAATAAATTTGGCCAACCTTTAATTACTGGTTCTATTTTAACGTTCGAACACGAAGAAAACAACCGCAAATTAGGTTACGATAAAGTGATTATGCAAGCGGGTGGAATTGGTTATGGAAAACTAAATCAAGCCATCAAGCAAAAACCAAAAGCAGGAGATAAAATAGTAATTTTAGGTGGTGATAATTACCGAATTGGAATGGGTGGAGCAGCAGTTTCATCAGCTGATACCGGCGAATTTAGTTCTGGAATTGAATTAAATGCCATTCAACGTTCCAATCCAGAAATGCAAAAAAGAGCTGCTAATGCTATTCGTGGATTAGTAGAAAGCAATAACAATCCTATCGTTTCTATCCATGATCATGGTGCTGGAGGACATTTAAATTGCCTATCTGAATTAATTGAAGAAACGGGTGGATTAATTGATTTAGATAAATTACCAGTGGGAGATCCAACACTTTCAGCTAAAGAAATCATTGGAAACGAATCTCAAGAAAGAATGGGATTGGTAATTGGTCAAAATGACATTGAATTACTTCAAAAAATTGCTGATAGAGAACGCTCACCGATGTACCAAGTTGGAGACGTAACTGACAATCATCGTTTTACTTTTGAATCAAAAACTACAGGTGAAAAACCGATGGATTTTGCCTTGGAAGATTTTTTTGGAAGTTCTCCTAAAACAATCATGACCGATAAAACGGTAACCATAAATTACTCTGAAATTAACTATTCACAAGAAAAAATAGCTACTTATTTAGAGCAAGTTTTACAATTAGAAGCCGTTGCTTGTAAAGATTGGTTGACCAATAAAGTGGACCGATGTGTAGGAGGAAAAGTCGCCAAACAACAATGTACTGGTCCAATCCAATTGCCACTAAACAACTGTGGCGTTATGGCTTTGGATTACCTTGGAAAAGAAGGGATTGCAACTTCAATTGGGCACTCACCTATTGCCTCTTTGATCGATCCTGTAGCAGGAACAAGAACCGCAATTGCCGAGGCATTGTCTAACATTGTTTGGGCTCCAATTAAAGACGGAATCAAAGGAATTTCATTGTCTGCTAATTGGATGTGGGCATGTAAAAACGAAGGCGAAGATGCGCGATTGTATGCTGCCGTTCAAAGTTGTTCTGATTTTGCAATTGAATTAGGAATCAATATTCCAACAGGAAAAGATTCCCTTTCAATGAAACAAAAATATCCAAATGAAGAAGTTATTGCACCAGGAACGGTAATAATTTCTGCAGGTGGAAATTGTACTGACATTAAAAAAGTAATAGAACCTGTATTGCAAATTGATGGTGGTTCTATTTATTATATCAATTTGTCTCAAGACGAATTTAAATTGGGTGGAACCTCCTTTGCTCAAGTTTTAAATACCGTAGGAACAGAAGTACCAACAATTAATGATGCTGATTTTTTCAAAAAAGCATTCAATGTGATTCAAGATGCAATAGTAAACGATCAAATTATTGCTGGACATGACATTGGAAGTGGCGGATTGATTACTACTCTATTAGAAATGTGTTTTGCCAATACTAATTTAGGTGCCACAATAGATTCGTCCTCTTTTGATGAGAAAGATATTATAAGAATTCTTTTCGCTGAAAATATTGGAATTGTTTTCCAAGCTAAAAATGATGATGAAATTGAAAATAGATTAAATGCCAATAACATCAATTTCTATAAAATAGGAAAAGTTACCAATGAAGCTACTTTAAAATTTGGTCTATTGTCATTTGATATTCCAAAATATAGAGATATTTGGTATTCAACTTCTTACTTATTGGATCAAAAACAATCGAAAAATGGGATGGCAAAAGCACGTTTCGAAAATTATAAAAACCAACCTTTAAATTACACTTTTCCAACTCATTTCACAGGAAAAAAACCCGTAATCGACGCTTCAAAACCCCGTCCTAAAGCAGCCATTATTCGTGAAAAAGGAAGTAATTCCGAGCGTGAAATGGCGAATGCAATGTATTTAGCTGGTTTTGACGTGAAAGACATTCACATGACCGATTTAATTTCGGGAAGAGAAAATCTAGAAGACGTTCAGTTTATTGGAGCTGTAGGTGGATTTTCAAATTCAGATGTTTTAGGATCGGCAAAAGGTTGGGCTGGAGCCTTTTTATACAATGAAAAAGCAAAAACTGCTTTAGCAAATTTCTTCAAAAGAGAAGATACTTTATCGGTAGGAATTTGCAACGGATGCCAGTTATTTATGGAGTTGGAGGTGATTAATCCAGAGCATAAAGTACATGGAAAAATGAAGCACAACACTTCTAGAAAACACGAAAGCGGCTTTACTTCGGTAACCATTCAAGACAACAATTCAGTGATGTTATCGACACTTGCGGGAGCTACTTTAGGAGTTTGGATTTCGCATGGCGAAGGAAAATTTAATTTGCCGTTGCCTGAGGAAAATTACAACATCGTTTCTAAATATGCTTATGCCGAATATCCTGCCAACCCGAATGGTTCCGATTATAACACGGCGATGCTTTGCGATAAAACAGGACGCCATTTAGTGATGATGCCACACATTGAACGCTCTACTTTTCAATGGAATTGGGCGAATTATCCGAAAAACAGAAACGATGAAGTTTCCCCTTGGCACGAAGCATTTGTAAATGCTAAAAAGTGGATTGAAAATAAATAACAGTTATTTATTCTATATGCAAATTAGTATCCATTTAATTAACAATTAATCACTAAAGAAAATATGAAAAAGATAATCATCTCTACCATTATTTTCATTAGTTGTTATACTTATTCACAAACAATTAATGTTACATTAACTACACCTTCAACGCCTTTTCAAGATGCCGATGTTGGATCAATGGCATTTGCTGATATTGATAATGATAACGACCAAGATTTATTAATTACTGGTAAAGGTGGGCCTGTTAAAACAACATTATATTTAAATAATGGTTCTGGAAATTTTACCGAAGCTACAGGAACACCTTTTGTTAATGTTTATAGTGGGACAGTAGGGTTTGCTCATGTGAATAATGATAATTTTATTGACCTTTACATAACTGGTACAACTGGAGGCGGCACTAGAACTTCCAATTTATATATTAACAACGGTAATGGAACTTTCTCAATAACTACGAGTCCATTTCCAAATAGTAATGGTGGTAGTTTTGCTTTTGAAGATATTGACAATGATAATGATAAAGATGTTATTATTACTGGTTTAACTGGAAGCTTAAGTGGTGTTGGATTTACAAAATTATACACAAATAATGGTTCTGGTATTTTTTCCGAAGTTTTATCAACACCCTTTGACCAGTTAGGTAACAGTTCTGTTGTGTTTATTGATGTAGAAAATGATGGTGATAAAGATATTATTTTAGCCGGAAAAGATAGTAATAATACTAATTTAACTAAACTGTATTTAAACAATGGTAGTGGTGTTTTTACAGTATCATCTTCAACAACTTTTGCTGGTATTTCAGGCGGCGATTTGGCTGTGGCAGATTCAGACAATGATGGTGATATGGATGTAATTGTTAATGGTAGTTCATCACAAGGTTCACAAGGCTGGATTACAAAATTGTATACCAATAACGGTTCAGGAATTTTTACCGAAGTTACTACAACTCCATTTATTGGCACTTTAACAGGAGCAGTTGAATTTGCCGACTTTGATAATGACGGTGATAAAGATGTTATTGTTTTGGGTGCTAGAATTGGAAATCCTTCGGCTATGTGTAAAATTTATCAAAACCAGGGAAATAATTCTTTTGTAGAATCTAATGATTTAATTGCTACTTATATAGCAAGTATAGCAATTGCAGATATAGATAATGATACCGATTTAGATTTTATTATAGGTGGTACTCATTTTACAGCACCAACAGAAAACCCAAAATTGTATAAAAATAACTTGAATTCCCCACTAGGTGTTTTAAATTTTAATAATACAATTGATGTATCCTATTTCCCAAATCCAGCAAAAGATTTTGTAAATTTTGAAGCTTATAATTCTATTGAAAAGATTTCTATTTATAATGTTTTAGGTGAGGTAGTTTTGAAAGAAAATATTTATGATCAAAACTATAAATTGGATATTAGTATGTTAACTACTGGCTCTTATTTTATAAAATTAGAGAATAAGAATCAAGTTAAAACTTTTAAATTAATTAAGATATAATAATTAAAAAGAAAAACAAATAACTTTTAACCTTTTTGCAAAAGCTTTGTTAAGTATACATAAATGGAATTCCATAAATTAAAGCTTTTGCAACAAATGAAGTTTGGAATTTAATCAACTCCCACATAGAGCGCGGAACGTTACCTCAAAGTATCTTTTCTTCTAATATAATTATGCAAGAAATCACCTTTTGGTTTTCCTAAATCAAAGGAGCTCCATTTGGTTAAAAACCGGGTGCTGGTTCTGGCTTTGTCTTTGTCCCAATTTTCATATTCTATTCGGTAAACCGCTGAATATAATTCGGCGCGACCTACACCATGATAACAATGAATTAGTACAGGATAATTGGCTGGATTGTCCATTATTTTATAAAATAATAACAGATTTTCTTTATTAGGAACTTGATCTGAACCATCATTAAAATAGTTTACGCCTTTAATCTTTGCGACTGCATTTTTCTCAGCAACTAATTCTGCAGCATCTTCTGGATTATTGACATCGTCACCCGTTCCTGGAAATCGCAGATCAACAATCGACTTAATATGGTATTTTTTAACGTAGGATTCTATCTGATCTGGAGGAAGTACACCAGATTTGTATACTTTTCCTTCTGTTATGGTTTCGAAATTATGGTTGATATTCATATCGTACACATATTTACCTCCGAATAGAAGCGACAATACAAATAGTAAAGTTCCAATGATTTTTAGCTGTCTTTTCATAATGTAAAATTAAAAACTTAATGGCTAATTTATGTTAATAAATTAAAATTAATTAATAAGTTTTGAATTTGTATATTTTTCATTAATTTGCATACTTATAAAATCTCGTTTAAAAATGACAAATGTAACTCGGTTATTTGAATTTCCTTATTATCAATTAGAAAAATACAATTCCATTTCGGATTCATTAGTAACGAAATATGATGGGGATTGGATAAAAACTTCTACAGAAGAATACATCAATAAATCCAATGCTATTTCGCGAGCATTAATTAAAATGGGGGTTCAGAAAGACGATAAAATTGCTGTAATTTCTACCAACAATAGAACGGAATGGAATATTGTTGATATCGGGGTTCTACAAACAGGTGCTCAAAACGTACCTATTTACCCTACCATTTCTGAAACGGAATACGAGTATATATTAAACCATTCGGAATCAATTTATTGTTTTGTTTCCGATGCAGAAATTTTACGTAAAGTCAATCTTATAAAAGCTAACGTACCTAAACTAAAAGAAGTTTACTCATTTGATACTATTGAAGGTTGTAAAAATTGGGCCGAATTACTTACCATCGGAGAAGAACTTAACAACCAAGAGGAAGTGGAAGCAAGAAAAGAATTGGTTCAACCAAATGATTTAGCTACCATAATTTACACTTCGGGAACCACTGGAAAACCTAAAGGCGTAATGTTATCTCACGATAATATTGTATCAAATGTATTTGCTGGAGCTAAAAGAATTCCGCTTTCACCTGGTAATAGCCGAACCATGAGTTATTTACCTGTTTGTCATATTCTAGAGCGTTTTTACCTTTATTTATGTCAATATTATGGTGTTTCAATTTATTTTGGAGAATCGATTGATAAAATTGGAGATAACCTAAAAGAGGTAAAACCTAATTTAATGACCGGGGTTCCTCGAGTTCTTGAAAAAGTATACGATAAAATTTATGCTAAAGGATTAGAGCTGAAAGGGCTTAAAAAAATGATCTTCTTTTGGGCTTTAAATTTGGGGTTTAGTTATAAACCTTACAATGAAAATGGTTGGTGGTATGAATTCCAATTAAAAATAGCTCGGAAATTAGTTTTCAGCAAATGGAAAGAAGGTGTTGGAGGAAATTTAGAAATGATTGCTTGTGGAAGTGCCGCTTTGCAACCTAGACTAGCACGGATTTTTGCTGCTGCAAACATTACTATTATGGAAGGCTACGGATTAACGGAGACTTCCCCATTGATTTCTATTAACGATATGAGAAACCGTGGATATAAAATAGGAACCGTTGGGAAAGTAGTGGATAAAGTGGAAATCAAAATTGCTGAAGACGGTGAAATACTTTGTAAAGGTCCCAATGTGATGCTGGGTTATTATAAAGATGTAGATCAAACTAATGAAGTTTTAAAAGACGGTTATTTTCATACTGGCGACATTGGAGAAATAGATTCTGAAGGATTTTTGAAAATTACTGATCGTAAAAAAGAAATGTTTAAAACCTCAGGCGGAAAATACATTTCACCTCAATTACTTGAAAATGCGTTCAAACAATCTCGTTTTATAGAACAAATAATGGTAATTGGTGACGGACAAAAAATGCCAGCAGCGTTTATTCAGCCCCATTTTGACTATATTAAAGAATGGCAAAAATTACACGATATGACTCCAGATACTTCCTTTGAAGCCATTGCAAATAATCCAAAAGTAATAGAAAGAATTCAAGAAGAAGTAAATAAAATCAATGAGAAGTTTGGAAATTGGGAAAGAGTCAAGAGATTTGAACTTACGCCAGACCTTTGGACAATTGATGGTGGTCACGTAACTCCTACCCTAAAACTCAAGAGAAAAGTGGTTCTCGAAAAGTACAAAGAATTGTATTCTAAAATCTACGGCTAAAAAAAACTCCTCAAATTATGAGGAGTTTTTTTTAACATAAAAATAAATAAAAATACTATGCGTGCATACTATTTTTTATTACATTTGAAAATAAATAAAAAATAATGAAGGAGAAAACTATAGATTATATACTTAGAGCTACCTGGCAGGCGGTCTCAAGGATGTATAATGACGAGGCACAAAACTTTGGTGCTTCAATGGCTACAGGATTTGCTTTATTGAGTATAGATAAAGACAAAGGAACTCCTTCGACTTCATTGGGTCCTAAAATGGGAATGGAAGCAACCAGCTTAACCAGAACTTTAAAATCTATGGAGGACAAGAGATTAATTATTAGAAAGAAAAACCCCGATGACGGCCGTGGTGTTCTTATTTACCTTACTGACTTTGGAAGAGAAAAAAGAGAATTGTCAAGAAGCACTGTTTTGAAATTTAATGATACTGTAAAAAAAAATGTTTCAGAAGAAAAACTAAAGCACTTTACAGAAGTAACTGACATCATTAATGATTTAATCATAGAGAAAAAGATATTTAGTAATAGAGAAAATACATCAGACCAAAAAAATAAATAGATGAAGCGTAACATAAAAAAAGTTGCAGTTATCGGTTCCGGAATAATGGGATCAGGAATAGCATGTCATTTTGCCAATATAGGAGTTGAAGTTTTACTATTAGATATTATCCCAAATCAACTCACCAGTGAGGAAGAAAAAAAGGGACTTACATTGGAGAGTAAAATAGTAAGAAATAGATTGGTTAATGAGCATTTAGCCAATTCTTTAAAATCTAAACCTTCACCGATATACAATCAAAAATTTGCCAATCGCATTACAACAGGAAACACTACTGATGATTTGGCTAAAATTGCCAATGTGGATTGGATTATTGAAGTTGTGGTAGAACGTTTGGATATCAAGAAATTAGTATTTGAACAAATAGAAAAATACCGTAAACCCGGAACTTTGATAACTTCAAATACTTCAGGAATTCCTATTCATTTTATGAGCGAAGGAAGAAGTGAAGATTTTCAAAAACACTTCTGCGGAACTCACTTTTTTAATCCCGCACGATATTTAAAATTATTCGAAATTATTCCAGGCCCTCAAACTTCTTCTGAAATAATTGATTTCCTAACAATTTATGGAGAAAAGTTCTTGGGTAAAACTTCGGTTGTTGCCAAAGATACACCTGCTTTTATAGGAAATAGAATCGGTATTTTCGGAATTCAAAGTTTATTTCACTTGGTAAAAGAACTCGATTTAACTATAGAAGAAGTAGATAAACTTACCGGCCCAGTTATTGGAAGACCAAAATCGGCGACCTTTAGAACGGTTGATTTGGTTGGATTGGATACTTTAGTTCATGTGGCTAAAGGAATTTATGAAAACTGTCCAAATGACGAAAACCACGACTTATTTCAATTGCCCGATTTCATAAAAAAAATGATGGAGAACAATTGGCTTGGAAGCAAAACAGGTCAAGGTTTTTATAAAAAAGAGGGGAAAGATATTTTATCATTAGATTTAAATACTTTGGAATATAGATCGGCAAAAAAAGCATCTTTTGCAACATTAGAATTAACCAAAACAATCTCTAAACCAATTGATCGCTTCAAAATATTAGTAACTGGAAAAGACAAGGCAGGTGAATTTTACAGAAAGAGTTTTGCATCTATGTTTGCCTATGTTTCTAATAGAATACCTGAAATAGCAGATGAATTGTACAAAATTGACGATGCCATGAAAGCAGGATTTGGTTGGGAAAATGGTCCTTTTGAAATTTGGGATGCCATTGGTGTAGCCAAAGGAATTGAAATCATGAAATCCGAAGGATTAGATCCAAATTCATGGGTTGACGATATGTTGGCATCTGGAAATTCAAGTTTTTATACCGTAAAAGAAGGTGCAACCTATTATTATTCTATTCCAAATAAAACGCAAACGAAAGTTCCAGGTCAGGATGCCTTTATCATACTAAATAACATTCGAGAAAGCAAAAAAGTATGGAGTAACAGTGGGGCGATTATTCAAGATTTAGGTGATGGAATTTTGAATTTAGAATTCCAATCAAAAATGAACACCATTGGTGGTGATGTTTTACAAGCCATCAACAAAGCTATTGATTTATCTGAAAAAGAATACCAGGGATTAGTAATTGGAAACCAAGCAGCCAATTTTACTGTGGGAGCTAATATAGGAATGATATTCATGATGGCCGTTGAGCAAGAATATGACGAATTAAATATGGCCATTAAAATGTTCCAAGACACGATGATGCGCGTACGGTATTCTGGAATTCCAGTAATAGTAGCACCACACGGAATGACATTAGGTGGTGGTTGCGAGATGAGCATGCATGCCGATAAAGTAGTTGCCGCAGCAGAATCTTATATCGGACTTGTAGAATTTGGAGTTGGAGTGATTCCAGGCGGAGGTGGTTCTAAGGAAATGACCTTACGAGCTTCTGATTTATTCCGAAAAAATGATGTAGAATTGAATGTATTACAAGAATATTTCTTGACTGTAGCCATGGCTAAAGTTTCAACTTCTGCCTATGAAGCCTTTGATTTAGGGGTTTTACAACACGGAAAAGACATTGTTGTAGTCAATAAAGACCGTCAAATTGCTGAAGCAAAAAAGCACGCTTTATTAATGGCAGAAGCAGGCTACACCCAACCTATTCGTCGAAATGATGTGAAAGTTTTAGGAAAACAAGCCTTAGGAATGTTCTTAGTGGGTACAGATCAAATGGAAGCCGGGAAATACATTTCAGAACACGACAAAAAAATTGCAAATAAATTAGCTTATGTAATGGCGGGTGGAGATTTATCAGAACCTACATTGGTGTCAGAACAATATTTATTAGACATTGAAAGAGAAGCTTTTTTGAGTTTGTGTAGCGAAAGAAAAACTTTGGAGAGAATTCAGTTTATGTTAACAAAGGGAAAACCGTTGAGAAATTAATTTTAAATTATAAATATTGAATACAAAATTATGAATGAGCCTCATTTAGAATTTAGAATTCAAAATTCAAAATAATAGTCATGAAAACAGCATACATAGTAAAAGCATACAGAACAGCAGTTGGTAAAGCACCTAAAGGCTTATTTAGATTCAAACGTCCAGATGAATTAGCAGCGGAAACCATTCAATATATGATGAATGAATTACCCGATTTCGATAAAAAAAGAATCGACGACGTTATGGTAGGAAATGCCATGCCTGAAGCTGAACAAGGTTTGAATATGGGGCGATTGATTTCTCTAATGGGATTAAAAATCGAGGATGTTCCTGGAGTAACGGTCAATAGATATTGTGCCTCGGGATTAGAAACTATTGGAATGGCCACTGCTAAAATCCAATCAGGAATGGCTGATTGCATTATCGCCGGAGGAGCAGAAAGCATGAGTTTTATTCCAATGGGAGGCTACAAACCAACTCCTGACTATGCTGCTGCAAAAGCAGGAAATGAAGATTACTATTGGGGAATGGGATTAACAGCCGAAGCGGTTGCACAACAATACAATATTTCAAGAACAGATCAAGATGAATTTGCTTTTAACTCCCATATGAAAGCATTAAGAGCACAATCGGAAGGTAAATTTGACAAACAAATTGTTCCGATAACTATTGAGCAAACCTTCATCAATGAAAATGGTAAAAAAGAAACTAAATCATATGTTGTAAATAAAGATGAAGGTCCAAGAGTTGGAACTTCAGAAGAAGCTTTGGCTGGATTACGTCCTGTCTTTGCTGCAGACGGGAGTGTAACCGCAGGAAATTCTTCCCAAATGAGTGACGGCGCGGCATTTCTATTAATAATGAGTGAAGAAATGGTTAAAGAGTTAAACCTTACTCCTATTGCGAGATTAGTAAATTTTGCATCCGCTGGCGTAGAACCTAGAATAATGGGTATTGGCCCTGTCAAAGCGATACCTAAAGCATTAAAACAAGCTGGATTAGAATTAAAAGACATTGATTTAATCGAATTAAATGAAGCTTTTGCCTCACAATCATTAGCAGTAATTCGAGAATTGGACTTAAATCCAGCTATTGTAAATGTGAATGGAGGAGCAATTGCATTAGGTCATCCGCTAGGTTGCACCGGAGCGAAATTATCGGTTCAATTGTTCGATGAAATGAAATTAAGGGGTAACAAATACGGCCTGGTAAGTATGTGTGTAGGAACAGGACAAGGCAGCGCGGGAATATTTGAATTATTATAATTAGAAAATTAAGATTAAGATCAAAAACATAGCCATGATAGAAATAACAAGAGGAGGTCAATTCCTAGTAAAAGAGACAAAATGTGAAGCTATTTTCACACCTGAAGACTTCAATGAGGAGCAATTAATGATGCGAGATTCAGTGAAGGAATTTGTAGATAAAGAGATTTGGCCTCACAAAAACCGATTTGAAAATAAAGATTTCGATTTAACTGAGGAAACAATGAAAAAGGCAGGCAATCTTGGATTTCTGAGTGTTGCAGTACCAGAAGCTTATGGCGGAATGGGAATGGGATTTGTTAATACCGTATTAGTTTGCGATTATATTTCAGGTGCGACAGGTTCGTTTTCAACAGCATTTGGTGCTCATACTGGAATTGGAACTATGCCAATAACACTATATGGAACTGAAGAACAAAAGCAAAAGTATGTACCAAAACTAGCATCTGGTGAATGGTTTGGAGCTTACTGCTTAACAGAACCAGGAGCCGGATCCGATGCCAATTCAGGAAAAACAAAAGCAGTTTTATCTGATGACGGAACACATTATAAAATTACTGGACAAAAAATGTGGATTTCAAATGCCGGATTTTGTTCTTTATTTATAGTATTTGCTAGAATTGAAGATGACAAAAATATTACTGGTTTTATTGTTGAAAATGATTCTACTAATGGAATTTCAATGGGAGAAGAAGAACATAAATTAGGAATTCGTGCTTCCTCTACTCGCCAAGTTTTCTTTAATGAAACTAAAGTACCAGTTGAAAATATGCTGTCTGAAAGAGGAAATGGATTTAAAATAGCCATGAATGCTTTGAATGTAGGTAGAATAAAATTAGCAGCAGCTTGTTTGGATGCTCAACGAAGAGTAACCACAGGAGCTATTAATTATGCTGTAGAGCGAGTTCAATTCAATACTTCCATTTCTCAATTTGGAGCTGTTAGACAAAAAATAGCAGAAATGGCAACTTCGTGTTATGCAGGTGAAAGCGCGACTTATAGAGCCGCAAAAGATATTGAAGATCGAATAATCGCAAGAGAATCGGAAGGAGCATCGCATCAAGAAGCGGAATTAAAAGGGGTTGAAGAATTTGCAATTGAATGTTCAATTCTAAAAGTAGCAGTTTCAGAAGAAGTACAAAAATGTGCAGATGAGGGAATTCAGATTTTTGGAGGAATGGGGTTTTCAGAAGACACTCCAATGGAAAGTGCCTGGCGTGACGCTAGAATAGCTCGTATTTACGAAGGTACAAATGAAATTAACCGAATGCTATCCGTTGGTATGTTAATTAAAAAGGCAATGAAAGGTCATGTTGATTTATTGGGTCCTGCATCACAAGTTCAAGAAGAATTAATGGGTATTCCATCATTTGATGTACCTGATTATTCGGAGCTATTTGCTGAAGAAAAAGAAATGATCAATAAGATTAAAAAAGCATTTCTAATGGTTGCTGGAGGAGCTGTACAAAAATACGGTCCGGATTTAGAGGGCCACCAACAATTATTAATGGCTGCTGCCGATATGCTAATTGAAATTTATATGGCAGAAAGCACCCTTCTTAGAACTGAAAAAATTGCAAAAAAAAACGGTGAAGATTCAGTTAAAGAACAAATTGCAATGGCTAGATTGTACCTTTATAATGCAGTTGATATAATTAATTTAAAAGGTAAAGAAAGTATTATTTCATTTGCAGAAGGCGACGAACAAAGAATGATGTTAATGGGATTACGAAGATTTACAAAATACACTACTATGCCAAATGTGGTTGCCTTGAGAGAAATAATTACAACAAAATTAGTTGACAAAAACGAATATTGTTTTTAAATTACATCACTAGAAATATTGGTTTTGGTGGAAAAGTCACTTTGTAATTATTTACAAAGTGGCTTTTTTTTTGATGTTTTTATTTTAATATAAAATTAAGAAAAGAGGCTTTTGTAAAATTTTAAATAACTAATTTTATAAAAAATTAAATCTCTAATTATGAAAAAAATAATAGTTTTATTCACGATCTTAATTGCAGTTGTAATTGGCTGTAAATCAAATTCTTCAAACGGAGTTACCTCAAAATTAAATGTGACTTTTGAACCAAAAAGTAGCAGTAATGTAAATGGTGATGGAATATTTAGTGAAAAAAATGGGCAGGTTACTTTTACAGCAAAGTTCACCGGATTAAAACCAGGAATTCATGCCATTCATATACATGAAAAATCAGATTGTAGTGCCGCAGATGGAAGTTCTGCTGGAGGACATTGGAATCCAACTTTCAAAAAACATGGTAAATTAGGTGAAGGGGAAGCTCATAAAGGCGATATAGGTAATTTTACAGCTGATGAATTTGGAAATGGATCCATTACTTTTACAACCTCTGAATGGTCTATCGGAGGTAGTGATGCAACCAAAGACATCATAGGTAAAAGCCTAATTGTTCATCAAGGGCCTGACGATTTTATTTCACAACCCTCAGGAAATTCAGGAGCTCGAGTTGCTTGTTCAGCAATTATTAAATAAAAATTTAATTAGTGAAAAACACAAATTTAATATCATAAAATATATAAATTTGTTGGTATAAATTTTGAAATGATAAACGCATCTGCTGCAGGCTGGATTGATAAATTTTTCTCCGAACAAAAGTCGGTAACTGACCCTGTTATTGAAAGTGCTGATGTTTATTATTCAAATACTAGAAAGACTGGATTTATTTACGGCTATATTATCAATTTAGATACACCATGTGCAATTGATACCGTTGGGTGGACTGAAGATGAAATTTCAAAAGTAGCTTTATTAAATTCGTTATATGGAGTTTATAGAATAAATACCAAAGATTTAAATCCTGAGAATTTTATTTTAAAAACAGTTTCTTTTTATAATGAATTGCATCCACAAGGATTTAATTTACTAAAGAAAATACTTCCTACCAATTCTAATTCAACCAATTTAGAAAAGATAATCGATGAAAGAATAAAAACTAATATTGACATTATCAATAAACAGTTTTCACACGTACTTACGAATGCCTTGCTTTTTATTGATGTACTTGCCTTTAATTATTATTTAATTCACGGTTCTATTCCAGAAAAGTATATTAAAAAAATTGAGGAAACGATAATTAGCATTGTTTCATTGGCATTAAAGATAAAATCAAATAAAACTTATTATGATGATTTACTAATTAAATTGTTAGAAGCATCGGTTCGTTATAGTAAGTTTTCGAAAATCAGTATTCAAAATCTAGAGGATTTAAAATTAGATTCATTTACATTAGATCTTGAAAAATTTTACTTAATTGATTTGGCTGGTATGGCATTATGGAGTGATGAAAAAATTGAAAAAAATGAAGCGTTTTTTCTTTATCATTTAGCTGAAATCCTATCGGTTTCTGAGGATTTTATTGAAAAAAGTATTACTAATACGAACGAATTTATTTCAAATTATAAAGAAGAAATACCGTATTTCAAGTATTCAAATCCAGTAAAACATTTCTTTGATCATACCACACAAAATGTGGAAGTATTAATAAGCAGGAATAAAAACCGATTATTAAAAGAAATAACTGAAAGCAAAGAACTAATGATACTACTAGCCAAATCAACTAGAAGGGATTTGGATGAAAAAGAAAAGAAAAAGGTTAAAAAACAATTATTAGATATTTGTAAAACGATTCCTTCACTAACCATTTTCTTGCTTCCTGGTGGTTCGTTATTGCTTCCAATATTAATTAAATTTATTCCTAAATTATTGCCTTCCGCTTTTAATGAAAACTTGGAAGAATAATAAAAAAACCACTCGAAAGTGGTTAGAATTTTAATTGGTAAACATCGTCTAGATCTTTATCAGAACTAAAATTTACATTCAAATCAGTGACAAAACCGGAATTCAATCCGTAAGCCCAACCATGTAACGATAAATCCTGACCATTTTTCCATGCAGATTGCACAATTGAAGTTTTAGCTAAATCAAAAACTTGTTCTTTAACATTCAATTCTACGAAAGTATTGAATCTCTCCGTTTCATCTTTAATTGAGTCCAAATAATCTTGATGCAAACGATAAACATCTTTTATATGTCGAATCCAATTGTCAATAATCCCAATAGAGTCATTACCCATAGCTGCTTTTACACCGCCGCAACCATAATGTCCACAAACAATCACGTGCTTCACTTTCAACACATTAACAGCATAGTCCAAAACACTTAACATGTTCATGTCGGAATGAACCACCATATTGGCAATATTTCGGTGAACAAAAACTTCACCAGGTTTAGCGCCAATAATTTCATTTGCTGGTACACGACTATCGGAACAACCAATCCATAAAAGAGGTGGTGTTTGACCTTTTGCAAGATCTTTAAAATAGTTTGGATCACTTTCTAATGCATTTTCAACCCAAACTTTATTATTGTCTAATATTTTTTTATAAAAATCGCTCATTATTATTTATTTTAAATTATTTTAAATTCTACTATTAAAAATGTAATTAAATACAAACCAGATATAGGGAATAAAAATCCTTAATTATTAATATCATTCTTGACCATTTTTCTTTTAACAAAATCATAATGATGTTCAATAGTCACGTTGTTTGGTGATTCAATTGAGTTTTCTAGATTATATGATTTTTTAAAACCTTTTAATTTAACTTTTATATTTTTGTCAATAGCTCTAGTGGATTTAAATTCCCGAATTAAATCTAAAATATCATGCGCAATATAAATAGTTTCCGAAGCATCAATAATTACTTTTGTGTTTTCAGGAATTTCATTTAATGTTGATTTGATGGCAGCTTTATTTAAAAAAGAAACTTCTTGAGCTAAATTGATATGTATAATATCACCATCCGTATATTCCTCTTTCTTGAAACTATATGCTCGTTTTAAATTACCTTTCAATACAAAAATTATACTGATAATAATACCTAAAGCTACACCTTTAAGTAAATCTGTGAAAACTACCGCTACAAATGTTGCTATAAATGGGATAAACTGGTATTTTCCTTTTTCCCAAAAATGAATAACTGTTTTTGGATTTGCTAATTTATAACCAACTAATAAAAGAACTGCAGCTAATGTTGCCAATGGAATCTTGTTTAAAATAGCTGGAATTGACAATACACATATAGTTAAAAGCAAACCATGAATGATCGCTGCTAATTTTGATTTTGCTCCTGCAGTATTATTGGCAGAAGTTCTCACTACAACTGATGTCATAGGCAATCCGCCAAGCAACGAACTTATTATATTTCCAATACCTTGCGCTTTTAATTCAACGTTAGTGTCTGTAAATCTCTTTTGTTCATCCATTCTGTCTGCAGCTTCGATACACAATAAAGTTTCAATAGATGCAACAATTGCAATTGTAATTCCTACTACCCAAACTTTGGTATTTGCTAGAGCTGAAAAATTAGGCAAAATAAAAATACTCTTAAATTCTTCGATTGAGTTAGGAACAGGTAAACTAACTAAATGTTCTCTTTTTATTGAAAAACTACTTCCTGAAATAATAAAAAATTCATTCAATAATATACTCACAATTACTGCTACTAAAGCTGGTGGAACTAATTTTACTTTCTTGAGAAATTCAATCTTAGTCCAAGCAATTAATATAAATAGAGAGAGTAAAGTAATTATTATAGAACCCAATTGAACGTGACTAATCAAATGGAAAATTTCCGAAAAAGTGTTTTCAGAATTAGGTTGTAAAAAAGCTAAATCGCCTTCGTAATCTTTATCATAACCAAAAGCATGAGGAATTTGCTTTAAAAATATTATAACACCTATACCTGCTAACATTCCTTCAATAACATTAGTAGGAAAATAATTTGAAATACTTCCTGCTTTAATAAATCCTAAAATTAATTGGATAACTCCTGCTATAAAAACGGCTGTTAGAAAAATATCAAAAGCACCTAAATCAGTAATTGCTGTTAAAACAATTGCTGTTAAACCTGCAGCTGGTCCAGAAACACTTAAATGAGAAGTACTTAGATAACCAACGACTAATCCACCAACAATACCTGATATAATACCTGAAAATAAGGGAGCCCCAGAAGCCATTGCAATTCCTAAACACAATGGCAAAGCCACTAAAAAAACCACTAAACCTGCAGAAAAATCAGATTTAAGGTTTGCAAAAAAATTATTGTTTTTTGTCATAATACTATAAAAAATTTATTTTAAGAGGCAAACGCAAAATAAATGCGTAATTAAAATGATGTATTATATAGTATCGGGTGGTGGTATAACTATTTTCCTAGAAATAGTATCGTGCTTATTTAAATTCTCGGAAAGAATTGTAATTGACTTTTTTTTAAGTTTAAATTCAGGATAAGTTAAGGATACAAAAATGAAATCAGTTTTGAGTTCTTTTTGAAATTCATCAGATTCAGAATTGTCATAACTAAATGAAATAGCCACTTTCTTCTCTACTAAACTTACAATTGTAGGCGTTGAAAGGAAAGTTAGAAAAAATACAATCAAAAATTTTACTATAATTTTCATTTGACAAAACTAATTTTTATTTATAAATAAATTACAATAATCTTAAAAAATATTTATAATAATAATTAAAATAAATTATTAGAAATAGACTATAAAATTATACTATAAATTAAATTGATTGTTTTTATATTTGCATAATAATTTACTATTATGACAATCACTCAACTTCAATATGTTTTGGCTGTTGCCGAACATAAAAATTTTACTCTTGCTGCCGATAAGTGCTTTGTTACTCAACCTACATTGAGTATGCAAATTCAAAAGGTAGAAGACGAATTAAATATTCAGATTTTTGATCGTACCAAAAAACCAATTCAATTAACTGAAATTGGTCAGAAAATAGTGAACCAAGCCAAAAATATCGTCAATGAGGCAGATCGGATGAAAGATATTGTAGAACAACAAAAAGGGTTTATTGGCGGGGAGTTTAAATTAGGTATCATTCCAACGGTGATGCCAACTTTATTACCAATGTTCTTAAATACATTTGTAAAAAAATATCCAAAAGTTAAACTCATCATTGAGGAATTGAATACAGATGATATCATTATCAGATTGAAAAATGGAAATTTAGACGCTGCAATCGCTGCTACACCATTAAATGATGAAAAATTAAAAGAAATAGTTATTTACTATGAGCCTTTTGTAGCTTACATTCCCGAAAAACATAGAATTGCAGATAAAAAAGAAATCGAAGTATCTGATTTAAATTTAGATGAAATCTTATTGTTACAAGATGGACATTGCTTTAGAGATGGAATTCTTAATTTATGTAAAAATCAAGATGTTGCTCCAGCAAATAATTTTCAAATTCAAAGTGGAAGTTTCGAAACATTAATAAAATTAGCAGACGAAGGCCTAGGATTAACACTCCTTCCCTACCTTCATACCTTGGATTTAAAAGAAATTGACAAACTAAAATTGAAACATTTTAAAGATCCAAAACCAGCTCGAGAAATCAGTTTGATTTTTCCAAAAACGGAATTAAAAATTCAAATTATCGATGCCTTAAGACAATCAATATCTGGAGTTATTCGAGGGGCAATTGCTTTTCAAAATGTTGAAATAATCAATCCACTGCCTAAGAAATAAAAAAATAATTATTATTGTTCTAGTTTAGTAGCTCTAAACATTTCCCTTTTTCCTGGTGGACCAGGGAGTTTTTCAACTTTAAAACCCACTTCAATCAAACTTCTTTTTACCACTCCACGAGCAGCATAGGTAACCAGTGTTCCTTTTGACTTAAGTGATTTAAACATTTTTCTGAAGATTTCTGTACTCCATAAATCTGGCTGAACACGATATCCAAAAGCGTCAAAATAAATTAAATCAAATTTATAATCATCTTCTATATGTTCGATAAATTGTTTTCTTTTAGTTAAGGTGAAAAGGGGCGATATTTCATTATTAATTTCCCAATCACATTTGTGCATGAGTGTAAAAACATCACTTTCAGTAGCAGCGTTTAGCTCAGACACATAATTCATTTTCAAAATCTCTTCAGAGGAAATAGGATAGGCTTCCACCCCGTAATAATTAATTTTTTGGTTTGATTTCTTAGATTCTAAATAGGTAATAAAGGCATTTAAACCTGTTCCAAAACCAATTTCTAGAATAGAAATAGGCTTGTTATTAAATGTGTTCAGTCCATTTTGAATAAAAACATGATACGCCTCTTGAATAGCGCCATGTTTTGAATGATACGATTCATTCCAATCTGGCAAATGGATGGTGGTGGAGCCATCTAATGTTTGAAGGATTTCTCTTTTCAAATTATTTGATGTATAACTTTTTTATCTTAGGGATAGGACCGCCGCATTTCACTTGATGACAGCTCACACAAGCATTAATTCCTTCATTAAAATGTTGCTTTGCGTTTTTTGGATCTTTATAAATCATTTCCTGGGATTTGATAAAAAGCGAAGCTTGCTCCTTAAAAAAATCATCATTATCTGACTGATCGGTCATAACTGCTTTATGAATACTTAAAAAATGACTTGGGAATTGTCCAATAGTATCCCCTTTTTTAATTCTCTCTTTTAATTTTTCATTTTCAATGTACATGCTTTCCATCAAAGCAGCCATTTCTGACATTTGATACATTTCAAATTCTTTGTCCGTTTTATTTGAAGTTTTACACTCTTCTTTCTTACCATTTTTATTACAGGAAAAGAATAAGAAAAAAGAACTTAATAAAAGTATTTTCTTCATTTTACTTTTTTATTAAAACACCTTCGGCCATAAAAGAATAGTTGGTTTTTGGAGCTACAATACTATCAATAGCAGCTTGAGATTTACCCTCATCTTTTGCATAATGTTTTAATTCTTCAACAGATTCAATACTGACAAATGCCTTTCCATTCACAATAACATCATTGTTTTGTGCATTTTTAGGAACAAAAAAAGCATAATCTTTAAACTTAACAAAAACTTCCTTTCCAGAAGGTAATTCTAGTGTCATCCAACAGCCCTTTTTCTGGCAAACTTTTTTAATTTTAGAATTGAATTTTATATTTATAGTATCTCCAGGTTTTAATTGATCGTATTGCTTCAACATGTCTTCATTAGATATAGCTTTGTCTGCTGAGATGCTATCTCCAAAAATTGCATAATCATCAGAAGAATTAGTAGTAATGGTTTCATTTTTACAACTAGTTAAAGTAAAAAAGCAAATTATAAGGCAAGAAATTTTTTTCATAATGAAGTATTTATAGATTAATTTTATTACATACGCAAAAATATGAGAATTTTTGAAATAAATCAGTAGAATTATCATAAAAACAGTAAAACCAAATACGAATTTTATGATATTTTTATTTTTTTTAATAAAAATAGAGGGTATCAACATAAAAGATTGGTTTTTTTATTAATTTAGCCTATATTTTTTAATATTGTTTGTTTAATAATATTAAAATCTTAAATTCTTCATTTAGAAGTATTTATAGTAATTAATTATAATAATGTTTCATTATCATGAATTCAAATAACGAAAATAAAATTCAAATTTCTAAAATTTCAACTTCAAAAATTGAATCCATTGATTTTGATCACCTGCCATTTGGCGAAGTTTTTACAGATCACATGTTAACCTGTGACTTTGTAAATGGAAAATGGGGAACTCCAACTATTGTTCCTTACGCTCCTTTTTTGATGGATCCATCAGCTAAGGTTTTTCATTATGGCCAAGCTATTTTTGAAGGAATGAAAGCCTACAAAGATGATAATGATTTAGTTTGGTTATTTCGTCCTGAAGAAAATTTTATTCGTTTTAATAAATCAGCGGTAAGAATGGCAATGCCAGAAGTACCCGCGAGTATTTTTATGGATGGATTATCACAATTAGTAGATTTAGAAAGAAATTGGGTAAAAAAAGGAATTGGAAATACCTTGTATATAAGACCATTTATGATTGCAACCGGAACAGGTGTAATTGCATCTCCTTCTAATGATTACCGATTTATGATATTACTATCTCCAGCAAAATCTTATTATTCTGGTGAAGTAAAAGTAATTATTGCAGAACATTATAGCCGTGCTGCAAATGGTGGAATAGGAGCAGCAAAAGCAGCTGGTAATTATTCAGCACAATTTTATCCTACTAAATTGGCAAATGAAAAAGGATTTCAACAAGTGATTTGGACTGATGATGCTACTCACACGAAGATGGAAGAATCAGGAACCATGAACGTTTTTTTTAGAATTAAAGATACTTTATATACCGCACCAACAAGCGAAAGAATTCTTGATGGTGTAACCCGAAAAAGCTTAATTGCAATTGCTGAAAGAGACGGAATAGAAATTTCGGTTAGACCTGTACTAGTAGCTGAACTTGTTGAAGCTGCTAAAAATGGTACTTTAAAAGAAATATTTGGAGCTGGAACTGCCGCAGTAGTTACAATAATAAAAGGATTTTCTTACCAAGAAGTGTATTATGAATTACCTGCTGTTGAACATTCATTTGCTTTAGACCTAAAAAATAAACTTACCAATATTCAACACAAACTTGCTGAAGATACTTTTGGATGGACAGTAAAAGTTTAAACATAAAAAAACCCTTATTTTAAGGGTTTTTTTATTTAATTTATGTTATATAATTTTTGTAAAATCAGGTTTAAAATAATTCGGACCTTTCATTACTTTTCCATCTTCACGATAAATTGGCTTGCCATTACTATCCAGTTTACTCATATTACTGCGTTGAATTTCTTCAAAAACAGCTTCTATTTTATCATGTAATCCATGTTCAATAATAGTTCCGCACAATATATATAACATGTCACCAAGAGCATCTGCAATTTCAATAAGGTCGTTATTTTGAACAGCTTCTAAATATTCTTCATTTTCTTCTTTCATTAAATTATATCGTAAAACATTTTTGGACTCCCCCAAATTTGCTTTAGGACTTTCGCTATAACCTATTTCAAAGGCAGTATGAAATTCTTTAACGGCATTAAGTTGTTTAATCATAGTTTATTGTTTAATTGATTTTGGAAATAGTTACTTTTGAATACAAATTTAGTATTTTTGTATAAAATAATTATATGTTTAGTCAAGGTCAATTAATTTTTGCAGCTATTTTCTTTATTTCATTTGTAATAGCAATTTCTTATTCCTATAGAAAAGACCTACTTGTTCATCAAAAAATTTACAAGGGAAGTTATAAAATAGTAATTGGTTTTATCGTTTTTATACTATTATTATTTGTAATTAAAATTTTTCTTAAGCATTAAATAGATTTCAAGCCATAAAATTAAATTCAAACCTTATGAAAATATTAAAATATTTATTCTTACTTCTATTATTATTTTCCGTAGGCGGTAGTGTTTTTATTGCTACTCAAAAAAGCAACTTTACGACAGTTAAATCTATTGTAATTAAAACTCCCAAAGCATCCGTTTACAATTATTTGATTGATAATAAAAATTATGAAGATTGGTTCGTTTTCGAGAACAAATCAATTGAATTAAACTATTCAAAAAATACTTCTGGAGTTGGCAGTTTTTTTTCTTGGTCGGGAAGTGACGGAGAAGGAAAAACAACATTTTATAGCGCGAAAGAAAATGATAGTATTGTACAAAAAACAGATTTAGATGGCGCATTATCTGAAACCATTTGGAAATTGAAAGATACAATAGGAGGAACAAAAGTTACCTGCACTACAATTGGAGAAATGTCTTTTTCAAATAAGCTAAATTCCTTATTAAACGGAGGAGTAAATAATGTCATCGGAAAAAAAATAGAAATTAGTTTGAATAATTTAAACCGAAGTTTGGATTATGAAATAAATACCTTTTCCGTTACTTCAAATGGAGTAGTTTATAAAAAAGGCTGCTACTACTTAAAACATACTATAAATACAAAATTTTCAAGGCTAAATTACAATGTAAAAATTTTAATTCCCTATTTAGTAAATTTTTCAAATCAAAATAATATTGTAATCTCAGGCAATCCTTTTGTTGTTTATAACTCAATAGACGATAATAAAAAAATAACAAATATATCAGTTTGTTTACCAATTAAAAGACGAATTTTCACAAGTTCAGGTAGCGATATTATTTGCAGTGAAATGATTGGGTTTACTTCATTTAAAACTACTTTGTTTGGAGATTACTCTCATCGAAAAACAGCATGGAGAAAAGCGAAAGACTTTATAAATAAAAGTAGAGAAACGGTAGACCAATCTATTCCATTGTTAGAAGTTTTTAATAAAAGTTACATTGACGGCTTAAGTCCATCAAAATGGCAAACTACTATTTATACTGCAATTCAACCGAAAATCAATTCTGTTTCTTCAACCCCATCAACTGTAAATGAAAATTTAGAGTCTACGGAATTACAATCGCAATAAATTATTTATTTGGAAGAAAAAGAGTTCATATTACAACTATTAAATCCAAAAACTCAAAACAATGCGTTTCAAAAACTCTTGTCCGATTTTAAGCGACCTCTTTACAATCACATAAGAAATATTGTTTTGGATCACGATGACACAAATGATGTATTACAAAATACGTTTATTAAAGTTTATCAAAATTTAAATAAGTTTAAAGGGGAAAGTAAATTGTACTCTTGGATTTATAGAATAGCCACAAATGAATCCATAACTTTCATAAATAAAAAAGCAAAATTAAGCGGAATTACAAGCCGTGAATTAAAATCAAAAATAGTCGAGAATCTTGAAGCCGATTCTCATTTTGATGGAAATGAAATCCAAATTAAATTACAAAAAGCGATTCTTACCTTACCTGAAAAACAACAATTGGTGTTTAAAATGCGCTATTTTGAAGAAATTAAATATGAAGAAATGTCAACCATATTAGGAACTTCAGTAGGGGCGTTAAAAGCCTCCTATCACCTTGCGGCAAAAAAAATTGAAATATTAATGACAACCAATTAAACCATACTAAAATATAACTGTCTAAAAAGCATGAACAAGTTTAAAATAGATTATAAAAATAAAATTACTTCAGGATTTACATACCCTGAAGATTATTTTGAACAATTTTCAGAAGCATTAAATTCTAAAATAAATCAACCTAAAGCTACTGTAAAAGTTATTTCGATTAATACAAAAAAATGGATAACTATAGTTGCTGCGGTATTTATTATTGCATTATCAGTAAGTGTGTATTCAAAAATGGTGGTGAGTCAATCTTATGAAAAAAATACAACAGAATATTACATTACAAATCATTCAGAAATTAGCCAATACGATTTAATTACATTATTAGATAAAAAAGACATTGAAAATCTGAGTGTTGAATTGAATAGTAGCACTACAAAAATGGACAATGAATTCACCAATATTAATGATATAGAAAATTATTTAACCGAATAACTTAATAAATAATGAAAAGTAAAAACAACTTATTAGCCATATTACTTTTAGTTTCTTTTGGCTTATTTGCACAAGGAAAAAAAATGTTAGAGAAAAAAGAAGAAATCTTTGCTTTAAAAGTAGCATTTATTACCAATAAACTTCCTTTAACTAGTAGTGAAGCAGAAAAATTTTGGCCAATTTATAATGCATTTGAAGACAAACTATTTGAATTAAAACATGAAAAATCATTGGTTTTTCTTAAGAGAATGGATGATGAAGCAATTAGTAAAATGTCAGAAAAAGAAGCTTCAACCTTGCTAGCTAAAATGGAATCAAATGAGGAAGAAATTTTTCAAATGCGTAAAAAAATAATAATTAGTTTAAAACCTATTTTAAGTCAAGTAAAACTAATCAAACTAAAAAAGGCAGAAGAAGAATTTAATAAGAAATTATTACTTCAATATATGAAAAAAAAACCTAGAAATAACTAGGCTTTTTTTTACTTATTCAAATTCAAAAAGGTAGGGCTCAACCAACATTTTATCTGCAATTAAATCTATCCTTTCTGAAAGATAATCAGAGAATATCAAGCGTTGTGTTTTAATTATACTATTGGAAATCCTAACTATTTTAGTATCGTGACGCAATTTTAAAATGGTATCGGCATCATCAATAATAAACATCTTCAAACGATTTACATTATAACCAGCTGTAGAAAACATACTGCTTAATCGGTTTGGCGTCCCAATTAATACGTCAATCCCTGTAGAAATATAGTTTTTATCGTATTCTAAATCCCCTTTATCATGTACTCCATAAACTCTTAAATCGGTTTTATTTCCGAATTTTTCAAAAAGCTCCTCCATCTCAAGCACTTTGTCTTTGTCTTCAACAATAATCAATGCTCTAGGTGATTCCTCTCCTTCACAGATTAATTGTTGAATCACATTTAAAACAATTGTTGTTGATTTGCCAGAGCCATTTGGAGAAATTATTATACAATCGGCACCACTTTTAATTGTTGAAAAAGTATCACTTTGCATTTCATTTGCTTCAGTAAATCCTAATTCTTGAAGAGCTTCTTGTAATTTTTCGTTAATTTTTTTTAATTTCATTTTTATTTTTTTACACGAACAATATAGAGAGTTACACCTTTTAACTCCTCAATGTGATGACTTTGTAATTGATTTCGGAGTATGCTATTTACTTGCAAATAAATGAATATCTGTTTCTGAAATTTCAGTACCACTCAATATTATTAACCTTTCAACTATATTTCGTAATTCTCGAATATTTCCTGTCCAATCGTATTCTTGTAACAATTTTATTGCTTCACTAGAAAAAGACTTGGGTGCAATTCCTTGTTCAGCTGCAATTTTTTCAGTAAAATGTTCTATTAGTAAAGGGATGTCGTCTCGTCTTTCATTTAAACCTGGAACTTTTATTAATATAACAGCCAAGCGATGGTATAAATCTTCTCTAAAACGTCCTTTTTCAATCTCTTTTTTCAAATCCTTATTTGTTGCAGCAATAACGCGAACATCCACTTTAATGTCTTTATCTGCTCCCACTCGAGTAATTACATTTTCTTGTAATGCTCTTAGAACTTTGGCTTGGGCCGATAAACTCATGTCCCCAATTTCATCTAAAAATAAAGTTCCTTTGTCGGCTGCTTCAAATTTTCCAGCTCTGTCTTTTATTGCTGATGTAAAAGCTCCTTTCACATGACCAAAGAGTTCACTTTCAATTAATTCAGAGGGTATTGCAGCACAATTAACTTCAATTAAAGGGAAAATAGCGCGTTCACTTTTTTCATGTAATTGATGAGCTACCAACTCCTTTCCAGTTCCGTTTGGACCTGTAATTAATACACGAGCTTCCGTTTTAGCAACTTTATCAACCATTTTTTTAATATGATTGATAGCCTCGCTTTCTCCAATCATTTCGTAATTTTTACTTACAATTTTCTTTAGTTTTTTATTTTCAACTACCAATTGTTTTTTATCCAAAGCATTACGAACAGTATTCAATAATCGATTAAGATCTGGTGGTTTAGAAATATAATCAAAAGCACCTAAACGCATCGTTTGAATGGCCGTTTCCATATCTCCGTGACCAGAAATCATTACAATTGGAATTTCAGGTTTAATTTTCTTGACCGCTTGGAGTAATTCAACACCGTCCATTTTGGGCATTTTAATATCACACAAAACCAAATCATAATCATTTAGTGCTATTTTATCATAACCAATGCTTCCATCCTCAGCCTCATCTACTTGGTAGGTATCATTTTCTTCAGATAGAATTTTAGTTAATACCCTTCTAATAGAAGCTTCGTCTTCAATAATTAATATTTTACTCATATGATTTTGGTTAAGTATTTAATATTTCAACCACTTATACAATTCTTTCCAAGTAGGTTTTTTACCATACATTAAAATTCCTACGCGGTATATTTTTGAGGCAAACCAAACCACAAAAAAGAAGGTTCCAAAGAGAATTGTGATTGAAATTAGTATTTGCCACCAAGGTACACCAAAAGGAATTCTCATTAACATCACGATAGGTGAAGTTAGAGGAATCATTGAAAAAACAGTTGCGACAGTTCCATTCGGGTCGTTCATAACAGTGAAAAATCCTATATAAACCCCCAAAATTAATGGTAAAATTATTGGTAATAAAAATTGTTGAGAATCGGTTTCATTATCAACAGCAGCTCCAATTGCAGCATAAAAAGAACTGTATAAAAAGTAACCTCCAATAAAGTATATGACAAAACAAATTAAAAGTGTTGCTATTGGTAAATTCAATAATTCATTGAAGTACAATTGCGCAACAGAAGCAAATTCTTGTTGAGCACTATGAAGCATTTCAGGTGGAATATTAGAAGTTGGTGTTGCATTTATTCCAAAAAACATTGAGACAGAAAAAATCAATGTCAGTCCAACAATCGTCCAAATTAAAAATTGCAAGATTCCAGCTAATGATGTCCCGATGATTTTTCCCATCATTAATTGAAAAGGTTTTACTGAAGAAATAATAATTTCAATAATTCGATTGGTTTTTTCTTCAATTACACTTCGCATGACCATATTTCCATAAATAACTATGAACATCATTATTAGATAACCAAAAGCACCTCCAATAGCAATTTTAATTTCATTAATTCCCTTCAAACTATCTTCGCCTGTAGCTTTCTTAAGTTCCAAATTGACATCGGCCTGAGCATTATTAATTGCCAAAGTATCTAAATTAGCAATCTTAAAATTCTCATTGGTAATTCTATTTGACACAACATCTTGAACGTCTTCTACAAAAGTTATGCTGGGACTTTCATTGGAAATGTATTGAATTTTGTTTTCCAATGATTTAAAGTCTTTGGTTTTTGGAATGTAGATTAAACCTTCATAACGCTCCAGTTTAATGCTATCTTTAATACTATTTACATTCGAATTAGATAAATCAATGTATTTATATTCTTCAGAGTTTTTAAATTCTGATAAGAAAATACCAGATTCATCATGAAGAGCAATTTGTTTTACATCAGCTTTTAATGAACTCAAATAACTTACAAAAACACCAATTCCAACAAATAATAACGGACTTAAAAAAGTCATTACAATAAAAGATTTGTTTCGAACTTTTGCGATAAATTCTCGCTTTATAATTAATGTTAAAATACTCATATGGTTTTTTTATTTATTGACTTACCGTTTGAATAAAAATATCGTTCACACTTGGGATTTTTTCAAGAAAATGGGTGACTTGCCCCTTACTTGTCAATAGGTTCAATAGTTCATTTGGCAAAGAATTTCCTAGATTTATTTCTAATTTTAATTCGTTGTTCAACGATTTAAAATTGGTAGGTTGAATGGTATAATTCTTAGTAATCGCTAACATTAGACCTTCTACATTATCGGTTAAAATCCCTACTTCAAAACTATTAGTTCTAAATTGTTTTTTTACGTCATCTAAAAGACCCTCAATAAGTTTGTTGGATTGATGAATTAGAGCAATGTGATCGCAAAGTTCTTCAACGCTTTCCATTCTATGCGTAGAAAATATAATGGTTGATCCTTGCTCTTGAAGAGCTAAAATTTCGTCTTTAATAATATTTGCATTTACTGGGTCAAAACCTGAAAATGGTTCGTCAAAAATTAATAATTTTGGTTTATGCAATACACAAACTACAAATTGAATTTTCTGAGCCATCCCTTTTGAAAGTTCCTGGATTTTTTTATTCCACCATCCTTGTATCCCCAATCTATCAAACCAATAATCCAGTTGGATTTTGGCTTCCCCTTTCGACAAGCCTTTCATTTGTGCCAAATACAAACATTGTTCTCCCACTTTCATCGATTTATATAATCCTCGTTCTTCTGGAAGATAACCAATGTGTTGGATGTGTTTTGGATTTAGTTTTTCACCATCTAATATAATTTCGCCACTATCGGGCATAGTGATTTGGTTTATAATACGAATTAGAGAAGTTTTTCCAGCTCCATTTGGACCTAAAAGTCCGTAGATGCTTCCTCTTGGAACGGTCAATGAAACTTCATTAAGTGCCGTATAATCACCGTATTTTTTTACAACTTTATTGACTTCAAGTATTGTACTCATTTAAAAAATAATTTATGTAAAAGTATTGAATTTGAAATAAAAAAAATTAATATTTATAAAAAACCCACCCTTATTCACATAAGGATGGGAAAAATGCTGTAATTAAATACAACAAAAAAATTAGGAGAACATGTCTTTTACTTTTTCAAAAAACGATTTATCCCCTTTTTCAGGATTTGGAATAAAATTATCGTCTGTTAAAACTTTTTCAAAAAACTGTTTTTGTTCTTTATTTAAGGTTCTTGGCGTCCAAACATTAATATGAATAAGTAAATCTCCATTACCATATCCGTTAATATTAGGAATACCTTTCCCTTTTAATCTTAAAATTTTACCGGATTGAATTCCTTCTTCAAGCTTTATTCTAACTTTACCCTTTACGGCTTCAATATCTTTAGAAACACCAAGAACAGCCTCAGCAAAGCTAATGTACAAGTCTAGATGTAGATTTTCACCTTCCCGTTTTAAGGACTCGTGTTCAATTTCTTCAATAACCACAATTAAATCCCCAGGAATACTATTTCCGGGAGCATCGTTACCTTTATTTGAAACTTTAAGTTGCATTCCATCAACAACACCCGCTGGAATTTTTATTGAAACTGTTTCATCATCTACAATCATCCCTTGAGAATCGGCATTGGAGGGTTTTTTATCTAACAATTGACCGGAACCACCACACGTAGAACAAGTGGTAGCCGATTGCATTCTACCTAAAATAGTGTTGGTAACACGCATTACTTGCCCTTGCCCATTACAAGATGAACAGGTTTTGTAAGATACTCCGGGGGCTTGAACTTTACGCTTTACTTTCACTTTTTTCTCAACTCCAAAAGCAATTTCTTCCAATGTAAGTTTCACTTTTATTCGAAGATTACTTCCTTTCACTCTTCTTGGTCCACCGCCTCCTCCAAATCCAGATCTACCTCCAAAGGCACCACCAAATATATCACCAAATTGGCTAAAGATATCGTCCATATTCATATGACCGCCACCAAAACCACCGCCACCTTGACCACCATTTTCAAAGGCTTGATGTCCGTATTGATCGTATTTTGCTTTCTTTTGAGGGTCACTCAAAATTTCATAAGCTTCAGCTGCTTTCTTAAAATTATCTTCTGCAACAGCATCTCCTGGATTTTTATCCGGATGGTATTCTATTGCTTTTTTTCGATAGGCTTTTTTTATTTCGGCTGCATCTGCATTTTTTGAAATACCTAAAATTTCGTAAAAATCTTTTTTCATTTTATGATGTCTTAATCAAACTAACGCCATTTAGGCAAAAATTAGTTTATTTGATTTAGTTTCCAATAACTACTTTAGGAAAACGAATAATTTTGTCTCCTAATTTGTATCCTTTTTCAAGAACGTCAACAATTTTACCTTTCAAATTTGGAGAAGGAGCTGGGATTTGAGTGATTGCTTCTGCAAAATCGGCGTCAAATAAATCACCCGCTTTTAATGTTACTTCTTCTAAACCCTTGGAAAATAAAGTGCTTTTCAATTTATCATGAATTAATTCCACCCCTTTCAATAAAACTTCGTCTTCCGATTTTTTTATTTCAATAATGGCTCTATCAAAGTCGTCTAAAACTGGCAAAATTGCTAATAAAACTTCTTGATTAGCAGTTTTAAATAAATCAATTCTCTCTTTTGAAGTTCTTCTTTTATAATTTTCAAATTCAGCAAAAAGTCTTAAATGTTTGTCTTTTTCATTTGCTAAATCTTGAGTTAGTTGTTCTTCAACACTAAGTTCTTCAACTTTTACTTGCTCCTCATTTTCATTGGTTTCCAATGCGGTTGCGTTAAGGTCTTGATCCATTTCAGTATTTTCAGTGGTCATCTTATCTTTATTTTTAAAAATATTTTTAAACATTATCTTTAGTTCTGTTCATTGGATAACAAAATTACTGCCAATTCGTTAAAAATGTCAAATTGTCATTATATATTTTATATTAATTTAAGTCATAAAAATTACCAACTATTATAGTAGAAAAAATACTTTAACTAAATCAAGGTAAAACTTTAATATAATATTAGGATTTAATGATTGTAATTAAAGTAAATTTGTTTTCGTAGAAGGTTGAAATTTATTGTTTACAAAATAAATAATAGATAGAATAAAATTGTTAATTCAAGTTTAAATATTAAAAAAGCTCCGTTATAAAACGGAGCTTTTTTTATGGTAAAATATTTTTCATGGCTTGCTCAATGGTTTTGTATTTAAATACAAAACCTTTGTCAATTATTTTTTTTGCACTTAAGTTTCTATTTTCAAATAGTAATTCGTGCATTTCTCCTAAAATCAAATGCATCATAAACTTTGGAATATTAGGCATAAATAGTGGTTTCTTCAAGGCTTTAGCAATTGAAAAGGTGAGCTCTTCATTAGTTACTGGATTTGGAGAAACGGCATTATAAACTCCTTCTAAATCATTATTAATAGCAAAATAATAAAGTGATGCAATATCATGAATATGTATCCAAGATTGTATTTGTTTTCCTGATCCGAAACAAGAACCCAAACCAAGTTTAATTGTTTTTAGCATTTCAACCAATGCCCCACCTTTTGCTGAAAGGACGATTCCTGTTCGAAGTTTGCAAACTTTAATTCCCAAAGTAGTAAATTTATCTGTACTTTCCTCCCATTTTATTACCACATTTCCTAAAAAACTAGAGTTGACCTGTGTTGAATTTTCATCAAAAATTATCGTATCACTGTTTGGGTAAATTGAAGTTCCTGAAGCAGATACAATTTGTTTAACTTGATTGGGATTGTTTTTTATCGCTTTAAATAACAATGCTGAAGATAGCAAACGACTTTCAATAATCTCTTGTTTGTAGGAATTGGTCCAACGCTTAGAAATATTTGCACCCGCCAAATTAATAATAGAATCAACTCCCATTAAACAATTTTCGTCAATGATCCCCTGCTCAGGACTCCAATAAAATCCATTGTAATTTAATTCATTTACAATTTTATTTTTGGAGGTAGTAAGATAATTTACGCTAATTCCGTTTTGAAGAAGTAGAGAAACCAATTCTGTTCCTATTAAACCTGTTGCACCTGTAATTAAAACTTTCATTTTATTATTTTTCTAGTGTTCAAAATTACATTATTTATAAATAGAAGGGGTAATTTAAGTAGGATTTAACTATCGTTAAATTAACTCTAAACGTTTTTAATTTTGATACTCCATTCAAAATCCATTTCAGAAACTTGGATTCCGGTTTCATCAACACCAATTGATTTCATCCAAAAGGTTTGACCTTCACCAGTAGCTATGGTGTTCTTAATTGCAGTAGCTATTTTGTCCCCATCAAAACAGGTAAAAGTAATTGTGCCAGTTGCTTTTTTAGTAAATGTGGATTTGTTATTGGCAACTAACATCGATATTTTTCTATTGCTTTTTTTAATTTGATACATTACTAATGCTCCTGTCGACAATTCGGCAGCCATTGCTTGAACCGCAAAATACATCGAGTTGAATGGATTTTGATTGATCCAACGGAGTTTTACCGTCACCACACCTTTATTAGTTTCCAATTGTTTTACACGAACACCACAAATAAATGCCGATGGTAATTTGAAAAATAAAAAGGTATTAATTTTACTAGGAGTCAGTTCCATTACGATTTGAATTTTCACGAATATAGTCATTAATTGACATGATTAAAAATAATTTATTAACTTTTAAAAGTTAATAAAAAGTTAATTTTTAGTACTATGTAAAACAAGATACTATTTAAAAGATATATATTTGCATAAGAAATTACCCAAAAAACTATAATACTAAAACAACCTAGCCCCGTCCCGACGCTTCGGGAGTACTGAAAATCCCAGGTTTTTCCCTGGATTGAAAATGAAAGCGGGAAAAAGCTTAAAAAAAATAAATAAAATGAGAAGAAATGAATATTGAAAACACAAAGGCACAAATGCGAAAAGGAGTACTCGAATTTTGCATCTTATCGGTATTAAAAGAGAAAGATGCCTACACTTCGGAGATTTTAGACACCTTGAAAACGGCAAAATTATTGGTCGTTGAAGGAACCGTTTATCCTTTATTGACCCGATTAAAAAACGACGGATTGTTAAACTACCGATGGGAAGAATCCCTTTCTGGACCTCCCAGAAAATACTATGGATTGACCGAAGAAGGACGAGAATTTTTAACAGAATTAAACAGCACTTGGACCGAATTATCGGATGCTGTAAACTTAATAACAACCAAATAACAAAAAGATGAACAAGACGGTAAACATAAATTTAGGTGGATTGGTATTTCATATTGATGAAGATGCATTCCAAAAATTGACGAATTATTTTGGTGCCATAAAACGCTCTTTATCCAATACCTCTGGTCAGGATGAAATAATCAAAGACATTGAAATTAGAATAGGTGAATTGATTTCGGAAAAACACACGAGTGATAAACAAGTAATAAGTCTTCGTGAAGTTGAAGAAATTATTTCAATTATGGGGCAACCTGAAGATTATAGAATTGAAGGCGATGAACCAATTGATGCTGAACCTATTTATACCAAAACCAAAATCACTAAAAAACTATATCGAGATGAAGAAAACGGCGCTATAGGTGGAGTTCTTGCTGGTTTAGGACATTACTTTGGTATTGATAAAGCATGGTTAAGAGTTATTCTATTGATTATGGTTTTTGCTGGGGGAACCGGAGTTGTAGCATACCTAATATTATGGATCGCCATGCCAGCAGCAAAAACAACATCTGAGAAATTAGAAATGCGTGGTGAAGCTGTGACTATTTCAAATATTGAAAAAAAAGTAAGAGAAGAAATTGACACTCTTTCAGAAAAACTAAAATCTACTGATTTTGAAGGAGTTAAAAAAGGATTGAAATCAAATGGAAACAAATTAAAAAATTCATTTGGAGATATATTAGGAACAATAATAAATCTATTTGCAAAAGTTGTTGGAGCATTTATGGTTGTTATAAGTGTTGCTTTATTGATTGTTTTTTTAATTGGAGTAATGGCGTTTGGGACCCACAATTTTCCAGAATTTCCCTTTCATTCTTTTATTGAATTAGGAAATTTTACAGATTATCCTGTTTGGTTTTTTGGATTATTATTCTATTTAGCAGTAAGTATACCTAGTATTTTTGTTTTATTATTAGGTATAAAAATAGTGGCTCCAACCAGTAAATCGATAGGATCAATTGCAAAATATGTACTATTGGCAATATGGATTATCGCGATAGGAATTCTAATATCTATTGGAGTAAAACAAGCGTCAGAATATACCTATGATGGAAGAATTTATGAGAAACAAACTATAAACCTAAATCCAAAAGATACCTTATACATTAAATTTAAGAACAACGATTATTATTCCAAAGATAGTAATGATTATCAGTTTAAGGTAACCAAAGATTCTTTAAATCAAGAGGTGATTTATTCTAATAGCATCTCATTTCAAATTGAAAAAACCGATGAACTATTGCCTTATATTAAAATTAACAAAGAGGCAAGAGGAAATTCATTTGAAAATGCAAACACCAGAGCTGGAAAAATAAAATATGGATTCAAAATTATTGGAAATGAATTGGTTTTAGACAATTTTTTAATTAGCGAATTAAAAGATAAATATAGAGATCAAAAAGTAGAAATTAAATTATACTTACCAAAGGGAACTTTATTTAAGGTCAATTCGGGAGTGAAAAATTATGATTATTCCGATAATTCATTTTTTAATTTACATACTAGCTCAGATGAATATATTTATAGTGTAAAGGATTCTCAGGTTAAATGTTTGAATTGCCCTGAAGAAGAAAATGAATTTGATGATATCGAGAATGATAGTATTGGCGGAATGGAAACAACAACTGTTTCGGTAAAAGTGGGTGGAAAAGAAATGATTAAAACCGTAACAAAAAACCACTAAATTAGTTTTCTTACACAGCAGCAATAGGACAATTATTAATACGATTCTAAATAAAAAAAGTGTTCAAATCCCGATTTGGATGCTTTTTTTTTCTATTTTTGATAAAATTATTATATGAAAAAAATGAAAAAATTAGCCTTGTTATTTATTGCCGTTCTTATAACTGGATTTTCTTATGGACAAAAAAGAGAAAAAGTAAAAGGATCAAAAAATGTAACTATTGAGAAAAAAGAAATAGGGAATTTTGAAAATTTAGAGATTGAAGACAATATTGAAATTTTACTTATTAAAAGTGATAAATGTTCTTTAGAAATTGAAGCTGATGATAATTTGCACAATGAAATTAATATCAATTCGATTGGTAACACCTTGCGATTAACTACATTAAAAGAGGTTGGTGGTTATAAAAAATTTCTTGTTAAGGTTTTTTACAACAATGATTTTAAATTATTGTTAGCAAAACATGAATCAATAATTACTGCTACAACAGAAATAGAATTAGATAACTTCACTGTAAAGAGTTTTGATTTTTCAAAAATTTTCATGAATGGAAAGATAAAAACATTCACCATTATGCAAAATGATAAATCCAAATCGGAATTGAACGTAAAATCAGAAATAACGACAATTGAATTAAGTAAAAATGCTCAATTAAAAGCATTGATTGCAGCAACTCAATTAAAGGCCGACTTATATCAAAAGTCAATTGCCATTATTGAAGGTGATGTTAATGAATTGAAATTACGATTGGATAATAATTCTGAGTTTACCGGAATGAATTTAATTTCCAAAACGGCAGAACTTATCGCAGAAGCTAATAGCACAACCAAGATAAATGTAGTCAATAATGCCACTATTGAAGCTTCAGGAAAATCAGAAATTCAATTTTATGGAGATGCAAAAATTGAACTTAAAAAGTTTACTGAGAATACGGTTATTATGAAAAAGACTTTAAAATAAGTTTATTCATAAACCAAAAAAAAAATCCAAACTATACGTTTGGATTTTTTGGTCGGGGTGGCAGGATTCGAACCTGCGGCCTCCTGCTCCCAAAGCAGGCGCGATAACCGAGCTACGCTACACCCCGTAAATTTGTGTGCAAATATATAATTATTTTTTGTTAATACAACCAGATTTAATGAAATAGAATTTTATTCTTTTTCATTTGAATTAGTAATAAATTATATATGAAATATTTCAATTTAAACTTACATTTGTACTGCTAAAAATATTTTTAAAAAAAGAAGATGTCAAACACAATTGAAAAAATAAAATGCCTTATTATAGGTTCAGGACCTGCGGGTTATACCGCAGCAATATATGCAGCAAGAGCCAACATGAATCCCGTTTTATATCAAGGAACACAACCAGGAGGTCAATTGACAACTACAAATGAAGTTGAAAATTTTCCAGGTTATGTTGATGGTGTTACAGGGCCTGAAATGATGGTACAATTACAAAGTCAAGCACAACGTTTTGGAACTGATGTTCGTGATGGATGGGCAACAAAAGTTGAATTTTCAGGTGATGTTCATAAAGTTTGGATTAATGACAGCAAGGAATTGCATTGTGAAACTGTAATTATTTCTACTGGAGCAACAGCAAAATATTTGGGATTACCTTCTGAACAACATTATTTACAAACTGGTGGAGGCGTTTCTGCCTGTGCGATTTGTGATGGTTTTTTCTATAGAAATCAGGAAGTAGTTATTGTTGGAGCGGGAGATTCTGCTTGTGAAGAGGCACATTACTTATCAAAAATGTGTTCTAAAGTTACTATGTTGGTTAGAAGTGAAAAGTTCAGGGCTTCTAAAATTATGGAAGAAAGAGTTCGTAAAACGGACAATATTACAATATTAATGAATCATGATACAGAAGAAGTTCTAGGTGATGGACAAGTTGTTTCCGCTGTAAAAGTTAAAAATAAAACTTCAGGTGAGGTTTTTGATATTCCTGCAACAGGTTTTTTCGTTGCAATTGGTCACAAACCAAATACAGATATATTCAAAGACTTTTTAAATCTTGACGAGACAGGTTACATAATAAACATACCCGGAACTTCTAAAACTAATATTGCTGGAGTATTTGTAGCTGGAGATGCCGCAGATCACTTGTATCGTCAAGCTATTACTGCTGCAGGCACAGGTTGTATGGCAGCTCTTGATGCCGAAAGATATTTGGCAAGTTTAGAATAATTAATTTTCAATTTATATAAAAAAAGCGGAACATTATTGTTCGGCTTTTTTTTTACAATTTAAAGCAATAAAACATTCTTGCTAAAAATATTATTTATTGTATAATTCCCTACCTAAAACTACGATTTACAAAAAGAAATAGTCATCGTAATAAACGTTAAATAATCAAACCCATACGTAAACTAAATGTTACCAAATAAATATAAAAAATAGTATAAATTCGTACTATGAATAAGATAATTATTGTTGATGATTCCTCAACTTCAAGAATAACTTTGGAAAATTTTTTAGTTAAAAATTTTTCTGAAAATTTCGTAATTGTAGCTGTTTGTGAGGATGTAGAGTCTGCAAAAAAAGCAATTAAATCCAAAAAACCTGATTTAGTATTTCTTGATATTGAAATGCCAAATAAAAATGGATTTGAGTTATTGAAAGAATTAAAAGTAATAAAATTTGAGGTAATATTCACAACCTCACATACTGACTATGCAATTAAAGCAATTAAGGCAGATGCTTTAGATTATTTAATTAAGCCAATTAACCATATTGATCTAACAGTTGCTTTAAGAAGATTTGAAAACAAAAGAATTATAAAAGAAAGTAAAGATACTAAAGTGATTATTGCAAAGACAGGAAATGAATTAATAAAAAAGATTGCCTTTTCAACAGACACAGGTTATGAATTTATCAATATTAATTCTATTTTGTTTTGCGAGGCAAATAGTAATTATTGTAAGATTTTTTGCTCAGATGGTCGAGAAATATTACTTGCAAAAACATTAAAAAATATTGAAGAGCAACTAGCTTCTACAAATTTATTTCATCGAATTCATAAATCGTATTTAGTAAATTTAAATTATATTCTTAGATTGAATAAATCAGGTTCATTAGAGGTTGAACTTCAAAACGGAATTAGACTTCCGGTATCGTTTAGACAAAAAGAAAAATTTCTTAATGCATTTAAAGAGAATTATGAAAAATAGATAAATTGGTAATAAAAAAGCCTCGCATGTGCGAGGCTTTTTTTATATTTTATTCTTATTAAGAATTGTGTTCTTTTTCGATTCTTTGGTGCTCAGCATCTGAGATTGTATCTACTAGAACTGGAGTTGCAATAAATAAAGAAGAGTAAGTTCCAACAACTATTCCTATTAACATAGCAAAGATAAATCCTCTGATTGATTCCCCACCAAAAATAAACATAATCAATAATACTAAAATCATTGTTAATGATGTATTGATTGTTCTTGACATAGTTGAATTAATAGATTGGTTTACAATAGAATTGAAATTCCCTTTTGCTTTACCTCCTAAATATTCACGAACTCTGTCAAATACAATTACAGTATCGTTCATTGAATATCCAATAACCGTTAATATCGCAGCGATAAAATGTTGGTCAATTTCCATTCCGAATGGCATGTATTTCCATAACAAAGAATAAATTCCTAATACAAAAATTACGTCATGTGCAACGGCAGCAAGAGCCCCAAGAGAATATTGCCATTTTCTAAAACTAACTACTAGATATAAACCTACAATTAACATTGCTCCAATAACAGCCCAATACGAATTGGTTTTAATATCATCAGCAACTGTAGGTCCAACTTTAGAAGCTTGAAGAATTCCTAGTTTTTTTCCATCATAACTGTTAACGAATTTATCGTAAGTCATAGAGGCATCAAAATGCTTTTTCAAGTTATCAAAAAGTATTTTATTAACTGCTTGATCTGCTTCAGTACCTGCTTCAGCTACTTTATATTTGGTTGTAATTTTTAATTGGTTGTCTTTACCAAAAACTTTAGCCTCAGCACTACCATCAAATACTTTCAATAATTCTTCACGAACCAATTCAGCAGAAACTGGTTTATCAAAACGCACTTGGAAAGTTCTTCCTCCTACGAAATCTACCCCTTGATTCAATCCATTTGTAGAAAGTGAAATAATACTTACAATTACTACTAAACTTGAGAAGATATAAGTGTATTTTTTTACACCTAAGAAATCAAAGTGGAAATTAGTAAAGAAGTTTTTAGAGAAACCAGTTACAAAACTTAATTTGTTTCCTTTATTAACGCTCCAATCCAACAATATTCTTGTAATGAAAATTGAAGTAAACAAAGACGTTGCGATACCTATTAATAATGTAGTTGCAAATCCTTGAATTGGACCTGTTCCGAAAATTAATAATACAGCTCCTGTTAAAACGTGAGTTACGTTCGCATCAACTATAGAACGCATCGCTCCTTTCCATCCAAATGAGGCTTTAATTGCATCATCTATTGCTTTTCCGGCTCTAAGTTCTTCTTTAGCACGCTCATAAATAATAATGTTAGCATCGACTGCAGTTCCCATTGTTAATACAATACCTGCAATACCTGGAAGTGTCAATACAGCACCTAAACTTGCTAGAATACCAAATAAGAACAATAAGTTAACTGCCAAAGCAATATTTGCAAAAACTCCGGATTTACCATAATAAATCATCATCCAAAGCGATACAATCAATAAACCAATAATTGCTGAATTGGTACCGTTATCAATAGCTTCTTGACCTAATGATGGTCCAACTACTTCTGATTGAACAATTTCTGCCGCAGCTGGTAATTTACCTGCTCTTAATACGTTAGCTAAATCTTTAGTTTCGGTGATATCAAAGTTTCCTGAAATTTCAGATCTTCCTCCTGAGATTGGACCACTAGAAACACCTGGGGCAGAATAAACCACATCGTCTAATACAATTGCAATATTACTTTTCTGAGTATACGCTTTTCCTGTTAATTCCTCCCAAGCTTTTGCGCCTTGACCACTCATTTGCATCGTTACTGATGGCTTTCCTAATTGGTCAAAAGAATCTTTAGCATCTGTTACAACACCACCACTCATAGCTGCTTGATTGTCTCTATTCCCTTTTAAAGCATATAATTCAACCGTTTCAATAGCTTTTTTTGTTTTTTCATCAACGATTGCGGTTGGTTTACCCCAAACAAATTTTGCATAACGTTTATCAGAAGGCAATAATATTCTAATATCTTGACGTTTAAAATAACCGTTAATTGCAGCGGTATCTTTAGGCTCAACAACTCCTAAAATAGGACCGCCACCACCTGGTAAAAATCTCTTCAATAATGGGCCTAAATCTTTTTTATCAGAAACAGTATCTTTTTCTTTATCAGTTAATAAAGTGTCTATTGCTGTTTTAGCAGTTTCTTTAACTTCAACAGCACCTTTTTCAGTTAGCTTTAAAGTATTGTTTGCTGCCATCAAGAAATTACCTAATTCATCTACTTTATAGGTTTCCCAAAATTGTAATTGTGCGGTACTTGATAATATTTTTTTAATACGATCTACATCTTTTGCCCCTGGAAGTTCAACTAAAATTCTTCCTGATTCTCCTAATTTTTGAATGTTAGGTTGGGTAACCCCAAATTTATCAATACGTTTTCTTAATACTTCAAAAGCACTTTCAATTGACTCATCAACTTTTCTTCTGATTACTTTCTTAACCTCATCATCTGTTTTTTTGAAGTTCACTTCATCACCTAATATTTTGTTAGCGAAAATATCAGGAGAAGAAAGTTTTATTTTTCCATCAGCCGCTTTCTCAAATTCCGCAAAAAACACATCTAAGTAATCTTGATTACCTTGTCTGTTTTTTGAAGCCTCCGCTAATGCTTGGTTAAAAATAGGGTTTTTAGAATTGTTAGATAATCCTTTAATGATGTCTTTTACTGAAATTTGAAGTTGTACGTTAATACCTCCCTCTAAGTCTAACCCTTTATTGATTTTTTTATCTTTTACTTCGTTGTAAGTAAAATCTGTAAACCCAAGATTAAATACTTTTTCTTTTCCAATTGAATCTAAATATTTTAATTCTTTTTCAGAATCACCATTAGCATATGTTTTGGCATCACTCTCTATATTTTGAGAAACAAAAGTGAATGAAAGTTGGTAAATACTCACCAATGCAAATAAAATTGCGAAAAATTTAATAAGTCCTCTATTCTGCATTATTACTATAGTTAATTAATTTTTATTCTATTATTATTTATAAAATTGTTAAAAATAAATAAAGTTCTAAATATTTTAAATAAAATACAACTTCTTTATCTAATCTTAATATTTTTTAGCTGACAAATATATAATTCTCCTAGAGATTAACCAATTTATTTAATGATTAATATCAAAAAAAAGACTGCATTTTTGCAGCCTTCTTTAAAAGTAGATTTATAATTTATGCTAAAACAGATTTTAAATCTGCATTCATATTACAAACTGCATCAGCACTTTTAGCAAATAGTGCTTTTTCAGCCTCATTTAAATTAATTTCTAATATTTCTTCAACACCATTTTTCCCGATAATACATGGAACTCCAATACAAATGTCATTTTGACCATATTCCCCTTCTAAAAATACCGAACATGCAATCATTTTTCTTTGATTATTTAATATAGAATCTACCAAATAAGCAACAGAAGCTCCTGGTGCATACCAAGCTGAAGTACCTAAAAGCCCTGTTAAAGTAGCTCCACCAACCATAGTTGCAGCCGCTACTTTTTCTAACTCTTCAGCAGATAAAAACTCAGAAACTGGAATACCATTGTAAGAAGCCAAACGAGTTAAAGGAATCATTGTAGTATCTCCGTGACCTCCAATTACCATAGCAGAAATGTCATTTGATGGAGTAGCTAAAGCATCGGCTAAATAATATCTGAAGCGAGAACTATCTAAAGCTCCTCCCATTCCAATTATTCTATTTTTTGGCAATCCAGTAGCTTTTAAAGCTAAGTAAGTCATTGTATCCATTGGATTTGAAACCACTACAACAATTGTATTTGGCGAAAATTTCAAAACATTTTCAACTACTGTTTTTACAATTCCAGCATTAATGCCAATTAATTCTTCACGAGTCATTCCAGGTTTTCTTGGAATCCCTGAAGTTATTACGACCACATCACTGTTAGCTGTTTTTGAGTAATCATTTGTAACTCCGGAAACTCTAGTATTAAATCCTGTATTGGTAGCACATTGCATGATATCTATAGCTTTACCTTCAGCAAAACCTTCTTTAATATCTAATAATACTACTTCACTTGCAATTCCTCTATATGAAATTGCGTCTGCGCAAGATGCTCCCACATTCCCTGCTCCTACTATTGTAACTTTCATTTTTATTGTTTTATAATTATTAAAATTCGTATTGCACTGCAAAATTAGAATTTACAAATTTACCAAATGCAAAGGTAGATTGTAAAAATACTTTATTAATTTTATACCTACAGGAAACTTCTCCTAAATAGTTTGTTTTAGTTTTGTAAATTTCTTTAATTTTTTCATTAAAAATAGCTTGAAAAGGAATAGCCTGTCCCGCAGGAACCTCTCCTATAAATTTATATTTTACATCACTTATATTAGCAATAATTCCGCCCATAATTTCAAACCTTTTAAATTCTTTTGAAATATTGTATTGAAACTGCCAAGTATCTACTAACCCATTTATTTCATTAATTCCTAAATCAGGACCACTGTTGGCAGCTGGCGGAATAAAATCAAAACTAATATTCTCATTTGAAAAACAAACCAAACCAGACATATTGATCTTATTTTTAATTAATGATATGAAATATTGATCTATATTGTGTTTTAAACCATAGCCATAAACTTGATAATTTCCACTTTTTAATTTGGTAACCGGAGCGTATTTCACAATTAGTTCTGAACCGAACCAAAGCGCTACAGATCCGGTGAAATGAGAATAATAAACCTGTTCTGCATTAACTCCTTGAGGGGTTTGAAAAAACACCTGGTCGTTACCAATATATCCATTCAAATTATATTGCTGGCTATTTCCCAAAGTCGAAGGCACCGTAGCTGAGTTAACAGGAGCCCAATTGGCATCATAAATACTAAAAAAGGTAAAATCGGAATTTTTAATTTCAAATTCTCTATCCGCTTTTGGAACAAAAAAAACATTGCTATTAAATCCTAAAGTTACATCCCATAATTTTCGTTTTTTTGGAGAAGATACCCAACCGGAAGATGCTTGATAAATTGACGCGTCTGATGCAGGAGTAATGTATCTATCACAATAGAAAATAGCATCATTTAGTAAACGACCAAATGCTTCTAACTCTTGAGCAGTTTGTGAAAACGAAATAGTAGTAAATAATAAAAGTAGGAAATATAGCTTTTTCATTTACTAAGCGTCAATATTTGCATAAACAGCATTTTTCTCAATAAATTCTCGTCTTGGCGGAACTTCATCCCCCATTAACATTGAGAAAACTCTATCTGCTTCTACCATACTATCAATGGTGATTTGACGTAAAGTTCTGAAATTAGGATCCATTGTGGTTTCCCATAACTGTTCAGCATTCATCTCACCAAGACCTTTATAACGTTGAATAGCTGCACTACCGCCCATTCTATCATTCGCTTGATCACGCTGAACGTCATTCCACGCATATTCCTTTTTGTTCCCTTTTTTAACTAAATATAAAGGAGGAGCAGCAATATAAACGTGTCCGCCCTCTATCAATTCCTTCATAAAACGGAAAAAGAAAGTTAAAATTAAAGTTGAAATGTGACTACCATCCACATCGGCATCACACATAATAATTACTTTATGGTAGCGTAATTTTTCTAAATTAAGTGCTTTACTGTCTTCAGCAGTTCCAACGGTAACCCCTAAAGCAGTGAAGATATTTCGAATTTCTTCATTTTCAAAAACTTTATGATGCATCGCTTTTTCGACATTCAAAATCTTACCTCTCAAAGGTAGAATAGCTTGAAATGCTCTATCACGACCTTGTTTTGCAGTTCCACCTGCCGAATCTCCCTCGACAAGATAAACTTCACAACGAGCTGGATCTTGTTCAGAACAATCAGATAATTTTCCAGGTAATCCTCCACCACCTAAAACGGTTTTGCGCTGCACCATTTCACGTGCTTTTTTAGCAGCATGACGAGCTTGAGCAGCAAGAATTACTTTTTGAACAATTATACGAGCATCATTTGGATTTTCTTCCAAATAATTCTCCACCATTTCACTTACCGCTTGGCTTACAGGAGCAACAACTTCTCTGTTACCAAGTTTGGTTTTTGTTTGTCCTTCAAATTGTGGTTCAGCAACTTTAACAGAAATAATAGCAGTCAAACCTTCACGGAAATCATCCCCAGCAATTTCAAACTTTAATTTATCCAACATTCCTGAAGAATCTGCATATTTTTTCAAAGCTCTGGTTAAACCTGTTCTAAAACCTTGTAAATGCGTTCCACCTTCGTGAGTATTGATATTGTTTACATAAGAAAAAATATTCTCAGAATAACTAGTATTGTAAATTAGAGCCACCTCAACTGGAATTTCTCCTTTTTCAGAATCCATTGAAATTACATGAGCTATTATAGGCTCACGATTTCCATCTAAATAACGAATGTATTCTTTTAGGCCTTCATTAGAATGAAAAGTTTCAGACACAAAATTACCGTCTTTATCTATTTCTCTTTTGTCGGTAAAAATGATTGTAATTCCTTTATTTAAGAAAGACAATTCTCGCATTCGAGCCGATAATGTATCGTAGGAATATTCTATACTTTGTGTAAAAATGGTAGGGTCTGGATAAAAAGTAACAATCGTTCCTCTTTTAGTGGTGTCTCCAATTTGTTTTACAGGATATAGCGCTTTTCCTTTTTCATATTCTTGTTCGTAAATATTTCCGTCGCTACTATGAACCGTAGCTCTTAAATGATTCGATAATGCATTTACTACTGATACCCCAACACCGTGAAGTCCACCAGAAACTTTATAAGAATCTTTATCGAATTTACCTCCGGCACCAATTTTAGTCATTACCACTTCTAGTGCAGAAACGCCTTCTTTTTTGTGAATTCCAACAGGAATACCACGTCCATTATCTTCAACAGAAATAGATCCGTCTTCGTTAATATCAACTATAATTTTATCGCAATGACCACCCATTGCTTCATCAATTGAGTTGTCAACCACCTCATAAACCAAGTGGTGCAAACCTCTAACTCCTACATCTCCAATATACATCGACGGACGCATTCTTACGTGCTCCATTCCTTCTAATGCCTGAATACTGTCTGCTGAATAATTATTTTTATTTATTTCTTCGCTCATATTAATGTAATTCTGAATATTTTTTTGTTTAACGTACAAATATAGTCAAACAAGAATTAATATTCCCTTAAATCGCCTGTTTTGTGGCTTAAGTTATTAACATATATCGGTTAATTACTACGTGAATTTATAACTATAAAAAACGCTTACAAAAAGTAAGCGTTTAGGAACAAAATGTAATAACTAACTAACTAAAAATCACACCTGTTTTAGCTATATCGGTATCAGCATTTACGTGAGCAGCATTTGCTCTACCGCTAGGATCTTGGTTTTCCTGCCATTTTGGAATCCATTTTCGAACGGTTTCTGCGGCACTCGATTTTGGATAATATTTATGAAAAATAGTTCTATAATAATACGCCTCTTTAGTTGTAGGTGTATTATAAGGAAATAAAGAGTCCGCAGATTCTAATTCAGCATCAGTAACTTTTGATGAACAATATTCTATTAATTGATCAATCCAATTGTAACCTACTCCATCAGAAAATTGCTCTTTCTGTCTCCACAAAACCTCATCAGGCAAATACGGATTATCTGGAGTGTCAAAAGCTTTTCTTAGAATGTATTTTTCTTTTCCATCATAGGTTTTAGGTTGCTTTTCTTCAGCTTTGATTAACATCGCTAAATCCAAAAAATCTTTATCTAAAAAGGGCACTCTTGCTTCTAATCCATGTGCCATGGTAGACTTATCAGCTCTTAACAAATCGGCTGTAAATAATTTCTGGACTCTTTCTATCGATTCTTTTTGAAAATCAACTGCAGATGGAGCGTTTCTAAAATACAAATAACCACCAAAAATTTCATCGGCCCCTTCACCTGATAAAACCACTTTTATTCCCCTATCAGTAATTGCTTTTGATAAGAAATACATTGGAGTACTAGCGCGAATTGATGTTACATCATAGGTTTCTAAATGCCAAACTAATTTGTCTAATATTTCAATTCCTTGCTCTATTGTAAAGTGAATTTCATGGTGTTCAGTTCCTAAATAGTCAGCTACTTTTTTTGCCGCTAAGGCATCTGGAGCATTGGCATCTAAACCAATTGAAAAGGAGTGTAATTTTTTACCCCTTTCCGCTAATAATCTAGAAGTTATTGAAGAAGTTAATGAAGAATCTAACCCTCCTGAAAGTAAAACTCCAATGGGTACATCGCTCATTAATCTTTTTCGCGTGGCCTCTGTTAATGAAGTTCTAATTAATTCCAAGTCCAATTCATGATCAGCTTTTAAATAATCTTCATATTCTGGATTGTAATATTTTACAAAACCTGTTTTTGGGGTGTAATAATGTCCTGGAGGAAATGTAGAGAACGTTTTGCATTGATCAGCAATAGGTTTCATTTCAGAGGAAAAGTAATTACGTCCTCTTTCGTCCAATCCATAATACAATGGTTTAACTCCCATTGGGTCTCGACCTGCCATATAATCGTCTCCATCAACTATTACGAATGCCCAATCTCCATCCAACCTATTGCAAAAATCATATCCAAATTCTTCATACAAATGAACAATAACTTCTGAATCTGATTTAGTTCTGAAAGTATGATGCTTCAAAATTCCATCCCTCAATTCTTGATGATTGTATATTTCTCCATTGTGCACCATCCAGGCAGAATTTGAACCTTGAATGGGTTGTTTTCCCGAATGTAAATCTATAATTGATAAACGCTCATGGCTTAATATATGACCTTTTTCTGTAACATGTAAGTCACTTTCATCTGGTCCGCGATGCGACATTCTTTTAGAAAGTGCCTTTACTAACTCTTCGTCTTTTCCTTTTCCAATAATGGCTAAAATTCCACACATAATATTATTTTTTACTTCTGCAAAGATGAGTATTTTGATTTCTATTCAAAACCAAATGAAATTATTTAGCTACAATTATAAACAAAAAGTATTAATTTTACATAAAAAATTGCTTTTTCTAATAGGTTAAGTTATAAATCGTAATAACTGAAATCAAGAAATGCTATCAATATGGTATTTAGTGCCATTAATTTCAAATTCAAACCCTACTTTATTGCTAATTAATTTTTCCCCAAGTGGAGATTGTGGTGATAGTGCAATAATACTAACTTGGTCAATGGTGATTTTAGGTAAAGCCAAACTTAAATACAAATAAATTCCATTGGCTTGAACTAGGCTACCTAATGCAATTGTAGAATGTGATGAATTGGAGTCTATTTTGTCTAAAATGGCTTTTTGTTCAATAACTTCTTTAAGTTTATAATTGAGTTTTTCCTGTTCCAAATGCATCATTGACAAAGTAGTTTCGTGTTTGTCGCCAGCCGATCCTTTGGCATCATTCTTCGAATCTTCTGTCAATGCTGCTATCATGTCTCGAAAAATATCAATTTTATCTTGAACCTGACGGGTATAGTGTTGGTGTATTTTTTGTTTGAATGTCATCATGAAAAATTAACCACAAAAGACACATCTGTATAATGTGTCAATGTGCTAAAAAAATTAAAAATCAAATTTATAACTTGCTCCTAACAATACTTGAAGTCCTTGTACTGGATAATTTATCCACTTTTGATAGGATTGATTGGCAATATTATTAAATTTTAAAAATCCTGTTAATCGATCGCTATGATTGTAACCAATATTTAAATTAGCATCAAAATAACCTTTTATCATTGTAGTCTCAGGATAATAAGCCGGCGGAAAAATAGTGATCATGCTTTGAATATAAACAAGGTCTTTTCGTTCGCCAACGTAGAATATATTTGCACCAGCAAACCATTTTTTAGTAATATTTACATTCATAGAAGCTCCTAATTTTAAAGTTGGCAAATTCCAAGCTTCTTCTTGATTAGTGGTGAAAAAACGACTGTAAGAAGCATTTAAACCTAACGAAACATTCTTAGAGTAATCGGCTTTTAATTCTCCGAAAAAATTCATGGTTTTTATATCATCGTAAACTACATCAAATGAATTTCCAAATTGGTAGCTTTCGGAATTTGTTGCGAACATATTGAATTGATTGCTCACAAAAAGCGGCTTGTTTTTTTCATTTTGAATCGATCCACGAAGCGTATAACTTATTTGGTTGGATAATTTACCTTTCAATCCAGCAAATAAATCAAACTGTTTGTCGGTTGGAGCTATGGCTAATGTTGGCGATACAAAAGGATTTTCATTAGAAAAATCACGATACGAGTTTTGATCTAAACTACCTTCCACCCCAGAATAAAAAATCATGAAATCACCAACTAGTTTTAACGAAGCATTTACTTGCGGATATACAAATATTTTACTACTATTATTTTTAATATCGGCGCTATAAAATACCGCTGCTCCTATATTTAAATCCAAACCATTTTTATCGATAACAACGCTTGGGTGAACACCAAAATTGGTAAATCCATATTGTATGGAATTGGTTCCGGAGAAGTTATTCTCAAAATTCCCTCCTAAATAATCCACAATAAAATTCGTTTTAATTTTTTGATTAAATAGGCTTATTTCAAATGAAGGTTTCATAAAAAATCGGTTCTCAACAGAGTTATTGTCGTCCCAAAATCGGTTGTATTTGAAACTTGCATCTTTAAAAAAGCTATCAGTTAAACTTAAATTTGTTCCAATATAAAAATTATTAAAAGTGTGTTTAGGGTTGATTCTATCAATTGTTGTTTGAGTAAAATTTTCCGGAATTCCATACCAATTATAAATTTGATTTTGATAGCCGAAATCCGAAATCCACGTCAAATTTTGAAGTTGATTTCCATAGGTTAAATCTACAGAAGTAGTATAGAAATCGTTTTTTAAAGGAACTCCTTTTATACCGCCTTGAGAAGAAAGATGTCTGAACATTCCTCCAACATATTCGTGATCACTGATATTCTCTGTTACAAAAAGTTCAGCATTTAAAGTAGTATAATTTCCCAAACCTAGATTCGCAAAGTTTTTATATAATTTCTCCGCTGGTGATTTATCAACATTAGCCGCACGCCCCTTTGAAGGAACAAAAGTAGAGGCTACGGGAAATGAAAAAAAGTTGTACTTAACACCCTCTTTTTTAGAGTTATCAGCATCTTCAAGCGAAGGTATTTCCTTTACTTTAAAAGCATCAGAAATTGTTGGAGTATATGGTTTTACAACGTTTACTACTTCGGTTCCTATATTCTCCTCTTTCTTTTGAGCAAAAGAAAAATGGAAAGAAAGTAGAATTAAAACTAGTCCAATATTATTTTGAAATATCTTTGTCATTTGATTGCTTTATTTAATTTGTAATCGACGAATTTGTCTTAGCCTCTTCGGTTTTAATACGCTCTAATTCCTTTTGAGCATCTTCAACAACATCTGGAAATGAAGTAAAATTCTTGATCACACTATCTAAAATATAGGTAGCCTGAAAACTATCTTTCAATCCGTAGAAATTTTTAGCCATAACCACCAATCCTTTTGCTCCAAAATATTGATATCCAGAATAATCTTTAGTTAATTTTTGAACTATCGTATTGGACTCTTCAAATTTTCCATCTGCATTCTTAAAATAAGCATCAAAATACAACGCTTCAGCAGCCAACTCCCCTTTCGCGATGGTCAATAATTTTGAATAAGCTTGACGAGCTTTTACCAAATCACCCGAATTAAAAGCAGCTCTAGCAATAATTATTTGAGCGTCACTTTTAACTTTATCATCCGTTTTTGGATTACTTAACACTTTGTCAGCATATAAAACAGCGTTTACATAATCCTTTTTTTCGTAGTAGGTTTTCATCAAATTCGCTTGCGCAAATGTTATATTTTGAGGAAAATCAGCTTCAGTTTCCAATCGTTTTAATACTTCAATTAACTTATCAACTTCATTGGATTTTATATGGATTTGAGCTAATCTTGCCAACGCTTGTTCAGTAAACTCATTTCTAGATTTTGAAATCACATACTCATAATTCGCAACTGCATTGGCTTCTAATCCGTCAGCATAATAGGATTGAGCTAAATAAAAATTAGCATTCAAAGCATGATTGCCATTTTGGAATTTAGAAATATAACTAATAAAACCTGAAATAGCTTGCTTGGTGTTATTTTGCAAAAATTGTTTTTCTGCAGCTTCAAATGTGTCGTTATCCAATTCGGCATCTGTCACCGAAACAAAATCTAAAGTTCTTACCCAAGTTGCATATTCATCGACTTTCCCATTGTCCACATAAATTATTCTAGCGGTAGAAACGGCTTCTAAGGCTTCTGGAGATTTTGGGAATTCTGCTGCAACTTTCTTAAATTTTGCAATTGCCAAATCGTCTTTTTCGGTATTGTAATAAACCAAACCCTGACGTAATATTGATTTTGAAGCGTAGGAACCTTTTTTAAATTCGCTTAATAATTGATCGTAAGCTTTAATTGCTAAATCATAATTTTTCTCTGCCACATAAGTATTTCCTAATTCAAACAAAGCATCGTCACGGTATTGGGATTTTGAATAGGTTGCAATTAACTTATTCAAATCTTCAATTTTCTTGTCATTTTTAGATACAAAACCGTAGCTAATTGCTTTTTGAAATGCTGCATAATCTGCATCAATACTTTTCAAATCGATTGCTTTATTATAGGCATCCATTGCTGGCCAGTATTTTGCTGTAACAAATCGGCTGTCACCCAAACGCAAATACGCATCGTTTAAACGGATTTTATCGTCTTTTACAGACTCAACATGCGCTTGAAAAAAATCACCCGCTTGATCGTACTCTTTTATTTTAAAATAGGAATAAGCAATATTATAATTGATATTCTTATACTCTGAAGTGATTTTCGATTCCGGAAAAGCCATAAATTGTTTAAAACTTATCAATGATTCGTTGAAATTATCCAAAACAAATTCTGTTTCTCCTTTCCAAAAAGTAGCGCGACAAGTGAATTTTGCGTCTTGTTGTTCGCTTATAGATTTCTGGAACATTGACAATGCCTCTTGATAATTTCCATCAGTAAATAATTCTAAACCTCTGTAAAAGGTAACTTTTTGATAAGCTTGTTTATTCGCAAAATTTCTATTTTTTTCTAATAACTCTAAAGCGCCTTTATAATTTTTAGAGGTAATAAAGGAATTAATCAAAAGTGTTTCAACGTCATTCTTACTTAGTGAATTTGGATATTTATTTAAAAATGAGGTTAAAACATCCGGAATACTTTGGTAAGAATTTCCAATGTCATAGCTCAACTTCGCATAATTAAGAAATGCATCTTCTTGAATATTCATATCAAATGTCATTTCAGATGAATTTTTAAATGCGTTCAACGCTTGTTGTTTTCTGTTGGTTTTCAAATAACTTTGACCCAAATGATAATAGGCATTTTGAGCGACAATGTCTTTTCCATCTATAATTTTGTTGAACTGGGTAATTGCGTTTTCAAAATCATTTTGCTGATAATAAGCAAATCCTAATTGGTAATAATCGATATTGTTCCACTTTCCTTTCTTGCCTTTATACTGATTTAAAAACGGAATGGCTTTATCAAATTGGTTCAAATTGAAATAACTTTCCCCAATAATTTTATTCAATTCCGATTTTTCTAACGCATTAGATTTAGCCAAAGCTTGTGATCCAAGGTCAATTGCTTTTTGAAAATCTCCCGATTTAAAACTCATATCGGATTGAAAATAAGATAACTTTTCTTTGTATTTTTCTTCTCCAGCCACTTGGTCAAAATACTTATTAGCATTTTTGTAGTCCTCTCCTTCATAGGCCATAAAGCCTAAATAATACTTGGCTTGCGCTCCGTATATTTTTGAACTTAGCACTTTATTGAAATACGAAGTAGCTTGTAATTTATTCTTGGCAGCGAAAAAAGCGTAACCTTTTTGAAAATTGAATTTGTCAATCTCTTCATTATTCAAACTGTTTTCGTCCACTTTATCTAACCATTTTAATGACTGCGTAAAACTTCCTTGCTCAAAATAGTGTTGTGCAATTTCTAGGTAAGCTATATTCAATTTTGGACTTGTAGGGTAATCAGAAATAAAATTTTCCACCAACACATCCGAATTCGATTGATTGAGTTTAATTGCACAAATAGCAGAATAGAAGGCGCAATCAGATAGAATTTCTTGCCCAAGTTGTTCTAATTTTACTTTTTCAAAAATGATTTGGGCTGATAAATACTGTTTGCTTTTGTAAAGAGAAATGGCCTGATTAAAGGCTTCTAAATCGTTGGTATAAATTTCTGATTTCTGTGCGGAAACTGTTGTTATGAAAATTAAAAACAACATTAAAAAAAGCCTAGATGGATTTCTCATAAGAGTATAAATTATTACAATCAAATATATCAATTTCTATAACCTATAACGAACTTAATCTCGTTATTATTATGAACATCTTTTTAAACAATAAATAAGAAATATGAAATTGGTATTTCACTAAAACTTATTACTTTTACAAAATAAACAAGAAATCATATGTCACAACCTATTTTATTTTTAAGAAACGTAACTATTTACCAAGAAGAAAAAGTCATTTTAACGAATGTTAATTTAGAAGTAAACCAAGGTGAATTCATTTATTTAATTGGAAAAACAGGTTCTGGGAAAAGTAGTTTTATGAAAACATTATACGCCGATTTACCTTTAACAGAAGGGCAATCGAACGTTGTGAATTTTGATTTAGCAACTTTAAAAGAAGATGACATTCCATTTTTAAGAAGAAAATTAGGAATTGTATTTCAAGACTTTAAATTGTTACCAGACCGAACTGTTAACGACAATATGATTTTTGTTTTAAAAGCTACAGGCTGGATTGATGTTACTGAAATGCAAAATAAAATAGATGAAGTGCTTGGAAAAGTAGATATGAAGTCATTTGCAACTAAAATGCCGCACCAGTTATCCGGCGGAGAACAACAACGTGTTGCAATTGCTAGAGCTTTATTAAATGATCCAGAATTAATATTGGCTGATGAGCCAACTGGAAATCTTGATCCTCAAACAAGTATTGAAGTTATGGAAGTATTAAGAAAGATTAATGCTTCAGGGAAGACTGTAATAATGGCTACTCACGATTATGCACTTCTAGTGAAATATCCATCAAAAACTTTAAAATGTGAAGACAGTGCTATTTTTGAAGTGGTCCAAAAAATAGCATAATGCTCTCTGTTCTCATTCCAATATACAATTACAATGCTTATCCATTAATCTTGGAACTTCACAAGCAATGTCTGGAATGCAGTATTGTTTTTGAAATTTTATGTCAGGATGATGCTTCAAATTCTGATTTAAATTCAGAAAATGAAAAAATAAATTATTTATCCAATTGCAATTTTACCGAACTTAAAGTAAATATTGCTCACAGGCAAAATAGAAATTTTCTTGCTAACAAAGCGCAATATGAAAATTTACTATTTATTGATGGAGATTCAATAATTATTAGAAGCAATTATATATCAAGTTATATTTCTTGGTTGACTAATTTTGATGTTGTTTATGGTGGCCGTTTACATCCGGAAAAATGTCCATCAAACAATCAAAAACTTAGATGGAAATATGGCAAATTCATTGAAGATAAAAAGGTGAATTTAAGAAATTCTGCCCCTTTTCAATCTTTATTATTTAACAATACGGTAATTAAAAAAGCTTGGTTTGATAAAGTAAAATTTGACTCACAAATAACAAAATACGGCCATGACGACACCCAACTTTCTTGTCAACTCAGCACGTTAAATTTAAAATTAAAACACATTGACAACCCAGTTGAACATGGTGATATCGATTCAAATGAAGCCTATTTAAAAAAATCAAAAAGTTCTTTAGAAAATTTAGTTATTTTGTTTGAAGAAGGAAAAATAAATACACACTTTTCAAGGTTAATCTCTTTATTATTGATGTTAAATAAATTACACTTAACCTATTTAATATCCTTGATTTACAAGAGTATTGAAGGCTCACTAATTAGAAATTTGAAAGGTAAAAACCCTAATTTATTACTCTATAATATTTTTAGAATCGGCTATTTATGTAAAATTAGCGCTGAAAAACCTAAGAACTAAATTTCGATTTTATGTCTTTAAAAAGAGAATCCCAAAGAGGCATAATCGTATCAATATGGTAATTCAAACTCTTCTGTTTGGCATTTTTACCCATTTCAATTCTTTTCGACTCATTATTTATCAATGACAAAACAGCCTCAACATAGTCGGATTCATTCCCGTTTTTTATTAAAAACCCATCCGATTTATTTTCAATAATAGCTCTTGGACCACAAGGACAATCGTAAGCAATACAGGGCAATCCAGTGGCCATAGCTTCAATTAGTACCATACCAAAACCTTCAAATCTTGAGGTCATTAAATAAATTGAGTTCTCATGATATTTGGAAACAATATCATTAGTTGGATTATAAAAACTAACACTATTGGTAAGATTTAATTCGGAGGTTAGCTTTTGTAACGATAAATCATCACTTGATTTTCCGTAAATATCAAGATGCCAATCTGGATGTTTCTTTACTATTTTTTTCCAAATATAGAGCAATCTATCAAAGCCTTTTTCATAAACATGCCGACCAACAGCTATCACCTTTTTAGAATTTAATTTGGCTAATTTATCGGAATAAAACCAAAGTGGATTTGGAATAGCAATTCCGTTTGGTACGTTCCATTCTTTAATACTCTCTGGGGTTTCCACAACAAAATAATCGAAATTTCTGGCTACCAATTTCTTGAATAAAATTGAAAACTGTGTCCCAATTAAATTAAAAATAGATTCGTTTTCCTTTTCAATAATATGCAACGAACTGTGTATTTCTAAAACCACTGGAATTTTTGTTTTTAACAGAAAGGGAAGTAAAAAAGCTTTGAATCCATTGTCACAAACAATAATTATATCTGGATTTAGCAATTCTATTTGCTCATTTAATTTTCTTTTATAGTCAAATAAAAACTGAATAGGATTCCCTTTTAATAGCATATCATGAAATCCTATCTTCTTATTGAAATTATAAAAATGGGGGAAACTACCCTTATTTTGAGTTAGAAAATCAATCTGATAATTCCATTTTTCAATAAGATAAAACGTTTTAATTGCTAAAACTCTCGCAACGCCCCCTTCATTATTTACATTTGGAACTAGGTATAGTAATTTCATTATTTAGAGTTCAAAAATTCATTATAATCCCTAATATAATCTGATTCTTCAAATACATCAGAGGCTAAAACTAAGCAAACCGCACCTGAAGAAAAATTTTCCAATTCGCGCCAAATACCCGTAGGTATATGCAATCCAATATTGGGTTTATTCAACAAATAACTTTTCTTTTCCTTTCCATCATTAAGTGTAACTTCAAAACTTCCGCTTAAGGCAATTAATATTTCATGCTGGTTAATATGGGAATGACCGCCACGAAAAGCAGTACTTGGAACATCAAATAAATAATATATTCTTTTTAATTCAAAGGGTAAAACATCATTTTGAACAAAGGCTAAATTGCCACGTAAATCTTCAACTGTTGGAATTTGAAGTAGTTCTATATCACTAATTTTTGTCATAATCTAGTTATTAAATTTGATTAAATCCAACCATTGTTGCCCAATAGAATCGATAGAAAAATGTTGGCAACTTGGTAACGCATTTTCCTTACAAATAGTATATAAATCTGTATTTTCAACATATAAATTCATTGCCTCAGTCAATTTATCTACATTCTGATTTTCAACTAACAAACCATTAAATTCATTAATAATCATTTCGCTTGGACCTGATAAACAATCAAAAGAAATAACAGGAGTACCGCAAGCCAAAGCTTCTAAAATAACATTTGGCAAACCTTCATTCAAGCTACTTAATACAAAGAACTTTGCTCTTTTTAAATAGGAATAAGGATTCTTTTGGAAACCTAAAAAATGCACCTTATCTCGAACCTTATATTTATGGGCCAATTGCATATAATCTGTCTTTTTTATTCCATCACCAAGTAAAACTAAGTGGATGTTTAGTTCCGGTAATTTTGAATTTGAATAAGCAGTAATCAATTTATCAAATTGTTTCACCTCCGTTTCCATTTGGCCCACTCCAATAATATACTCAAAATTAATTTCTGTAGATTCATTGAACTTAGAATGAATTTCTTCAATATTTATTGGATTATAAATAGTTTGAACATTGAACAATTGGTGTTTATTCTCAATTAATTCCTTAGTTTTATTAGTAATTGCTATAATTTTAAAGGAATCATCATAAGTCAATCGAGTTAAAAATGACCAATTTGACATGTAGTGATCAATCAAATAGCTATGAACTGTATAGATCGTTTTTGATTTATATAAAAATTTAGAAATCAGTAATTCTTGGATTGGCTTGTTGCGAAAACGGAAATCAATGATGAAATCAAAATTATTTTCATGCAAGTAATTCTTTAAAAATAAATACCGATTGAGCTTATTAAAGATTCCGTTTGACTTGTTTTTTAATTTACCTAAGTTGATTAATTTTCCTGAAAAATCATAGGAAACTTCGTCTACAACAATAATATTATGAACATCAATGCCCTGCTTATCAAAAAAAATAGACAAATTTGCCATTACCCGTTCTGCACCACCAATTCCTAATCGGTAACCAATTAAAGCAATTTTAGTTTTTTTGTTAGGGATTATCATCAACGTTTTCTTATTTTCGTATCAAATATAACTCTTTTAAAAAAATATGCAAGAGAATCCACTTGTATCGGTAATTTGCTTGGCATACAATCACGAGAAATTTGTGATGGAAACTTTGAATTCTGTTATCAAACAAAATTACCAACCAATAGAGTTACTAATTGTAGATGATTGCAGTAATGATTCTACAAAGGTTGAAATTAATAATTGGCTTTTATCACATCCTCAAGTACAATTTATTGCCAATGAGATGAATATTGGTAACACCAAATCGTTCAATAACGCTTTAAAACTTGCTAAAGGCGAGTATGTAATTGATTTAGCTGCAGACGATTTACTACTACCCAATGGAATTCAAACACAAGTTAACGCATTCCAACAAAGCAAATTCAAAAAATTAGGGGTCGTATATGGAAATGCAGAGATTATCAATGAAGATGGGAGTTTTAAATCTTATTATTTTCCGATTGATAAAAATGGAAAAGTCATTTCAAAGAGAATTGTTGGAGATATTTATAGTTCCGTTTTAACCACTGGAGACAGCATTTGTTCCGTATCCGCAATGATTAAGAAAAGTGTTTTTGATTTTTTAGGCGGCTATGATGAGACATTGGCATACGAAGATTTGGATTCCTGGATCAGAGCTTCAAGGGAGTTTGAATTTGATTTCATAGATGAAATTCTAGTCAAAAAAAGAACGGTTGGCAATTCTTTAGGATCTAATTTTTACAAGAAAAATCATAATATAAATATTTCAACCTATAAAATTCTTAGAAAGGCATTACAATTAAACCGATCCAAAGAGGAAGATTTGGCACTTCAAAAAAGAGTTCACCACGAAATTATTCACTCTTTTAAAAATCAAAGTTTAATTTTATTTATTAAGAATATTGGCCTCCGATTGACCATTTCATGGAGAAAGAATTTCAAGAACTATTCTAATTAATCTTGATTTTTTCTGATTAATCTATGGAGTGGAGTTTCAATATAAAGGTAAAGGAATATTGAAATTACATTTAAAGAGACAAATACAAACCACTGATTTTCAGAAATCTTATTCAACACAGTAACGAATATTCCAAGGTGAATTAGATAGAATATATAAGAGCTTTTACCCAATAATTGTAATACTTTGTTGCTAAAAAAATTAGAAATAAAAGTCTTTTCTTTAATTAAGCCTAGAAATAAAGGCGCAATTCCAATAACAGGCAATACAATTGTGTTTATCACTTTTCCAGTCAAAGTGTCAACTCCATATCCGCCTTCGCCTTTCAATGAAACAAGTGCACAAATACTTAAGATAATTCCGACTAACCCCAAGTAAGTCATTCCTTTAATATTTGGCGAATATTTTCTAATTAATAACGCTAATCCTATTCCTACAAAAAATTCTGAGATTCGTCCAAAGAAAGTGAAATCCAACATGAAATTAATTGATTTCATAAAACCATTACATTCAATTCCGCTAAAATAGGAAACCAATAAAACTCCCAAACCAATAAAAACTATAGGAATTACAAATAGATAAATTCTACTTTTATTGATGAAAATGAAAAATAAAGGAGCGGTAAAATAGAAAAATTCTTCAACACTTAATGACCAACCTTGAGCAATTCCCGTGAATTTAAGTTCGTCTGAAAAACCTTTAAGAAAAGAAATATTGTAAAAATAATTCTGTAAATCGATCCATTCCTTTTGAGAATAAACAATTGCAAAAAAGACAAATGTAAGTGTGGTTAAAATAAAATACATTGGATAAATCCTAGCTACCCGTTTTATTATATAACTCCTAAAACTAAAATTGGGGTCATCAAAATATCGGTTGCAAATTAGAAATCCACTCAACACGAAGAAAATCGTTACTCCAATATGAAATTCATTAAAAAAATCGTGGGTATATTTTCCAAAAATCTCAATGGAAAAAGGATTGTAATGGTGAATATAAACCATATAAGCCGCAAGTGCACGAATTCCTGTTAGTGCTGGAAAATTAACCTTATCCATTGCGTTTAAATTTGTAAATGAATTTTCTCCAATAAGAATTAATAGCAACACGTTTGTTTAATTCTCTATAGGAATACGCTAAAGAAAAAATTAAAATCAATCCCAAAGGATAGTAAGCAAGAGGATAATCGATCGTAAATGTAATGGCACTTGAAGAAATTCCAAAAAGTAAACACATCAAAAGTATCTTTAAAGTATCTTTCCTAATCGAAAAATCGTATTTTTTTTTCAAAATAGGAATAACATAAAACGCATATAATAAAAATGGAATTAAACTCGCAATTCCAATTCCTACCAATCCAAAAAAATGGTAAAAAAATACAGTTGAAACCAAAAGGAAAATATCGCTGATTATCTCTAATTTAAAATACAATTTATTATCTCCTTTTGCCAATATAATAAAGGCCAGTGGCCAAATTACTACCTTAACTATTACAGCAAACAATGCCGACTTAAAGATCAATAAAACCCCTAAAAAATGTTTCGAATATAGTAATTCAACTAAAATTGGTCCACTAAAATACAAGAAGATTATTGCTGGCGTGACTAACAATAACCCCATTTCTATTTGATCGTTAACCAATTCTTTAATTTTTGAATTGTCATTTTGAATTTGGGTAATTCTTGGATAAAAATCAGCGCCCATAGCATTAAAAATCAAACCTACATAAGAAATTAAAATTACAGAGCTTACTTCAAACAATCCAACTATTTCTACACTTGATCCATTTCCATTCAAGTATAATTTTATTATAAAACTACATATGTGAGCAAAAATAACATTTAATGAAAGTAAAAATCCCATTTTCAATATTGGTTTTCCCTTTTGAAATGTTTCGTAAAAAGAAAGTGAAACCCTATCAATTTTTATATTTCTGGTAAAATAAATAGTAACAACCAAATTGATAATACTAGATAATACTATTACCGATGTAATTCCATCAACCTTTAAAAAATAATAGATTGGAACAGATAATAGCGAGATTAAAACTGAAGAAATCACATTTGAAATTGCAATTGATTTAATCATCCTTAGTCCTTGAAGTAATGCAATTCGAGTAGCGGTTAAATTTGCAAAAACAAAATTTACGGATAAAATTACAAACCAAAAATAATAATCGGAGTTTCCAAAAGTTAATATACTAAGTTGCTTAGAGAAAATAATCGTTACTAAAGCACCTAAAACACTCGTAAATATTGACCACCGTTGAAGTACAATAAATCGTTCAGAAAATTTATTTTGATCACTTTCAGTGTTGGCTAAACTCATTTCACGAACTCCAGTAATACTAATTCCAAAGCCTGTAATTGAGCTGATAATAGCCACTGTATTGTTCAATAAACCTACTATTCCAATACCAACCGGACCTAAAAAAATGGCAACAAACTTAGATCCCACAATACTAACTAGCATTTTCATCGCTTGCGCAAATCCAAATATGCCGGTTGCATTTAGAATTGTTTTGTGAGAATTTTCCTTGTTGATTATTTCCATTTACTCAATAATATTACTGAAAGTTAAATCTAATAATAACTTCCGAAAAAATATTCAGATTATAAAGTCTGTTGTATAATATAATTATAACATCCATGAATTCATTTTTTGAATCACAAAATCAATTTCTTCGGTTGTCATTACAGGACTTATTGGCAAACTCAATACCTCATCATGAATTTTTTCAGTAATTGGAAAATGCATATTATTTAATTGTTTTAATGCCTTTTGTCGGTGAGGCGCAACAGGATAATGTATCAGTGTTTCTATTCCATATTGCTTTAAATAGTCTTGTAATTCTCTTCTTTTTGAGGTTCGAATTACAAATAAATGAAAAACATGATTACCAGAAAAATCCCAAAAAGGTAAGATGATATTATCATTATTTATTTCTAGTAAATACCGTTTTGCTATATTTTTTCGAATTTGATTTTCGGCATCTAAATTGGGTAATTTCACATTAAGAAATGCAGCTTGCAATTCATCTAAACGGGAATTAACACCTATAAAATCATTAAAGTATTTAACTTGAGAACCATAATTCCGAAGTGAGTACAATAGTTCTGCCAATTGATCGTCATTAGTGACAACAGCACCTGCATCGCCAATTGCTCCCAAATTTTTCCCTGGATAAAAGCTAAACGCTTGTGTATTTTTAGATTTGTTATTTTTAAAATTCGCCCCGTGAGATTGAGCAGAATCTTCAACTACAATCAAATTGTACTCACTGGCAATCTCATTAATTGAATCTAAATCTGCTAGTTGACCGTAAAGATTAACTACCAAAATCGATTTGGTTTTATTGGTAATTTTTTCAGAAATTAAATTCGGATTTATAGTGAAGGTTTCTAATTTTGGTTCAACCAAAACCGGTACTAAATCAGCTTGAATTATGGAAAGAATCGTCGCGATATAGGTATTTGCTGGAACAATGACTTCATCCCCTTTTTGTATTTTTCCTAATTCAATATAGGCTTTGTAAATTAATGTTAAAGCATCAAATCCGTTGCCTACCCCTATACAATGTTTTGCCTCACAATAGGAAGCGAAATTATTCTCAAAAAGTTTCACTTCTTGACCTAGAATATACCAACCACCATCCATTACACTTCTCAATTTATTTTGAAAAGCATTTTCGTACGGCTGATTTATTTTATTTATGTCAAGAAATTTAATCATATTAAAATGGTATCTAGTAAATGATAATTTGAAGTTTCAACTTCGTAAAACTCTTGAATTAAGGTATTTGCTCCAAAACTCTCTTTCCAAAAATTGATATTTTTTACAATATTTAATCCATTATTTTCATGAGATGGCCCAAAATCAAAGTAGCTTTTACCTTTTGAAACTTCATTGATTAAAAAATCGTACAAATAATCAATACTTCCTAATAAGTTATTGTCTTCATTACCTGAAATATATTGCGGTTTTACTACATGATTAGTTATAAAAAGAGTGGTTCCGCAAACTAACTTATCATTGTGATAAACATTAAAATGCTTAATATTATTAGGAAAATTAGTTTTTAAAACCATTATTTCCTCCAAAGAATGTACCGGTTTGGAATTGTATTTTTCCCTTAAATTAGGAATCAGGATATCGTTCCAAAATGATTCTAAATTATCTTCTTCTTTTATGATTAAACTCAGTTTCTTCCCCCTATTAATGCATTCACGTCTCGATTTTGAAACTTTAAAATTCGAGGTTAAATTAATAACGGAAACGGCATGTTTCATTGTGGTAATTCCTTTACCAATTGAAATTAAATAATCGATTTCGTCTGAAAAAGTCTCGCAATAAATGGAAGGTATTTTTTTTATATTTAAAGAAGAAATCGCATTTTCATTTAAAAAGGATAATATTGACTTAAAGATAAAAATTACATTAGATAATTTTGAATTTAAGGGCAATACCAAACCTCCATAAGTTAATCCTTGATGAGAAAAAACAGTAACTCCTACTCTATTTGCAGGCAATACCGCAACCAATTTAACTTCTTCATATATCAACAATGAAAAGTCTTCAAAGCGATCGGAATGGTACTCCATAAAATCTCTATTGAATAGAAAGGTAGCGTTTTTGGCGGTGCTAATAAATGCATTCCATTCGCTAGTATATTTGGATTCGAACCGTTTTACAGTGTAATTTTTCAATTTCAAATTTTAAACATTGGAAAATTAATCATTTAATTTTATTCGATCATTATTTTAATAGAAATAAATTAGTATTTTTATTCAATTATTAAATTTTAATGAAACAACTGATTCAAAACGCTTTTATAGCGTGTTTATTACTTATTACAAACGCCATTTTTGGTCAAGACGTTTCTTTATTCCAACAATTTAATGGAAGATATGATTTTGTTTTTATTGGTAACACTTTAAATCCAATAGAAAATTCCTTTCAAACAACACCAGCTGTTTTAACTTCTTCCTCTGCACAATTATCATTAAATGCAAATGATCAAATTGAAAAAGCATACCTCTATTGGGCTGGATGTGGACCTGGTGATTTTGACGTTAAATTAAACGGTCAAACTATTCGGGCAGATCGGACTTTTATTCTTCAAAGAGTGGTCTCTAATCTTATTTTTGACTATTTCAGCGCTTTCAAAGAAGTAACCGATCAAGTTCAAGCTACTGGAAATGGTAACTATACCTTATCCGATCTTGATGTTTCCGCATCTATCGATTTTCACTCGCAAAGAAGCACTAATTTTGCCGGCTGGGCAATTATTGTGATCTATAAAAATCCAAGTTTGACCTTGAATCAATTGAACGTTTATGACGGAATGCAAGCGGTACCTGACGAAATAAATATTACGTTGAATAGCTTGAATGTGATTGATAATAATGATGCAAAAATTGGATTTCTAGCCTGGGAAGGAGATTCTGGAATTGCAGTCAACGAAACATTAAGGATTAACGGAACTTCCATTGGAAATCCTCCATTAAACCCAGTAAACAATGCTTTTAACGGAACCAATAGTATGACCAATTCAAATGTGTTGTACAATATGGATTTAGATGTTTATCCCATTCAAAATAATATTTCAATTGGAGATACTTCAGCTCAAATTCAACTCACTTCTAGTCAAGATTTTGTAATGATTAATGCCATTGTAACTAAATTAAATAGCCAACTTCCTGATGCAATGATTGAAATAAATCGTGTCGAAAAACAATGTGATTCAAGATCAATAATCGCTCATTACAGAGTACTCAACCCAAATTCTACAGCAGTCTTACCTTTAAATACCCCTATTTCAATATATGCAAATAACATTTGTTTGAGTACTGTATACACTCGATTAAATATACCAATTGATGGTGAAGAAATCGGCCAAGCGACGGTAGTAATTCCTAATTCAATACCTAACAACTTCAATCTAAAATTGGTTGTAGATGAGACTAGTGCTGGGATTGGAATTGTGCCAGAATTAAATGAACTAAATAATAAATTTGTTGAAACAGTTGCCCTTTCAATTGCGCCATTATTTAATATCGTGCCAAACATAGAATCATGCAATTTAGGAAATTCAAAAGGTCAATTCAACTTTTCTGATTATGAGGCTTTGGTAAAAATAAATTCCTTGGATATAGTACGCTTTTTTGAATCACAATTAAACGCTCAAAATAACGTCAATTCAATAGTAAACACTTCCAACTACATTGCCTTAAATACCCCAAAAACAATTTTTATTCGTATAGAAAATAGTGAGGGTTGTTACAGCATAACTTCATTTGAATTGACTACCAAGAACTGTCCTCCAGTGGTTTATAATTTTGTATCTGCAGATAACGACGGTTACAATGATACTTTTCATATTGAAGGTTTAAAGGACATCTTTTTAAACCATAAAATATCGATTTATAATCGTTGGGGAAAATTAGTTTGGACCGGAAATAACAATTCAAATGAATGGGACGGATTTGCCAATAATGGTCTTTTAATGGACGACAATCAGATTCCATCAGGAACCTATTATTATGTCATAGAATTAAACGACATCGATTATCCAGAACCATTAACAGGTTATATGTATCTTACAAAATAGTTTTCAATTAATAAACAACCTCAATTTCTCTGATTATATTTGCATTGAATTAATTAATATTTCCATTTTGAAACAAATCACATCTGCTCAAAATCCATACATTAAGTCCCTTTTACTCCTTCAGGAAAAGGCAAAAGCAAGAAAACAAACAGGTACTTTTTTAATTGAAGGTAAAAGAGAAATTTTACTAGCAATCAAAGGTGGTTATCACATTGAAACTTTATTATTTTATCCCGAATTAATTTCGGAAAACGAAATAAATAAATTAGTTCAAAACACAACCGATCTAATCGAAATCAACAAAGATATATTTGAAAAATTAGCTTATCGCGAAAGTACGGAAGGAGTTATTGCTGTAGCAAATAGCAAAAGTTTTAGTTTATCGGATTTAGTACTTAAAGAAAATCCGTTACTGTTAATTGCTGAGGCACCTGAAAAACCGGGGAATATCGGAGCTTTATTGAGGACCGCAGATGCTGCCAATCTAGACGCAGTAATTATTGCAAATCCAAATGGTGATTTATACAACCCTAATATTGTACGATCAAGCGTGGGTTGTTTATTTACCAATCAAATTGCTACTGGAACAACTTCAGAAATTATCGCATTTTTAAAAGAAAGAAAGATTAATTTTTACTGTGCCACATTACAAAATTCAACTTCCTATCATACCCAAGATTTTACAATGCCCTCAGCCTTAGTAGTTGGAACCGAAGCAACAGGATTATCGAAGGAATGGCGAGAGGCTGCCACTCAAAATATTATTATTCCAATGCAAGGTGAAATTGATTCTATGAATGTTTCGGTAGCAGCGGCGATATTAATATTTGAAGCAAAAAGACAACGAGGATTTTAATTAATTTTTAATAATTAGCATTTGCACAACTAATAACTTATTCATAATTTTAAAAATTGAATAAAATAGCTATGACAGAAATCGAAATTGAGAAAGAAAACAAGGCTATTGCCCAAGAATACAAAGAACTTCTACGAATAAGTTATCAGAAATTAACTGCTGAAGATAAAAAATTAATCCGGAAAGCTTTTGATGTTGCTGTAGATGCTCATCAAGAACAAAGGCGAAAATCTGGTGAAGCGTATATTTTTCATCCCATTGCTGTTGCAAAAATTGTAGCTTCTCAAATTGGTTTAGGCCCCACTTCTATAGCCGCTGCATTACTTCATGATGTGGTTGAGGATTCTGAAATTACCGTTGAGGATATTGAAAAAATGTTTAATCCTAAAGTTGCTCAATTGGTAGATGGATTAACAAAAATATCTAAAATCCAGAAAGATTTAAATTCATCCACGCAAGCTGAGAATTTTAGAAAAATGATTCTAACATTGAATGATGATGTTCGAGTAATTTTGATAAAATTGGCTGATCGACTCCATAATATGCAAACGATGGAATCAATGGTGGACTACAAGCAAACAAAAATTGCTTCTGAAACATTATACATTTATGCCCCACTCGCCCATCGCTTGGGACTTTACAACATTAAAACGCAACTAGAAGATTTAGGTTTAAAATATACGGAACCCGCTGTCTTTAAGAACATTGTTGATAAAATTAAAGAAACAAAAGAAGAGCAAGACCAGTACATTAAAAATATTTCTGATGTTATCAAAAAATCTTTAGATGAAGAAGGCATCGATTACATAGTAAAAGGACGTCCTAAATCAATCTATTCCATTCGTAGAAAAATGAAAGCTCAAAATGTGAGTTATGATGAAGTTTATGACAAATTTGCCTTACGAATTGTATATAAATCAAATTCCCACGATGAGAAATTTTTAGCTTGGAAAATCTATTCGATAGTTACCGATCATTATCGTCCAAGTCCAAGCAGATTAAGAGATTGGATTTCGTCACCAAAATCAACAGGCTACGAAGCGCTTCACATCACTGTTATGGGACCTTTAGGTCGCTGGGTTGAAGTCCAAGTTCGAAGTGAGCGAATGGATGAAATTGCTGAAAAAGGATATGCAGCTCATTATAAATACAAACAAGGAGCTACAGAAGAAAGTGGTTTGGATATTTGGTTGAACCAACTAAAGGAAGCATTAGAAAACCAAGAAAAAAATGCGGTTGATTTTGTCGAAGATTTTAAAATGAACCTTTATTCCAAAGAAATATTTGTTTTTACACCTACCGGAGAAATAAAATCACTTCCCAAAGGAGCAACCACATTGGATTTTGCATTTAGCATTCACTCCGCAATCGGAGTACGAACCCGGGGAACGAAGGTAAACGGAAAGTTGGTACCACTGAATTTCGAATTAAAAAGCGGGGATCAAATTGAGGTAATTACATCTGAAAATCAAAAACCTACACCGCACTGGTTAAATTATGTTACTACTTCTAGAGCACGTACAAAAATTAAGAACGTACTAAACGAAAATACTAAGAAAATAGCCGAAGAAGGAAAAGAACTTTTAACTCGTAAATTACGTCATTTAAAAGTCACTTTAAATGAAAAAACTATTAATGAATTGGTAGTTTTCTTCAAACTCAAAACAAGTTTAGATTTATTTTATAGGGTTGGAAATGGCACAATAGAAAACCAAAAATTAAAGGATTTTGCCGCACTAAAAAGCAACTCCTTTATGAATTTCTTCAAGAATAAAATCAAACGTTCTCCCTCAGCAAATATTGAGCAGATTTCGAAAGATGAAATTATTTCCACTTACGATTTATTAGTTTTTGGGGCTGAACAAGATAAATTAGAATATAAATTATCAGCTTGTTGCAATCCAATTGTTGGAGATGATGTTTTTGGCTTTTTAACCATAAATGAAGGAATAAAAGTACACAAAAAGGATTGTCCAAATTCACTCAGCATGCAGTCCAATTATGCCTACAGAGTAATAAAAGCAAAGTGGATCGATTCTTCACAACAAGAATTTAAAGCCGTTTTAATCATCACCGGAATGGACTATTTAGGTCTTACCAATGAACTTACCAAAGTGATCTCCAGCAATATGAACATTAATATTCAAAGTATTTCACTTACCACAGAAGCGGGATTATTTAACGGGAGGGTTGCTGTAATTGTTAAAAACAATAACATCCTTGAAAAAATGATGGCCAAAATCCGCAAAATAGAAGGTATTGATAAGGTTACTCGAGTTTATAAAAATTAAAGTTTTTAACAATCAAGGGGAAACATTTTATTATTAAAATAATAATTTATCTTTGCAGAATATGACACTAATTTCAGTTGATAATAGTAAGAATCAGGAAATTGTAAAAAATGTTTTTACATTGTATCTTGAAAATAATGGGCACAGGAAAACACCTGAACGCTATGCTATTCTTCAAGAAATTTATGAAAGTGAAGATCATTTTGATGTGGAACATCTTTATTTGAAGATGAAAAATAAAAATTATCGCGTTAGTCGCGCCACACTTTATAATACCATAGAACTTTTATTGGATTGTGGTTTGGTTAGAAAACACCAATTTGGTCAAAACCAAGCGCACTATGAAAAGTCTTATTTTGACAAACAACACGACCATTTAATTATGACAGATTCTGGTGAAGTAATTGAATTTTGCGATCCTAGAATTCAGATGATAAAAAAAACAATTGAAGAAATATTTGACATCGACGTGCACAATCACTCTTTGTATTTATACGGGACAAAAAAGGTTAAATAATGAAAGCGATTAACTATTTTAAACAAACATTTGTTTTCGTTTTTGTTTTTTCTTTAGCCTATCGAATGGTATTTCAATTATTTGATGGCTTGGACTCATTTAGTCTGAAGTTCTTTTTAAAACTCTATATGTCAGTACAATAACTGCACTTATTTTAGGAGTATTAAATTACTTTTTAAAAATAGATTTTATAAAAAAAACAATAAAAAAACAACAGTAAATAGCAACAACACACAAATAACAAGTAGAATGACCGTAGATTTATTATTAGGATTACAGTGGGGAGATGAAGGAAAAGGAAAAATTGTAGACGTACTTACGTCAAAATACGATATCATTGCCCGTTTTCAAGGCGGACCAAATGCTGGTCATACACTAGAATTTGACGGTATAAAACACGTTTTGAGAACGATACCTTCAGGAATTTTCCACAAAAATTCAATTAATGTCATTGGAAACGGAGTGGTAATTGATCCTGTTGTTTTTCAAAAAGAAATCGAAGGATTAGAGCGTTTTAATTTAGATATCAAAAACAAATTAATCATTTCTAGAAAAGCCCATTTAATCTTACCTACCCACCGTTTACTAGATGCTGCTTCTGAAGCGTCAAAAGGGAAGGCCAAAATTGGTTCTACTTTAAAAGGTATAGGTCCAACTTACATGGATAAAACAGGCAGAAATGGAATACGAGTTGGTGATATTGAATTGGAAGATTTTAAAGAGCGTTACAGAGCTTTAGCTGACAAGCATGAGGCTATGATTAAATTTTATGATGTTGCCATTCAATACAATCTTGCAGAATTGGAAGTTGAATTTTTTGAAGCTATTGAAGACTTAAAAAAACTGACTTTCATAGATAGTGAGGAATATTTACACCAAGCACAAAAAGAAGGTAAATCTATTCTTTGTGAAGGAGCTCAAGGTTCATTATTAGATGTTGATTTTGGTACGTATCCATTTGTAACTTCTTCTAATACTACTGCTGCTGGCGCTTGCACTGGTTTAGGAATTGCACCTAATAAAATCAAAGAAGTTTACGGAATTTTCAAAGCCTACACCACCCGTGTTGGAAGTGGCCCATTCCCTACTGAAGATTTTGAAGAAGATGGAGCTACAATGGCAAGAGTAGGTAACGAATTTGGTTCAGTTACTGGAAGACAAAGACGTTGTGGATGGTTGGATTTAGTAGCCTTAAAATATGCTATACAAGTGAATGGAGTTACCCAATTAATGATGATGAAAGGTGACGTATTATCTGGTTTTAGTACTTTGAAAGTGTGTACAGAATACAGTTACAAAGGACAAAATATTGCGCATTTACCTTACAACATCGAACCTGAAAATGTTACTCCGATTTATAAAGAATTCAAAGGTTGGAAAGCTGATTTAACAGGTATGACCACTTATGATGAGCTTCCAATAGAATTAAAAAATTACATTGACTTTATTGAAAAAGAAGTTGAAGTGCCAATTAAAATAGTTTCTGTGGGTCCTGATCGTAAACAAACAATCACAAAATAATAAAAGAAACGCTTTGAGAAATCAAAGCGTTTTATCTTTACAGCAAAATTAACATGAAAGAAACCAATTTATTTAAAGCCTTTTTTGAAAGTGAAAAAGCAGGTGGATTTGTATTAATATTTGCTACTTTAATTTCATTGCTTTTAGCCAATTCTATATTCCAATCGGAATACCTTCAACTATGGAATAACAAAATTGGAAATCACAGTCTAGTAGAATGGATTAACGATGGGTTAATGACTATTTTCTTTCTCTTGATTGGATTGGAATTGGAACGAGAAGTTTATATCGGTGAACTTTCTACGCTAAAAAAAGCAGCGCTGCCTTTAATAGGCGCTATTGGCGGAATGATCATCCCCGCTTTGATTTATGCTGGATTTAATCTGGGTACCACCACACAATCAGGGATTGGAATTCCAATGGCTACTGACATAGCATTTGCAATTGGAATCCTATCGCTATTAGGAAGTCGGGTGCCAACTTCTTTAAAAGTATTTCTTACCGCCTTAGCTGTTATTGATGATTTAGGAGCCATATTTGTAATTGCTGTTTTTTATACTTCAAGCATTTCCTTAATGAATTTAGGAATTGCATTAGGGATTTTAGCCTTATTATTTATTCTAAACCGACTAAAAGTCAACAATATAATTCCCTATTTAATTGGAGGAATTCTAATGTGGTATTTTATGCTAAATTCTGGAGTTCACGCAACAATTACAGGAGTATTATTGGCTTTTGTAATTCCATTTGGCGATGGAAAAAAGAAATCTATTTCGTATCAATTACAGCATTATTTACACCAACCTGTCGCGTTTTTGATCTTGCCTTTATTTGCTTTAGCAAACACTTGTATCGTATTAAATTCCAATTGGTATGAAGGTCTGAGTCATTCCAACAGTATCGGTATAATTTTAGGATTATTTATTGGAAAACCAATAGGGATTTGGTTGTTTTCCTATTTAGGCGTACTGATAGGAATTGGAGTATTACCTAAAAGTTTGAATTGGAATTCTATTTTTGGAGCAGCAATTTTGGGTGGAATTGGGTTTACAATGTCAATTTTTATAAGTCTATTGGCATTCGATAATAATTCGGATATCATCAACTCAAAAATCGCCATTTTAATTGCTTCAACTATCGCTGCAATTACTGGATTTATCTATTTGAAAGTCACACTAAAAAGAGATTAATCAAATTCGTAGAAAGCAATTAATAAATATATCTTAATTTGCAGCAGCATTGTTTCCTTTTTCTTAAATTTGGCAAAAATTAAACCTTTGAAAAAGTACTTAATTCTTATAAATAGCTGCATTCTGGTATTTTGTTTGAATCCGATAATGGCGCAAACGCCAAAGAAAATTATCATCGAACATTCCGATTTTGCAGATATTAACCAAATTGAAATTCCTGATGCTGCATTACTTACGGGAAACGTCCGTGTGAATCATGATGGCGCAATTTTAACCTGCAATAAAGCCTATTGGTTTCAAAAAGAAAACTACATCAAAGCCTTTGGAAACGTACAAATTATTCAAGGTGATTCTCTAACTATGACCAGCAAATATGCCGAATACAATGGTAATATCAAACAAGCCTATGCGACTGGCGAAGTAGTTTTGAGATCACCGGATATGTCATTGGTAACAGATACATTGAACTTTAATAGAAACAGTCAGGAAGCATTTTACACCACTGGCGGAGTAATTAATGATAAAGGAAATACACTTAAAAGCAAGTCGGGTAAGTATTATGTTGCTCAAAAAAAATACCAGTTTTTAACTGCTGTAGTCATAAAAACACCTGAAAATACCATTAAGTCAAATCATTTAGATTATTACACCAATTCGGGTCATTCGTATTTATTAGGCCCTTCCACAATTGATGGAAAAGATAACAAAATCTACACTGAAAACGGCTTTTACGATACCAAAAAAGACATTGCTCGTTTACAACGAAATTCCAAAATAGAATATAATAATCGATTGATAGAAGGCGATAGTTTGTTTTATAATAAAAAAAGAGGATTTGCCTCAGCTACCAATAATGTAAAAATCACCGATACCGTTAATAAAATAATTGTAAAGGGGCATTATGCTGAAATTTATAAGTTTAAAGATTCAGTTTATGTTACCAAAAGAGCTTTAGCGATCAGCTTGATAGAAAAAGATTCCATTTATATTCATGCTCAAAAATTAATGATTACGGGCAAAGAAAACAACAGAATTATTCGGGGTTTTAAAGACGCAAAATTCTACAAACTCGATTTAAGCGGTAAATGTGATTCCATTCATTCCGATCAGAAAAAAGCACTCACCAAACTCATTGGAAGACCAATTCTATGGAATTTTGAAAACCAAATGACTGGAGATATCATGCACCTTATTGGGAATAATGATACTGAAAAATTGGATTCTCTAAAAGTATTAAATAATGCTTTTATCGTCTCTAAAGATACCATTGGAATCGGATTTAATCAGGTAAAAGGTCAAAATCTATATGGTAAATTTAAAGACAAAAACCTTGACAACGTTGATATTATAAAAAATACCGAAGTCATTTATTACCTGCGAAATGACAAACAAGAACTCATTGGTATTAATAAAAGCGTTTGCAGTAAAATAAATCTGAAATTAGATAAAAATAAAATCGATGATTTGACCCTTTTTGATAAGCCCGATAGTGATATTTACCCAGAAAGTGAACTGCCTGAAAACGCCAGAAAATTACGAGGGTTTATATGGCGGGGAGACGAACGAATAAAATCCATTGCCGATTTATTCACAAAAGAAGAAAATGAAATGAATGATAAAATCGTGAAAGAAAGTAAAGCCTTAAAAGCCAAAGCGGATGTTCCAATGAAAGTCCGAAAAGAAACCTTAGAATACAAAGACAAATAAATAAGAAATTGAACAACGATTTTCTAAAATACCAAGCCCAAACGTCTCCCTACCCTCTCGGTATGGAAGTTTCGCACGCCATTGGGTCTTATATTTACGATACAAATAACAAAAAATACCTCGATTTTGTAGCAGGAGTTTCTGCTAATACACTCGGACATCAACATCCAAGAGTGAATAATGCCATCAAAAATCAATTGGATAAATATTCGCACGTGATGGTTTACGGGGAATATTCCCAAAGTCCAGCGGTTGAATATTGCAAATTATTAGCCGATCACCTTCCCTATCCATTAAAAAAAACCTATTTGGTAAATTCAGGAACAGAAGCTACAGAAGGTGCCTTAAAATTAGCCCGACGCATCACTGGCCGTAGCCAATTAATCTCTTGCCACAAGGCCTATCACGGAAATACTATGGGATCACTTAGCGTAATGGGATTTGAAGAACGTAAACAAGTTTTCCGTCCATTAGTTCCCGATGTTGATTTTATCACTTTCAATAACGAAGACGATTTACAGAAAATTACTACAAAAACAGCGGGAATAATATTGGAAACTATTCAAGGAGGAGCTGGATTCATACAACCTTTCAACGGTTTTCTGAAAAAAGTACGCGCTCGATGCACAGAAGTAGGTGCCATTATGATTCTCGACGAAATACAACCCGGTTTCGGTAGAACAGGGAAATTATTCGGTTTTCAAAACTACGATGTCGTTCCTGATATTGTAATAATGGGAAAAGGAATGGGAAGCGGAATGCCTGTCGGGGGTTTCACAGCCTCTGAAGAACACATGGATTTATTAAACAATAACCCTAAATTAGGGCACATAACCACTTTTGGAGGACACCCTGTAATTGCCGCAGCCTGCCTAGCTACACTACAAGAATTAACAGAGAGCACCTTGATGTCGGAAGCAATTATCAAGGAGAAATTGTTCCGAAAACTACTAATTCACCCCTTAATAAAAGAAGTTCGAGGCGAAGGATTAATGTTAGCGGCCATGACAGAAAACGCTGATATTACGACCAAAGTAATTCTAAAATGCCAAGAAAAAGGACTCATTTTATTCTGGTTATTATTCGAAAGTTGCGCCATTAGAATTACCCCACCACTAACCATTTCAGAAAGCGAAATTGAAGAAGGTTGTGAAATAATTCTTCAAGTAATGGACGAAATCTTAAATGAAATCTAATTTGTATTAGGAGCAATTCCTGCTATCATTCCAATCCTTACTATTGCTTCATCCTGAGCAATAATAAGGGATTTTCCCTTCTATCAGGGCTAAATATTAACGTTAACTCAGACTGTTTTTTGTTAATTAAATTGTTCACAAAAAAAAGTAGCAAATTCCAACATGAGAATTATATTCTTACCTTTATTAAAGGATAAATTAAACAAAATAGCATGCATATAAGCGACGAAGAAGACGAGTACAAATTATCCTTATCAAAGTTTGAGTCGATGTTGAAAACCAACAAAGTACTCTTTTTTGATTCCGAAGAATTTGAAGAAATTATCCTTCACTACCTCGATATGGGCAAACCCGCTTTGGCAAAGAAAGCCTTAAAATTAGCACTGGAACAACACCCGAGATCTACCGGATTAAAATTAGTTCAAGTAGAAATGCTAGTTTTTGAAGACAAACTAGACCAAGCCGAAAAGTTGCTTAACGAATTGTATGCAATTGAACCCACCAACGAAGAAATATACATTCAAAAAGCAAATATTTATTCGAAAAGAGACAATCATGAAAAAGCTGTTGAGTTACTTCAAATTGCCTTAAAATATACCGATGACTATGCCGATGTCTACAATTTAATTGGGATGGAATACCTTTTTATGGACAAATTAGAATTAGCCAAACAGAATTTTATTAAGTGCTTAGAAGAAGACACCGAAGACCAAGCCGCATTATACAATGTCGTTTATTGCTTTGAATTTTTAGATAAAAACGAAGAAGCCATTGAATACCTTACTAAATACACCGACAAAAATCCATACAGTGAAATTGCCTGGCACCAAATTGGAAGATTGAATTACGGTTTGAAAAAATACGAAGCAGCACTTCGCGCTTTTGAATATGCAACTTTGATTGATGATGAATTCCAAGGAGCCTATATGGAAAAAGCAAAAGCTTACGAAAGACTCAAAATGTATGAAGAAGCTATTGAAAGTTACAATCGAACAATCGAATTAGACGAAGCTACTTCTTATGCATTACTTAGAATGGGGAAATGTTATGAGAAATTAGGAAAAAAGGCGCTGGCAATAAAATATTTCAATAAAACAGTTCACGAAGATCCTCTATTAGACAAGGGTTGGATTGCCATTACTGATTTTTATGTTCGTCAAAAGAAATTTGAAAAAGCACTTTATTTTGTAAATAAAGCCTTGAACATCGACAACCAAAATCGTTTTTACTGGAAGCGTTTCGCCGCCATTAATAAAGAACTGAATTTGTTTGAAGAGGCTGAATTTGGTTACAGAAAAGCTGTGGAATTTGGCGATTATCAATTGGATACTTGGCTGTTTTGGGTTGACATTCTTCAATATTTAGGGGAATTTGAGAGCGCAATTCACACTTTATTGCAAGCTTCTGAATATTTTCCTGAAGAATTTGAAGTAGAATACCGATTGGCAGGACTGTACTTTATGATTCATGATGATTCCAAAGCAAAATTTCATTTAAGCAACGGACTTCGTTTGAGCTTTAGTAATAAAACTATCCTTGAAGAATTATTTCCTGTAGTTTGGGCACGTAAAATGGTACAAAACGCAATCAATAAATGTTCAAAATAATTATTGAATGGCAAAACACCAATTTGGATTAGTTGGAAAAAATATTAGTTATTCTTTTTCGAAAGATTATTTTGCTGAAAAATTTCAAAAACTAAATTTAGTAGACTATTCCTATGAGAATTTAGATTTTCAAAATATTGAAGAATTCCATAAGTACATTGAACAAAATCCAATAATTTCTGGACTCAATGTTACTATTCCTTACAAAGAAACCATCATTCCCTATTTAGATAAATTATCAAAGAAAGCTTCCGAAATTGGTGCAGTAAATACAATAAAAATAACGAAATCAGGAAAATTAAAAGGCTACAATACCGATTATTTAGGGTTTAAAAAATCGATTGAGCCATTGTTAAACTCCAATCATAAAAAAGCGCTTATTTTAGGAACAGGAGGAGCATCAAAAGCTATCGTTTATGCATTGAATCAATTGGGAATTTCTTGTTTATTAGTATCTAGAAATGCTTTAAGCAATGCAATTGGTTACAACCAAATTAATAAAAAAACATTTAAGGAATTCCAAATAATCGTGAATTGCACTCCATTAGGAACTTCTCCACTTACTGATATATGTCCCGAAATTCCCTATCAATATTTCTCAAAAAACCATATTGCCTTTGATTTAATATACAATCCTCAAGAAACTTTGTTTCTAAAAAAAGCGAAGGAACAAGGAGCAATAATTAAAAATGGATTGGAGATGCTATCGCTTCAAGCAGAAAAATCTTGGGATATTTGGAATAAATAATTAAAGAAATTAGAACGTAAGAAAATATTCCACTCTTTTTTGAGTAAAAACAGTTTAAATGTCAAAAAATCTTTGAAATTTGATTCGTGTTTTGCTATCTTTCGACCTTTAAATAATATGAACCTTAAACATTTTAAAAATGTTAGAAGAAAAGAATGATAACCTGTCAGTAGAACTAAACGAGACAGATGGAAGTGTAGAAAACGAATCACAAGAAGTGATTCAAATAGAAGCCCAAGAAATAGCAATTACTCCGACAGAAACTATTATTGAGGAAGAAAATGAAGGGGTTGATGAAGTTACTGCTGAAACAAGTGATGCAATAACAGCTATTGAAAATGAAAATGCAGCTGAAAACGAAGATGAGTCGCTAAAAGAGCGTCATGAAATTCCAATGCTGGATTACGAATCATTATCGATGGAAGAACTAATCACGGAGTTGGAAAAACTAAGCGAGATTGAGAAAATAATGTCTGTTAAAGACCATGTTGAAGAAATTAAAAATTCTTTTTTATCGAAATACTATCATTTTATAGAGGAGAAAAAAGAAGAGTTCCTTTCTGAAAATCCAGATTCAAAAGAGGAATTTAAATATCATTTTCCTTTAAAATCTAAATTCGATCAATTCTATTCTGCTTATAGAGATAAAAAGAATGCTCACTTTAAAAATTTACAAAATAATTTAAAAAATAATCTAGAAGTTCGATTGGCAATAGTTGAAGAATTAAAAGAGCTAATTAATCCTCAAGAAAATATAAAAGACACCCTAAAACATTTTAACGAATTAAGAGAGCGTTGGAAAAATGCCGGTGCTATTCCAAAAGACAAATACAACCACGTTTGGAATAATTATCATTTCCATGTTGAAAATTTTTATGATTATTTACACTTGGATCGTGAAGCGAGAGACCTTGATTTCAAACACAATTTAGACCAGAAATTAAAAATAATTTCACGAGTAGAAGCCTTAGTTAGTGAAACTGATGTTAATAAAGCTTTTCGTGAATTACAAGATTTACACAAAATTTGGAAAGAAGATATTGGTCCTGTTTCCAGAGATCATCGGGAGGAGATTTGGAATCGTTTTAGCGAGTTAACCAAACAAATGCATGATAAACGAGAGTTATTATTTGAAGCACAACGTGGAACGGAAAAAGAAAATTTAGAACGTAAAAAAGAAATCATTGCTCAAATTGAAGTTTTAGCAACCGAAAAAGTCAACGCGCACGGTCAATGGCAATCACAAATTGATAAAGTTGAAGCGTTAAGAACAGCATTTTTTGCAACGGGTAAGGTTCCAACAGAAGTAAACGAAAGTACTTGGAATGAATTCAAAACTGCAGTACGTAATTTTAATACCTTTAAAAATTCATTTTATAAAGACATCAAAAAAGAGCAGCAGGATAATTTGAATAAGAAAATGGAATTAGTTGCACGAGCAAAAGCACTTCAATCGAGTGAAGATTTTGCAACAACTACCCCATTAATGAAACAAATTCAAGAAGAATGGAAATTGGTTGGTCACGTGCCAAGAAAATATTCAGATTCTATTTGGGCGGAATTTAAAACGGCTTGCAATCATTATTTTGAAGTTTTAAAAGCACAAAAAAACGAGGCCAATTCAGAAGAAGTAGAATCGTTTGAGAAGAAGAAAGCGTACCTAGAACAACTAAGAGAATTCCAACTAGTAGGGGAACATAAAGCCGACTTAGATGCTATTAAATTGCACATTGAAAATTGGAAAACTTTGGGAAAAGTTCCTTTTGCAAGACGCCATATTGAAGGGAAATTTAATAAAATATTGGATGCTTTATTTGAAAAATTGAGCTTAAGCAAAAAGGAAACAGAAATGGTTCGATTTTCCAATAGAGTTGGAAATTTATCTGAATCGAATGACACTCGAAAATTGGAAAATGAAAAGATATTCATCATGAGAAAAATTGATGAAGTTCAAAATGAAATCTTTCAATTGGAAAATAATATTCAGTTTTTTACCAATACCAAAAATGCAAAGAAAGAAAATTCAATCGTATTGGAAGTAAGAAAAAATATCGAAATTCAAAAAGAAACACTGGAAGTTTGGAAAGAAAAACTAAAGCAAATTAGGAGTATAAATATTGAGTAAACTACACTACATTATACATAAAAAAACCTCGCAATGCGAGGTTTTTTTTTATGGAATACAATCATACTAAATACTAAAATAGGCTTATAAATATAATCTACATTTTTTTAGCTTCTTCCCAAAAAACATCCATTTCTGCTAAAGTCATTTCCATTAATGGCTTCCCTAATTCTTCCGCTTTTGACTCTAAATATTGAAACCTCTTAATGAATTTTTTATTGGTACGCTCTAAAGCATCTTCAGGATTAATGTTCAAAAAACGGGCATAATTAATCATTGAAAAAAGAACATCTCCAAATTCCGATTCCATTTTATCTTGATTTCCAGCAGCTACTTCAAATTGAAATTCTTGAATTTCCTCTTGAACTTTATCCCAAACTTGGTGCGATTCTTCCCAATCAAATCCAACACCTTTAACTTTATCTTGAATTCTGCTGGCTTTTACTAATGCTGGCAAACTCTTGGGAACGCCTTCTAATACCGACTTTTTACCTTCTTTTAACTTCAGCTTTTCCCAATTTTGTTTCACTTCTTCTTCATCTTTAACCACCACATCACTGTAAATATGTGGGTGACGATGAATTAATTTTTCACAAATTTCATTACAAACATCGGCAATATCAAAATCCTTGGTTTCGCTTCCAATTTTGGCATAAAATACTATGTGTAGGAGCAAATCTCCTAGTTCTTTTTTGACTTCATTTAAATTATTATCCAAAATAGCATCGCCTAATTCATAGGTTTCTTCAATGGTTAAATGACGTAAAGTTTGTAAAGTTTGCTTTTGATCCCATGGGCATTTTTCACGTAAATCGTCCATTATGGTTAACAATCTATCGAAAGCTTGAAGTTGGTTTTTTCTAATGTTCATTTGAAATAGTTAGATTCTTATTTAGTAATTGGTGTAAAAATAATAAATCCTGTCAGGATCACCTCTTGACAGGATAAAATTATATTGATTTGGAAATAAAATTATTTAGATTTTGTTTTTTTTGCTGGTTTAGCAGCTTTTTCAGTAGCTACTTCCTTTACAACTTGTTCTAATACTTCTTCTGCATTTTCAATTTTGGGTTCTTCTTTAGAAACTAAACCTTTGGCTTGTAGCATATTGTACCAGTTTACTATCTTTTTAATATCGGATGGATAAACTCGCTCTTGATCATAATCCGGAAGAACTTCAAGGAAATACGCTATTAATTTAGAGTTGTCTTCTTTGTGAGAAATCGCAGGACCATTATCTTCTTTTATTGCAATAGTCCTCATTATTTCAGTTAATGGTTTTTCTTCCGAATAGGTATATACAGAAATTTCAGAAAGCAAGCTTACATTACTTTTCAATCCAACCGTTATTTTCTTACCATCAATTAATGATTCTGCAACAAAACCAGTTCTTGTTTGAATTTTTAAAGCGAATAATCCTGGTTTTCCTGCTATTGCTAATATTTTATCTAATGTCATATTTATTTTATTTCTATTTTTTGAATTGGTTATCTTCCTTTTTTATTACAAAATTTCATTCTATAGTCTGGTCGTGCTTTTCCATCCATGATATTTTGCAGTTTTTTCTTAATTAATTGTTTCTTTAATGATGAAATTAAATCAGTGAATAAAATTCCTTCAATATGATCGTATTCATGTTGTATTACGCGAGCAATTAAACCGTCAAAAACTTCCGTTTTAACAACAAAATCTTCATCACAATATTCCAAAGTAATAGTTTCATTTCTAAAAACATCTTCACGAACATCTGGAATACTAAGGCACCCTTCATTAAAACCCCAAATTTCTCCTTCTTCTTTTATCATTTTTGGATTAATAAAAGTTCGTTTGAAATTTTTTAATTTAAGTTGCTCTTCTGTTGCCAATTCATCATCTTCACCGAAAGCAGCAGTATCAATTACAAATAATCGTATACTCATTCCAACTTGAGGAGCTGCAAGACCAACACCACAAGCATTGTACATGGTGTCATACATGTTGGCAACTGTCTCTTTTAAATTAGGGTAGTCAGAAGAAATGGTATCAGCTACTTTTCTTAAAACTGGGTCGCCATATCCAACAATTGGTAAAATCATTTAATTATTATTTAAGATCTGAAAAATGAAATTCAGATAATTTAACTTATAATAGTTGGCAAAAATAACAAAAAATACAAGTTGAAATCGGTAATTAACAAATTATATTTTTGTGTGATACAAATCGGTTGCTACATAATTAAAACAACACTTCAAACTAATATTTCAATGCAGGGTAGACTATCTAATATAATCTTGTAGCATTATAGTGGCAGAAATTTCATCCAGCAATGCTTTGTTTTTTCTTTGATTTTTATTCAAGCCGCTGTCAATCATAGTTTGAAATGCCATTTTGGAGGTAAACCGTTCGTCTACTCGAACTACTGGCATATCTGGGAAAAAACTACTAAACTTTTTAACAAAAGCGGTAATAATTTCAGCACTTTGCGAAGGTTCTCCATTCATTTGTTTGGGTTCGCCAATAATTACTTTCTCTACCTTTTCTTTAGCAAAATAATGTTTTAAAAAATCAATTGTGGTTGCTGAAGGGATGGTTGTTAATCCAGAGGCAATAATTTGCATTTCGTCTGTAACCGCTATTCCCGTTCTTTTTTGTCCGTAATCAATCGCTAAAATTCGAGGCATTTTTAAAATATTTATACAAATATAATCAAAGTAAATGAACTTAATAAGCTGCTCATAAATTGATAAATAAAATCCAATTATTACAATCCTGTAAATAAACAAAAAAGTTATCTTTGCGTAAAATATTTTAAAATGAATGACTTACAAACAATTATAGAACTAGCTTGGAACAATCGAGAATTGTTAAAAGAAAATACAACTACCGACGCAATTAGAAAAGTCGTTGATTTGCTGGATGCAGGAACTTTAAGGGTTGCCGAACCAATTGGAGATAAATGGCAAGTTAACGAATGGGTTAAAAAAGCGGTTGTAATGTATTTTCCAATTCAAAAAATGGAAACTTTAGAAGTGGGTATCTTTGAATATCACGATAAAATTCCATTGAAAAGAGGTTATGCTGAAAAAGGAATTCGTGTTGTTCCTAATGCCGTTGCTAGACATGGGGCTTATATTTCAAAAGGGGTGATTTTAATGCCTAGCTATGTAAATATTGGGGCTTATGTTGATGAAGGAACAATGGTAGACACCTGGGCAACAGTGGGAAGTTGCGCACAAATTGGTAAAAATGTCCATTTAAGTGGCGGTGTCGGAATTGGTGGTGTTTTAGAACCTTTACAAGCGGCACCAGTGATCATTGAAGATGGCGCATTTATTGGTTCTAGATGTATTGTGGTTGAAGGAGTTCATGTGGGTAAAGAAGCGGTATTAGGTGCCAATGTTTGTTTAACGGCCTCCACAAAAATTATAGATGTTACTGGAGAAACACCCATTGAAATGAAAGGATTTGTTCCTGCAAGATCAGTAGTGATTCCTGGCAGTTACACCAAAAAATTTGCTGCAGGTGAATTTCAAGTTCCTTGTGCATTAATTATTGGAACGAGAAAACCATCAACCGATTTAAAAACGAGTTTGAATGATGCCTTGAGAGAATATGATGTTGCCGTTTAATTGAGAAATCACATCAAAATCTAAACAGATAGAAATGATATTAAATTCCATTAACAAAAAAATTACATCTTTTTTAAATTTGTCTTTTTTCAATAATAGATTTATTATCATTCCATTATGGATGATTATTGCATTAATTGCCGGTTTAATTAAAATAGATATCAATGATATCAATAATTACAAAATTTTCAAGAATGTCTTTTTTCATACCATTGACGAATTACCATTATACAAAGAATATCCACTAGAATATTTTGATCACAACCATTACGGACCTATTTTTAGCTTACTAATAGCGCCGTTTGCAGTGCTTCCCGATTATTTAGGAATATCTCTTTGGTCTTTATTTAATGCAGGGGTTTTAGCATGGGCAATCACTCAATTACCATTAAAATCTTCTCAAATAAATGCTATACTTTGGATATGTTTACATGAACTTTTAACTACATTACTGGGATTGCAATTTAATCCTATCATGACAGCAATCATCATTCTGTCTTTTGTATATATAGAAAAAGGAAAGGATTTCTGGTCGGCGTTTTTTATTATTTTAGGCGTTTTTGTGAAATTATATGGGATTGTAGGATTGGCATTTTTCTTTTTTTCAAAGAATAAAATCAAGTTTATTCTATCGCTTTTATTTTGGAGCTTCGCTTTGTTTACTTTGCCCATGCTAATTTCATCTCCTGAATACATTATCCAAACCTACCAGGAATGGTTTGCTAGGTTAGTTGAAAAAAATAACGAAAATACAGGATTAAATTCCTACCAAGATATTTCCTTAATGGGAGTAGTTAGAAGATTTTTCCAAGACAGCTCCATCCCCAATTTACCTTTTTTAATTAGTGGCGTTTTCTTATTTGGTTTGCAATATTTAAGAATAAAAGAATATAAAGAACAAACCTATAGATTAATGCTATTGGCTTCGGTATTGATTTTTACAGTAATTTTTAGTTCAGGATCTGAATCTCCTACCTATATAATTGCATTTGTTGGAGTTGCAATATGGTTTGTAATTCAGCCAAAGCCCATCTCCAATTTCTATGTCGCTTTACTTATTTTTGCATTCCTACTTACCAGTTTATCGCCTTCCGATTTAATTCCTAAATATTTAAAAGACAATTATATTCGTCCTTATGCATTAAAAGCATTACCTTGTGTCTTGATTTGGTTGGCAATTGTTTACGAAATGCTGATAAATAAATTTAAAAACTATCGCTCAATAACTCATTAAAGATGACTTTACAAAAGAAAATATCTATTGTTATTCCTTCATTTAATGAGGAAGGAAATATTAAAATTATCGTTAACGCACTGAATGAAGTGCTGCAAAAATTAAATTACAGTTATGAATTAATTTTTGTAGACGATGGAAGTAGCGACAAAACATTGCGTATTTTACAAGAAATTTCAACTACTGATTCTAATGTTTTCTATATAGAATTATCCCGAAATTTCGGACATCAAAACGCATTAAAAGCAGGATTGGATCTAGCCTCTGGAGATTGTATTATTACTATGGACGGTGACATGCAACATCCTCCCGAAATGATTCCACAACTAATTGAGAAATGGGAAGAAGGTTATGATATTGTTTATACCCGTAGATTAGAAGACAAGAATCTTCCCGCTTTCAAAAAAATAACTTCAAAATATTTCTATAAGTTCATAAATTCCATTTCTGAAATTAAGATTGAAGAGGGAACTGCCGATTTTAGATTAATGGACAAAAAAGTTTCTACAGTGTTTTTTGCTTTTAGTGAAAATGAACTTTTTATCCGGGGATTAGTAAATTGGGTTGGTTTTAAACAATTTGCAATCGACTACAAACCTGCCGAACGCTTTTCTGGAAACAGTAAATATACCGTTAAAAAAATGATGCAGTTTGCTCTTAAAGGCATCACTTCATTTAGTATTCGTCCCTTATATATATCAATATTTCTAGGGATTTCCCTGTTTTTGTTATCTTTATTATTTTACATTTTGTATGTTTTTTATAGTATTTATTACGGACATGTAATATCCGGATGGGCTTCGGTAATTTTCACTATCGTAATCTTTGGTGGTTTAAATTTAATTATATTAGGAATTATTGGTGTTTATGTAGGTAAATTATTTATGCAGTCCAAACAACGTCCAAACTATTTAATTAGAGATACTAATTTAGAAGATAAAAAATGATAGTATTGAGTTTTGATATTGAAGAATTTGATATGCCATTTGAATATGGCAAATCGATTAGTTTTGAAGATCAAATGAGTATTTCTGTTGAAGGGACTTCTTTAATATTAAATTTATTAGAAAAACATCAAGTTAAAGCTACTTTTTTCAGTACGGTAATATTTGCAATAAATGCACCCGAAATAATTAAGAGAATAATTAAAGACGGCCACGAAATAGCTTCTCACAGTTATTACCACAGCGATTTTAAAGTAGAGCATTTATTAGAATCGAAAGTCAAACTAGAAGAATTAACCAATACGAAAGTGATCGGTTTTAGAATGCCAAGAATGCAACCTGTAGATGAAAAAGAGATATTTAAAGCAGGTTATGTTTACAATTCCTCAATAAATCCAACTTATTTACCTGGGAGATACAATAATTTTTCAAAACCTAGAACCTATTTTAAGCAAGATGGTGTTTGGCAAATTCCAGCATCTGTGAGCCCAATAGTCCGTTTTCCACTTTTTTGGTTGTCTTTTCACAATCTTCCACTTTGGTTGTATAAAATAATTTGTAGAATCACTTTTAATAAGGATAATTACCTAAATATCTATTTTCACCCATGGGAATTTACTGATTTAAAGGATTTTAATCGATTTGGTTTTCCGGGTTATGTTTCAAAATATACTGGAATTCAAATGTATGATCGATTGGATAATCTTATCATTTGGATGAAAAAAAAGAACTACAGTTTTCATAGTACTCGAGATTTAATTGAAAAAATAAATTCCTAAACAGCATGAAAATAGCAGTGATTCAGCCAAAAATGATTGGTGACGTATTAATAACAAGTGTAATTTTTGAAGAATTAAAACTAAAATTCCCTACGGCTGAACTGCATTTTATTGTAAATAAAAATACGACTCCCGTATTAGAAAACAATCCATTTATTGATAAAATTATCACTTTAGATCCTAGCACTGAAAGAGGATTCTTTGGTTTTATAAAGCAATTGAATAGAATTAGAGTTGAAAATTACGACATCATAATTGATTCGTATTCCAAATTAAAAACAGCCCTTTTCTGCAAATTTTCCCTAGCGAATAAAACGATATCATTTAATAAAAGTTATTCTAAGTTTTTCTATAACGACACCATTATTAGAACAAAACATTCGATATCAACAGCTACAAAAGCAGTGGAACACCGTTTGCAATTATTAAAGCCATTGGAAATTGATTTCCAAGTTATAAAGCCAAAGTTATATTTAGAAAATTACGAAATCGAAGAAGCAATCCGCATTTTAACTCAGAACAATATCGATTTAAATAAGCCAATAATTATGATTAGCGCCATTGGAAGTAGCGAATCAAAAACGTATCCTTTGCACCATATGGCAAATGTAATTGATCAAATTGCAGAGAATAAATCAGTTCAAATTTTATTTAATTACATTCCAAATCAAAAAAATACAGCTTTTGAATTGTATAATTTGTGCCAATTGGATACCCAAGAACAAATATTTTTTGATGTATACGCTAAATCCCTTCGTGAATTTATGGGATTAACTAGTCAATGTGCCGCATTAATTGGAAATGAAGGAGGTGCAATAAATATGGCAAAAGCATTAAATATTCCAACATTTACAATATTCTCTCCGTTTATTTTAAAAAATGATTGGAACATGTTTGAAAATGAGAAGACAAATATTTCAGTTCATATTTCCGATTATTTTCCCAATTTATCTCTTAAAAAATCTAAAAATGACACTGAAATATATGAATTATTGAAACCTGAACTTTTCAATAATTTATTACTTTTATTTCTTAAAAATAACAGCATAAGATAAATGATACTAGGATTTGACGCTAAAAGATTCTTTCACAACAAAACAGGTTTGGGCAATTATAGCCGAGATCTGATTAGAATTCTAGCACAATACCATCCTGAAAATACTTATTTATTATACAATCCAAAGCCAAAAAAAATTGATCGTATTTCAATTGACGGAAAAATTATCATAGAGCGTTTGCCTGAAACAAAAAAAGATCGAAAGTTATCTTCCCTTTGGAGGTTATTTTCGGTCGGTTCCCAGATAAAAAAAGATAAAGTGGAAATCTACCATGGCTTATCCGGTGAAATTCCAATAGGTATAAATAATTTGGGAGTAAAAACAGTGGTTACTATTCACGATTTAATATTTATGAGGTATCCCAATTTGTATTCCTATTTTGATCGTAAAATACATTATTATAAATTTAAATATGCTGCAAATAAAGCGGATTTAGTAATTGCCATTAGCGAACAAACAAAAAAGGATATTGTAACCTATTTGAAAATAAATCCAAATAAAATAAAAGTCATCTACCAAGGGTGTGCTCCCGTTTTTAAAGAAGAAATTCCATTAGAATTTATTGAACTTACCAGAGAAAAATACCAATTACCAACGAATTTTATTTTGAATGTTGGAACAATTGAAACCCGAAAAAATGTACTTTCGGTGATTAAAGCCATAAAAGAGATGGATATCCAATTAATTATTATTGGTAAAAAAACAACCTATTTTAAAGACATTAACACTTATATTGTAGAAAATAGTCTTCAAAATAAAGTCATTTTCCTTGAAAATGTAGAATTAAAAGAATTAGCATCCATTTACAAAATGGCAACTGTCTTTATTTATCCCTCTGTTTTTGAAGGATTTGGTATTCCAATTGTTGAAGCATTGTATTCAAAAACTCCAGTAATAACCTCAAAAGGGAGTTGTTTTTCAGAAGCAGGAGGAGAAAATTCAATTTATATTAACCCCCTAAATCCTGAGGAAATTAGAATAGGATTATTAGAATTATTAGCCAATTCAGAAAAAAGAGAGGTCATGAAACAAAAAGGATTTGAATTTGTTCAAAAATTTAATGATGCTCAAATTGCAAAAAATTGGATTGATACCTACCAAGAAATTATAAAATCAAATTAAAACTTATAAAACAGTTGGTAGAAATTAATAATACCTAGAAAAACGTAATTATATTTGTACCCTACTACTCAAATAGTATTGCATCAAATTTCATAAATAAAATATTTTCAATGTATAAATTAGTATTGACAATTAGCCTTCTAACTTTTTCATTAAGTTTCTCACAAGATATTAAACCAACTTCAGGAAAATATACTGAACATAATAAAGGAAAAATGTATTTTTATTGGGGAGGAAACAGAGATAGTTACAGTAATTCTAATATCCATTTTAAAGGTACCGATTACAATTTCACACTCCATGATGTTGCTGCAGTTGATAGACCTGTAGGCTGGCATATTGATTATATTAACCCTGCAAAAATGACAATTCCACAAACTAACTTTAGATTAGGATATTTTTTAAATGATCATTACAACATATCAATTGGTGTCGATCATATGAAATACGTAATGGTTCAAAATCAATCGGTTAGAATTTCAGGAACGTATCCAAATTCTTATAATTCAACTGTAATTAATAATGGAATTATAGATTTAACCGATGAGAGTTTTTTAACTTTCGAACACACTGATGGTTTGAATTATGTCAATTCAGAATTTTCAAGAGTAGATGATATATCGAAATTGTTTAAAATAAATGATACCGACAAAATCCAAATTAGTTTTACAGAAGGGGCTGGAGCCGGTATTTTATATCCAAAAACGAATGTAAAGTTAATGGGAAAAGAACGCCATGATGATTTTAATGTGGCAGGATATGGTTTTTCTGCAAAAGCAGGGATTAATATTACCTTCTTTAAGCACTTTTTTATTCAAGGAGAATTAAAGGGTGGATACATCAATATGCCAAATATCAAAACCACATTTGATAATGCTGACAGTGCCTCACAAAACTTTATGTTTTTTCAGAAAATTATTGCTTTTGGGGGAATATTCCAATTATAAAGCTAAACTTTATCTATCCCGTTTTCTGTTTTAATAATTGTATTTTTTTTATTGAAAGAACGAATGTCGTTATTTTTTTTCCAAATTTCAGGTGATGAATACCCTCTACTATGTTCTAAATGTATACATATCGCACTGTAACGAATTTGCTTTGAAAGCATCCCATTATTGAACATCCGCTCCCCCATTTCTCGATCTTCCCCGCCGTATTGCATCTCATTATTGAAACCGTTCACCGCTATAATATCATTTTTCCAGCCCGAAGAATTGTGTCCGTTCCACGATCTTTTTGTTGGAGTAACCCAATTCATAAATTGAGCTATAAATTTATTATTAGTTAATTTCAAGCTTTTAAAATTCAACTTAAATCCAATGTTTTTTAACCAATTAAGTTGAAAACAATTAGAATTTGAAATATCATTTTCTGAAATTAATTTGGAAATGGAAAGGGGTAATTTAAAATAACCACCTGATAAAAAATAACCAATTTCACGGTGTTTTAGATGCATTTCAACAAAATCTTTCCTAGGGATACAATCACCATCTGTAAATATTAAATAGTCTGAAGTGGACTTCAATATGGCTTTATTTAAGATTTTTGTTTTCTGAAAACCTTGATCTTCATGCCAAACATGAACAATTGGATTTTTAAATTTTGCGGAGAATTGAGAAAGTAGCTCTCTAGTTTCAGAAGTAGAACCATCATCGGCAATTACAATTTCAAAATCGCTCTCGGTTTGGACACTATATCCAATAAGTACCTTTTGCAACCATTCAACTGCATTGTATGTTGTGATAATTACTGAAACTTTCATTTTTTCTTTTGAAAAGTGAAAATACTATTTTTTAACAACTATTTCTTCCAAAATTTTAATTTCTTTTTCAATCTCCTCTTTCTAAAGTATTGATTTTGAAAATCAGTTGTCATTTTCCATAATGTTCGGAAGATCAATTCCTCTGATTCTCCAGAAACAATAGCATATTCATTACTCATTACTCTTACCATTTCTTCTTTATTGGTCAATCGACATAGATTTTTCATTCTAATATCAAAAGTCATCTGGTTGTGAAATTTCATTCTGTTTAAATCAACTAAGAAGAAATTGTAATTTCCCTTCTCCTTTTTTTTAATCAAGGTATTGCCTGGAGAATGATCTAAAAACTCGATTCCTTTTTGGTGTAACGTATAGGTAAAACGAGTAAATTGTCTTAAAATTATTTCGTTTTCAGGAAATTCTGGAATTTGAACTAGTTCTCTAAAAGTTAAATCACAATCTAAATGTTCACTTACATAATAACTCTTTTTTAATCCAAAAATAGTTGAGCTTTCAAAGTAAGCCATAGGCTGTGGGGTTCCTATATTATTTTCTAATAGTTTATTGGCATATTCAAATGATCTTCTCGCTTTAGATTTTCTAAAATATTTGTAAATGATTGAATTGAGTAGATGTGGTTTTTTGAATGATTTTACATTTACTTTGATAGTATCTACATCAAATAATTTAATGATATTTCTATTACCGTCACCAAAAATAAGTCCAGAACTATTGAAATTATCAATGATATTAATTATCTCATTTTGCTTAGATAAATATGCCGAATTAAAATTTATAGGATTTTTCAATTTTAATTATTTGTCAGATGTTACGATTACTATTTTTTGAGAATTTAAATAAATGCTTAAACCATTGTCCGAAATTTTTAAAAAAAAGAAATGTACTTGAAATATTAAAATTTTTATCGTTTTCAGCAATGTACATTATCTCCTTAAAATCTTTTGAATTTAAGAAGCCTAATTTCTTCCATCTGTCAGGCTCAATAAAATAAAAATCTTCAAAATCATTATAGTTGGTTTCGTCTACGGCCAACCATTTTTCCAAAAAGGTGTCGTTTACATCAACGTTGTGCCCCCAATTGTCAATTTTGAATCGCAATTCTTCCTCTGTTCTACACAAAGTTTCGTGAAGTAAAATAGTATTGGTATAAATTATTCTTTCTTTTGTTTGTCGAGCACATTTATAATTTGGAAAATTAGTGGCCAACATAAACTTGTGAGGAGCATTTACATATAAAATTCCATTATCAGTAAATTTATACAAGTGAACTAAAAAAGCAGCAATTTGTATGGGTGTTTTTTTAGGGTTATCAAGATACTTGTCTCGTTTTCTTAATTCCTTTACAAATTTCTCGAAGTTGATAAATATTTCATCGGCATCGACTTGAACTAACCAATTTCCGATTCCCATTTTTAAAGAAAGTAAGTGTCTTTCTCTATTATCATTTTCAATTGCTGACAAATCAGCTACATAAAAATCATCGCGATATAATGTTATTTTATTATCAACATCAAAGTCTTTCAGCCATTCAAAAAAGGAAGGATCAACATCAAATTTCTGGCCAGACCATGTTCGATAATCTTTATCGATAGCTATAAAAATAGTATCTGCAGAATTATAAACAGGAGGAATAGAATTTTTTAATTTCTCATAATCGTAGGACAATAAAAACCCAACTTGTATTTTTTTCATCTTTTGAATTTAAATTAAATGCCTCACAAAAAATTTCATTTATTTCTAAATTTAGGAACAAATAACAACGTAAAACTGATCATCATTTTTAAAAACTTCCAAGCTTTTGGAAAATTTTGAATATGAAAAATTTGTTTAAACCGTTTTGAATTGAGCTCAGAAACCAGAATGTAATCGTCAGCAAAAAGTGGAAAATATTTATCAATTGTTTGCTTGCGTTCTTCTAGATCAAGATATTTATACTTTGCAATTGAAGATATACCCGTAAAATCAAAGTTACTTATGGTAAGATTTAAATATTTATAAGCCACGTTTTTATAACAAATCGCATAAATGAAAAACTCCCAATCAGAAGCAATTTTATAGTTTTCGTTGTAAAGAAAAATATCTAAAAACAATTTTCTTCTAATAACCGAGGATTGATGACTTAATGAACTAGAGTAGAAAAACGAAAAAGAAAGCTTTTCTGGGAAAGTTCTTTTTTTTGTTGAATTGCTATAAACTCTATAATAATCGCCGTAATAAATATCAAATTCGTCTGTTAGTTGGTGCTCTATATTTTCTACTACTTGGTCATTGTAAAATGTATCTCCGCTATTCATAAAAATTAAAAACTCCCCTTTGGCAGCTTTAATTCCTTTATTCATGGCGTTATAAACCCCATTATCTGGTTCACTTACCCAATAATCAATCTTTTCTTTATTCTGCTCAATTATTTCAACTCCACCATCAGTACTGCCACCGTCAATTACTATAAACTCAAAATCTTGCCAGGATTGTGATAGGACGCTTTTAATAGTCTTATCCAATCCTATTTTGTCATTGTAATTAATAGTAATGATAGATATTTTAGTCATAATTTATTTATAAAATAAAAAATATAGTTTGGCCATGGGATGATTTAATTATTTAAGGGAGCGTAAATTAATCTTATAAGAAAGCATTAAATTAAAAGAATTTTGGAATTGCAACCTCTTTAAACTTATCACAAACAAATTTTATTTTCTCTTCATCTAGATACAAATGATTGGGCAAATAAAGTCCGTAATCATGAATCACATCTGCTACTTCCAATGGAGTATGTCCATACTTTTTTATCCAAAAAGGTTGTTTACCCATACTTCCACAAATTAAAGGGCGCACTTCAATATTGTTTTTCTTTAAATGATTGAAAACTTCCATTCTGTTTTCTACAATTGTTCCATAGGCAAAAGAAGACAATTGGGCGTATTTACTTTCTTGTTTCCAATATTTACCTTCTAAATATTTATTGTAAGAATTATAATTATTTTCTCTTACCTTAATTATTTCCTCCATTTTATCCAACTGACTGATGCCAATGAAAGCATTTAAATCAGTAGATCTTAGGTTAAATCCTGGGTAATAAAATGTGTAAAATTCCCTTACATCGTCAATATTATACTCTTTCTTCCACTCTTCTTTAAAATTAGAATCAACGTCACGAGACCAACCATGAGAGCGAATTGAAAGCATTAAATTGTATAATTTAGTGTCATTTGTAGTAACAGTTCCGCCTTCAATTGTTGAAATATGATGACCATAATAAAATGAAAAAGAACCTGCTAGAGATAAATTTCCAGCTTTTTTTCCATGAACATCTGAAGTTCCAAGCGCTTCACAAGCATCTTCAATTAAGAGCACGTCGTATTTTTCACATAGCCTGTTAATCTCTTCCATGTCGTTTAGGTGGGCTAAAACATGAACCAAAATTAATAAAGCTGGCTTTTCTTTTATAAAAATTTCCTCCAGTTTAACTGTATCAAGACCTAGATTCAAATTATTACTATCGCATAACAATACATCGAAGCCAAATTGTAAAAATGGAGAAAGTGTCGTAATCCAGCTTATCGCAGGCACAACCACTTTTTTGTTTCTTAGGTAATCTCCTTCTAAAAGGGAATAGGCCATCAATAAATTTGCCGAAGACCCACTGTTTACCATTACACAGTGTTTAGTACCAGTGAAACTTGCGAATTTTTTTTCAAATTCTACTACTAAAGGCCCTTTTGTAAGTTGAGGGGAATTTGGAATCCATTCGCTTAAAGCTAAAAGTTCCTCGTGAGTTATGGTATTTTCTGCTAATCTGATCATTATTTTATTTTTTGTTTTTATCTATTTTTATAAAGTTCTTTTTTATTTTATAATAATATTTGGCTAAATAATAAATTTTAAATTTTTCAATGAATTTAGTTATAAAATAAAAGATACGCGCATCTTGATAAGCTAATTTAATTCTATATTGTTTTTTTTGGTCGGATGCAGCATCAATTGTTATGGAATTCTCATGAACTCTAAATACAGCTAATGGTTTATTTACATATCCAAAATACTGATAATCAATACAACTCATTAATGAGAATAATATATCTGGGCCCACTCCATGATAATGATTTTTTGTAAATGGAACTTTTCCAACAAACAAGGAATCTAATAATATTTGCTTTCTAAAAATTCCCGCTCCTGGGGAAGTTAATTTTTTAATATTAAAATTAAAAAGTGATTTTGTGGTATAAACTCCAGTTTGATTTGTCAAATTAAACAAAGTTCGACCAAATTTCTTTTCATCATCATGATAGGCAATTGCATCAGAAAATACACAACCTACATTTTCAGTGAATAATTGCATGCATTCTTCAATATAAGTTGGATAAATCCAATCGTCATCATAATTGATATGAATTAAATCATTCGTTGCATGTAAAATTCCATCAAGCCAGCAAAAATGTACACCAGAATCTAATTCTCTTCGAATGTATTTTATTTGATTACCATACTTTTTTATAACTTCAGGAGTACTATCTGTGCTTCCATGATCGCAAACAATAATTTCACAAGCTTGGGTTTGAGCAAGACACGAATCGATACATTCGACCAAAAAATCAGCTCTGTTAAATGTTGGAATAATTATAGAAACGTTCTTATTCATTGGTGCTTAGAATTTTATTTAATAAAGAAATATTGGCATTCAAATGATTTATCTTTTCTGTTTCATCAATATCAAAAATCAAATCTACAGGAGAAATAGTTTTTACAAAATCTATGATTTTAGTAGACTTACCAGAGGCTATATTTACAATTCCTTTATGATTGATTTTGACAAGTGAAATTATATGATCACAAACGGCCTCTGCATTTAAAAAATCACGCGTCGAGTTTGCTCCAAACAATTTAAAAGGCTTTGTTAAATCTTCATTTTTAAACCTATTTAACAAATTTGGATATAAAAATGGGGGATTTTGAGATTCATGATAAAAACTAAATATTCTTCCAATACATAAACACAGTGCTTTATTTTTGGTAGAATAATCAAGTAATAATAACTCAGAAATTCTTTTAGTTAAGCCATATGAATTGATAGGATTAATGAGATCTGTTTCTTTCAATGGTTGCGAAGAACTTTCATAAACATGGCTGGTACTAGCGTAAAAAATTCCGATTGGTTGGTTCAATTTACCAATGGCTTTTATCAGATTAATAGTTCCTGAAACATTGACTTCATAGGCTTCGGCAATGTTATTTTCAACATCAGACACAGCAACTTTAGAAGCTAAATGAATGACATAGGAAATATTATCCGATTTCAACCATTCAAAAACAGCATTTTCATTTCGAATATCATCATTAAAAATTGAAAAATCTAAATTTTGACTTTCTAATTTTTGACAAATAATTCTACCTAAAACACCTTTAGCTCCTGTTATTCCTATCATTATTAAATTATTGCTAAAAATTTTAAATAACTACAAAATATAAAATAAATTCAGTTATTAATTAATGTAGCAAATGTAAATTAATTAATAAATATAACAATACGATTCAACCAAAAAGGTTGGGTTTCTATAGGAATTTAGTAATATATTTGCTGAAATTTTTAAAGAATGAATTCAGACATTAACCAAGAAGTTCATAAAGCGTTCGAAATTATTAAAGAAGGTGGAATAATTCTTTACCCTACTGACACAGTTTGGGGTATCGGTTGCGATGCCACTAATCCTGATGCGGTTGCTAAAATTTACCAATTAAAACAAAGGGAAGAATTAAAAAGCATGATCGTTTTAATGAATAGTGAAAAAATGATTTATAATGTTTTTAAAGAAGTCCCAGAAGTAGCATGGCAAATTATAGACTTATCGGAAAAGCCAACCACAATTATTTTGGATGAGCCAAGAAATGTGGCTGCCAATTTAATCGCTTCTGATAAAACATTAGGAATTAGATTGGTAAAAGAGCCTTTTTGCTTCAAACTAATGGAGAAAATGAAAAAACCTTTAGTTTCAACTTCGGCAAATATTTCGGGTCAACCCACTCCTATTGCATTCAAAGATATTAGCCAAGAAATTATTAAAGGTGTGGACTATGTTGTAAATTTGCACCAAGATAAAATTGCTGGGAAGCCGTCAACAATAATAAAATTGACCAATGATTCTCAAGTTAAAGTGATTAGAAAGTAACCCTTTTAAAAATTATACGCCACGAATAAACGAATTAAAATGACAAATATCATTTACAAAGATGAAAGTTACAAATTGATGGGTATCTTGTTTGATATTCACAATAATTTAGGGAAGGGTTTTTCAGAAATTGTTTATAAAGATGCAATTGAATACGAATTTGAAAAATCTAAGATTTTTTTCGAAAGAGAAAAAGAATATCAGGTTAAATACAAAGAAGTGTTTTTAAAACATAAATTTTATGCCGATTTTGTAGTATTCAATTCAATTATTTTAGAATTGAAATGCTGTAAGTCAATTACAGATTCGCACATTGCGCAAGCAATGAATTATTTGAAAGTCTCAGAAAATAAATTAGCAGTTATTGTAAATTTTAACAATGACTCACTAGAATATAAACGAATAATTATATAAAAATTCGATTATTCGTGGCAAAAACCCTTAATTAAGAGGTGAAAAAATGAATATTATAAAAGCATTACAGAACCCTGTCTTTAAAATAATCCAACAAGCAAGTTCAGAACTTAATGTTGATAGCTATGTTATTGGCGGCTTTGTACGTGATTATTTATTAGGAAGAGAATTCAAAAAAGATATTGATATTGTTGCCATTGGGAGCGGAATTGAATTGGCGTTGAAGGTATCAGAAATGCTTCCAAAAAAACCAAAAGTTCAAGTTTTTAAAACCTATGGAACGGCAATGTTGCGTTTTGAAGACACCGAAATTGAATTTGTAGGCGCTCGCAAAGAATCGTACCATTTTGAAAGTAGAAATCCTGTAGTTGAAAACGGAACTTTAGAAGACGATCAAAACCGACGTGATTTCACCATCAATGCACTTGCAATTTCATTAAATAAAAAGAACTTTGGTGATTTATTAGATCCCTTTAACGGATTGGAGGATTTGAAAAATAAAATCATCAAAACTCCACTTGATCCTGATATTACCTATTCTGATGATCCCTTAAGAATGCTCAGAGGAATTCGATTTGCGAATCAGTTAATGTTTGAAATTGAAGAAAAATCTTTGCAATCCATAGCAAAAAATAAGGAACGTATAAATATTATTACCGGGGAACGAATTGTTGACGAATTAAACAAAATTCTATCTACAGACCAACCGTCAATAGGTTTCTTATTACTATATAAAACAGGACTTTTAGATATTATATTACCCGAATTAACTGCTTTAAACCAAGTAGAAGAAATAGAAGGGCAATCCCACAAAAATAACTTTTATCACACCTTAGAAGTAGTAGATAATATTTGCCCAAATACCGACGATGTTTGGCTTCGCTGGTCGGCATTATTACACGATATTGGCAAAGCACCAACAAAAAAATTCAATAAAAAACAAGGCTGGACTTTTCATGGACATGAATTTTTAGGAGGTAAAATGGCAAAAAAAATATTTGAACGCCTACACATGCCTTTAAATCACAAAATGAAATTTGTACAAAAAATGGTAATGATGAGTTCGCGGCCAATCGTACTTTCAGAAGATATGGTTACCGATTCGGCTGTTCGAAGATTAATATTTGATGCAGGTGAAGATGTTGATGATTTAATGACTTTATGTGAAGCGGATATCACCACAAAAAACCCTAAGAAATTTAAGAAATACCATAACAATTTTGAAATCGTCCGAAAGAAGATTATTGAAGTGGAAGAGCGAGACCATGTTAGAAATTTTCAACCGCCAATTACCGGCGAAGAAATAATGACCTATTTTAATTTAAAGCCTTCACGAGAGATTGGTGTGTTGAAGGAAGCTATAAAAGAAGCTATTTTAGGAGGTGAAATCGCAAATGATTACAATGAAGCTTATGAATTTATGTTAAAAAAAGCAGCGAAATTGGGATTAAAAAAACTAGAAAAATAATGAGAAAATATTTTCTTCCTTGGACCAAAACAGCACTTGTTTTAGTTTATTTAGTTATAGTTGCTGGCGCATTAGTTAGAATGACTGGCTCTGGAATGGGCTGTCCTGATTGGCCAAAGTGCTTTGGATACTACATTCCTCCAACAGAAGAAAAAGAATTGTTGTATACTCCCGGAAAAGAATATTCAAAAGGGCAAGTTATTATAAAAGAAGAATCGCTTTTAGTCGCCAAAGATCATTTTGTTGCTCCTACAAATTTTGAAAGTACACATTGGGAAAAATACACCAAACATGATTATGCTATTTTTAATCCTTTGCACACTTGGATTGAATATATTAACCGGTTAATTGGAGCTTTAGCAGGATTAGCTTGTGTTATTGCTTTGTTTTTCTCTTTTGGGTATTGGAAAGAAAACAAAAAACTAATTGTATTAAGTTTATTAATTTGCTTTTTAATGGGATTCCAAGCATGGCTTGGTAAAACAGTTGTTGATTCAGTATTAAATCCATATAAAATAACCACTCATATGCTTGCTGCTTTACTTATTGTTGCAGTACAGTTGTTTGTAGTTTATTCTGTTCAAGAAAAACAAAAGACAAAAACTTTCCACTCTGAATTTAAGTGGGTAGTAGTTGCAGCATTAGGACTAACAATTGCTCAAATCATTTTTGGAACGCAGGTTCGAGAATCAGTTGACACCATTGTAGAGGCTGGTTTGCCGAAGGAAGTGTGGTTGCAAAATCCTAAAGGAGGTTTCTACATGCATCGAAGTTTTTCTATAGTAGTTCTATTCACCAACCTATTTTTGTTTTGGAGAAACAGAGAGCTTAAATTGGGTATTAATAGAATAAATTGGATTATGGTATTGCTTTGCTTAGAAATTTTATCAGGTATTTCAATGTACTATTTTAATTTTCCATTTGGATTTCAAACCCTGCATATTGTTATTGCTACGATTTTATTTGGATTACAATTCTATTTATTATTAGAAAGCAGTAAGAAAAATACTAATTAATACCTGGACTATATTGTCACATTTCGTTGTTTACATTATTTTAAATGTCTAAATTATTAAAAAAAGATACGTTTTTAGATTTATCAGATTATGGAAGGCCAATTGGAAAAATAATTGCCAACCAACTTAAAGACACTCGCTTTACACCTATTCATGTAACGCTTTTGTTTGGTCTATCAGGGCTAATTTCAATAGTTTGTATACTGGAAAATCATTATTTTTGGGCTGCATTTTTCATTGTATTAAAATCGGCGATAGATGCCGCAGATGGAGAATTGGCTCGCTTGAAAAACACCCCATCTTATGTGGGAAGATACCTTGATAGTGTTTTTGATATTGTCTTAAATTTTATGATTTTGATGACCATTTGCTACGTTTCAAAAACCACGATTTGGTTTACTATTTTAGCCTTTATTGGAGTTCAATTACAAGGGACTTTATACAATTATTACTACGTGATTTTGAGAAATAAATCGGTAGGTGGAGATACCACAAGTAAAATATTTGAATACAAAGCGCCACGAGCTTTACCTGGAGAAACGCAAAAATCCGTAGATATTTTGTTTAATATTTACACCTTAGTATATGGAATTTTTGATAAGATAATTCACTTTTTAGATCCCGAAGCTTACAAAGTAAAAACGTTTCCAAATTGGTTTATGACGTTACTTTCCATTTACGGATTGGGTTTTCAATTGCTTATAATTGCGATTATGTTGCCGATGAATTTGATTGAATTTATAGTTCCGTTTTTTATCATTTACACCTTATTTATTTTTGTGATAACTGGCATCAGAAAAACGTTTTTTAAGGTCTAAAACCACCATAGAATAAATCGATAGTGAATATTTAAAAAATTGTTTGTCAGTATTTTAAAATAAATTACTTAAATTATAAATAAAGGTAATTTTTACCCTATCCAATTTTTAAAATTGGTTACTTTTTAACCTAAATCGATTTCGTAATTTTACCAAAAAAATCAAATATTAAGCATTTAGAAATGGTTAATTTTGATAAAAATTTCTTTAGTTTTAATTGTAAAATAGCATTTTATTTTTAGCCCGGATGGAAGGGAAAATCCCGCTTGATTTTACGTGAGTAAAAATAAAGCGGATTTGGAATGATAGCCGGAATAGCTCCTTAAAAAAATCTTATTAACAAAAAGGAAATGGGAAATCGAAATCTGAAATTTAATTTTAACTTTGTTGCTTTACAAAAATTAAGAATATGGTTTATAAATTTAGAGTAATCCTAGACGCTGAGGAAGATATTTTTAGAGATATTGCAATCCTTTCTGAAGATACTTTGGAAGATTTACACAATGCTATTTTCAATTCTTTTGGATTTGATGGAATGGAAGTGGCTTCGTTTTACACCTGTGACGACACTTGGAATCAGGAGGATGAAATTCCAATGTTTGATTCTGGGGATGTGCCTGGCGAACAAAAAACAATGAGTGATTATCAGTTGGAAGATTTGTTAGATAAGCAAAACACGAAAATAATATACGTTTACGATTTCATCAATATGTGGACCTTCTTAGTGGAATTGGCTGCTATTGAAGATCAAACTCCAGGAAATATATACCCTGAAACTATTTTTTCTCACGGTGAAATGCCGGATGAAGCGATTGAAAAAAACTTTGAGGCCGATATGCACGATGATATCTATGGCGAATTTGAAGATGACTTGGACGAAGACGATCTAGACCTATTCAGTGGAGACGATAGTTTTGAGGATTACGGATCGGAGGAGAATTGGTAGTTTCAAAATAAGTTCAAAATAAAAAATAAGGAGCAAACGCTCAAATACAAATAATATAATTACATGGAGCCAAGAAGAAAGGCAAAGTAGCTTTTTTTTCTTGGTTCTTTTTTATGAAAAAATAAATTAATGTTAAACCTATACAATACGCACATTGAAACGTTGTCAATTCATAGAGTTGGCAATAAAAGTAGAAATGAATCTCAATTTTTATCTGGACAACCTTTTAATCTTACCGACGAAATTGTACCGCTGATGAAAGAATATTTCTTCCGACCTTTTAGAGAAAAGGAAGAGAATTATTTCCAATTTGCTCATGAAGTGGATTTGGATTACAATGAAATGTTCCAATTTGCCTCGGAAGTTTTTGCCAACCCAAGCAGTCTTCACGACGTTTCCAAGAAAATAACCAATCATTTATTTGAGCAATCGAATCATCCGCATATTAAAAATGGAGAAGTTTATGTGACGTACTTGAGTAATGTAAACATTGATAATAATGTGGTGGATGCAATCGGTGTTTTCAAAAGCGAAGTACAGACCGATTTTTTACAATTTGAAGAAAAAGGAACTACTTTAGAAATGATTTTGCAACAAGGAATTAACCTCAGCAAATTAGACAAAGGTTGTTTGATTTTTAATTACAAAAAAGAGGAGGGATACAAGATATTATCGGTAGACAGCAATCGTTACGATGCTAGATATTGGCTAGAACATTTCCTATCTGTTGATGCTTTTCAAGACGATAATTTTATCACTAAGAAATACTTGAAATTCTGTCAAGGATTCGCAAAAGACGTTGTTTTTCCAGCTGAAGATAAAAAGCAGGAAGTGATGTTTATGAATCGTTCGGTGAATTATTTTGCAAAAAATGATCAATTTGAGGAAAGCAATTTCCTAAATGAAGTAATGGACAATCCTGATTTAATTCCTGAATTTAGAAGCTATAAAGTAGATAAAGGCGAAAAATACAGCATTGAAGATGTAACTACTTTTCCAATAGCAAATTCAGCCGTATCGGATGCTCGAAAATCAATAAAAAATGTAATTAATTTAGATACTCACATTCAAATTAAAATGGATTTTATTAATCCTGAAAGTGCCGAGAAATTTGTTGAAAAAGGCTGGGATGAAGAAAAGCAGATGTATTATTACTTGGTTTATTTCAATAAAGAACAAAAAAGCTAGATTACCTAATCAATATAAAATTCCTTATTTTTATAAGGGTTTTTTTTGTTAAAAATTATCGTTTTTGTAACATTTAAAAACATTAAACGTCTTACATTTATAAAAAAAATAAAATTTGGAAACTATACTTTCGATTAATAATCTGAACAAAATTTACAATAAATATGTTCACGCTGTAAACAATGTATCGCTTGAAATTAAAAAGGGAAATGTGTACGGAATTCTGGGACCTAATGGAAGCGGAAAATCTACCACTTTAGGAATTGTTTTAAATGTGGTTAATAAAACTTCGGGTACCTATAGTTGGTTTGGCGGTAAATTAGAAACCCACGAAGCACTTAAAAAAGTAGGCGCCATAATTGAACGTCCCAATTTTTATCCCTACATGACTGCCAAACAAAACTTGGAGTTGGTTTGCAAAATCAAAAATATCGATTATTCCAAAGTTCAAGAAAAACTAACTTTGGTAGGTTTAGCAGATCGAGAAAACAGTAAATTTAACACTTTCTCCTTAGGGATGAAGCAGCGTTTAGCAATAGCATCCGCATTGTTGAATGATCCGGAAATTCTTATTTTAGATGAACCTACTAATGGATTGGATCCTCAAGGTATTCATCAAATTCGAGATATTATTCGGTTAATTGCCTCTCAAGGCACCACGATTTTATTAGCCTCTCACCTACTTGACGAAGTGGAAAAAGTGTGTTCCCATGTCTTAGTTTTACAAAAAGGAAAAATTCTATATACAGGAACAGTTGACGGAATGTCTTCTAATGAAGGCTATTTTGAATTGCAATCTGACAATAACGAAACTTTAATTAGTGTGATTAATGAACATTCAGCAATTGAGAAAGTAGTTGCTGAAGAGGGAAAAGTATTGGTTTATCTTAAAAATCCGTTGGATGCTGCCGATTTAAATAAATATTTATTTGAAAAAAATATTTATTTGAATCATTTGGTTAAACGTAAATCAAGTTTGGAAGACCAATTTTTAGAGTTAACAAAAAATAAATAGCATTGGCTTTGGCAACAAAAATTCAATTTCAATAACAAAGATCAAAGTCTTAAATCTAAAATATACATGAAAAGATTACTTTCAATAGAATTACAAAAAATATGGCTCAGCAGATCAAGCAGAATATTATCAATAACCTATTTCTTTATACTTTCTTTTATCGCATTAATAGCTTCAATTAAGTTTAATATTGGGAGTTTTCAACTTCACATAGCCGACCAAGGCATTTTCAATTTTCCATACATATGGCATTTTAACACCTATATTGCTGCGATCTTAAAATTCTTTTTAGCGATAGTAATTGTTTCAATGATGGCAAATGAATACAGTTACGGCACTTTAAAACAGAATTTAATTGACGGTATGAGCAAACAGGAGTTTGTACTTTCAAAATTCTTAACCGTAGTAGTATTTGCAGCAGCATCCACCCTTTTTGTTTTTGTTATGTCTTTAATTCTTGGCTATAGTTTCTCTTCATATACAGAGATTAGCATTGTTTTTTCTGACCTTGAGTACCTTCTCGCCTATTTTGTGAAATTACTTGGCTTCTTTTCATTCTGTTTATTTTTAGGGATACTTGTAAAAAGATCGGCATTTGCAATAGGATTCCTCTTTGTATGGAATATTTTTGAAGGAATCACGAAAGGTATTTTAAATTTTAAAGTATTTCCAGAAGGAAAAACTGCTGATAACATTATGCAATTTTTCCCATTAGAATCGATGGGGAATTTAATAGTCGAGCCATTTTCAAGATTATCAGTTATTAAAAATATACAAACCGCCATTGGTGGAGCAGGAAATGGCAAAGATTACAGCGTCCATTTTAGTTCTATTTTAATAGTTTTAGCTTGGACTGCCATTTTCGTTTTTCTTTCTTATAAATTACTGAAGAAAAGAGATTTGTAGTATATTTGTGTAGTTATGAAAATTACACAAAAATCCCTCTATATCCTTTTGTTAATTTCCTTTTCATGGGCAATAAACGGACAATACATTCAAGTTAACGATACTTATACTGCACAACAGTTAGTTCAGAACGTGTTAGTTGGAAACAGCCCTTGTGCCAATGTTAGTAATTTTTCTGTTAGTGGAGATGCTTTTAGTGGAGTACAAAATAGTTATGGTTATTTCAATGCTGGAACAAGTAATTTTCCTTTTTCTGAGGGAATCGTATTGAGCACAGGAAAGGCAACCTCAGCAATAGGTCCAAATAGTTTCATATTGAGTCAAGGTGGAACTTCCTGGCTTGGCGATGCAGATCTAGAAATGGCACTTGGTATTACTAATTCGATAAATGCAACCGTTTTAGAATTTGACTTCATTCCGATTACCAATAGAATTAGTTTCGATTATATTTTCTCCTCTGAACAGTATTTAATAAATGCTTCAAGCAATCAATGCAATTATACCGATGGTTTTGCTTTTTTATTAAAACCATCCGACAATTCGTCTCCTTATCAAAATTTAGCTATTGTTCCTGGAACGACTATTCCTGTGAAAATAAATACGGTGAGAGGAACTGGAAGTATTTGCCCCCCGGCAAATCAATCTTATTTTGATGCTTTTAACGGAACCAACCACCCCACCAATTTTAATGGTCAAACAGTAATTATGAAAGCGGAAGCAAATGTAATTCCAGGCAGACCCTATCATATAAAATTAGTAATTGCAGATCAAGGAAACAATCTATATGATTCTGCCATTTTTCTTGGTGCCAATAGTTTTAATGTTGGTGCCAATTTAGGACCGGATCAATTAATTGCCACAAATAATCCTATTTGCGAAGGCGATACGTACGATTTAGACGCTACAATTCCTGGTTTGTACTCTTATAAATGGTTTAAAAATAATTCTGAAATCTTAGGTCAAACTAATCCGATTTACACCGTAAGGGATTCAGGTATTTACAAAGTAGAAGTTACTTTAATCGGCACTAACTGCATAGCAACAGATGAAGTAACTATTGAATACAGTTCCAAACCTTCTTTAACCAATGCCAATCTAATTCAATGTGACGATGATAATGACGGTATTGCAACTTTTGATTTAACGAAAGTCAATTCAATTATTACTGGAAATAATACACAGTTAAGTAGTGTTATTTATTATGAGAATTTAAATGATGTGAATCCAATTCAAAATCCTAGAAGTTATAGAAATACAACCACAAATACCGTTTATGGTAGGGTTTCCAATTCCTTTGGCTGTGTGGCTTTTGCGACAATAACTCTTCAAATATCCAATCAAGTTATTGGACCACAAAATCCAATTTTAAAATGTGATGGCGATGGAAATATAGATGGATTTACCGTATTTAATTTAAATATTGATGTTACGCCACCAATATTATCCGGATTACCAACTGGATTAGTGGTCGAATATTATTTAACCAATACTGATGCGTTAATCCAGCAAAATCCATTGCCAACTAATTACACCAATACAACTGTTAACGAACAAATTGTTTACGCAAGGATTGTAAATGGCCCTGATTGTTTCGGTATTACTCCAATAAAATTAAAAGTTACGGCTTTTTCACCTCCCAATTTTGAAGAGGAAACCGTTTATATCTGTAATGGAAATCCAAAGCGAATTTCGGTACCCAATACCTTTTCGAGTTTCCAATGGAGTAACACTGACGTTACAAATTATACCACCGTTTCAACCCCAGGAAATTATACTGTTACCGTTACCAATTCTTTAGGATGTCAAGCCACAAAGAGATTTATTGCTTTAGATTCCGGTACCGCAACAATTACCTCTGTTGATATTGTTGACTTTTCAGGAAGTGAGAATTCAATTATTATAAATTATTCTGGAATTGGTGTTTATGAATTTTCCATTGACGGGGTGCACTATCAAACTAGTCCTCAGTTTTTTAATGTAACCGAAGGAAGCTATCTAGTATATATTAGAGATAAGAATGGATGTGGATTCCCAACACCTTTTAAGGTTTTTGTATTGGATTATCCAAGATTTTTTACTCCAAATGGAGATAGTTACAATGATTTTTGGACGATAAAAAATAGTTCAAAATATCCAAATATGACGATTTATATTTATAACAGATATGGGAAATTAATTACCGAAGTAAATCCTAAAGGTAGTGGTTGGGATGGAACTTACAATGGGCAACCAATACCGGCTGATGATTACTGGTTTTCAATAACAATAAACAACGATAGAATTATTAAAGGACACTTTGCTCTATTAAGATAATTATTCTATTTTTACACTTTGCAAATACTACTATGAAAAAATTAACATTACTATTTGTTCTTTTATCCTCATTGATATCCTTTTCTCAGTTGAGTAACAAACACTGGATACCACCTTTACATTCAAGAGATAATACAGCGATTTCTGATCAATATATTTACATGTCAACCAATGAAACGGTCCCGTTTCAGGTAATTGCAACTGATGGTAACGGAACCCCTTATGCTGGTTCCCCATTTACAATTTCAGCTTCAACTCCTGCTTTTTTCACAATAGGAACAGGTCAACCTACAAAAATGTTTCTTAGTTTAAGCGATGTAAACACTGTTGTTTCTGGAAAAGGAGTTTTGCTTCAAGGCCCTAAAGACTTTTATGTGAGTTTTAGAATGCGACATGCAAGTCACGCAGAAACTATTATCTCAAAAGGAAAACCCGGAATTGGTACGAGTTTTAGATTGGGTTGTACTATAAATGAGATTCAAGACAATAGAAAGAACTTTGTAGCCAGTGTTATGGCAACCGAAAATAATACCACGGTAAGATTATCAGATTATAATACAGGGGTTATTTTTTCTAGTGGTACAGGAAACATCACTGCTGATACTCAAACTTTTACTTTAAATGCTGGTCAGTGTGTTGTTTTTTCTGGATACAGTAATGTTACTGCAAATCTAACTGGAATTATTGGGGGATTAATCACTTCCGATAAACCCGTCGCTGTAAATACAGGAAATGCTCTAGGAGGTATTACTAATGGACGAGCTGATCTAACTTTAGACCAAATAGTTTCTGCAACACAAATTGGTACTGATTATATTTTCATAGAAGGAAATGGAAGTGCTGCAATGGAAAATCCGTTAATCATTGCTCATGAAGACAATACAGCTATTTTTGTAAACGGAAGTACTGCTCCTGTTACCACATTAAATGCTGGCCAATATTATTTAGTGCCTAATTCCTATTATCAAGGAATTAACAATAGTAATATATATGTTAGGGCAAGTAAGCCCGTTTTCGCATATCAATTATTAGGTGGAGGTTCTGATACCGCTACCTCAGGGCTAAATTTCATACCGCCATTGAGTTGCTTCTTTCAAAATTCAGTTAATCTTCCAAATGTAAATCAAATCGGAACAAATACTTATACAACCGATTTAATGATGTTGACCTATTCGAATGCAACAATATCAATTAATGGCGTTGCGGTTCCTACTTCACAAGCTCAAACTGTTTTAGGAAATACGGACTGGGTATCGTATCGAGTTTCAAATCAATCCGGAAATCTTAACGTTACTTCTACTGGTCCATTAGCAGTTGGAGTTTTTGGATTTCAAGGCACAGCTGTTGGATTTGCGGGTTACTATTCTGGTTTTGGAAGTACCCCTCAAGACACCAATGTAAGCGTATGTTCAAACAGTACTAAAGATTTATTTACAGTTATTACAGGTAATCCTGGTACTGGTGGAACTTGGACTGTGCCAACAGGCGGAAGTCCATTAAATGGAAATGTATTTGATCCAGCAATTAATTTACCTGGAGAATACACATACACCTTTACAAAATCCTGTAATACTGCACTTACTACCATTAGTGTTAAAGTTATTGTTAGTATTCAGCAAATTAAAAATCCAGGGGTTAGCACTACTACTTCTTCTTGTGTTACTACCCCATCCTATAACTTATTTAGCCTATTAGGAAATACTGCTGAGGTAGGCGGTACATGGAGTCCAGTTCTAACTTCTGGCACTGGTGTTTTTAATCCTGCGGTTGATGCGGGAGGAATTTATACCTATAGTTTTCCAGCATCAGGGGCTTGTCCAGTGGCATCAGCTACAGTAAACGTAAATAATTCTGTTGTTCCTATCATAAATACCATAACAGATTATGCAAAATGTGACGATGCTGTTGATGGAAGTTCAACTAATGGAACGGCAACTTTCGACCTAACTTTAAAAAATAATGAAGTTTTAGGAACCCAAACTGGTGTGAACGTAACCTATCACACTTCTCTGAATGATGCTAACTTAGGACAAAACGGAATTACTTCAATAAATACTGGTAACAGAATAATTTATGTGCGGTTGACAATGGCTGCTTCTGGATGTCATTTAACAACCCAATTTAATTTAGTTGTAAACCCTGTTCAAACAATAACAACTCAACCATTAGCAACTCAAGACATTTGCGTTGATGGTACTGTTACTCCATTTACAATTGCCTATTCAGGAGGTTTAGGAACTCCATCTGTTCAATGGTATAGCAATACTACCAATAGCAATACCAATGGTACTATTATTTCTGGTGCAACCTCAACTTCTTATACCCCAACAACATTTACTTCTACAGGCGATTTTTACTATTATGCAGTAGTAACTTATTCAGGATTAGATTGTGGAAATGTGGCTAGTAATACCGCTCTAGTACGTGTAGTTCCAGATCCTACAGTAACCATTACACCTAATACTCAAATAATTTGCCAGGGAGCAATACCAACTGATTTAGTTGTTACTCCATCTGGAGGAGTAGGAACGTACAGCTACCAATGGTATAATTCTTCAAACAATACCGCAA
>JAIPAM010000012.1 GCA_021740105.1 Flavobacterium sp.
TTTAATAAATTATTTGACTACTCACTCAAGGAAAATTTTCTAACTTTTTTACTCTCATTTTTGTTCTAAGACTTGCATCTTAAAACGGCTGTCAATTCAATATGTCTATGAACGTGTCTTTCTTTTAATATCTGAATCAAGTTCAGATCAAAGCGCTTGTCTCTCAAAGCGGGTGCAAAAGTACAATATCTTTTTAATCTCGCAAGGCTATTGATGCTTTTTTTTAAAAGATTATCGCTTTTATTTTTTAGCCTTTCTTTAAATCCTTGATAGTGATACTGTTGTTCCCAATAGGGTCGGCAAAGATAAAAACTTTTTACTCTCCTACAAAAAAAAAACGCTTTTTGTAACAAATAAACCTAGCGAGGAGTGGGCCAAAAGCCCCGAAAGTAAAAAAACATAGTTTTACAAAACCAAAAGAGCGACCCAAAAAGCGCCTTTTTAGACTTGCGAAAACTCGTTTTTTATTGAGGAATTGGAGAGGAAAGCCGGAGAGGGCTACAGAAACTAATCGAAACGGATCGCTTTTATAGGGGAAATTTTAGTAATGATATACGACGGTATTAGTAATATGAGCAAACAAATTACAATGGTACCGATGTTTAGCAGAAAAATAGTTCCGAAATCAATGAAAACTGGCGCTTCATTAACATAATAATTCTCGGGATTTAGTTTAATAATCCCAAAATTTTGTTGGATTACTAGCATTCCAACACCAATTAGGTTGCCCCAAAAAAGTCCTTTTGAGATAAGATAAAAGGCATTGTAAAGGAAAATTTTGCGGACTGCCCAATTATTTGCGCCCAAAGATTTTAGAATTCCAATCATTTGAGTACGCTCTAAAATGAGCACTAAAAGCGCTACCACCATGTTGATTGTGGCGACCGCAATCATGATGACAAGGATTACAATGATGTTAAAATCGAATAGTTTTAGCCATTCGAAGATGTAATAATATTTTTCGACAATGGTTTGAGTGTCAAGTGTGGAACCTGTTTTTTCGTATACTTCCTGCCCTTTTTCTTGAATGACATTGAAATCGTCCACGAAAACTTCGAACGAACCCACTTGATCGGATTCCCATTTATTAATGCGTTGAATGTGACGGATGTCCCCAATAATATAAGTAGAATCGAATTCTTGAAATCCAGAATTAAATATTCCAGTGATATTGAAAACTCGAAGATTTGGTTTTTGATTCGTATCTTCTTTCATAAAGAAGGTGTTGAATTTATCACCTACTTTTAGATTTAATCGGTTGGCTAAAAATTCAGAAATCAGAACCTCATCGTTTAATTGGTTGTTTAAATTGGGTAATTTTCCGCTAACCAAATATTCTTGAAGGTGGTTCCATCGGTATTCTTTCCCTACTCCTTTAAAAATTATTCCTTCAAAAGCGGTTTCGGTTCTAATGATTCCAGACTTTGTTGCTACCGCTTGAACATGGTTAATCCCTTCAACATTTTTAAATTTAGGATAAAAATCTTGATGGGTAGAAATAGGCGTTATACTAAGCTGGGACTGGTTTTCATCGTAATTGGTGATGATGACATGTCCATTGAACGCGGCTACTTTTTGTCGGATTTTTTGTTGTAAACCAATTCCCGTTGCCACAGAAATAATCATCATAATCATTCCAATTGCAATTGCAGCAATCGCAATTTTTATAATTGGCGCAGAAATACTACTTTTATGGTCTCGAGCAGTGATCAGTCTTTTTGCTATGAAATATTCTAAATTCAAAAGTAATTAGGGATTAAAATTGTAAAGTAGGATTGCTTTACTCGAGTCAAAATTACGTTTTTAGAATTTATTTTCAAGTATTTAAAGTCAATTAATTATTTTTCGAGAGTTCAAGTATGATTCAAAATATAACTACACTACAAAAGCACAATACAATTTCGATTACGAAAAAACTACACTATTTTATTTTTGCAGCTTTATCGCTATTAATTTATTCCTGTAAACCGACGCAAAAAGGCATACGAAATTCTACTTCTACAAATAAAACAGTAGTCATAAACAGTGAAAAGTCGACTCGTTTTAGTACTGGTGCTGATAATTATAAATCTTATTTTTCTTTATTAGATAATAAAAAGGTTGGAGTAATTACCAATCAAACTGGCGTTGTTTTATATGATTCTATTTTTATGCTTCCAGATTCGAGTAGCGTAACCCACGCTGAAGGATTTGAAACTAAGAGAATTCATTTGGTTGATTATCTATTAAAAAATAAAATCAATATTCAAAAAATATATGCTCCCGAGCATGGTTTTAGGGGAACGGCAGATGCTGGAGAACACGTTGTTGATGGAAAAGATGTAAAAACAGGAATTCCAATACTATCGCTTTATGGAGAAAATAGAAAGCCAAAGCCGGAGCAATTAGAAGGCATCGACGTTTTGGTTTTTGATTTACAGGATGTAGGCGCTCGTTTTTACACTTATATTTCTACGCTACATTATATAATGGAATCATGTGCAGAGAATAACATTCCATTGCTAGTTTTGGACAGACCAAATCCAAACATATCCATTGTAGATGGTCCAATATTAGAAAAAGAATATTCTAGTTTTGTTGGAATGCACACCATACCTTTATTGCACGGAATGACAATTGGGGAATATGCACAGATGATCAATGGTGAAAATTGGTTGAAAGACGGACTTCAATGTGACTTAAAAATTATTACTTGCGCGGGGTACAATCGGGAAATGAAATACAGTTTATTGGAAAAACCATCTCCTAATTTACCTAATGACCAAGCGATTAATTTGTATCCGAGTTTGTGTCTTTTTGAAGGTACCAATGTGAGTGTTGGTCGCGGAACGGAGAAACAATTTCAAATTTATGGCTCTCCTTATTTGCCTATGGGCGATTTTAGTTTTACTCCTGTTCCGAATTTTGGTGCGAAAGACCCGGTTTACAATGGTGTTGAATGTTATGGTGAAGATCTAACTAGTCTTCCGAAAATTGATAAATTAGAATTGAAGTGGTTGCTTAAAGCGTATAATGCAACGGAAGATAAAACCAAATTTTTCAATGCATTTTTCACAAAATTGGCGGGAAATAAAAAGTTACAAGCTCAAATTGAAGATGGATTAAATGAAAATGAAATTCGAGCTTCTTGGAAAAGCGGGTTGCATGATTTTAAGAAAATGCGAAAGCCTTATTTGATTTACTAATAAAAAAAACCTGACTTGTTGAGTCAGGTTTTTTTATCTCTAAATTAATGTGTTACAAGCCAAAAGCTGCTTTAACTTTATCTACATAATCTAATTTTTCCCAAGTAAATAATTCTACAATAACTGTTTTTTCAATTCCACCTGGCGCTTTAAACGTTTTGGTAACTGTCTCAGGCGTTCTACCCATGTGGCCGTAAGCTGCAGTTTCGCTGTAAATAGGGTTTCTCAATTTTAGACGTTGCTCGATAAAATAAGGACGCATATCAAAAATTTCTTCTACTTTTTTAGCAATTTCACCATTCGTTAAATTCACTTTTGAAGTACCGTAAGTTTCAATGAAAATACCCATTGGCTTTGCTACCCCAATTGCATAAGAAACTTGAACTAAAATTTCTTCAGCTACACCCGCTGCAACTAAGTTTTTAGCGATGTGACGCGTTGCATAAGCCGCACTTCTATCTACTTTACTAGGATCTTTTCCAGAAAATGCACCTCCACCGTGTGCTCCTTTTCCACCGTAGGTATCTACAATGATTTTTCTACCTGTTAAACCGGTATCTCCGTGTGGTCCTCCAATTACGAATTTCCCCGTTGGATTGATATGGTAAGTAATTTTATCATTGAATAAGTGAGCGTATTTTGGATTGTTTTTGATAATTCTTGGAATTAATATACCCACCAAATCCGATTTGATTTTCGCTAACATTTTTTCTTCTTCATCAAAATCATCGTGTTGAGTAGAAATTACAATTGCATCAATACGAACGGGCTTATTGTCGTCATCGTATTCTAAGGTAACTTGTGATTTAGCATCTGGGCGTAAATAGTTGATTTCATTATTTTCACGTCTTAAAACTGCTAATTCTTGTAATAATTTATGCGATAAATCAAGTGCTAATGGCATATGATTTTCGGTTTCATTAGTTGCATAACCAAACATCATTCCTTGATCTCCTGCTCCTTGCTCCTCTTTTGTAGCGCGGTCTACCCCTTGATTAATATCTCCAGATTGTTCGTGAATTGCAGAAAGTACTCCGCATGAATTGGCCTCAAACATGTATTCACTTTTAGTATAACCAATTTTTCTAATTACCTCACGCGCAATTTGCTGAACGTCAAGGTAAGTCTCTGATTTTACTTCACCAGCCAGAATTACTTGTCCTGTAGTTACTAAAGTTTCACAAGCTACTTTTGATTCAGGATCAAAAGCCAAAAAGTTATCAATTAATGCATCTGAAATTTGATCTGCAACTTTATCAGGATGTCCTTCACTCACAGATTCTGACGTAAATAAATAAGCCATATTAAATAATTTTTTTTTAATTAAGCGAAGAAAAAAAAGTAAGATTGCGGGAATGTTAAAGGAGAGGATTTCTGCTTTAGCATTTTTTTTACGAGGTTGCAATCAGTTCAAATTTTTCCTCTAATATTTGATTGCAAAGATAGGAAAGAGAATTGAATTGCAAATTAAAGTTGGAAAATTATTATAAAAGAATTTTTACTAAATACGTTCTATAAAGGCATCTTCTTTTTCATTTCTTCTACAATGTTAAATGCTGCTGGACAAATAGCTACATTTTTCAAAGTTAAATCAGAAATTTGTTGGAATTTTTTTCTATCTGTGTGGGGAAATTCACGACAAGCTTTAGGGCGAACTTCATAAATCATACACTCGTTTTCAGGGTCTAAAAAAGTACAGGGAACACTTTGCAAAACATAATCATTGTCTTCGTCTATTCTCAAGTATTGATCTATAAACTGCTGTGGTTTTTGACGCAGGTATTTTGAAACTCTTTCTATATCAGCCGAAGTAAAAAGTGGTCCGGTGGTTTTACAACAATTGGCACATTTCAAGCAATCGGTTTTCTTGAATTCGGCATCGTGCAAATCTTGCATAATGTAGTCGATATTCTTGGGCGCCTTCTTTTTTAGCTTGTCGAAATACTTTTTATTTTCGATATGCTTATCTTTGGCTTCTTTAGGAAGATTATTTAAAATGTGTTTCAAGTTTAATGTTTAATGTTGTTACGCAAAATTACTCAAAACAAATCAACAAATTACCAAATTACCAAGTCAACTACTATGAAAGACCTTTTTGGAAAAGCCATTCTCGATTTTCAGACTAATAATTCTACTGAGGATTTAATTACGGAAACTACTATTTCTGAAGAGGATGAAATGTCGGTTGCTTATTTATTTCGGGATTTTTCTGGGATGCCAAAATTAGAACAACAAGCGCTATTGCTTTCCAAAGGCAAAGTTTTAGATGTGGGATGTGGAGCGGGAAGTCACAGTTTGTTCTTACAAAATGAAAAGAGTTTAGGAGTTACTGCCATCGATATTTCGAATAATGCGGTTGAAGCTTGTCAATTGAGAGGAATTTCAAATGTTTTAAAAGTTGCTATTTTAGAATTTAATTCAATTGAAAAATTTGACACTATTCTTCTATTAATGAATGGCACGGGGATATTTGGAAAATTAGAAAACGTTGCGAAATACTTTCAAAAATTAAAATCACTATTGGCCGAAAACGGACAAATTCTAATTGATTCTTCCGATATCATCTACATGTTTGACGAAGAGGATTCCGAAGACTCGGAAGGCGGAAAATGGATCCCTGGCGCAGCTTATTATGGAGAATTAGAATTTACTATTTCCTACAAAGGAGAAAAAGAGGCGCCATTCCCTTGGCTGTATATGGATTATACTACTTTACAAAATGCGGCTGTTGCCAATGGATTAAAATGTGAATTAGTTTTGGAAGGCGACCACTTTGATTATTTGGCGAGGCTGACTTTTTAATAAATTAAGGAATATTCAAGTACTTATGGGTTTGCAATGATACCCGCCATTTTGGATTGTTCATCACATAATCAACAATTAGCGGTGTCATTTCTTCTTTTTTGCTCCATTCTGGCTGTAAAAAGAGAATGGCATTGGAGTTTACTTTTTCGGCTTGCTCTTCGGCAAATGTAAAGTCGTGTTTATTATGAATAATCACTTTTAACTCATCGGCATTATCGTAAACGGTTTGAGTTGGTAATTTATTTTTCTTTGGAGAAAGACAAATCCAATCCCAACTTCCTGATAATGGATAAGCTCCAGAGGTTTCAATGTGAATTTTAAGATTTTTATCTTTTAATTTTTGCGTTAAAACGGACATGTCCCACATTAAAGGTTCTCCCCCTGTTACCACAACAGTTTCAGAATATTTTGAGGCATTTTCAACAATCAAATCAGTAGCAGTTGGCGGATGTAATTCGGCATTCCAACTTTCTTTTACATCGCACCAGTGGCAACCTACATCGCAACCACCAATTCGAATGAAATAAGCAGCCGTTCCGGTATGGTAACCTTCGCCTTGAATGGTGTAGAATTCTTCCATTAGGGGAAGCATTACTCCTTTGTCAACGGCTATTTGAGTTTCTTGATTCAACATTTTTATTTTAAATAGAATGCAAATGTAGTGAAAATAGGATTGCAGAATTGTGAATTGTGAATTGTGAATTGTGAATTAAAATAAAAACTAAGAATTATAATGACAAAATTATTATAGAAGCCAAGAATTGTTCTTTAGCCCTGATGTTAGTGGCATCCCCCGTCATTGCGAGGCACGAAGCAATCTCGGGGATAAAACGGACAGCAGGCATATGAATTTTCCAAATGCCGAAATTATTGCTCTAAAAAAAAACCGACAGCTTTGAAACTATCGGTTTTGTATTGAAACTTATATTTCTTTTATTTCAGTAATTTTAATGATTGCGTTGCGTAATCATTTAATGGATCTAAGGCTAAAGTTTTGCCAAAATACTCTTTTGCTTTCAATTTATCAGTGTTGGCATAGGCCGCACCGATTGCATTATACGATTCGATAAATTTAGTTTTCACAGCTGGTTTAGCCATTTCTTCTTCCCCTTTTGCAGTTACCACGTCGATATATTGTTGGTAATATTTAATAATCATTTCATCGTTTTCTAGCAAGTTGTTGGTTCTCGCTCTGAAAATATAAGCATCCTGTGTTGTAGGCGATGCAATAATTACATTCCCAAAAGCAACATCGGCTTTTTGCAATTGGATAGGATCTGGTTTTACAACGTCTTTTTTAGTGTTATTATAATACAATGAATTCCCTAAATAGAAATTATCCAATAAATAGTTTTTAGAGTTGGCATTAGTCACCGCTATTTCATAGATAACAGACGCTTCTTTGAACAATTTTTGCTCGTAGAATTTTTTTCCTATTTCGCTTAAATCGTTGGTCATAGTGATTTCTATTTCAACGGCTTTCTTCAATTGGTCAACTCCAGCATCAAAAACTACAGCATCTACAACTTTCGTTTCTAAATTATTGGCTTTTTTCATTTTTGCCAATCCTAAATACAGGTAATCTCTAGCGATAACTTTATTAGTTGGCGTTGCAATAAAATTTTCTAACGCTGAAATTGCAGCGTCTACATTTCCATTTTCGTAGGCAGAATAACCTAAATAACGGAAGATTCTTGGATTTACTTTATCCAATTCTTTCATGGCGTTGGCTTCAGCTTCTAACGCTTTATAATCTTTAGCAAGTATTAAAAAGTCGGCGTGACGCATACGAGAAGTTAACGAATAGTCGGTTAGGCTCATGTATTTTTCGTAGAATGATAAGGCTTTGGTAATGTTTTCTTTGTACGATTTTGGTTCGTCTTTCGCCCAGAAATAATAGGTTTCAGCTAACTCTCTATAAACTGGTCCGTATTCTGGATTGGTTGCAATGACATTATCATAAGCTTTTACAGCTTCAGAAAATGCTCTAGCTCCTTTTAATAAAACTCCCAATTGCATTTTTGCTCTGATTAAACTTGGGTCTGCATCAAACGCATCACGATAAGATTTGTAAGAATCATTTTGATTTTTAAGTCCGTAATAAGCATCACCAAAAGCCAATAAAACGAAAGTATCATTTGGATTGGCAATCTTCGCTTTATTTAAAACTTCAATTGCTTTATTGTAATCAGGCGTATTTGAATTCATATAGGCTTTCGCGATATAAACGTATTGCTCTGTTTCTTTTTTTCTAATGTCTTTAGTTGCTAGAGCGAAATTAGCTTCAGCTGCAGCAACATTTTTATCTTCTAAATCCATTTGGCCAAGACCAATATAGTTTAATTTAGAATCTAATTTAGCTAGCAGCCCTTTATTGAAATATATTTTAGCAGAGTCGCCAATATTCTGATTAAGATAGATATTTCCTAATAGAAATGCCGCTTTTCCGTTATCTGGAGTCGTGTTTACAATTGATTTTAGAATTCCTTTGGCTTTTTCAAATTGTTCTGCGTCAATTGTTTTCTTTGCCTGACCTAAATCTTGAGCATGGCTTAGTGTTACTGAAGTCAATAAAGCAATACTAAAAATTTTAAATGTGTTCATTGTCTGTAATTTATTATTTATCCTCTTTTTCTATTTGTTTTCTAATTTTAATATTTCTACCGGGCATTTTCACCGGCAGTAAACCCGATTTAAGTGTGATTCTTTGACCTACTTCTCCTGCCATAAAGGAGGCAAATCCCATTCCTAAACCCGTGTACCCTTGACAATTGATGATGTATAAATCACGAGACAAAGGATACTTCTTTTCAGCAAGATTATTTTGCGTGGGTGCAAAGTAATCTGTTTTTCCAATTCCTTTAACACTAAGAATAGTAATTTTATCAACAATAGGTCTCATTTTTAAAGAGGGTTCCATCAGCCAATTTACTCCTACTACTCCAATCATCCCTTCGTTTTCAGCAACAAACTGAATAACCTCTTCATTTGTTTTAAACGAAAATACTCCTTTTGAAGGTAATTCCTTGGCACCTGCAAATTCATTCATATAGCGAACAGTACTTGAATTGGGGTTGTCAAAAACCAAACCTTTGATATTAGAATTTGGGACTCCTTTTAAAAAGTTCACTACCTCTTGTAACGCAATTAAAGTATCTTTATTTCTTTTATTTGAAATAAAAGCAATTGCATCGGTAGCAAAAACAGTTGTTCTTGGGGTAATTTTTTTACTAGAAAATACTTTTTCTTCCTCAGCATTTAATTTTCTGGAAAGAATAGCAATTTTGGAAGTATCTTTTGCTAATGCCAATACCGTCTCGGCTTCTGACTTAGCATTGATTTTAATTTTTGCTTCATACAAGCTTTCAAACACCTCCACTTGGGAAGCAACAATGGGAAGCAAGGTTTCATCTACCAATACTGAAGTTGACCCTTTTAAAATGGTTTCATCACTGTTATTAGGCTTAGTATTTTGATTGCAAGCAAAAAAAACAACTATTAAACCTAAGAAAAATACAAAGGAAATTAAGGGAAACTTTTTCATAACCTAGTCTTTATTGTCGTTGATGATTCGGTAAAACCGAAAAAAAGAATATATTATTAGAACCACCCCAAAGGCAATTCTGTAACCAGGCTTCATATCATATGGAAAATTTTTCCAAAAGATGATTGTCAATCCCAAGGCCAAATAGGCCAAGAAAAAGACGATTCCTATAACGAGAAAAAACCGCTCTTTAAGCGATTTCTTCTCTTTATTCTCGGTTGAGTTATTCAACATTATTCTGCAGATTGAATAGTAATTGGAAGAGAATAAAGTACTCTCACCTTCTTACCATTTTGTTCACCAGGATTCCATTTTGGACACGATTTTAAAACTCTAATGGCTTCTTTACCAGTTCCAAAACCGATGTCTCTTACTACTTTTATATCCGTTAATGATCCGTCTTTTTCAACTACAAACGAAACAATTACTTTTCCGGAAAGACCATCTTCTTCTGGTGTTCTATAGTTATTTCCTACAAAAGTGTAGAATTTACCCATACCTCCAGGGAAATCTGGTTTTACTTCAATACCGGCAGTATTATATATATTATTATCATCTACTATATCTGCAGGACCATTTCCTACAGGTTCCACAGTCAATTCGGCATCTGGATCTCCTTTAATAGTTTCATCACCTAACTTTTTGTCTTTTATTTCAACAATCTTTGGTGGTTCTTCTACTACTTCTTCCGCTTTAGCAACAACCGGTTTTACAAACTTCACCTGATCCACTTTTGGTGGTGGTGGTGGTGGTGGTGGAATATTTTCTTTCGGTTTCTCCTTAGGTGGTAATTTTACCGTAGTAATTTTAGTATCTAAGCTTGTGTCGTCTTGAGAATCTGGTATCATGTTGATGATTAAGGGCATTGCAATAGCAAGACCAAACAAAACAGATCCTATTATAAGTGCTCTTACAGTAGTTTTTTGATTTGTTTTTCTTAATTCATAGGCACCATAAACTTTATTTCGTCCTTCGAAAACAATTTCAAGCCATTGGTCTTTTATTAAATCTAATTTCATCTTTTCTTAATTATTAGGTTATTGGGTACTAAGATTGCTCTTATTTTCCTTCTAACAATTTTGTTTCTTCAGGCGTAAAATCGTTAACAATCGCATAAGTGGGTACATCTACAATTGCCATTTCATCTAATATATCAATTAAGTTCCGGTAATTTGATTTCTTACTTGGCTTAATGATTACAATCATTCCTTTTTCTTTATTTCCAGTATATTCAAGTACTTTCTTTTTTCTATCGATAAGTTCTTTTCTAATACCGTCTTTACCATATACGAAGTCTTTCGGTGTTCCACCAGCTACTGGTGTTGCTAACAATCCAACATAACGAACTAACTTGTCGTTATCTCCTAATAAAATAGTCATCGTACGATTTTCATCTACTTTAACATCCGTTTTTTTGTTAGGATCGTCTTCTTTATCTGGCAACCCCAAACTCATGGATTGTGGTTTTGACAACGTTGTGGTAAGCATGAAAAATGTGATTAATAAGAAAGCTAAATCCACCATTGCAGTTAAATCTACCTTAGCATTTTGCTTTTTACTTCTTACTTTACCACCTTTGTCGCCACCACCGTCGGTATTTAATTCAGCCATTTTAGTGTCTCTTTTTTAATTAAAAATCTTTTCCTCTTAAACCAGTAACCAAACTAAAGCTATTGATTTTTTGGTCTTGCAAAATATCCATTACTTTCTTAATAGCTGGATATTCTTCTTTAGCATCTCCTTTAATAGCAATTTGCAACTCTTTATCGTTGGTTTCAATATTTGCAATTCTAGAATTGTAGATCCATTCTTTCAACTGATTGTCCAAAGAATCTTTAGGAACTCCTGGTTGTTCAATTTTATTTCTATCAGCGCTTTTCATAGCAATAATTTGACTCATGCTTTGAATTGGAACGCCAAATCCTTCCATCAAGGCAAATTTATCCATTTCGTCTTGCGTGAATGTCACACCGTATTTATCTCCCATTAATTGAAGTGCTCTTTTACGAACTTCTCTTCCTTTAAGGTCAAAAAATACTTTTCCTTTTCCTATAGTAATAGTTGCCAAATCGGATTCTGGCAATTTCGTTTGTACAGTAGAAGCCGGCGTATCTACAGGCAATGCCTCAGGCACTTTTGCTGTAGCTGTCAAAATAAAGAAAGTAAGCAATAAGAAAGCTACATCACACATCGCGGTCATATCCGTCGATGTTGACTTTTTTTTCATTTTTATTTTAGCCATTATTTATATCTATTATTTGATTATAAAATCAAAAATTATTGTTTCAAGCTACCTCTAAATTTTCTGTAAGTATTTACAATTGTTGTACCTGCCTCATCGATAGAGTAAGTCAAATCATCAATTTTAGAAGTAAAAAAGTTGTAAGCGATAATTGCCAATACAGAAGTAGAGATTCCCGTTGCAGTGTTAATTAACGCCTCAGAAATACCTGTTGCAAGAGCTGCTTGGTCTGGAGTTCCAGCTGAAGCCAAAGCACCAAATGCTTTAATCATCCCTGATACCGTTCCTAATAATCCTCCAAGAGTTCCTAATGATACTAAAGAAGAAATAATAGTCATATTTTTCTCTAACATTGGCATTTCAAGTGAAGTTGCTTCTTCGATTTCTTTGTGGATAGTTTCTGCAGCGTCTTCGCTATTGAATCCTTCTTTTTTAACATCTTGGTATTTTACCAATGCTGATTTAATTGTGTTAGCAACAGATCCTTGTTGTTTGTCACAAGCTGCAATTGCTTCTTCAATTTTTCCTTCTTTTACATTATTTTGTACACTCTTCATAAATGTATCTAAATTTCCTTTTCCAGCCGCTTTTGAAATTACTGCAAAACGCTCGAAAGAAAAAACTATTACCATTAATAACATTCCTAATAATACAGGAACTATGAATCCTCCTTTATAAACCATACCTAAAGTATTTAAAGGATGCCCTTTTTCAGGATCTCCACCTTCAAAGTTAGAAGCTGCTCCCATTAATAGAGACCAAACTAAATAACCAACAAATACACATGCTACAATTATGATTCCTGAGATCATACCTCCTACTTTTGAACCACTTTCTTTTTTAACGTTTGCCATTTTTTTAATTTTTGATAATTTTAATAATTTTTTTAATTTCTAAAGTTAATTTAAACTTGGTGAAGAGCAAATTTAATTTTTTAGTTCAAATAAAAAAATGTTTTTTACATTAAATTATCATTAATTTTAAAAATTATTAATTATTAAAAATAAATCATTTTTTTATGAATATTCTCATTTGATTCATGTGCGATAACGCATAAATGATGGATTTTATTAGTATCGTTATGGATTTAATAATTTTGCATAAGAAATCGATTGAAATCATTTGTTAATTTCTTTTCGAAAAGACAATTAATTTCTGTACTTTCTAGCAATAAATATAGTTACTTAAATTTATTTTACAGATAAATTTCGCTTACGCACAAAAAAAAGAGACTGCGCAAACAGTCTCTTTTTATTAATTAGGTTCGAAATGTTATTCTATAACAATTCTCTTTACTACTTTTTTATCTCCATCATGAACAGTCACAAGATAAACTCCTGCTTGCACATTTACTAACTCAACATTTTGAGAAAATAATCCAGTATTAGTATAGGTATTGTTCATAATTAATCGCCCTCTCATATCGTGAACAGAAATGCCGATTTCATTACTTGACGTAGAATTGAATTGAACTGTAAAATTTCCTTTATTTGGGTTTGGATACAATACAAAATTAGATAATGAATTGTCAACAGTAGCTAAAACCGCCTGACTTAGTGAACAAACATTTAAACTCCAGCTATTAATTGCACCCCCATCTTCATTGTAAGGATCTAAAACTTTCAATTTCCATACTCCATTTATTGGCTGTCCGTTAAATCCTGATAACAGTTGAAGTGGTTTTACGGTTCCTGAAATTGCTGGATTGGTAGCACAAACTAAAGTGTTTCCAGAATCATCAAAAGTTGCATTAATGTCTAACAAAGAAGCATTGGTACAAGGTCTTGAAACCAATTGAATTTCAGTACCTGAAGGACTAATTAATGAAATTGTCATGTCGTTTACCCAAGTATGACTAATATCAACTGTTACATTAACATCGGTAACCAAATTGGTAGAAACTAAAGTCATAGATGAAATAAAAGGAGTTGTGTTTGCAACAATAGGAATTTCAACCGGTGTATCTGTTGAAATTTCTGTGATGCAAGTCAATTGACCTGTTGTAAATCGATAAACTGCACTATAAGTTCCAGAACATGATGGGCTTTTAGGAAGCACTCTCCAATAATAAATTGTAGCATTCAAAAGTCCTGTTGGTGAAAAACTGTTGGTAGTAACATTTGCATTTCTAACTATAGTTGAAAAGTTAGCATTTGTAGCAATTTGCACATCATAAGATGTTGCTGCTGCATTTACTGGCCATGTTAAACTTACTGACAATGGATCTATTGTTGTAGCTAAATCTGCAGGGCTTGTTAATGCTTGTGTCCCAAAATTTGAATTAAAAATTTCAAAATAGAAAGTAGCTGTTTTAACAGTTGCGCCTGAAGTAGCCGAAATAGTCATAGGTACTAATGCTGGTGTTGCATTATTGGCTGCTGAAACAGTCATTGTTACTGTTCCGCTAGCTGACAAAGTGGAAGGAACAAAAGTAGCTGTTACTCCTGCAGGCAAACCAGTTGCAGTAAATGTTGTTGTCCCAGTAAACCCAGCATAGGCAGTGTAAGGTATTGTGTATACAGCGCTACCTCCTTGACATGCTTGTTTATTTTGTTGTTCTGCTACACCATTATAGGCAATTGCAAAACTTGAAGTTGGTGCCGTAATCGCAAAATTAGCATTTGAAATATCAAAGAAAACATGCTTATACCCTTTAACCATAATTCTATTTGATGCACCTGGATTATTAGGTACTGTGATAGTTGCAGTTCCATTATTTGGCACTTTACTAGCCAATTGAATTGGGTAATTATATCCTCCATCAGTTGATAAAAAGATATCGACAAAGGCTGCGTTTACATTGTTAGCAGTAGTTCCAGCAACAGCCCAAGTAACTGACTGATTTGAACCTACAACCCAAGAAACAGGACTATTTGGAGCATTAACTACGAAAGGTCCAGCAGAAGAAGTTACGTTAACTTTCATATCTGTATAGTTCGTTTGCCCCACTTTTACTGGTGCTGTAGCTCTATAAGGCGCATTATCTCTAACTGTTAATCTGAAATTTAATACTCTTGAAACTGAACTTAAAGCTTCAGATAAGAAACCTGCAGTTCCACCAACTTCACTAGTTGTATTAGAATTAGCAACTACACTTTCTATTTTTGGAAAATACCTTGAAGGTGATGCTGTTGGTCTCCATGACAAGAAATTAGGTCCAGTCGTTTTAGTTTCGCTCGCACTACTTAGTAAACCTGTGTTAGCTCCTCCATCATCGTTTTGCTCCCAGCAATAAGTTAAAGCATCGGTAGCATTTGCATCGGTCGCTACTCCTGTTAATTCAAATGGAGTACTATAAGGTATTGTATAATCACTTACTGGTTGAATTACTGGAGTAGCATTATCTACCAATGGTGTAGAAACTATACAAGTTCTTCCTTCTAAGTTAATTTGAATTTGTTCAATTGAAGTTTGATGAAAAATATCTATAGAATTAGCCGCTACATCTTCATTAGTAATTCCAGCATATCCCATAATAGTAATTCCTGAACCAACTTCTTTGTTTACACCTCTTCCTTCATTTCCATTTGAAAAAGTATGATTGGCACCCATTTGATGTCCCATTTCGTGAACTACAAAATCAATATCAAAGGTATCTCCGGAAGGAACTCCATTTGAAGGTGAAGTAATCCCTCTTCCTTTAGTAGCTCCTGTACCAGCTGCTACTCCATCAACACAAATACATCCAATACATCCTGCGTTACCTCCTCCACCTGTTCTTCCAAACATGTGACCAATATCATATGCCGCATTATTTGTTGCTATTGCAGTTCCTACACCTGTTAAGGTCGTATTTAAAGCTATTTGCAACTGAGTGTTCCAATTAGCCATACCCGTATAAGGATCAGAAGAAGCAACATAATAAATAACATTAGTTGTACTTGCAACTAAGTTCATATGAACTCCTAAATCTTTTTCATAAACTCCGTTACAACGAGTTAAGGTATTGTTGAATGCAGCTAAAACTAATGCAACTTGCCCAGCACTTGTAGCTCCAAAATAATTGGCATATTCCGCATTACAAGAAAGAGCCAAACGCATTACTTTTAATTGCCCTGCACTTGACTGAATTGAGTTTGAGCCCGAAGCAGATTTATGAGTCGTTTCCATTACCGATTTTTCGTCAGTAGTAGAACATGCCCAACCTGTACTTTTATTTCGTTGAGATTTAAAAACAGCATAAACAGAATGGTCTTCTGAATAAGGCTCAATAAATTCATTTTCTTTATCGGTTCTAAAAACAATTGTTTGAATTCCTTGCGGAGAGATACTTAGTTTTAATGTTGCGTATCTATCTGTAATTCCTTTACCTGAATAGGCTCTAATTTCAGGATATTTAGCTTGTAATTCAGCGTCAAAGTTTGAGGCATCATTTACTTCAAATAATTCGATTTGTCCATCAGCATTTGGTAAAGAAATAACAGTAGTGTTCTTTCCAACTTTATTAACTATCGAGAATAATTCTTGTCGTAACGGACTGATATTCATGTCAAATAGTTGATAAACTTTTGGGAAATTATCTCTAGCGGCAGATTTGTCAACAGTAATTTTTCCGGAATTATTGTGTTTTGTCCAAACTTGGTTGTTCTGGGAATTTACATTTAAAAAAAATAATGTAAGTGTAAGCGAAAAAAGTAATTTTTTGATCATTATTAAGGAATTTAAAATAAAAAAATAGATTTCAAATATAATATTATTTTTATTTAATCATTCACAATTATTAAAAAAAGGATTGAATTTTGTAAATATATTTTATAAATTCCAGTGATTCTTATTAAATTCTTTAGTTTTGATTGTATAGATCAAAAAATTAAGGTGTGCAAAAGTAGTTTGAAATATTAATTAAAAAATAGGATTTAATCTTCTAAATTTGCAGAAAATAAAAATAGACACTTGAAAGTTTTTTCCTCAATTAGTGAATTTAATTCTACAAAAAAAACAATAGTTACAATTGGGACTTTTGATGGAGTACATATTGGACACCAAAAAATTATTGAAAAACTAATTCAAGGAACCAATAATGCAGCTTGTGAGAGTTTGATTCTTACTTTTTTTCCCCATCCAAGAATGGTTTTAAACGGCTCCTCTTCTATCCAATTATTAAACACCATTACTGAAAAAAGTAGCTTGCTTGAAAAAATGGGAATAGACAACCTTGTTATTCACCCATTTGACAAGGAATTCTCCAATTTATCAGCCGAAGAATTTGCGAAAACAATTTTGATAGACGCCTTCAACATTCATAAAATTATCATTGGTTACGACCATCGATTTGGTAAAAACAGAGCTGCTAATATTGACGATTTAATTGGGTTTGGTAAAAAATATGGTTTTGAGGTAGAAGAAATTTCTGCCCAAGAAATTGATTCTGTTTCTGTGAGTTCTACTAAAATTAGAGCGGCTATTTCAAATGGAAATATCGCTGTAGCCAATGAATTTTTAGGGTATGACTATACCTTGTCTGGAAAAATTATCAAAGGCAAACAATTGGGAAGAACCATCGGATTTCCAACTGCTAATATTGAAATTGAAGAAAATTACAAGTTAATCCCAATGAATGGGGTTTACATTGTGAAAAGTCATTTGCAAGAAAAAACAGTTTTCGGGATAATGAATATTGGATTGAATCCAACTGTAAATGGTGAGAATTTATCAATTGAAGTTCATTTTCTAGACTTTGATGGCGACTTATACGATACCGAAATTGGTGTTTCGGTAATTCAAAGGATTCGGGACGAGAAAAAGTTTACTTCTATCGATTTATTAAAATCTCAAATACAAGAAGATAAAAATTATGCTATTTCCTATATTGAAAAATTAGTATAATTACCATTTAATTATTGCGCTTGCCCAGGTAAATCCGCTTCCAAATGCTGCTAAAACTACAGTATCTCCCGTTTTAATTTTTCCTTGTTCCCAAGCTTCTGTTAATGCAATTGGAATTGAGGCAGCTGTGGTGTTTCCATATTTTTGAATGTTATTGAAAACTTGATCGTCTGTTAATCCAAACTTCTTTTGAATAAACTGGGCTATTCTCAAATTAGCTTGATGCGGAATCAACATATCGATATCGGATACTTTCAAATTATTTGCTTCCAAGCCTTCATTTATTACTTCACTAAAACGAACTACTGCGTTTTTAAAAACAAACTGGCCGTTCATGTACGGAAAATAACTTTCATCATTTGGATCATTGTCGGCGATGATATCGGTAACCCATCTGCTTCCCATTCCCGGAGCTTTTACAATTAATTCTTCGGCATGAATTCCTTCAGAATGCAAATGTGTAGATAAAATTCCTTTGGATAAATCTTCTTCTCTGCTTACAATTGCTGCTCCCGCGCCATCCCCAAAAATCACGGATACGCTTCGTCCTCTTGTAGTCATATCCAAACCTGTCGATTGCACTTCGGATCCGATTACGAGAATATTTTTATACATTCCGGTTTTAATATATTGATCGGCAACCGATAAAGCATATACAAAACCAGAACATTGGTTTCTAACATCTAGGGCGCCCACCGTTTTTAATCCTAAATCTCTTTGAACTAAAACTCCAGGTCCCGGAAAATAATAATCAGGACTTAAGGTTGCAAATACAACAAAGTCAATCTCATCATTTGAAATACTGGCACGTTCAATTGCAATTTTAGCCGCTTTCACCCCCATTGAAGTGGTAGTGTCTTGACCATTAATAATGTGACGGCGTTCTTGAATTCCGGTTCTTTCCTGAATCCATTCGTCATTGGTGTCAATAATTTTAGCTAAATCATCATTGGTTACGGTATTCTCAGGGACATAAAAACCCAATCCTGAAATTTTAGAATGATACATAGTTTTACGTTTAAAATTTGAAAACTTTCAAAGTTAACTTTATTTTATTTTTTACTTAAGAAAACTTCTGAATTTATTTTTAATTCAGAATTATGTTCAAAGAAAATTGGTGTTTCATTGGCTTCGGCCTGAATTAAAAAATGACTTCCTTTGAAAAAAGAATGTTTGACTTTAACTTTAAATTTTCCAGAGGCAACCATTTTTAATTGGTTGGGAAACAACAATAGAATTTCGTCGTCGCAATCTATATCAATTAATTGAGATGATTTAATTTCATTAACATCCCCAAAAAGAGAGGCTACATATTTATTAATTGGTTGTTTGTATAAATGCGTGGACTTTTCCTTAACTACGATCTCACCCTTATTTAAAACTAGGGTTTCGTCTGCAAATGAAAGCGAATCAGTACTATCATGCGTTGCAACCAAGCAAGTAATTTCTTTCGATTTTAAATAGGAAAAGAGGTTTCTTCTAAGTGAATTTTTTCTAAAATTATCAATCTGACTGAACGGTTCGTCCAACAATAATACTTCTGGCTCTAAGGCAAGCACTTTTGCTAATGCCACTCTTTGTTGTTGGCCACCACTGAGAAATTTTGCTTTAATATTTGAATATGCTGTCATTTCGACAATTTCTAATAATTCATTGATCCGTTTTTGCTTTTTTTCAGGATGAATATTAGAAAGGTATTTACCTACATTTTCTGCAACGGTAATAAAAGGCATCAAATCAAAATCTTGAGCCAGGTATTTCATGTAGGGCATTCCGGGAACCAGATGAAATTTTGGTCCTAAAACTTCTTGATCATTCCAAAATATCTGACCTTCATTTAAATCATATAAGCCATAAATTAGTTTCAATAGCGTGCTTTTTCCGCATCCGCTTTCGCCAATGATTGCAATATTCTGTCCTTTATTGACTGAAAAATCAATGTTTTTTATGACATTATATTGTTTATAACTGAAAGTGATGTTTTTAACTTGTAGCATATGTAAATTGAAATTAAGTTATAAACTAAGCTTTCATTTCAGGAATCCAAAAATGCTTTTCAAAATCCACAATTTGATTGTCAAGCACAACTATTCCTTCACTTTCTAGAAGTTGTTGCATCAAATTGGTGCCGTCAAAATGATGTTTGCCGGTTAAAAGTCCCTTTCTATTCACGACTCGATGTGCTGGAATATCTTCTAGATTATGAGAGGCATTCATCGCCCAACCAACCATTCTAGCAGATCGTGCTGCACCAAGAACTTTTGCAATAGCACCATAGGAAGTCACTTTCCCATAGGGGATTTGACGTGCTACATCATAAACTCTTTCAAAAAAATTATCGTTTTTTTCTACCATTTTTAAGTCCAATTAGTAGTAATGAGTTTGAAAAAAGTAATCAATGAAATTATTCCCGTGATGCTTCCAATAATATAATTTCCATTTTTTATCAAATAATCACTCTTGCTTTGGTGGTTTTTAAAATAAAGAATGTACCAATAAAAAACAGTAAATGACCCCATTCCAACTCCAGAAACAAATGAATAAACAGTTAAGGAGTTAAAATAAAAAAGTCCAAAAGAAGATAAAGTCACACTTACAAATACGTAAAAAGGGATTGGAAATAAATTCAAACCGGAGAGTAACATTCCAAGAAAAAAACGATTTGATTTACTGTGAAGTTTAATTTCTTGTTTAATTTTTTTTGGTTTACTGGCGGTCCAAAAAAGAAATAGCGTAATTGCTAAAAATAAAAATAATCCGATTTCTTGAAGTAAGGTAATAATGTCTTGCCGACTGTAAATAAATTTAGCGAATTGAATTGCAATATACGTTTGAAACAAAACAATAACCGTTGCTCCAATTGCAAAAGAAATCGCTTCGTTCCTTCCATCAACTATGCTCACTTTTGCAGCAGTCATATTGATTAAACCTGGGGGTAAAACTCCTATTGCTGCTATTGCAAAGCCTAATATAAGGGGCAATGAAAAGTCCAAATTTTATTTTATTTTAAATCGAATATACGTAATAGCTTTATTGATCTCTAAATATTGTTTTTCATAAAAAGTCTGCAAACTAGTCACCTCCTCTGGACTTCCTTCGTTTACATATATATTGTGATTAGAATAGATCACTTCGTGCCCCTCACCATGAAGCAATCCTAAAGTATACCCATGCATAAATTCACTATCGGTTTTAAGGTTGATCACTCCATCAGGTTTTAATACTTTTTTATACAATTTTAAAAATTGAGAATTGGTCATTCTGTGTTTGGTTCGCTTGTATTTTATTTGAGGATCTGGAAATGTAATCCAAATTTCATCCACTTCATTTTCATTAAAAATATGATTTATTAATTCGATTTGGGTACGAATAAAAGCCACATTTTTCATACCTGTTTCAACTGCCGTTTTAGCACCCCGCCAAAAACGGGCGCCTTTAAGATCAATACCGATGAAGTTCTTTTCAGGATATTTATCTGCCAAACCTACAGAATACTCTCCTTTTCCACATCCTAATTCTAAAACAATAGGATTGTTATTTTTAAAATAATCTTGATTCCATTTTCCTCTTAATGGAAATAGATTAGAAACTACTTCTTCTCTTGTTGGCTGAAAAACGATACCAAATGTATCATTTTCTTTAAACCTTTTTAACTTGTTTTTGCTTCCCACAGTTGCAGTATTTTTTTGCAAAAATAAGTAATATAATAGGATAAATTAGATTTTAAGCATCTAATTCTTCCCGCTTTTGAAGGGTAAAAGAAAATTGCGATCCTTTTCCAAGTTCGCTTTGAATTATAATCTTTTCGTTATGTGCTTCAATAATATGTTTCACTATTGCCAAACCAAGTCCGGAACCCCCTTCATCACGGGAACCACTTCTATCGACTCTAAAAAATCTTTCAAATAACCGAGGAATGTGTTTTGCATCGATTCCTTCACCATCATCTCTTATATCTATTTGAATTCTATTGTTAACTTCTTCGAAACCAATTTCTGTGGAACCACCTGTTTTACCATATTTAATTGAATTCTCAATTAGATTCGTTACCGCTTGTTGGATTTTTTCATAATTCCCTAGAACAATAATTGGCTTGGTATACTTATCGTCAAAAGTCATTAAGATGTCCTTTTTATTGGCTTTCATCTCCAATAAATCCATTACATTCTGAATTAGGGGAACGATGTCAAAAGGCGCCATAGTAATTGGTTCGTCTGATATTTCAAGCTTAGAAATAGTATCCAAATCTTCAACTATGTAAATCAATCTTTCCACACCATTTAATGCGCGATCTAAATATTTTTTTCTTATGGTTTTATCTTTATAACCTCCATCAAGTAGGGTTGAAACATAACCTTGTACAGTAAAAAGTGGGGTTTTTAATTCATGAGAAATATTACCAAGGAATTCTCTTCGGTATTCTTCACGAACTTTTAAAGCTTCAATTTCTAATTTTTTATCAGAGGCGAATTTAGAAACCTCACGAGAAATTAAATTTAAATCGGATGCTGAAGATTTATTGATGATCGTTGATGATTCTAAAAAAGAAAAATCATCGTATATCTTTTTTACTTTTCGAAAAATAAAAAGCTGCACTTTAATTGTTAGTAAAACAAAAGAGCTAAGAGCTACTAAAACTGCAAAAATAAAGCAGAATAAAAAAGAAAATTGATGAAAAAAATAGGTCAAAATACCAACTAAAAACGTAGCAAAAAATGTTATTTGCAGTGCTGTAATAAACGCAAATCGAAAAGTTTCTTTATTTTTTAAATTCATCTAGACTTCAAACTTGTAACCCACCCCTTTTATTGTTTTGAAAAAATCATCACCTATTTTTTCTCTTAATTTTCTAATGTGAACATCAATTGTTCTTCCTCCAACTACTACATCATTACCCCAAACTTTATCTAAAATTTCTTCTCTTTTAAATACTTTTCCAGGTTTTGTAGCTAATAGATAAAACAATTCAAATTCTTTACGAGGTAAAACAATTTCGATTTTGTCTTTTACTATTTTATATTCTTCTCGATTTATTTCTATTCCACCCACATTTAGTGTTTCAGAATCAATTTCAGTTTCTTTTAAACGTCTAAGTAGGGCTTTAACTTTACTAACTAATAATTTTTGTTTTATAGGCTTGGTAATATAATCATCTGCACCAGCATCAAAACCGGCAACCTGAGAGTAATCTTCACTTCTGGCAGTTAAGAAAGTAATAATTACATTGCTTAATTCTGGGATCTTGCGAATGTTTTCACAGGCTTCCATACCATCCATTTCGGGCATCATCACATCCATGATGATTAGATGAGGAAGTACTTTTTTAGCTTTTGCAATAGCATCTCTACCATTTATTGCAGTAGAAATTTGGTAGCCTTCTTGAGACAAATTATATCCAACAATTTCTAGGATATCTGCATCATCATCAACTAATAGAATTTTAATGTCTTTCTTCTTCATAATGCAAAATTAATTCATTAATTAATATAAATGTAAATATAAAACAAATCAAAAATACAATTAATACTAATATGTTTTAGTGATGATTTGGTAACACTAAAAAAACAATTCATTAATATTCAGGTTTCGTTTTAATTAAATAAAAAAAGCCCTGCTAAGCAGAGCTTTTTCTATGTTTTACTAAAAATTATCTTTTTATTACACGGAAAGATTTAGAGATTTCTCCTTGTTTCAAAACAATAATGTACATTCCAGATTGGTAGTTAGAACCAAACTCTTGATTGTTTACATCATTGTAACTTAATTTATGAGATTCCATTAATCTTCCTGTTAAATCATAAGCATTCAAGCTCACCTCTTCAGTACTTGTAGATTCAAAACTTAATCTGAAGCTAGTGCTAAATGGGTTTGGATATGATTTCATAGAAGCATTAGCAACTGGACTAAAAGTATCCGTATCTAAAAATGATAAACCACCACCTGTAGCTGCAATTGAAGAAGTTCCTGGTCTGTAATCCAATCCAGTATAAATACTTCCATTAGCAGTGTTGTATGGTAATACTAAAATTCCAGCATTAGTAATTGGAGTTGTTAAACCAGTATTGTTTGAAGCATTAAACCAGTTAGCAATATTAAAGCTTGAATTGTTATTACTTGTACTTACTTGGACAATTCTCGCTGTATTTGTAATACCTGCTAAAATGTTGTTTTTGAATTGCAATTCATTGTTCAATGCATTCAATTCAGCTGCTCCATTTGGTGCGCTTCCTGAACTATCAACGTGAAGTCCTTCAGGATAATCCATAAATATAGAGTTGTATATGCTCATTTTTGTGTTTTTTCTCAAACGAGCTGCTCTTTTGTATGCACCTGTTGGCATAGTTCCTCCGTTTGGTAAAGTCGTTCTGTAAGATGGACCTATCAAAGTACAGTTTGAAAAAACAGTAGTTGTAAATGGAGTTGCATTATCACCTGCATTGTTGTTATCTGATTCAAAACCTTCAGAAGTAGAAACTGCTGGAGCATCTGCAATATTAGGATCTCTTACAGCTAAACAAAATTGTACTTTTCCACTGAATCCATTGTCCACATCAAAATC
>JAIPAM010000008.1 GCA_021740105.1 Flavobacterium sp.
CTTTAATTTTCATAATGTAAATACCTGTAGCTGCATTACTCATTTTCACTTCGTAATTCGTGTTTTGAGTAGCATTGTTTAGGGTTCCTTTTTCTACTTCCTGACCGATCGCATTGTAAATATAGTAGGTATAGATTCCTGTTGCTAACGTTCCTAAATTCACTTGGAAGGTATCTCCGGTTACCGGGTTAGGAACAATGCTGAAACCAGTTGCAGTTGGGTTGTTAGTTCCTAAAACCGCATTTTGGAATACTATTCTAAAACGATCGCCTGTACTTAACGCATCGGTGGTTACGGTGAACGGATATTCTACCGCAGCACCCTCCAAGTTAAGTGGCGTTCTTGAATTGGTAAACAAATCTTCCAGTGTAGCACTTAAATTAGTTGCAACAAAATCTTCCGTATTTATTTTCAATTTGTAGTTGGCACCTGCAGTAGTTCTCCAAACACGTACATTCAATACATCAGAAGCTACTAATGGCAAGTGGTGGTTACTAGCAAACAGAGATCCATTTTTAACAAAAGCAACATTCTCTGTTCCATTGGCCATTTTGTTTGGTGTTTGATTGGCATTAGCATCTGGTAAAATAACCGTCATGGCGCCATCACGTCCCGACCATTCGTTGTTTTCTTGTTTGTATAAACCTACACGCAATAATTGTGCTGGTGCGGCATCTCTAAAAATTATACTTGCACCGTTATTAGTAATTCCCTTATGTGATTCTTTTATAGTAAACGTATCAGCAGCTGAAGACTTTACAAAGAATGCTTGTCCAGACTGGATTTCTGTTGATGCAACTATAGTATTAGTATCATTTGCGTAAGCTCCAGCTCCAGCTGGATCAAATGTATTATAAACTCCTACATTTCCTGCTCCAATAGCTTGCCAAATCCAAATAGTATTATCAAAAGCATTATTGGCACTATCATCTAACATCGCTTTTAAGTTCAACGGACTCGCATATGGATTTCCAATAAAGGTATATTTATCAGCCGTAGTCGTATAGGTTTGATTACCAGTAAATAAAGAACCTGTAGCTCTTAAAGTTGCTGCTGCTGCAGAATTACTTGAAATGTTTCCAGATCCGTAAGGCCCTGTTACAAAAGCCATAAAAGGTTTGTTTTTGTTACCATTCATCATGGAATTCGATCCATTAGTAGCAGTAATTCCAGTCCAATTGTTATTTGCTGAATTATACTCTAAAAGAGAATTACTAGAACCACCTGCAGTTAAACCATTACTACCGCCTGGCATCCAAATATCAAAACCATTTACTCCGTTTCCAGCACCACTATTGGCGCCATTTTCTTGCCAGTTGGCGAATATTGAATTGGTGGTGTTAACCGGAGCTGTTAATGCTCTCCAAGCACGTTTAGCTGGAATGTAGCGTTCTACGGTTACGTTTCCTGTTATAGTTCCTGTAGTTAACGAACCTATTGATGCCGTTCCGGAAGCGTTTGACTTCAATGTTAATAAACCAGCTGTAGTTAATGTTCCATTTAAATTTAAAATACCAGTAGAAGGAACCGATTTAACACCTGAACCACTTAATGTAATATTTCCTTGGTAAACTGATGAACCAAATGTATAAATGGTTTGAACACCTGCTCTATTGTAATTAATATTTGAGTTGGCATCAAAGTTGAATGTATTGTTAGTATTACTTGGTGTAACAAATGAAGTTGGTTCATTTGTAATGTTTAAAGTTCCACCTGAAGCAATAGAGAAAGTATGACCAGCTACACCACTTGCACTACATACAATTCTAGGTGTGTTTATGATACCTGTAGCACCTATTGAAACTGAAACTGCTGAAGTAGCATTGTTAGTAGTTAAATATAAACCGTAAGTTGGAGTACCACCAGAAGGTGTTCCATTGTATTGAATATCTAAAGTTCCATTTACAGTTAATGAGCCACCTCTTTCAGTAGCAGCTGCACCATCAGTTCCATCAATAGAAATAGCAGAGGCTGCAGTTTCTGTTCCGTCTCCTATACAAGTTAATGTTCTACTTGAATTAATTACTATATTAAAAATTGAACCTGCAACATTGTTATATAATGCTGTATTATTTGAACTTTGTGAACCAGATCCTGTTCCACCATATCTTAAATTTACATTCATATCAAAAGTTAAAGTAGTGGTAGTAGCTGCTGGGCTAGTTATGGAATTTTTTGCAATACGCGCTGCATCAAAAGTACCACTACCTGATATAAGACAAGTTGAACCTTCTACATCAAAACCAATTGCATCGTAAGTAGAACCGTTACCAATTGTTCCATTACAAGTAATATCTCCATAAACGTTTATAAAGGTAGTAGCAAATTGGTTTGAAAATAATTTACCTCCACTGCCCTGTACCATTAAGTTTTTACAATAATTTGATGTTCCAGTTACAGTTACCTGATCACCACTTAAAATGGTAACATCTTTGGTAACATAGGTAGTACTTGTTGGTGCTACCGAAGCTGCAACCCATGTACCTGTCGCTGAATACGTTTGCCATGTACTAGTTGATGACCAAACACCACCTCCAGTACCATTAGACCTAAAATCGCCAAAAGTACCTGCATCAACTGTCATTTGATTACCTTCTGCGGTACCAGTATTTGAACCGGAAGCTAAAGTAATATCACCATTGGCAGCTATGCTAGCTGTAAATGTTCTTCCAGTTGTAGCACCACTTGCGATATTTGCAATTACTAAATATTTAGTGGCGGCCGTTAAACCTGTTTGAGCCAAACTTGAAAATGATAATGTACTCGATAAAGTAGAGACTGTTTGAACCAACACATCGGTACCGTTATCATAAACTCCATTGCTATTTGCATCTTTATATAACCTAAAGTTTGATATATCGCTGCTAGTTGCAGTACCTGCAGTATTAATATTTAACGCTGTAAAATCAACCAAACCTGTTGGGGTTAATTGAAAACCAAACACAACAAAATCTGTTGCGGCTTTTGTAACATTGGAAGCTGAAGGTGTGCCAGTGTTATCAGTAGCAGATGAAGGATTACCCACATACATGGTGTTTCCTGCAGGTGTATTACTAACTGAACCGGTAACGTTGGTTGTTATATCTGAAGTAGCAGCTATGCTTAAAGTAATTGTTCTACCATTAGTTGGGCTTCCAGCAACAGTTGCTTGCACTAAATACCTATATGTTGTTCCGTCTGCCAAACCTGTTTGTGCATTTGTAAAGCTAGAAAAAGCTAAAGGGTTAGCAAGTGTTGAAACTGTTTTTACCAATACGTCACCAATATTTATGGTTCCACTGTTATCTGCATCTAAGTATAAATCAAAAGTGCTTATATCGCTAGTTGTAGCAGTTCCAGCGGTTGTTATATTCAAAGCAGTAAAATTAACACTACCTCCTGAAGGGGTTAAACTAAAACCATAAATTAATTTACCGCTTCCGGTTCCTAAATTAGCTGATGAAGGTCTGCCAGTAGTACCAAGTGACACATTGGTAGTTGAAGGTGCAACAATAGTCAAAGTATTTCCTGTTGGTGCATTTGTGGATGTACCCATAGTAACCAAACTACCACCTGCGTTGGTAAGATTTGAAGTATAAGCTATACTATTAATGGTATTATTTGAAGCAATACTAGGAGTAAATGTGCGAGTTGTAGTTGCACTTGCAGATACATCGCCTATAATTAAAAAGTTTTTGCTACTACCTTGAGCAATGTAACTGCTTAGCGAAAGACCACTAAAAATTATATTACTGCCTGAAATAGTTCCAATTGTTGTAAATCCAGCTGCTATTTCACTTGTATCTGCAACACCATCATTGTTAGCGTCGTTTAATATGCGGAAATTTGAAATATCTGTTCCTAAAACAGCAGTACCTGATGTGGCTAATACTACTTTCTTAACAGTTGAATTTCCTTCATCTGCACTTAAATTCATTTGAAACAAAACAGTGTTTGAACTACCTTTTGTAATATTACCCGTAGCAGGAGTATTTGCACCTTTGCTAATTGTTTGTTTGATTGGCGAGAATGCTAATCCACGAAAAGCATTATTTCCCGATATTGTTGTTAAAGTGGTGGTTGTCATAAATCCAGTACCGTTATCGTTTGCAGTTACTAATATTGTTGAGTTACAAGCAAATACTTTTGCTCCGTTTGCACTTGTTGAGAAGGAATATCCACTCCAATCTACGGCAATTGCAGATGCCGCAGTGCAGGTAAACCCAGAAGACGCGGCACTCCATGTACCCCCGCTATATGAATTAGAACTGTAAGTTCCACTATAAGTAAATCTTGATATTTGATTAGCGCTACTAAATGCATATATTGTTAAACCATCAGGACTAACGGAAAAGCAATTAGATCCTGTTGCAACAATTAAATTTGTAGCTGTGGTTGATGCTGTGGTCGGTTTTCCTGATCCAAGTTGCCAAACTCCTTGGGTACTTGAAGCTGTAGAAAAATATAATTGTCCATTATAAATTTGTATGTTTCTTGTATTTGTAACTGTAGTTGAAACTGTAGTAACCGTTCCAGGTGTATTTGTATGTTGGATTCCTATTTTTCCACCTGTTAACCAATAATTTGTTCCATCATCTGTTGCAGCACCTCTTAATTCATTATTACCAGAAAGCCAAAGTGTGGTTGCTTGGATACCTGATCCAATTGTTCCCGACCCATTAAGGAGCCTAACTGTACCATTTGTAGTAAAGGTAGTATTTGCAGCGCCTAAAGCAGCAAAGTATCCAGGTACTGCTAAATAACGTCCATTCTCAGATCGTGTTAATTGCCCAGCAGAGGTGGCGGTGCCAGAAATACAAACTTGATTTGCTGCCGGTCCAGATGTAGCAGGAAAAGCAAAACTGTAATTTGAAGATGATTGCGAAGCACCTGTTGGAACATATTCTTCAATTACAACTGCAGTTGCTGTATTAGTCAAATTGGCTCCTGATGTAACTTTAAAGACAGAAAGATATCCATCATTAAATTTTGAAGTGTTCTGCCCCCAACTCACTCCCATTCCCATCACCATTATAAACAGCGCCAATATTCCGTTAAAGCGAGTCGTATTTATTTTATTGCTAGGAGTAGCAAAAAGTGTCGTACACTTAAAAAGTAAAGTATTTTTCATTTTTTAATGAATTAGTTAATTGGTGGGTGATATAATTATTAGTTGGCACAAATTTAGTTTTGATAACTGAATTCAGTTGTAAAATAAGTTTACTAAATTATCAACAAAATGTTTGTTAATTGAGTTATCGATGTTAAAGTTTAGCCTTTGTTGTTAATTCTGAGTTAACGTTTAATATCGTTGACCGTTGTTCGTTGTTCGTTTTTTGTTGACCGTTGAAAACGGATTTATAATAACTAATCACTGAAAGCTTCTTCCTAATTAACACTAAACTAACTATTTAGCAAGAATAATTTTAATATTTAATAACGATAGTTTTACCTTCTAACTTAGTTATTGGAATAAATTTGGATCTTAACTTATTAATTTATTATGAAAAAAAATTACATTCTTTTTCAACTAACGATGGTGTTGGTTGCTTTATTTGGTAGTATTGAAATCACTACTGGCCAAACGATTAACCTTAATAATTATGTAAGAGTAGGTCGTTATGATTTACCAGAACCCACAAGAACGGCGCACCCCGTTAATAATTTATTGTGTCAAGAGGCTTCAGGGATAACCTACAATTGGGATACCGATACCCTTTTTATTGTAGGTGATGGAAGTACCGCAATTGTCCAAGTGTCTAAAACAGGGGCTTTAATAAATACCATGACTTTAGCACAAGGAGCAAGCCCACAAGGAACGGAGTTTTATGATACCGAAGGAATCACTTACATAGGCAATGGCCAGTTTGTTATGGCAGAAGAGAGAGACCGAAAGTTGGTGAAATTCACCTATGTTGCTGGAGGAACGTTAACCAGAAGTAACACGCAAACCGTTACCATAGGAACGTTTGTAAACAACACGGGAACCGAAGGATTATCATTTGATCCATTAACTAACGGATATATTGTTTTAAAAGAAATCACTCCAATAGGAATTTTCCAAACAGGAGTTGATTTTGCAGCTGGTACCGCTACAAATGGTTCTCCAACAACGGTCAACTCTACCAATTTATTTGATCCAGCTTTATTACCAGTAACTGATGTTGCCGATGTATTTGCATTATCCAATATTCCTGCCTTATCTGCTAATCCGTTGTACCCTAACTTATTGGTGTTAAGCCAAGAAAGCGCTAAAATTGTAAATGTAAATAGAAGTGGTGTAATCTCTAGCACGTTGAATATTGCTTCCGATTTAGGAAATCCATTGGACCTTCCAAATCAACAACACGAAGGATTAACAATGGATCGTGATTATAAATTGTATGTAATAAGTGAAAATGGCGGAGGGGGTATCGACTACCCACAATTATGGGTTTATGCTCTTTCTACCGCTAACAATGCAGCACCTACCGCTATTGCATTGACTAACAGAACCAATTCTATTTTAGAAAATAGCAATACGACCTCTCCAGTTAGAGTAGCCGATATTGTGGTTACCGATGATGGATTAGGTACCAATAACTTAACTATTTCAGGTCCTGATGCCGCTATTTTTCAAATTATCGGATCTAGTTTATTCATTCGTTCAGGGACTGTTTTGGATTTTGAAACAAGAGCCAGTTACAACATCACAGTAAATGTTGACGATACTTCAATAGGAACTACTCCAGATGCAACCGTAAGTTACGTTTTAACTGTTCTTGATGTGGCTGTAGAAACTACTCCAGCTGCAACGGTTTCCATTACCGAAGTTGCTCCATGGTCAAGCGGAACTACAAGTGTAGCTGCCGACTGGTTTGAAGTTACCAATTATGGCACTACGGCGCTTGATATTACGGGTTGGAAAGTAGATGACAATTCTAATTTGTTTACTTCAGCACTTACATTAAACGGAATTACAAGTATTGCACCTGGTGAATCTGTAATATTTTTAGAAACTAGTGCTACCAATGCAGCAACAATTATTGCCAATTTTAAATCGACTTGGTTTGGAATTAATCCTCCAGCCAATTTACAAGTAGGATCGTATACCGGTGGTAGTATCGGTTTAAGTACGGGTGGCGATGCAGTTAATTTATTTGATGCCAATGGAAATCTAAAAGCCAATGTTGTTTTTGGAGCTGCTACTACCAATTTTTCATTTAATAATGCGGCAGGTTTGAACAATGCTACCATCACTTTGTTAAGTCAAATTGGGGTTAACGGCGCAATTGCGGCAATTAATGATTTACCTCAAATAGGTTCTCCAGGAAATGTAGGAAAATTAATTATATCTGAAGTTGCTCCTTGGGCTAGTGGAAGTAGTCCTTTAGCTGCAGATTGGTTTGAATTAACCAATACCAAAGCAATACCTTTGAATATTACAGGATGGAAAGTAGACGACAATTCTCAATCTCCAGTAGCAGCCGTAGCGCTTAGTGGAATAACAACTATCAACCCTGGAGAATCAGTAATTTTTATTGAAACAACTGATTTACCGGGTAAAACCGCAGCTTTTAAAACCAACTGGTTTGGAACAAATCCTCCAGCAGGTTTACGAATTGGGAACTACACAGGAAGTGGTGTAGGATTAGGAACTGGAGGTGATCAAGTAAATATTTACAATGCCACCAGTACCACTCCGGAAACATCGGTAGTATTTGGTGCTTCACCTACTACAACTTTTGCCACTTTTGACAATACAGCAGGAATTAATTCTACCACTACTGCCGTTACAGCATTAAGCGCCGTTGGGGTAAATGGTGCCTTTGTAGCTGTTAACAGTGCAACCGAAATAGGTTCACCTGGAGCTTACGTTATTACAAATCCAAATTTGAATATCGTAGATCCTTCAATGAATACCAATGAAATGAAATTAGTAGCGTATCCAAATCCTTCGAGTTCTAATTTTCAATTGAACTTAATCAATGGTACTGAAGAGAAAGTAGCTATTAAAATATACGACATGATGGGTCGATTATTAGAATTGCATACCGTTAATTCTATTGAGGTAAGCAACCAAAAACTAGGTGCAAATTTACCTAGTGGTATCTACAATGTAGTAGTTAATCAAGGAGAGGTTTCAAAATCAGTAAGAGTGATTAAGAACTAGACTTTAGTTCTTGAAATAGAAAATAATTTATTTGTTAGTTGAGTAGGGTATTGGTATTTAGTATATCAATACCCTTACTCTTTTGTGAACTTTTTAGGATAGTGTCAATTATTTACATATTTTCGCATGATAACTGATTTCAAGCTTGGCATTAGCCCTAAAATTAGATTTCGGTAAGTTATAAAAATGGGTATTTTATGAAATTGTTTACTGAAGCCAAGTTGAAATTTACCGGATTTGAAAAAATCATAGTGGCTCTCCTTCTGGTGATTTATATAAATAATTTATTTTTAGACATCATGAGAATCGATGCTGCCCAATATGCTTCGATCTCATTAGAAATGCTACAAAATCAATCTTACCTCCAAGTGTATGATTTGCAAAAGGATTATTTAGACAAACCACCGTTGTTATTTTGGATTTCAAGTTGGAGTATGAATGCCCTAGGAATTTGCAACTTTGCTTATAAAATAGGTGCTTTCCTATTCCTACTATTTTCGCTGTTTGCGATTTATAAATTCACAGCGAATTACTATAATCAGAAGATTGCTAAAAATGCCGTATTGGTATTTGCAACCTGCCAGGCTTTTTTTCTAATGTCCAACGATGTAAGAACCGACGGAATATTGACTTCTTGTGTCATTATTGCGATTTGGCTGATTTCAGAATATTGGCATAAAAATAAAATTTCCTACTTGATTTTTGCGGGTGTTTTTACTGCTTTTGCCATGATGGCTAAAGGACCTATTGGAATTATTGCAGTTTTAATGACTGTTGGACTTCATTTGTTGTATCAAAAGCAATGGAAAAAGATATTTAATTTATCGTGGTTGCTTTTTATTTTTGTAGTTGCTCTCTTTTTGATTCCAATGTCTTATGGGCTTTACACCCAATTTGACCTTCATCCTGAAAAGATGGTTAACGGGAAATTAGAGCAAAGCGGACTCTATTTTTACTATTGGCTTCAGAGTTTTGGGAGGATTACTGGAGAAAATGTTTGGGACAATGGTTTGCCTTGGCACTTTTTCATTGGATCCATAAGCTGGGACTTTTTCCCATGGATATTGGTACTTTATGCAGGTTTATTTGTTCAAATAAAAAAAGTAGTTGCTGTTAAAAATCAAAAGTTGCCAGAAATTATTACTATAACTGGCTTCATTTTACTTTTTGCCTTATTATCGCTGTCCAAATATAAATTGCCACATTATATTTTTGTAACACTTCCCTTTGCGAGTATTATTTGCGCCATTTACATGGATAAATTAACCAATAAGCAACAATTAATTTGGGAGCGAATTTATTTTGCTTTTGGAGTTTTAGTCGCAATTGCAATAACTATTTACCTATTATTTTTCTTTACAGAAGTCAATTATCTGATTTATATATTGATAGGAATTCAACTCTTTTTACTGTTAAGAAGTAAGAAACTTCCGATCAATGGAATTTTCCGATTAATTACTTATGTCATAGTTTTGAATGTTTTTTTAAGTTTTGTTTTTTACCCAAAACTGCTAACGTTCCAAGCCGATGCTATGGCTGGAAAATGGTTTTATGAAAACAAACCCAACGAGAAAGTTTATTTTGTCAATGATAAATCGCATTTGTTTAACTTTTACACTAAAAATTCTAAGCATCAATCGGTACTTCTTAAAGATTTAGATTCGATTCATGAATCGTGCTGGTTGTATACCGATGGAGCTAATTTATCAGAAATACAAAAAGGCAAAACGATATTGGAAACAAAGAAATTTGCCGATTATCCAATTACAAGACTAAAATTAGATTTTTTGCTGTATAGTAAAAGATACAAGACAATAACCTACAATTATTTATTAAAAATTAAATAAAAACTAAAATGGTGAAAAAATTATCGATTATTATTCCTGCTTACAACGAAGGAAATACTATACATTTAATTTTAGATAAGATTAAAAATGTTAATTTATTGAACAACATTGAAAAAGAAATTATTATTGTTAATGATTGTTCTAGTGACCATACCGAGCAAGCAATTCAAGATTACATTAAAAACAATGAAAACCTAAATATTCAGTATTTCAAACACGAATTCAATAAAGGTAAGGGAGCGGCGCTTCATACTGGAATTAGTAAGGCAACTGGAGATTATACTATTATTCAAGATGCTGATTTAGAATACGACCCTATTGAATTCAATATATTGTTAAAACCCATTTTGGAAGGTTTTGCAGATGTGGTTTACGGATCTAGATTTATGGGTGGCAAACCACACAGAATATTATTTTTCTGGCATACGATAGGAAATAAATTTCTAACGATGCTTTCCAATATGTTTACCAATCTTAATTTAACAGATATGGAAACGTGTTATAAAATGTTCAATACAAAAATAATTCAAGGGATAAAGCTGAATGAAAACCGTTTTGGATTTGAACCCGAAGTAACTGCAAAAATAAGTAGAATAAGTAAAATTAGAATTTATGAAGTGGGTATTTCCTATTACGGGAGAACCTACGAAGAAGGTAAAAAAATTGGTTGGAAAGATGGATTTAGAGCTTTATATTGTATAGTTAAATACGGATTATTGAAAATGTAAAGAGTAGGTCGATGATCGTTGACTTTTTTTTTTTAGACGAATATCGATTAGCTAATAAGGGTTGTAGGTTCTATGTTGTAGGTTTCGATTAACGGTAAACGAAAAACGAATAGCGATTTTACTTCGCGTATCTTCTGTTAACCTTTGAGTTACTTTGTGAAACAAAAAAAAGTAGCCACAGATTCACTGATTAAACGAAAAAGGTTGTAAGTTGTAGGTTCTATGTTGTAGGTTTCGATTAGCGGTTAACGAAAAACGAATTACGATTTTCCTTTGTGTAGCTTCAGGTAACCTTTGAGTTACTTTGTGAAATAAAAAAAAACCACGCATTACGCGTGGTTTTTTAATTCATAAGTAGGACATTACTTTAAATCAAAGCGATCTAAATTCATTACTTTACACCAGGTTTTGATGAAGTCAGTTACAAATTTATTTTTGTTGTCATCCTGAGCATAAACTTCTGCATACGATCTTAAAACAGAATTCGATCCAAAAACCAAATCTACTCTCGTAGCTGTCCATTTTGTCGCTCCCGATTTTCTGTCTACAATGTTATATAAATTGTCTCCAACTGGGTTCCAACTGTATTTCATGTCGGTTAAGTTCACAAAGAAATCGTTGCTTAAAACGCCTTCATTGTTGGTAAACACCCCATGTTTGGTTCCGTCAAAATTGGTTCCTAGTACCCGCATTCCACCAATTAATACGGTCATTTCAGCAGCTGTAAGTCCTAGTAGTTGCGCTTTGTCTAGCATCAATTCTTCTGGTTGAACAATGTATTTCGATTTCACATAGTTTCTAAAAGCATCACTCAAAGGCTCTAAAACTTCCATCGATTCTACATCTGTCATTTCTTGCGTAGCATCTCCACGACCAGCTGTAAAAGGAACTTTAACGTTAAATCCTCCTTCGTGAGCCGCTTTTTCAATGGCAGCAGCACCTCCTAAAACAATTAAATCAGCAATACTAATTTTGTTACCTAAACCAGCATTGATTTCAGTTAATTTGTTAAGTACTTTTTCCAATCTTGCTGGCTCATTTCCATGCCAATTTTTTTGTGGTTCTAAACTAATTCTAGCTCCATTGGCACCTCCTCTAAAATCAGAACCTCGGAAAGTTCTTGCGCTATCCCAAGCGGTATTGATTAATTCTGCTCTTGTTAAGCCACTGTTTAAAATAGTTGCTTTAAGATCTTCAATTTCTTTGTCTGTTAAAGTATAGTCAACTGCAGGAATTGGATCTTGCCAGATTAAATCTTCTTGAGGAACATCGGCTCCTAAATAACGATTTTTAGGTCCTAAATCTCTGTGTGTTAATTTGAACCAGGCTCTTGCAAATACTTCAGAGAAATAAGCAGGATCTTTATGAAAACGCTCTGAAATTACTCGATAAGCCGGATCCATTTTCATCGCCATATCGGCATCGGTCATAATTGGATTGTTCTTTTTGGATGGATTGTGAGCATCAACCGTTTTGTCTTCCTCTTTGATATTGATTGGTTCCCACTGCCATGCACCTGCCGGGCTTTTCTTTAATTCCCAATCGTGGTTCAATAACATATCAAAATATTCATTGTCCCAACGCGTTGGGTTCGTAGTCCAAGCCCCTTCCAATCCACTGGTAATTGCATCTGCACCGTTTCCGTTATTTTTTGGATTCATCCAGCCAAAACCTTGATTTTCAATTGGTCCCGCTTCAGGTTCTGGGCCTAAAGCACCTGCATCTCCATTTCCGTGTGCTTTTCCTACGGTGTGTCCACCAGCAGTTAATGCCACTGTTTCTTCATCGTTCATTGCCATTCTTTGGAAAGTAACACGAACATCATGCGCCGATTTTAAAGGATCTGGTTTTCCGTCTACTCCTTCAGGGTTTACATATATTAATCCCATCATTACTGCAGCTAAAGGATTTTCTAAATCTCTCTCACCAGAATAACGAGTTCCCTCGCTTCCAGAAACGGCTTTCCATTCTTTTTCAGAACCCCAATAAATGTCTTTTTCAGGATGCCAAATATCTTCACGACCACCAGCAAAACCATATACTTTTAATCCCATCGATTCATAAGCCATGTTTCCAGCTAATATCATTAAATCAGCCCAAGAAAGTTGGTTACCATATTTCTTTTTTATTGGCCATAAAATTCTTCTCGCTTTATCTAAATTTCCGTTGTCAGGCCAGCTGTTTAATGGAGCAAAACGGATGTTTCCAGTTCCAGAACCACCACGTCCGTCAGCAATTCTATAGGTTCCAGCTGAGTGCCAAGCTAGACGAATCATTAATCCACCATAATGACCCCAATCTGCAGGCCACCAATCTTGACTGTCGGTCATTAAGGCTTTTAAGTCATTTTTTAATGCTGTAAGATCTATTTTTTTAAACTCTTCAGCATAATTAAAATTTTCACCTAGCGGATTTGTTTTTGAATCGTGCTGATGTAAAATATCTAAGTTTAGGGACTTAGGCCACCAATTTTGCGAAGGAGGTGTTGCATTCTTCGATGTGTTTTGATGAAATGGGCATTTTCCAATGTCGTTTGAATTTTCCATATTTTAATTTATTTTAGACTAATTTATTTTTTAAAAATTTACTTACAAATGTAATTTATGACTTTGTTACTTCCATAGTTATTTTATGGTTTTAATTTATTTTTTAATAGATATTTTCTATTGCTGCTATTTTATTTCAATTATTAAAATAAAGGCAAATTTATACTATATTTGTTTTCACTTTTAGATTTACAAAACGCTAAATAACCTATGAATTTCTCCAATCTTTTTCGAAAAAAAACAGTTCAAGACATATTAAAGCAAGTCGCTAAAAACGAAGCCGATGGTCATAATTCATTGGGGAAACATCTTAAAACTAGAGATTTAGCTGCCTTTGGAATCGCTGCAATTATCGGAGCTGGAATATTTAGCACCATTGGAAAAGCCAGTTTTGATGGGGGTCCCGCAGTCATCTTTTTATTTATATTCACTGCAATTGCTTGTAGTTTTGCCGCTTTTGCTTACGCAGAATTTGCCTCGATGGTTCCTGTTTCCGGGAGCGCTTACACGTATTCTTATGTGGCGTTCGGAGAATTAATCGCTTGGATAATTGGTTGGGCCTTAATCATGGAATACGCCATCGGAAATATAACTGTCGCCATTTCTTGGAGTGATTACTTTACCAGTTTGATGAATAACATTATTCTAAATTTGAATCACAAATACGATTGGCATTTGCAAGTTTTAGCCGATTGGGTTCAAATGGATTATTTAACGGCATCCAACGGATTTAAAGACGCTACCGCCTTAATGCAAAACGGAAAATCGTTCGAGAATTTAAGTTCGTCGCTACAAAATGCTTATACCGCTTGGACTACTTCTCCAGTAATTGGAGGGTTTCACCTAGTTGCGGATTTACCTGCATTAGGAATTATTATCTTCATTACTGGATTGGTTTATCGCGGAATGAAGGAATCTCGTAATGCAAGTAATGCAATGGTTGTAGTGAAATTATTCATTATTTTATTGGTCATTGCCGTAGGTATTTTTTATGTTGATGTAAACAATTGGCAACCTTTTGCGCCCAATGGAGTAGGCGGAATTTTGAAAGGAGTTTCAGCTGTTTTCTTTGCCTACATTGGTTTTGACGCCATATCAACTACCGCTGAAGAATGCGAAAATCCGCAACGCGACTTGCCCCGTGGAATGATGTGGGCCATCATCATTTGTACCATTTTATATGTCGCAATTGCCCTAGTACTTACCGGAATGGTTTCTTTTTCTGAATTAAATGTGGGCGATCCTTTATTATTTGTATTTGAAAAATTAGATTTAAAAATGATGTCAACCATTATCGGAGTATCAGCCGTAATAGCTATGGCGAGTGTTTTATTGGTTTTCCAAATGGGACAACCGAGAATATGGATGAGCATGAGCCGCGATGGATTGTTGCCAAAAAAATTCTCTAGAGTGCATCCTAAATTTAAAACGCCTTCCTATGCAACGGTAGTTACCGGTTTTGTAGTGGCGATTCCTGCTTTATTTCTGAACCTAACGATGGTAACCGATTTATGTAGCATCGGAACGTTATTTGCCTTTGTATTGGTTTGTGCCGGGGTATTGGTATTGCAAAATAAAACGGATATTCCTCGTGGGAAATTCAAAACGCCGTATGTGAATTCGAAATATATTGTTCCTGTTTTAATTTTAATAGGAATGGTTTATGCCTTCCAATACAATCAAAAAAGCACACTCGATTTTATTACCAATGAAAAGAAAATTTATGCTCCTGAAGATATTGTAACTTCTTTAACTCCAGAGCAATCCAAACAAGTGTATGATTATTTAGCTGCTTTTGATGCTAAAAACGCAACCACTTCAACACCTGATTTAGAAGTGATTTTGAGTCAATATTCCGAAGATGAGGTTCAATATGAATCGGTAGTTAATGCGTTGCCAATTAGCGATTCTCAAAAATTTGAAACTGGTTTTAGCTTATTCAAACACAAAATTCCAATGTGGATTTTCCTACTTTCTATAATAGGTTTAGCAGTTTGGGCGTACCGACAAAATTTATCGTTGATTCCTTTATTGGGTTTAATTTCTTGCTTGTATATGATGGCAGAATTAAGTGTTTGGAACTGGATTTATTTCACTATTTGGTTGTTAATTGGTTTGTTAATTTACTTTGGCTACAGCCGAAAAAACAGTAAATTAAACACAACACAATAAAAAGTACATTTGATAATGTAGAAGAATCCGTTTTGTAATTTTCAAGACGGATTTTTTCTTTTCACCCTATCGAAAAATACCATTTTCAAATTCCCACATAATAACTATCTTTGGCATCTTAAAATAAGAACAAAATGACACTATCTCAAATTCTATCGGCACCAATCGAAAAAGCAATCCATTCGCTTTTTGATGTAACTATTGACAAAATAGAATTTCAATCGACAAGGAAAGAGTTTGAAGGAGATATCACCATGGTTATTTTTCCCTTATTGAAAGTCATCAAGTGCAATCCTATAGAATTGGGAAACAAAATTGGAGCTTATTTAGTTGAAAATGTAGCTGAGGTTGCTAATTATAATGTCGTTTCTGGGTTTTTAAATATCGTAATTTCCGATCAGTATTACCTGGACTTTTTCCATGATATAAAAGACAATACACAATTCGGATTTGTTTCGCCTAAAGCAAATGAACCCGCGATAATGGTAGAATATTCTTCGCCAAACACCAATAAACCCTTGCATTTAGGACACGTAAGAAATAATTTATTAGGTTTTTCTGTTGCCGAAATTTTAAAAGCATCTGGAAAAAAAGTATATAAAACCCAAATCATCAACGACCGTGGAATTCACATTTGTAAGTCGATGTTGGCTTGGCAGAAATTTGGAAACGGACAGACCCCTGAATCGGCGGGATTAAAAGGAGATAAATTAGTTGGTAATTTTTATGTCGCTTTCGATAAAGCTTATAAAGAAGAAATCAACCAATTGATGAGCGAAGGAAAATCAGAAGAAGAGGCAAAAAAGCAAGCGCCGATAATTCTAGAAGCGCAAGAAATGCTTCTAAAATGGGAGGCTGGTGATCCGGAAGTGATGGCACTTTGGAAAACAATGAACCAATGGGTTTATGACGGATTTGGCACAACATATACCAATTTAGGAGTTGATTTTGATAGTTATTATTACGAAAGCAATACTTATTTATTAGGAAAAGATGTTGTTCAAATTGGATTAGAAAAAGGGATTTTCGAAAAAGATCCTGACGGTTCGGTTTGGATAGATTTAACGCCAGATGGATTGGACAGAAAAATCGTACTTCGTTCCGATGGAACGGCGGTTTACATGACCCAAGATATTGGAACCGCAATTCAGCGTGTAAAGGACTTTCCAGATGTAGGAGGGATGGTTTATACCGTTGGAAACGAACAAGATTATCACTTTAAAGTTTTGTTTTTAATCCTTCAAAAATTAGGTTTTGACTGGTCTAAAAATCTATTTCACTTGTCCTACGGAATGGTAGATTTGCCTTCCGGGAAAATGAAAAGCCGTGAAGGAACTGTTGTCGATGCCGATGATTTAATGAATGAAATGACCGATACCGCTCAGAAAATTTCAGAAGAATTAGGAAAATTAGAAGGGTATTCAGATGCTGAAAAATCCAAGTTGTACACTACAATTGGAATGGGCGCTTTGAAATACTATATTTTAAAGGTCGATCCTAAAAAGAGAATTTTATTTGATCCGGAAGAATCGGTTGATTTTGCTGGAAATACGGGTCCTTTTATACAATATACTTATGCGAGAATCCAATCAATTATTCGCAAAGCCAACTTCGATTTCACTGAAAAGACATCGATTAAAATGTTGCACGAAAAGGAAAAAGAATTGGTAAAACAATTGGAATTGTATCCAGAGGTAATTCAAAATGCGGCTCAAAATCACAGTCCGGCTTTGATTGCGAATTTTACTTACGATTTGGTTCGAGAATACAATTCCTTTTATCAAGCAGTTCCTATTTTAGGATCAAATAATGAAGTAGAAAAAGTATTCCGAGTGCAATTGTCAAAAAAAGTGGCCGACACTATCGCATCGGCCTTCCAGCTTTTAGGTATTCAAGTTCCGGAGAGAATGTAATTTTGCCAATTTCTCCCTTTGCCACTTTCCAACTTTATCTTATATTTGCATTTCAATTAAAAACACCACTATGTTTGATAATTTAAGTGATAAATTAGACAAAGCCTTTCATATCCTAAAAGGACACGGGAAAATTACAGAAATTAATGTTGCTGAAACATTAAAAGAAGTTCGCCGCGCACTTTTAGATGCCGATGTTAACTTTAAAATTGCTAAAGATTTTACTACAAGAGTAAAGGACAAAGCCATTGGTCAAAATGTATTAACTACATTGCAGCCAGGTCAACTATTAGTAAAATTAGTTAAAGACGAGTTAACAGAATTAATGGGTGGTGAAGTTTCCGGAGTCAATCTATCTGGAAATCCAACCGTAATTTTGATGTCGGGTTTACAAGGATCTGGGAAAACTACTTTCTCAGGAAAATTAGCCAATTATCTTAAAACTAAGAAAAGTAAAAATCCACTTTTAGTTGCTTGTGATGTGTACCGTCCAGCAGCAATTAATCAGTTGCATGTAGTAGGATCGCAAATTGGCGTGGAAGTTTACTCTGAATTAGGAAATAACAATCCAGTAGAAATTGCACAAAATGCAGTTAAATATGCTAAAGAAAAAGGATTCAATGTGGTTATTGTGGATACTGCAGGTCGACTTGCTGTTGATGCCCAAATGATGGATGAAATTGCTCGGGTTCACAAAGCCATTCAACCTCAAGAAACGTTGTTTGTGGTGGATTCAATGACGGGACAGGATGCAGTAAATACGGCGAAAGCCTTTAATGATATTTTGAATTTTGATGGGGTTATCTTAACCAAATTAGATGGAGATACTCGTGGTGGAGCCGCACTTTCTATAAAATCAGTAGTGAACAAACCTATTAAGTTTGTAGGTACTGGAGAAAAAATGGAAGCAATTGATGTTTTCTATCCTGAGCGTATGGCAGAACGTATTCTTGGAATGGGAGACGTAGTGTCATTAGTAGAAAAAGCCCAAGAACAATACAACGAAGAGGAAGCTCGCAAGATTCAAAAGAAAATTGCCAAAAATGAATTTGGTTTCGATGATTTCTTAACTCAAATTCAGCAAGTTAAAAAAATGGGTAACATGAAAGACTTGGTTGGAATGATTCCAGGTGCTTCAAAAGCAATGAAAGATGTAGAAATTGAAGACGATGCATTCAAACACATTGAAGCTATTATTCATTCAATGACTCCTTCAGAGAGATCAAAACCGTCAATTATTGATATGAAAAGAAAAACTAGAATTGCAAAAGGTTCCGGAACTAAGATCGAGCAAGTGAATCAATTGATGAAGCAGTTTGATCAAATGAGCAAAATGATGAAAATGATGCAAGGTCCAGGTGGAAAAAATATGATGAAAATGATGGGCGGAATGAAAGGTGGAATGCCGGGAATGCCAGAAATGAGATAGCTATTTAAACAACTACAACAATAAATACACAACAACAATGCAACTACTAGACGGAAAAAAAGTTTCTGAGGACATCAAAGTCGAAATCACGGCGGAGGTTCAAAAGATGAAAAACAACAACGAGAAAGTCCCTCATTTAGCGGCAATTATTGTTGGTAATGATGGTGCCAGTTTAACTTATGTAGGAAGTAAAGTGAGAGCCTGCGAAAGAGTAGGTTTTGAGTCTACTTTAATCAATATGCCAAGCACGACCTCTGAAACAGAATTACTTAAAAAAATCAGAGAGTTAAACCAAGACGACAATATAGACGGATTTATCGTTCAGTTACCTTTACCGGATCAAATCGATACTCAAAAAGTACTTATGGCTGTTGATCCAAGTAAAGATGTTGACGGTTTTCACCCAGAGAATTTTGGCAAAATGGCTTTGGATATGACCACTTTTATTCCTGCAACTCCCTTTGGAATACTTGAGTTATTAGAGCGCTACAAAGTGGAAACTAAAGGCAAGCATACCGTTGTTATTGGTCGTAGCCACATTGTAGGTCGTCCAATGAGTATTTTGATGGGTAGAAAAGGTTTTCCAGGAAATTCAACGGTTACTTTAACACATAGCTATACTAAAAACATCGAGGAAATTACTATTCAAGCTGATATTATCATTACTGCTTTAGGAGTTCCTAATTACCTAAAAGCAGAAATGGTAAAAGACGGAGCGGTGGTAATTGATGTCGGAATCACTAGAGTAAATGACGAATCAAACGAAAAAGGATATGTAATTACCGGTGATGTCGATTTTGTAAACGTAAGTAAAAAAGCGTCTTTTATCACTCCCGTTCCCGGTGGAGTAGGACCGATGACTATTGCTATGTTGCTTAAAAATACTTTATTAGCAAGAGAACAAAGAAGATTAGCCAAACAATAATAAAAAAGCCTTAAACATTGTTTAAGGCTTTTTTATTTAATAATCACCGGGTTTTTTATATCTCGGATCGTCTCTTTTTATAAATTCTGTTCTTCGTTTTACGGGTTCAATTTTCGGCAAACTTGCCTCTTCCGTTTTACTGGAAGGCTCAATGAGTTGGTTCAATTCCAAAATTTCAGCATCGGTTAAATCACGGTATCTCCCAAGGGGAACATCCAACGAAATATTGATAATCCGGATTCGTTTTAAAGCCACCACTTCGTAACCTAAATATTCCGACATTCTACGAATTTGACGATTCAAACCTTGTGTTAAAACAATTTTGAAAATAAATTGACTGATTTGTTCCACTTTACATTTCCGAGTTACCGTATCCAAGATCGGAACTCCATTTCCCATTTTTTTAATGAAATCGGCAGTAATAGGTTTGTTTACCGTAACGGTATATTCTTTTTCGTGATTGTTGCGGGCACGAAGTATTTTATTGACAATATCACCGTCGTTAGTCATGAATATCAATCCCTCGCTGGCTTTATCTAATCTGCCTATTGGGAAAATCCGTTTCGGATAATTAATGTAATCTACAATATTGTCTCGAACATCTAAATTAGTAGTACATTCAATTCCAACAGGTTTATTGAAAGCCAAATAAACTGGTTTTTCGCGTTGTTCCCGAATGAGTTTTCCATCAATTCGAACTTCGTCTGTTGGTGCAACTTTTGTACCCAATTCAGGGACCACACCGTTTATGGTAACACGACCTTCATCAATAAGTTTATCAGCTTCCCTGCGAGAGCAATATCCTGTTTCACCTATAAATTTGTTGAGTCGCTTTAGATTTTCTTCCATGTAGCAAAGTTAATTAGAAAATCGGTTTGTAGTTAATTTGATAAATAAAAAGAAATGGATTTTTTATTTAGACTCCGTGATGAAAGAACTTATTTTTTCAAATAAAGCTTCGTCATTCATGCTGTGCCCTAAACCCTTGGTTTGAATAAATTCGGCTTCTTTCCAAGCGTTTGCATTTTTTTTAGCTTCTGCAAATGTCACTACGGTATCTTCCATATCGTGAGCAATAAGTCCTTTTAAGTTGGTTTCATTTGAAAATAATAGCCCTTCAATTTCTTTATTGCTGAGGTTGAAATTCTCTTGATAGTAATTTACCAATCCGATATTAACTTTGGAATTTAAATTTAATAGCGAGACATAATTTTCAAAAATTGCTTTGAAATCAGAAGGTGCTCCCAAAACTACGATTTTCTCAACATTATTATTTTGATGTATAGTTTGATAATGCAAACACGCTTTTCCGCCAATAGAATGTCCAATTAATATTTTAGGATTGTACATTTTTGCAACATGGTGTATGAATTCAGTGTATTTGTGAGCGTTAAAATCTCGTCCACTAGATAAACCATGCGCCGGTGCATCAATAGCAACAATGGTATATCCTGATTTTAATAGGTACGGAAGGGCTTTTTTCCATCTTGCGGAGTTACTTTCCCAACCATGTATTAAAAATAGTACGGTTTCGTTCCCTTTCCAAATATAGGTTTGAATTGTTTTGCCATTAAAATCAAAGGCAACGGCTTCTGCGCTTTTAAGCACTTCTGGAATAGCGTCGATTTCGATTTTCCCTTTTCTTGGGGTACTAAAAATAGCATACGCTTTTAGGACTGCTTTTTTAGGAGCAACGAAGCTTAGCACATTGATGTATAATCCAATGGATTTTGCGAGAAGGAGGTATTTTAATTTCTTCATAATAAAAAAGCCACGTTAGGAACGTGGCTTTGTATGATTAAAATTTAGAAAATAATTTTTCCATTTTTTCTCTTTCTTCTTCAGCAAGAGTGCTATCTACTAAAATCCTTCCTGAATGCTCATCGGTAATGATTTTTTTTCTTGAAGCGATTTCCACTTGCGTTTGTGGTGGAATGGTAAAGAAAGATCCTGCAGAGGCTCCTCTTTCAATAGATACTACTGCTAATCCGTTTCGAACGCTAGTTCTGATTCTAGTGTAAGCAGCAAGTAATCTCTCTTCGATTTGTCCTTGGTATTCTGCTGATTTTTCAGATAGGAAAGTTTCTTCTTTCTCTGTTTCTGACATAATTGCTAGCAATTCTGTCTTTTTGTGTTTCAAGTGATTACTTTTAGTATCTAATTTTTCTTTAGATTGGTTGATCACTTCTTTTTTGTGTTCAATTGTCGCTTTCATTTCTTTAATTTGCTTTTCAGCCAATTGAATTTCAAGCTCTTGGAATTCTACTTCTTTAGTTAAAGAATTGAATTCTCTATTGTTACGAACAGTTTCTTGTTGTTTAATATATCTTTTCATTGACTCGTTATGTTCGTCAATAGCTATTTTTTTAGCTTTAATTTGATCTTCAATAACAGTCAAATCATTTTTAAGTTTTTCTAAACGAGTGCTTAAACCAGCAACTTCATCTTCTAAATCTTCCACTTCTAAAGGAAGTTCTCCTCTAACATTTCTGATTTCGTCAATTCTTGTGTCAATTAATTGCAAATCATATAATGCTCTTAATTTGTCTTCTACACTTAGTTCTTTTGTATTCGCCATAATAATTTATAAGTACTTAACTGGATTTGTATTTTCTTCCGATAAAATGATTGCAAAATTAAGGATTTTTTTTCTAAGAAAATCAACAATATAATTTTTTGTATATCTTTCACTCTCAAAATGTCCTATATCTGCTAAAATAATTTGTTTTTCCGCTTCATAAAACTGATGGTACTTCAAATCGGCAGTTAAAAACACATTGGCACCAGCCGAAATAGCATTTGCAATAGCAAAACTTCCAGCACCACCCAAAATGGCTACTTTTTTAATCGGTTTGCCAATGAAGTCAGAATGTCTAATGGCTTCGCATTGCATTTTTTCTTTTACAAATAACAAAAACTCTTTTTCCTCCATTGGATTTTCTAATTCTCCAATTAATCCCATTCCAATATTTTGATGTTTGTTTTGTAAAGCGGTGATTTCATAGGCGACTTCTTCGTAAATGTGATTTTCAAATAAGGCTTTCAAAATTATGCTTTCCAATTGTTTTTCAAACGTAACTTCTATCTTAATTTCATCAGCCTCAACCAATTCAAATCGTTCGCCAATTTTAGGATTACTGTTTTCATTTCCCATGTAAGTTCCCATTCCTTTGGAAGTAAAACTACAGTTTTCATAGTTTCCAATAGTTCCAGCCCCAGCTTCAAAAAGTGCATTTCTTACTTTTTCAACATTTTCAGGAACGGTGAAAGTGACTAATTTTCTAATGTGATTTTCTTTAGGAAGTAAGATTTTGGTATTCGTTAATCCTAAGGCATTTCCAAATATTTTATTAACCCCATCCGGATGATTATCTAAAGCGGTATGAACAGCATAAATCGCAATATTATTTTGGATCGCTTTTATAACGGCTCTTTCTACATAATTTTTTCCGGTTATTTTTTTTAAACCCGTGAATAAAATGGGATGAAAACAAACAATTAAGTTGCATTTTTTAGCAATTGCTTCTTCGATGACACTTTCTAAGGCATCGTGACAAACTAAAATTCCAGTGGTTTCGGTTTCTGTATTTCCAACCAATAATCCTACATTGTCAAAATCTTCAGCATAAGCCAAAGGAGCCATTTCTTCAAGTACCGGAATGATGTCTTTAATTTTATACATACTTGTATTTTTGATTTTACAAATTAACGAAAAAACAATTCAACTTTTTTATAAAGATAAAATACTATACTTTCGTAGTATGAATTTGATTCGAAAAATACTATTTCCATTGTCAATTCTTTACAGCGCAATTGCTTCAATTCGAAATTATTGTTATGATATTGGATTGTTAAAATCGTATACCTACAATTTACCTATCATTGTGGTGGGAAATATTAGTGTTGGAGGAACTGGAAAAACGCCACAGATTGAATATTTAATCCGACTTTTAGAAGATAAATATAAATTGGCCACTTTAAGTAGAGGTTATAAAAGAAAATCCAGCGGATTTATTTTGGCTGATGCCAATGCTAGTGCTAAAATTATTGGAGATGAACCTTTTCAATATTATACAAAATTTCCAAAAATCCAAGTTGCGGTTGATGCTGATCGCAAAAATGGAATAGAACAATTGCTTTCCAATTCCAGTCAACCCGAAGTTATTTTATTAGATGATGCTTACCAACATCGAAGAGTAAAAGCAGGATTTTATATTTTACTGACTTCGTATAATGAATTGTATGCGGATGATTTTCAGCTACCTACAGGAAATTTAAGAGAAAGTAGTAAGGGAGCCAAAAGAGCCAATGTTATTATTGTCACCAAATGCCCTTCTGATTTATCAAAAGCAGAACAAGCGAATATTATAAATAAATTAGCAATTTCTGGCAATCAAAAATTGTTTTTTTCCACTATTGAATTTGACGAATTTGTGTATTCTGAAAATGAAAAACTACTAGTTTCAACGCTTCAAAATGTTGATAAATTACTATTGGCTGGAATAGCAAAACCTCAAACTTTTTTCACCCATTTACAAAGTAATAAGGAGGAGTGTTTGACTTTTTCTGACCACCATCAATTTACAGAAAAAGACTTGCTAGAAATTAAAAATAAAGCGGAAAATAAAATAATCATTACTACTGAAAAAGATTTTGTCAGATTGAAAGGTAACCTACCAAAAGAGCAACTTTTTTATCTACCAATAAAAACTAAATTTCTTTTTGAAAGTGATATTTTCGATAAAATCATTACAAATTATGTGAACCTATTAAAGTAGAATAGACCAATATTTGTTCATTTGCTTTAAGCAACTTATTTTTTAGAATTTACAAATAGAATTAAGTCGATAATTCTTGAAGAATAGCCAATTTCATTATCATACCATCCCACGACTTTAACCATTTTATCAATTACGGAAGTCAATTGAGCATCAAAAATGCAGGAATTTGTATTGCCAATAATATCTACCGAAACGATAGGATCTTCGGTGTAATCCAGAATTCCCTTAAAATTAGTTTGGGATGCGGTTTTAAAAGCAGCATTAATTTCATTGATAGAAACTTGTCTTTTTACATTAAAGGTGATATCGGTCAATGAACCATCAGGCACGGGAACACGAATTCCACAACCTCCAATTTTACCCTCAAATTTCGGAAAGATTTTTGTCAACGCTTTGGCAGCTCCTGTAGTTGTTGGAACTATAGATTGTGAGGCGCCACGAGCTCTTCGAAGGTCTTTGTGCGGTTGATCGTGTAAGCTTTGATCTGTAGTGTAAGAGTGAACCGTTGTAATATAGGCTTGTTCAATACCGCACAATTCATCAATGATTTTCATCATCGGCGCGGCGTTGTTAGTGGTGCAACTCGCATTGGAAATGATGGTTTCCTCCCCGTTTAATATCGATTCGTTAACCCCTAAAACCAAGGTCTTAATTGCATCAACCTCAGAGGGAGCTGTCAAAATTACTTTTTTAGCTCCTGCCAAAACATGTGCGTTTATTTCATCAAAAGTCTTGTATTTACCAGTTGATTCAATTACGAAATCAATATTCAATGACTTCCAATTTAAATTTGAAATTGATTTTTCATGAAAAAACAAGTGTGATTTCCCATTTACTATAATTGCTTCTTCAGTAAAACTGCATTCATAGGGAAGCTTGCCGTGAATACTATCGTATTTTACTAAATGAGCCATCGTTTTATTGTCGGCAATATCATTAATCGCAACGACCTCAATTGACGGATGGTTGATTAATAGTCGAAATAAATTTCTACCAATTCTACCGAATCCATTAATAGCAATTCTTGTTTTTTGATTCATCTAAATATAGAATTCAAACTAATTAAAGGATGTGTTTTTGGGCTTTATAGGAAGAACGAACTAGTGGACCGCTTTCTACATGTCGGAAGCCTAATTCTAGTCCGAATTGTTCGTATTTTGCAAATTGCTCAGGGGTGATAAATTCTTTTACAGGCAAATGTTTCTTACTTGGTTGTAAGTATTGGCCGATGGTAACCACATCTACATTTGCTTGACGCAAATCTTTTAATGTTTGGAATACTTCCTCTTCGGTTTCCCCTAATCCAAGCATTATTCCTGATTTAGTTCTATTGATTCCTTTTTCTTTTAGGTATCTTAATACTTCCATGCTTCGATCGTATTTTGCTTGAATACGAACTTCACGTGTTAATCGGCGAACGGTTTCAATATTGTGTGATACCACTTCTGGATTGGCTTCAACTATACGATCTAAATTTCTTTCAATACCTTGAAAATCAGGAATTAATGTTTCTAGAGTTGTAGTAGGATTCATTCTTCGAATCGCTTTTACAGTTTCAATCCAAATAATGGATCCACCATCTTTCAAGTCGTCACGGTCCACACTAGTTACAACTGCATGTTTTATATTCATGATTTTGATAGATCGGGCTACTTTTTCAGGTTCATCCCAATCTACCGTTTCGGGTCTACCGGTTTTAACTCCACAAAATCCACAAGAACGCGTACATATATTTCCAAGGATCATAAATGTTGCCGTTCCTTCACCCCAACATTCGCCCATATTTGGACAACTACCAGAAGTACAAATGGTGTTGAGTTTGTATTTGTCAACTAAACCTCGTAGTTCGGTATATTTTTGACCAATTGGCAATTTTACTTTTAGCCATTTTGGTTTTCCTGTAGGAAGTACATTTTCTAAAACAGATTCCATAATCGGGATTTTATGGTGCAAATATACGGAAAGAAGATAATAAAAAAACGGTTTTTGACTCGTAATTCGTTAATAAATTACAAATCAAAAACCGAAATTTCATTGCTTAAAATCTACGTTTTTATTCTAATTTCACTGTTATTGGTAAATAATACGAAGTGCGCACCGGTTGGCCTCCAATCATTCCTGGACTCCATTTTGTTTTTAGCGATTTTAATACACGCACTGCTTCTCTACCTAATCCATATCCAGGATCACGAGTCACTTTTATATTCGACATCGTGCCATTTTCCTCAATTACGAAAGCAACGTAAACACTAATTGTTTGCTCTCCCTCAATTTCAGGTTTTTCAAAATTAGTGCCTACATAGGTGTAAAACTTATTTATTCCTCCAGGAAATTCAGGAAGTTGGTCTAGCATATTTGTAGTGACTGGGACATCAATTTTCATTGGAGTTATTTCAGTTGAACCGCCAGTATTATTTGGAATTGTATTGATAACTCCTGTTGGAGAACCGGTAGCTGTTGGAGCTGTTTTTCCAACATCTTTTGTTTTATTGACATTATCAATGGGTTCGTTTCTTACAATAGTTGGATTTATCAAATCTTTTTTGGAATTAATAATTTCAGGTTTTTTCTTTTCAATTGGAACAACCGCCTTTTTCGGCTCTTCAATTTTTTTAGGTTCAAATTTCACAGTACGTATGTCAGGATAAATAATTGGTGTTTCCTTAACTACTTCTTTTGAACTGAATGAACTTAGTAGAAATGCTATTCCAGAAATTGAAATGATAAATAGTAAACCGAAAAAAAAGGCTGTGATAGTATTCACAGAATCGTTTTTTCTCAATTGATAAGCGCCATATTCTTTGTTTTTTCCTTCGAAAACTAGGTTAGTCCACCCGATTTCATAAATACTAACTTTAGACATAATTTGGAGTTTTAATGGTTAAGTAGTATTACATCATAGTATTGGATTTTACCTAATAACGATAAAAGCCAATTCGATATTGTGAAAATTTTTGATTTATTTTAAATAATCAAATTACCCTTTGGTTTGGATAATTTCCGACAATAATTTTTTAGCTCTAAGAATTTTTACCTTCACGTTATTCAAAGGTTCCTCCAATTGATTTGCAATTTCTTGGTAGCTTAATTCTTGAAAATAGCGCAACTGAATTACTTCCTGATAATGGGGTTTTAATTCTTTAATATATTGTAATAATTGTGATAAATTTTGTTCGGTAATCAATTTATCTTCTGCTGAGGGAGTTGAATCAGCAACATTATAGGCACGATAATCATCTTCGTCAGAAATTTCTATAAATAAAGAAGCTTTTTTCTTGCGTAAAAGATCAATGTGAACATTTTTTGCAATGGCTATCAACCACGTATTAAATTGAAATTCAGCGTTGTAGGTGGCTAATTTATCGAATGCTTTTGAGAAGGTTTCAATGGTTATATCTTCAGCATCAGTCTCGTTTTCTGTTCGTTTTAACATGAAACCGTAGACTTCATTCCAATAAAAATCCAATAGAAAAGTGAAGGCAACTTGATCCCCTAATTTCGCTTTTTCAATGGTGTTATTTATTTCCAATGTACAGGTTTTGAAAAACTATTGGATACAAATATATTCAATTGGGTGAATAAAAATGCAATCTCAATTATTGGATACCAATACATTACATCTTTTTCTTTTAATTTTCCAGCTGAAAAGCCTAAGACAATCCAAGTAAATAGGTATCTGAAACCAATTAAACTTAAAACGATGATCCATTGGAACTGAAATGCTAAAAGTACTATTGGAACAATAAAAAACAATATTTGCGATATAAAAAATAATGAAAGCTGAATTCTATCAAATGGTTTGTAGAAAGTAGCGGTTGCAACATGTCGTTGCTTTAAAGTTTTCCACTCGCTATAGGTAGTTTTTGGTTCGCAATAGGTAAAACTGTCGGCAGCATAGCAACAAGTGGTGTTACTCCCTTTACTTGCTTGGTTTACAAACAAATCATCGTCACCAGAACGGATTTTCATATGATCAATAAAACCATTTACTTTGAAAAACTCGTCTTTTTTATAAGCTAAATTACGACCAACTCCCATATAAGGGCGTCCGATTTTTGCCCATGAAAAATACTGTGTTGCATTAAGTAATGCATCAAAACGAATTATTTTGTTAAGAAAGGAACCTTTCACTTTTTCATAAGCGCCATAACCTAAAACAAAGGTTTTATGCAGTGTAAATTGAGAACTCATTAAGGTAATCCAATCCTTTGAAGTTGGATAACAATCCGCATCAGTGAAAAGTAAATAGTCTTTTGTTGCCGCTTTGATTCCTAGGGTTAAAGCGAATTTCTTATTGCCCCAAAAGGCTTCATTATTCACCACTTTTACCACTTTTACATTGGAATATTGTTTTTCAAATTCTTCAAAAAGGTCTAAAGTTGTGTCACTTGAAGCATCGTCAATTAAGATAATTTCAAAGTCAGGATAATTTTGCTCCGCTAATAATGGTATAAATTTAACCACATTTTCCTCTTCATTTTTAGCACAAACGATTACAGAAATTGGAATTCTTTTTGCAGTTATTTTTTGATTTTTTGCAAAAGAAAATTTAGAAAAAACAACGGTATAATAAAAAAGTTGTACCGCAACAATAACAATAAAAATGTAAAATAACGTGATTAACATATCTAATTTTCCTCTTTTTTGGATGTGTGCAAAGGTAGGAATTCCAATAGGATTTTCAAACACCGATTTAGCATTTAAAATAAAAAAAATTTCTACTTTTTTATTTTAAATAATGTTCACTTCAGCTTCTATATGAATACCAAATTTTTTAAATATTGTGTCTTGAATTTCTTTAGATACATTTAGAATTTCTTGACCAGTAGCATTACCATAATTGACTAAAACTAAGGCTTGGTTTTTATGAACTCCAGCATCGCCAAAACGCTTTCCTTTAAATCCTGCTTGTTCAATTAGCCAACCTGCAGGCACTTTTACTTCTGTTTCTGAAATTTCATAAAACTTCATATCAGGAAATTTCTTATGTATTGGTTCAAAATCAGATTTCAATACAATTGGATTTTTAAAGAAACTGCCGCTATTTCCTAGTACTTTTGGATCGGGTAACTTACTTTGACGAATCGCAATTACGGCATTGCTAACCTCCTTCAGCGTTGGATTTTTGATGCTTAATTTTTCTAATTCAGAAGTAATATCTCCATAAGAAATATTGATTTTATGATTGCGTTTAGTCAACTTGAATATTACAGAAGTAATTATGAATTGGTCTTTAACTTCATTTTTGAATATGCTCTCTCGGTAACCAAAATGGCATTCAGCATTATCGAAATGGTCCATTTCTAAAGAATCTATTTTCATTGCCGAACAAGAAACAAAAGTATCTTTAATTTCAGTTCCATAAGCCCCAATGTTTTGAACAGGAGTTGTTCCTACATTTCCTGGTATCAATGACATGTTCTCTAAGCCTCCAAAATCATTATCAATGGTCCACATTACAAATTCATGCCAATTTTCTCCAGCTTGACTTTCTACCCAAACAAAATCATCATTTTCCTCAACTATTTTTTTTCCTTTTAAATCAATATGGATGACTAAAGCATCAATGTCTTTAGTTAAAAGCATGTTGCTACCGCCACCTAGAATGAACTTGTTTTTTGCTTTATTTTCTGCTAAAACTGACTTTAGTTCCTCGATTGAATGAACTGCAACAAATTCTTTTGCATTGGCTTCTATGCCAAAAGTATTGAAGTTTCTTAAAGAAAAATGATTTTTAATTTCCATTATTTAACATTAAAAGTGTAAAGCAAAGTTACTTTAAACCAATTTAAATTTTATTTTTTTTATTCTGTAAATAATCCTCTATTTAAAAACTCTAAGAAGGGTTTTAAAAGAATTAATTTAGCTGAAGTGTCTTTTACGAAATCAGGTTTTGTTAATTCAGAATAATTAAATTTATGAATACAAACGAAACTTTTTAGTTTCAAAAAATTAATTGCGGGATGGTCTTTTTCAAAATCTTTAGGTCCGTTTTTCAATGAATTTGTTTCGGTAATATTCAATCCCGAATAAACTTTTTTGAACTTAGGCTCCCCCAAAATGGCTTCTAAATCTTCATAAAAAAAAGCAATCTCTTTTCGGATTTTTCTTAAATCATCATTTTCAGGTCCGTACATTCCGCCAGCAAAAAAACAATTTCCTTTTTCAATATGGATATAGTAACCTGGTCCATTGTTATTGCCGTGGTTGGTATTCATCCATATTCCAATATGAGACTTGTAAGGGTCTTTATTTTTAGAAAAACGGATGTCACGGTTTATTCTAAAGGTACAATGCTTCACTTCTAAAAGTTCCAAACTAGCATCTTGAGGCTTTAATATTTCTAAAAATGCCTGAATTAATTGTTGGTATTCTTTTTTAAATTCTTCGTAACGTTTTTTATTATCCAAAAACCAATCTCTGTTATTATTGGATTTTAAATCTTCAAGGAATTGCAATGATTTTTCTGAAATCATGATTTATTGTAATTGTTTTGTCAAATCTTCTTCACTAATAAAACCGGAATGTTTCCAAATTATTTGATTGTTTTTATAGATAAATAAAGTGGGTAATTCGTCTATTTTCAATTGAGATATTAGCGTTTTATTCTCGTCTGCGTTCAATCGAACAATTGTAACTTTATCCGCCATTTCTTTTTGCATTTTAATTAAAAATGGGGTCATTTTTTTACAAGGAGCACACCAATCAGCATAAAAATCAATAAGAACAATTTTATCTGTTTTTAGTAAATCATTGTATTCTTGTGTACACATTCCAATGATTTTATCACTTGGAATAGACAATCCCGCAGCATTCCATTTCATGATTCCACCTTGTAGCTCATAAATTTTAGTGAAGCCCATGTTTCCTAATTTTTCAGCAGCTTGTTTGCTTCTACCACCGCTCATGCAATAAACGAAAATTGGTTTTGACTTATCATATTTTCCAATTTTACTTTCAAAATTATCACCGTTCCAGTTAATATTAATTGCATTATTTATATGTTGACCAGCAAATTCTTCCGGCGATCGAACGTCTATAATTGCTGGTTGTGGTGTAGCTTTAATTTTTTCAGCAAAATTAACTGCTGGAATAGATTCATATTTTACATTGGTTTGCCCGTTGCAACTTGCAAATAAGAATCCAATAAAAAGTAAATTTAATAAGGTTGCTTTCATAGTTGTTTTTTATGTTAAAGTAAAGAAAATATATAATTATGTTTATTCCAATTTATTATAAGTTAAATATTTTATAGCTCTGGTGGGTTGATTTTATAATAGATTCGGTACGTTCTGGATGTGTATCTGAAATAAAAAGTTGTCCAAAATCAGAATTATTTACCATCTCGATTATCTTTCCAACTCGAGATTCATCTAATTTATCAAAAATATCATCAAACAATAAAATTGGATTTTCACCAGAATTCTTTTTAACAAATTCAAATTGCGCTAATTTCAATGCGATTAAAAATGATTTTTGCTGCCCTTGAGATCCGAATTTTTTTATCGGATAATGATCAATTTCAAATGACAAATCGTCTTTGTGAATTCCGGCACTTGTGTATTGCAAAACCCGATCTTTATTAATGCTTTCTTCTAATAATTGCAATAAATCTTTCTCAAACAATTGACTCTCGTAAACCAATTGAACCGTTTCTGCTGAGCCAGTAATCGTTTGATGGTGTTTGTTAAAAATGGGAACAAAATCAGCTAGAAACTCTTTTCGTTTTTCAAATATAATTTTTCCTAATTCCTCTAATTGTTGATTATAAATGGACAAAGTATCTGTTTCAAAAACCTGATTTAAGGCAAAATATTTCAACAATGCATTTCGCTGACTTAATGTTTTTTGATATTGAATTAATTGATTTAAATAGGAAGAATCCAATTGAGAAATTACAGTATCAATGAATTTTCTCCTCGTTTCACTGCCTTCTACAATTAAATCTCTATCGGCAGGAGAAATAATTACCAATGGTATAAATCCAATGTGTTCTGAGAATTTATCGTATTGCTTTCCGTTGCGTTTAAGAATTTTTTTCTGCCCTTTTTTTAAGCTACAAATTACAGTTTCAGATCTTTCCTTTTTCTCAAATTCGCCTTCAATTACAAAAAACTCTTCACCGTGTTTTATATTTTGAACCGCCAGCGGATTGAAATAACTTTTGCCGTAGGACAGATGAAAAATAGCATCTAAAACATTGGTTTTGCCAATACCATTTTTGCCAACAAAACAATTTATTTTACTGTCAAAATCGAAATTGGCTTCCGAAAAATTTTTATAGTTGAATAATGAAATTTTTTTAAGATACATTCTGTAAAAAGAGTAGAGTAGGAGAGACTTTAATTTCTAATTTTGTTATTTTAATACCGGTGCAAATTATTGAAAATTATCCATAAATCCTCATTTTTATCAATTTGAATTCTAAATATTTTTGTATTTTGATTAAATGCGGATCATAATCGGGTAAATGTTACTTTTATTTGAATTTAAACGCATTTTTTTTATGACAGTTTGAATAAAAATTTTATTTTTGCCACTCACTAATTTAAATTATAATGGCAACGTACAATAAAAGAGGCTATAAAACCCCAAAAGAAAAAGTTGAAACCGACACTCAAGTTGAAAATATAACTATTGATGAAAAAGACAGTACTACTGCTGGTGTCTTTAATTCACTAGATCAAACCGCTTCAAAAACAGAAGAATTTGTAGCAAAAAATCAAAAAGCAATATTCGGTATTGTAGCAGCAATTGCTTTAGTAACTGTAAGTTATGTATTGTTTCAAAAATTCGTAGCGGAACCTAAAGAAGAGAATGCGGCAAGCGAAATGTTTTTAGCACAACAAAACTTTCAAAAAGCTACTGAGGGTACTAAAAGTGATTCATTATATAATCTAGCACTTAAAGGTTCTGAAGGAAAATTTGGATTTGTAGATATTGCTTCTAAGTATGAAGGAACAGATGCAGGAAATTTAGCTAATTATTATGCTGGTATGGCTCACTTAAATACGGGTAAATACGATGAAGCTATTTCTTATTTGGAAAAATTCAAATCGGAAGATATGGTATTGAGTACCCTAGCAATTGGTGCAATTGGAGATGCTCATGCTCAAAAAAATCAACCTAAAGAAGCTTTAGAATTTTATGTGAAAGCATCTGAAAAAAATAAAAACGAATTTACAACTCCTCGTTTTCTTTTAAAAGCAGGTCAAACGGCTTTAGGATTAAATAACAAAGCGGATGCGTTAAAATATTTTACTGAGATTAAAGAAAAATATGAAGCGACTCCAGAAGCGGCAAATATTGATGCTTTAATCGGTTTATCACAATAAGAATTTTAGATATCTGATATCAGACTTCGGATTCTAAAATCTAAACTAGATGGCTACTGCTAATAAAAATTTATCAAATTACGATAAGAATACAATCCCAAGCGCGAAAAGTTTTCGGTTTGGGATTGTTGTTTCTGAATGGAACCCAGCCATAACTGAAGGTTTGTTTACTGGTGCTGAAACCGCATTATTAGATTGTGGAGCACTTCCTGAAAATATTGTTCGTTGGGATGTTCCAGGTAGTTTTGAGTTGGTTTACGGGGCAAAAAAAATAATAGAAACTGAAAGCTTAGATGCTGTCATCGTGATTGGTTGTGTAATTAAAGGAGAAACAATGCACTTTGAATTTGTTTGCGAAGGCGTAACCCAAGGAGTAAAAGATCTAAATATTAATCAAGATGTTCCTGTAATTTTTTGTTTGTTGACCGACAATAACGAGCAACAATCTATCGATAGAAGCGGTGGAATTCATGGAAATAAAGGAACCGAAGCTGCAATTGCAGCATTAAAAATGGCTTATTTACGAAGTCAAGCTAATTTGAAATAATAAATATAAATTTATAATACAATTTAACAAAACCTCTATATTTTAGAGGTTTTATTTTTATAATTTTGGTATGAAAGCCAATAGAAATTAGTTAAATTTGTCAATTCACGTTTAACCCTAAACAACAATTTATTTTAATGTCGAGTATCATTCAATTGCTTCCTGATCACGTTGCCAATCAAATTGCGGCTGGAGAAGTTGTTCAAAGACCCGCTTCGGTAGTCAAAGAATTGCTTGAAAATGCTGTAGATGCAAAAGCTACCGACATTAAATTAATCATTAAAGACGCTGGAAAATCCCTGGTTCAAGTTATTGATAACGGACAGGGAATGAGTGTTACCGATGCTCGTTTGTGTTTTGAACGACATGCTACTTCTAAAATTCGCCAAGCCGAGGATTTATTTTCATTACACACCAAAGGATTTCGTGGAGAAGCACTAGCTTCTATTGCTGCGATTGCTCATGTTGAAATGAAAACAAAACAAGAACTAGAAGAATTAGGAACTCACATTGTTATCGAAGGTAGTAAATTTGTTTCCCAAGATGTGGCAGTTTTACCTAAAGGAACTTCATTTTCGGTTAAGAATTTATTTTTTAATATCCCAGCTCGTCGTAATTTCTTGAAATCAGAAACGGTGGAACACCGTCATATTGTTGATGAATTTCATAGAGTAGCTTTGGCACATCCAAATATTCATTTTACTTATTTCCATAATGGAAGTGAATTATACAATTTGCCACAATCCAATTCTAGACAACGCATTGTAAATATTTTCTCAGGAAAAACCAATGAAAAACTCGTTCCTGTAAATGAAGAAACTGAAATTGTAACCATTCAGGGTTTTGCAAGCAAGCCTGAATTTGCAAAAAAAAATAGGGGAGAACAGTTTTTTTTCGTGAACGATCGTTTTATTAAAAGTGGTTATTTGCACCACGCAGTAATGGCAGCTTATGAAGGTTTGCTTAAAGATGGCAACCAGCCGAGTTATTATTTATATCTCAATGTTCCGCCAAATACTATTGATATCAACATTCATCCTACCAAAACTGAAATTAAATTTGATGATGAACACGCGCTTTATGCCATATTAAGATCGGCAATAAAACACAGTTTGGGTCAATTTAATGTAGCCCCAGTTTTAGATTTTGATAGAGATTCGAATTTAGATACCCCTTATAATTATAAAGACCAACAGGCAGCAACGCCTACCATTCAAATAGATGGAAATTTCAATCCATTTTTTGATTCAACGCCTAATAAACATTTTACTTCCCCAAGAAAAACGGAAACCACTACTAATTGGGAGAGTTTGTATGTTGGTTTAAAACAGGATTCAGAAGAAATTAGCAATGTAGAATTTGAAAGCGATGAAGTTACAGGTTCCTTATTTAATGAAAATGAAATTGAGCAGGCGTCGAATAAGATGTATCAAATTCATAAAAAATATATTGTAAACCCCATAAAATCAGGGATGGTAATTATTGATCAGAACCGAGCTCATCAAAGAGTTTTGTACGAACAATTCTTGACGAATATGACGGTTCATCAAGCCTCGAGCCAACAATTATTATTTCCACTAAATTTGTTTTTCTCTAAAAGTGAGATGAAATTAATTTCAGAATTGCAACTTTCATTAGTCAACACCGGATTTGTTTTTGACGCAAGTAATGAAGACCATTTGGTGATTTCAGGTTTGCCAATAAATGTTGCTGAAAGCGAAGTTTCAAGTGTTTTAGAGCAGTTGTTGAGTGATTTAAGTGATGGAATTCCCGATTCTAGTTTTAGTCAAAATGATAGTATTGCCAAATCCATGGCGAAGAGTTTAGCAGTAAAAACTGGGGCTTATTTGACGGAGAAGGAACAAGAGAATTTAGTAAATGGGCTTTTTGCCTGCAAAGACCCTAATGTTTCTCCATTTCAAAAACCAACTTTCATCACCATGCGTGTGGAAGATATTGATAAAAAATTCACATTATGAGAAATGTAACTGAGGTAGTTAAGCAATTAATTATCATAAATATATTGTTTTTTATAGGAACTCAATTTCTGGGAGAGGTTGCCTATAAATTCTTATCATTGTATTACCCTGAAAACCCGGATTTCAACTATTGGCAACTAGTAACGCATATGTTTATGCATGGAAATGTAATGCATATTTTTTTCAATATGTTTGCATTATTTTCATTTGGTTCTGCTTTAGAACAAATTTGGGGCGCTAAAAAATTCTTATTTTTCTATATTTCTTGTGGTTTAGGAGCAGCTTTAATTCATATAATTTCAAACTATTATTTTTTCCATGATGGATTGAATACCTTGGTTGCCAATGGAATCCCTGAAGGGGAAATCTTAAAAATAATGGGGGAGGGAAAGTACGATTCAAGATGGACTGAACTCTTATCAAAATCTAATTTTGAAAGTTTTATATCTGCATTTGTAACACCTGCTGTTGGTGCTTCTGGAGCAATTTATGGAATATTGGTTGCTTTTGCCTTTATGTTTCCAGATGCAGAATTGGCTTTAATGTTTATACCAATTCCTATTAAAGCGAAATATTTTGTACCCGTAATTGTTGGTTTAGATTTGTTTTCTGGAGTTACAGGATTTTCAGTTTTTGGCGGTGGAATAGCACACTTTGCTCACGTTGGTGGTGCTTTATTTGGGTTTTTAATGGTTTGGTATTGGAAAAAAAATCAATTTAATGCCAATCGTTGGAATTAATACTTTGATAAATGAGTGTACTTGAGGATTTAAAATTGCAATTTAAAATAGGTGATGTACTAACCAAATTACTATTTTGGAACATTGCTTTTTTTGCTATTCCCAGTGTTGTATTTGGAATTTTACCCTTATTTAAAGTTACTATTGACTACTTAAGTTATGTGAGTTTGTCATCAAATACGAATGATTTACTTTGTAAACCTTGGTCCATATTTACATATGCTTTTTTTCATTCTACAATTTTACATATTCTGTTCAATTTAATCATGTTGAATTTTGCAGGTAGATTATTTTTGATTTTCTTTAATCAAAAGCAATTATTGAGTTTGTATTTTGTAGGTTCACTATTTGCAGGAATTGTATTTCTATTTTGTTATATGTTTTTCCCTGCTTTGACAAATGTAACTACGGCTTTGGTTGGAGCTTCGGCGTCCGTTATGGCAATTTTATTTGCAACGGTTTCCTATTCTCCCTTTATGAATATTCGTTTAATGCTTTTTGGAAATGTAAAACTGTGGCACATAGCTTCCGTTCTAATAATAATTGATTTATTTCAATTGCCTTTAGAAAATACGGGAGGACATTTAGCCCATATAGGTGGTGCTTTTTTTGGTTATATTTACATCCGATTATTAAAAAATGGTACCGATATTTGTAATTGGTTCACTACCATTTTAGACATTTTTTCTTCTATATTTGGGAGCAGAAAATCTAAACCATTTAAAAAAGTACATCGTACTTATAAAGTTCCAGCGGTAAAAAGAGCTTCAAAGATTGTTACAAAGGATAAAGTACAGCAACAAATTGACGAAATATTAGATAAAATCAGTCAATCTGGTTATGATAGTTTGTCATCAGAAGAAAAAGAATTTTTGTTTAAAGCAGGTAAACAATAGGATTTATTTTAATGAAGAAGCTTTCTTGGATAAATAAAATAATGTTTGTTGTTAATATAGTTTTGGCTGTATTAACCTTCGTTGCCTATGTTTTACCTTTTCTTGCGCCAAAGTTATTCCCTATTTTATCTTCATTAACGTTGATATTACCCCTATTTTTAATACTTAATGGAATCTTTTTTATTTATTGGGGAATACAAGTTAAAAGGCAAATTCTTTTACCTGCGTTAGTATTATTATTGGGAATTACTTTTATAAATAAATTCTACAAATTTGCGATAACTGATTTGCCTAAATCGGATAAAGATTTTGTGGTCATGAGTTATAATGTTCGCTTGTTTAATTTATTTAAGTGGCTTAATGATGATAATGTACCTTCTGAAATTCGCAACTTTATTAATGAGCAAAATCCAGATATACTTTGTATTCAAGAGTTTTCGAATGCCGCAAAATTAGATTTAAAAATATACCCTTACCAATATGTTTTTATGCAAGGGGAAAAGATAAAAACAGGGCAGGCTATTTTTTCTAAATACCCTATCATTGATGAAGGAAATTTGGTTTTTCCAAACTCCAATAACAATGCTATATTTGCAGATATTAAGAAAGGAAAAGACATTATTAGAGTGTATAATATGCATTTACAATCTATCAAAATTTCTCCTGATGTAAATGAAATTTCTGAAAATATAGATGGAATTAATCAAGATAAATCTCAACTCTTGATTATCAGAATTAGTAAGGCATTCAAAAAGCAGCAGCTACAAGCCGAGATTTTGATGAACCATAAAAAGAATTGTGAATACCCAATAATTATTTGTGGCGATATGAATAATAGTGCTTATTCCTACGTTTATCGAAGTATAAAAGGAGAATTAAATGATTGTTTTGAGGAAGCAGGATCTGGCTTTGGACAAACCTATAATTTCAAATATTACCCTGCTCGTATTGATTATATTTTTGCCGATAAGGTCATGAAAGTTAAAAATTTTAAGAGTTTTCCTGAATTCATCAACTCTGATCACAGCCCCGTTATAACCCGTTTGCAAATAGATTAATTATAGCGATTGTTCATTCAAATAATCTAAAGCAAAACGCCCTTCATTAAAGAGTAAATCCAAAACACTTAGATTATTTATAAAACCGTGTTTTTCTTCAAAAACTTGGGTGTAGGGTTTAAAATCGGAAACGTCCTTTTTTCCATCAGCTAGATATCGAAAATCCAAACTATCAGGTGTTTCATGAAAATACTCTGTTGTTTTTTCAAATTCTAATTTCATATTCAAGCATTTAGAAACAATTTCAATCGTTTCAAAATTCAAGTCCATTAGAAAAGTGTGTTTTTTGGAAAAAATAGGAAGTAAAGTATCTTCAAAATATTCAAAAAAAGGAGAAGTTCTATAAGCGGCCTCTAAAGATTTGAAATGTTGTTTTTGCCAATCGAATGCAGTTTCTAATTTTACATCCTTAGTTTTTTGATGCTTTTCCTTACTGTGTTTAATTGGGATGTTCAGTATTTGAATCCCATTTGGACTGTATATGTAGGTTCGATTTCTATTGGTTTGCTTTTGAAAATTATCTTCTATTTCAAAAACAACAGAAGCAGCTTTGGCTATAGCCGAAAAATTACTAATAGAAGGAAAATAAGTTGGTAGAAGTAAAGAGGACATTTGGTTAATATTAATTCTTTTTCTCTTTTCTTTTTCTAACAAAATAACTTACACCAAAATAAGTGATTAAGGCAAATAGGAAATACCTAAAATACGATTTCGGTTGACCGTCTCCACTAACAGTAGTAAACATTCTATCCCAACGAATTTTATTTAAGCCTTTGCCATTTGGATCTAAACTCATCCAAATGAATACCGGTTTTCCAACAATATGATCTTCAGGAGTATACCCAAAATATCTTGCGTCAAGGGAATTGTGTCGATTGTCTCCCATCATCCAATAATAATTTTGTTTGAAGGTATATGAAGTAGCAATTTCACCATTAATTCTGATTTCATTACCGTTTACTTTTAACTCATTCTTTTCATATTCGCTGATAATCTTTTTGTAAAATGGTAAACTTTGACTATTTAAAGCCACAGTTGCTCCTTTTTTAGGGATGTAAACAGGTCCAAAATTATCTAAATTCCATTTCGTATTATATGGGAAAATGGCTGCTTCTGCTTCATGAGAAATATTTTTTACGACACTTTTTACAGTTGGATTTTGACGTAATCTATTGGAAGACTCCTCTGTTAATGCTCTAAAGTAAAATGTATTTTGAGTACTTTGATACACGCCATCAGTAATATTTAATTCCTTTTCAAGATAGGAGGGATCAAAACTAGATCCGTCAGTGGTTACGGTATAGGAATATTGAGGTTTTGATCTTTCGGGCATAGGAAGAATCTTACCATTTACATAAACAATTCCGTCTTTTATAGACAAACTATCCCCAGGAATACCAACACAACGTTTTACATAATTGGTTTTTTTGTCAATTGGTTTATCATATCTTTTATCGGCCGTTTTATACATATTGTATAAAGTGTCTGCAGGCCAGTTAAAAACCACAATATCTGTTCTGTTCACTTCCTGCATTGAGAAAAATCGGAAATAAGGTAATTGTGGAAAACTTGAATAGGATTTTACATTAATAAGTGGTAACGTATCATGAACCATTGGAGCGGCAACTGGAGTCATTGGGGTTCTAGCACCATAATGGAATTTACTGACGAATAAAAAGTCGCCTACTAATAATGATTTTTCTAATGAGGAAGTTGGAATTGTGTACGGCTGCATCACGTAAGTGTGTACTAAAGTAGCGACTACTATGGCGTAAAGTAAAGATCCAATGGTGTCTGCAGTCTTGTTTGAAGGTTCTAGACTTCTATTTTCTATGTAGACTAATTTTTGAGTGTAGTTTAAATAATAAATATAAAATCCGAAGGTGAAGATCCCTAAAACAGTATCTAAAGTCGAGTTTTTACCAAAACTTCTTAGCGTTTCAACCCATACCACTGGAAACATAATCAAATTGATTACTGGGACAAATAATAGAATAGTCCACCATGGCGAGCGATTAATGATTTTCATTAAAACCACAGCATTGTATACTGGAATGGCAGCTTCCCATTTTTTTCTTCCCGCTGCTTCATATAATTTCCAAGTTCCTAAAAAGTGGATAACTTGAACAATTAAGAAGAATATAAACCATTGAATTAGTGTCATAATTTTTAAAATTTGAAAATTAAATAATTTGAAAATTAGATAATTCTATTATTTGATATATTAATTTTATTATAATATTAACTATTTTACTATTTTTTAATTTATTGAAAATTTAATTGTCATTATCTAATTTCCAAATTGAGCTCTAAAACATCTTTCATAGTAAAAACGCCCTGTTTGCCCACAATCCACTCAGCAGCGATTACGGCTCCAAGTGCAAATCCTTCTCTGTTGTGTGCTAAATGCTTAATTTCTATTAAGTCGATATTCGAATTATAGGTTACTGTGTGTGTTCCTGGTACATTTTCTATTCGCTTGGCTTCAATCAAAATGTCATCCGATTTTGGATTTTCCATAGTCCAATTTTTATAATCGCTATTTTCAATTACGCCTTTAGCTAAAGAAATTGCGGTTCCACTGGGTGCATCTAATTTTTGAGTATGATGAATTTCTTCAATTCCAATTTTATAATCTTCAAATTTAGACATGATTCTTGCTAAAAAAGTATTCAATTCAAAGAATATGTTTACCCCTAAACTAAAATTAGAGCTACTTATAAAAGCACCATTTTTTTCCTGACATAGCTGAACCATTTTGTCATAATCTTGTAACCAACCCGTAGTTCCTGAAATTATTGGAATTCCAAGTTTTAGGGCAGTAGAAATATTTTCTATTGCAGCATCCGGCGCACTAAAGTCAATAGCGACAGTCGCATTTTCCAATCCGTCAAAAGAGTCGCCAATAGATTTTCTGACTACAATTTCATGTCCTCTTTGCAAAGCTATTTTCTCAATAACTTGCCCCATTTTTCCGTAACCTAAAAGTGCAATTTTCATTAAAAGTGAAAGTTTAAAGTCAGACCTAAATTTTGTTGGTAGGTAATTTCATTGCTGTAGATTTCTGGACGAAATGATAATTTGTCATTTACGTTATATTGCATTAAATGGGCATCAATATTGGCATCTACAATATTTAACGCATAAAAAACCACTGCAACAAAAATTGATAAATCTCGGTTTCGTTGATAAAATTGTTGGGCCGTAATCAAACGGGAATCATCTAGATATTGATAATTGTCATCGCGATAACCCGCCAATCTTCTTTTATAGGCATCTCGATAATTATTGTATTTAGTACTGTTGATATTGTAATAATACAATCCTGCTCCAATTCCTCCAAAAACCAACGGAATTTTCCAATATTTTTTATTGTAAGCTTGACCTAATCCAGGAAGTACTGCCGAATAAAACGCCGCTTTCGCAGGAGCCAAAGGATTTATTTCTTTATATTTCATGGTATCTTTGGCAACCAAAATAGCCACCTTTTTTTCTTGAGAATAATGGGGCAAAGTGCCCAATAAGAATCCCAAAATAAATATGAAATAGATTTTTTGCACTATCCTTTTATTAGTTTGATAATTCTGTTGAAATCTTCCTCAGAATGAAACGGAATAGAGATTTTCCCTTTCCCATTACCAGCAATTTTCACTTCCACCTTAGCACCAAAATAATCTGTAATTACTTTATTAGCTTCAGCAGGAATTACAAAACCAGTCGTTTTTGCTTTCGATGCCGATTTTGGTTTCAAGCTATCTTGGTAGGTTTTAACTAATGCTTCCGTTTCTCTAACGGATAAATTTTGACTAACAATTTTTTGGTAAATGCTTGTTTGGATGTCTTGATTTTCAATATTGATTATCGCACGACCGTGTCCCATGGAAATAAAACCATCGCGGATTCCGGTTTGAATGATTGGATCAAGTTTTAATAAGCGCAAGTAATTGGCTATGGTAGAACGTTTTTTTCCTACGCGCTCACTCATTTGCTCTTGTGTCAATTGAATTTCGTCAATTAATCTTTGGTAAGACAATGCGATTTCAATAGGATCTAAATCGTGTCTTTGAATGTTTTCCACCAAAGCCATTGTCAACGACTCATTATCATTGGCAATTCGAATATAAGCGGGAACCACATTTAATCCGGCTAATTTTGAAGCTCGTAATCTGCGTTCTCCCGAAATTAATTGGTATTTATTAAAGTCAGTTTTTCGGACAGTAATTGGTTGAATTACTCCCAATTCTTTAATAGAAGTTGCTAGCTCTTGTAATGATTCTTCATTGAAATTACTTCGTGGCTGAAACGGATTGATCTCAATAGCGTCAATTTCTAGCTCGACAATATTACCCACTACCTTATCCGCATTCTTATCCGAAACCGATTTTATATCATTTTCAGGATCTTTCAACAATGCCGATAATCCTCTTCCTAATGCTTGTTTTTTTATTGCTTGTGCCATAAATTAATTACTATTTTTCTTAATAATTTCTTCTGCTAATCGCAAATAATTATTCGCTCCTTTACTCGTTGCGTCATAATTAATAATACTTTCTCCATAACTTGGAGCTTCACTCAATTTTACATTTCTTTGGATAATAGTCTCAAATACCATATCGTTAAAATGCTTCTGCACTTCCTCAACCACCTGATTTGACAATCGTAAACGAGAATCAAACATCGTTAAAAGTAGTCCTTCAATATCTAAATTGGAATTGTGAATTTTTTGAACACTTTTAATTGTATTCAATAATTTCCCTAATCCTTCTAAGGCAAAATACTCACACTGAATTGGAATAATTACCGAATCAGCAGCTGTCAAAGCATTCAAAGTCAAAAGTCCTAATGAGGGTGCACAATCAATCAAAATATAATCGTAATTATCTTTGATGCTTTCCAAAGCTACTTTCAACATATATTCTCTATTTTCCTTATCAACCAACTCAATTTCGATTGCTACAAGGTCAATATGTGCGGGAATCACGTCAACATTTGGCGCTGTACTTTTTACAATTGCCTCTTCCGCTTTATTGCTGTGCTCCAAAATTTGATACGTTCCAATAGTTACATTTTCAACGTCAATTCCTAAGCCCGAGCTTGAATTCGCCTGAGGATCAGCGTCGATCAGCAACACTCTTTTTTCTAAAACACCTAGTGAAGCAGCTAAATTAATGGAAGTAGTCGTTTTTCCAACACCCCCCTTTTGATTGGCAATAGCAATGATTTTACCCATTTATAATTTAAAATTTTGAAACGTAAAAATACAATTTATTATGGTTATTAGAAATCTAATTTGTTAACAATTGTTAACTATTTAGTTTTAACTATTTTTTTTGAGCTATTTCCCGCTGTCATTCCAAATCCTCCCTAAAAAGTTCGGGATTTTCCCTTCCATCAGGGCTAGGGTTCCTGATTTGTATCACTTTTTAAAATAAAAACACTAATTTAATTTTATTATTTTTTACATTTACAATTCAAATTATTTTATGAATAGTACTCCAGAAATAGTATCGAAATTCAATGAAATCCTAGGTGATTCTTATGTGTTTACCGATCAAGAAACTCGTAACGATTACGGAAAAGACGAAACTGAAGCTTTTGTTTTTCCACCCTCAATTGTTTTAAAACCTGGAACTCCTCAAGAGGTCTCCGAGATTTTAAAAATTGCAAATCAGCATGGAATTCCCGTGACTGCAATTGGCGCAAGAACAGGTTTAAGCGGTGGGGCATTATCGGTTCATCAAGGGATTGGATTGTCAATGGAGCGTTTCAATAAAATAATTACTATCGATGAAAAAAACCTTCAAGTGGTAGTTGAACCTGCCGTAATTACGCAAGTTTTACGCGAGGCAGTAGCCGAAAAAGGCTTGTTTTATCCGCCGGACCCAAGCAGTTTAGGAAGTTGTTGGATAGGAGGGAACGTGGCTGAAAATGCTGGAGGTGCACGAGCTGTTAAATATGGAGTGACCAAAGACTATGTTTTAAATCTAGAAGTCGTTTTGGCCAATGGTGAAATTATTTGGACTGGTGCCAACACGCTAAAAAATTCTACGGGTTATAATCTCACACAATTAATGGTGGGTAGTGAAGGGACTCTTGGAATTATCACCAAAATTGTAATGAAATTAATTCCAAAAGTTAATAATACGGTATTAATGTTAGTGCCTTTTTATGAGGCGAACCAAGCTTGTGAAGCGGTTTCAGCCATTTTCAGAGCAGGTATCACACCAAGTGCATTGGAATTTATGGAAAGGGATGCTATTGATTGGACTTTAAAATTTGTACCTGATTTAAATGTTCAAGTGAACGACAAAGTACAAGCACATTTGCTTATTGAAGTGGATGGAAATTATCCTGATATTCTTTTTCAAGAAGCTGAAAAAATAATGGAGGTAGTGGAGCAATTCAATATAGATGAAGTGCTTTTTGCTGATACTGAAATTCAAAAAAACCTGCTATGGAAAATGCGTCGTAGCGTTGCTGAAGCCGTAAAATCAAATTCTATCTATAAAGAAGAAGATACTGTTGTACCAAGATATGAATTACCAAAATTATTATTTGGAATCAAAGAAATCGGAGCGAAATATGGATTTAAATCGGTTTGCTACGGTCACGCTGGCGATGGTAATTTGCACGTGAATATCATTAAAGGCGACATGACTGATGAAAATTGGAATACGGAAGTCACCAAAGGAATTCGTGAAATTTTTGAATTAACGGTATCCCTTAAAGGAACTTTATCTGGAGAACACGGAATCGGTTTTGTTCAAAAAAATTATATGGATATAGCTTTTAGTGAATCTCATTTAAAATTAATGAAAGGGATAAAAACTATTTTTGATCCTAATAGTATCTTGAATCCGGGTAAGATTTTTCCGGATAATTTATAGTTTTTTCACCACAAAAGGAACAAAGGATTCTAAAACCACAAAGTAATTAAATACTTAATCTGTGAATCAGTTGCTATTTATTTGATAAATATTCCAATAAAATTGGATCGGCGTTTTTAAAAGTAGCCGCTTGTTCCGTAATAGTTGCAACTCTTTTTTTGTTCAATTTCATCATTACGTCTCCATCGATTGTAAACAAAATTGCCGATAAAAACGGATTGTTTAAATAGGGAATGAGTTCGTTCAATCCTTCTTCAATAGTTACAATTTTCACTTCTTCACCCGTTTGGAATTTGAAAGTCAAAGCCAATTTGAGTTGGATTTCATCCGTATTGGTCCGAATATAAATATTCATTAATTGCGTATTCCCAATCGTTTTTGCTAGCGTTAATTTAGCAAAAGTACCGTTAGAAATGCTTTCTCTTACTTTGTCGAAAAATAATTTATAGGCAGCGGTGTTTGGCATAAAAAATAATAATCTAAAATAAAACGAAATTTACTTAATCTCTTTTAGTGCTGTTTTTCTTTTCGCGTTTCTCTTCTTTTTTTTCTTTAGCCGTTTTCAAAGGTTCCTTTTTAGTATTTTTTTTTGCGTCTTGACTTTTTGCCATGATAGTTTTTTTTAGATAATTAAGAAGTAAAGGTATCGATTAATATTTAATTAAAATGCTCCAACAGTTTTAAGCCGTTGGAGCATTAAATTGTTTTGAATAAATTTTAATTAACCAAAACCCATGTTCCGTTAGCTATTAAACTTTCGGCTTTTTTAAATTTCATTTCTTGAGTTTGTCCGTTGGCCACATTTTGAATAGTAACAGTGTCGTTACGATTAATTTTCGGCATTTCACGAACTATAGTTTCGGTTACTTGTCGTTGTTGTATTTCTCCAGCTTCACGATTGGCACTTTCACTACTTACAATTTCTTCTTTACTGATTTTGTAATTTTCTTTTTTACGAACTTCCTTAGCTTCTTGAATTCTAGGCGCATTTTGTTGTGGTAAATCTCCTTTGAATAAGAACGAAATTACTTCTTTGTTAACACCATTAATCATGTTGCTAAACAAATTAAAAGCTTCGAATTTGTAAATTAGTAATGGATCTTTTTGCTCATGAACCGCCAACTGAACCGATTGTTTCAATTCGTCCATTTTACGCAAGTGCTTTTTCCAAGCTTCATCGACAATTGCTAGTGTGATATTTTTTTCAAAATCGGCTACCAATTGTTTTCCTTGAGTTTCATAAGCCCGTTTTAAATCAGTAATTACTTCTAGTGATTTAATTCCGTCAGAAAAAGGAATTACGATGCGCTCAAATTGATTGGATTTGTCTTCAAATACGTTTTTAACAATTGGGTAAGCTTCTCTAGCACTTCTTTCTGTTTTTTCTGTGTAGTAAGCTAACGTAGCTTTGTAAGTTTTTCCGGTCAATTCAACTTCTGTCATTTTCAAGAAATCACTTTCAGAAACTGGTGATGTTATGGAGAAATAACGAAATAATTCAAACTCGTAATTTTTAAAATCACTTGCCATTTTATTGTTATTCACAATTAATTCGCAAGTATCGTACATCATATTGGCAATATCCAGTTTCAAACGCTCCCCAAATAACGCATGACGACGACGTTTGTAAACTACTTCACGTTGTGCATTCATAACGTCATCGTATTCTAATAAACGCTTACGAACACCAAAATTGTTTTCTTCTACTTTTTTCTGAGCTCTTTCAATAGACTTGGTCATCATAGAATGCTGAATCACTTCCCCTTCTTTCAATCCCATTCTATCCATTACTTTGGCTACACGCTCCGATCCAAATAAACGCATCAAATTGTCTTCAAGTGAAACATAAAATTGCGAACTTCCAGGATCTCCTTGACGACCAGCACGACCTCTTAACTGACGGTCAACACGACGAGAATCGTGACGCTCTGTTCCAATAATTGCTAAACCTCCAGCGGCTTTTACCTCTGCTGATAATTTAATATCCGTTCCACGACCGGCCATATTGGTAGCAATTGTTACTACTCCAGCTTTACCTGCTTCTTCAACAATTTGAGCTTCTTGCTTGTGCATTTTTGCATTCAATACGTTATGAGTTACTCCACGCATTTTCAACATTCTACTCAACAATTCAGAAATCTCTACTGAGGTTGTTCCAATTAAAACTGGTCTTCCCGCTGCCGATAATTCAGTTACATCTTCAATAACCGCATTGAATTTTTCACGAGTCGTTTTATAAATTAAATCTTCTTTATCGTGTCTTGACATTGGACGATTTGTTGGGATTTCAACTACATCCAATTTATAAATTTCCCAAAGTTCTCCAGCTTCAGTAACTGCAGTTCCAGTCATACCGGCCAACTTGCTATACATTCTGAAATAATTCTGTAAAGTTACTGTTGCAAATGTTTGCGTTGCGGCTTCAATTTTTACGTTTTCTTTAGCCTCAATCGCTTGGTGCAAACCGTCAGAATAACGACGTCCATCCATGATACGACCCGTTTGCTCATCTACAATCATGATTTTATTATCCATGATCACATATTCTACATCTTTTTCAAATAATGAATAGGCTTTTAGCAATTGAGTTAAGGTGTGAATTCTTTCACTTTTAATGCTGAAATCTTGGAATAACATTTCTTTAGCTTCCGCTTCCGCATCTTTATCTAAATTCTGTCTCTCAATAGCTGCTATTTCAGTTCCAATATCTGGAAGAATAAAGAATGAATTGTCGGTATCCTTAGATAAAAATTTAATTCCATTGTCAGATAATTCAACCTGGTTGTTTTTTTCTTCGATTACAAAATACAATGCCTCATCCACAAGGTGCATGTCTCTTTTGTTGTCTTGTAAATATTGATTTTCAGTTTTTTGAAGTATTTGTTTTACTCCTTCTTCACTTAAAAACTTAATTAAAGCTTTGTTTTTAGGCAAACTTCGGTAAGCACGCAACAAGTTAAATCCACCATCTTTAGTGTTCCCATCCTTAATTAAACGCTTAGCTTCCGTTAAAAATCCATTAGATAATTGTCTTTGAAGGTTAACTAAATTTTCAATTTTTGGTTTCAATTCGTTAAACTCATGACGATCTCCTTGAGGAACTGGGCCTGAAATAATTAATGGTGTTCTTGCATCATCAATCAAAACTGAATCGACTTCATCTACAATTGCAAAGTTGTGTTTTCTTTGAACTAATTCTGCAGGAGAATGCGCCATATTATCTCTCAAATAATCGAAACCAAATTCGTTATTTGTACCATAAGTAATGTCCGCTTCGTAAGCTCTTCTTCTTTCGTCAGAATTCGGTTGGTGGTTGTCTATACAATCAACTGTCAAACCATGAAATTCGAATAAAGGCGCTTTCCAAGTGCTATCTCTTTTCGCTAAATAGTCATTTACAGTTACTAAATGCACTCCATTTCCAGTTAATGCATTTAAATATAGAGGTAAGGTTGCTACCAATGTTTTTCCTTCACCCGTTTGCATCTCAGCTACTTTTCCGCCGTGAAGTACCATTCCACCAATCAACTGAACGTCGTAGTGAACCATATCCCAAGTGATTTGCTTTCCAGCAGCACTCCAAGAATTTGCCCAAACAGCATGGTCTCCCTCTAATGTAATGTAGGTTTTTGTGGCGGAAAGCTCCCTGTCTTTAGCAGTAGCAGTAACTTTTACAGTTGTATTTTCTTTAAATCTTTTTGCCGTTTCTTTAATTACTGCAAATGCTTCAGGAAGAATATCATTCAAAGTTTTTTCAGAAATATCGTAGGCTTCTTTTTCTAAAGCGTCAATTTCTATATATAAATCTTCTCTTTTGTCTATATCTTCAATAGTTTCAACTTCACTTTGTAGAGCAGCAATTTTTGCATCTTTTTCAGATCTAGCTTGTTTGATAAGTTCTTTAAAGTAAGCAGTTTTTGCTCTCAACTCATCATGGGATAATGATTCTAAAGCACTTTCAAACGATTTGATTTTAGTAATATTTCCTTGCAAAGCCTTTACATCTTGTTGTGATTTATCACCTACAAAGACTTTTAATATGCTGTTTATGAAACTCATAATACGATTTCTATTTCAATTTATAATATGTGTGCAAATTAACCAAAAAAAAAGCCTCGTTGGAGACTTTTCATTGGTTTTAATATTTTTTTAATACTCATCCTCGTTCCAAAGATAATCTTCGTCCGTTGGATAATCAGGCCAAATTTCTTCCATTGATTCATAAATCTCTCCTTCATCCTCTATAGATTGCAGGTTCTCCACTACTTCAAGTGGCGCACCAGCTCTAATAGCGTAGTCAATAAGTTCGTCTTTGGTCGCAGGCCACGGCGCATCACTTAAATAAGATGCTAATTCTAATGTCCAATACATTTTTACTTATTTTTAGTTTATGCAAAAATAATTTTTTTACTTAAAAAGTCAAGTAAAATTCCATTTATTTTACAAAATAGTTAAGAACGTGATAAATACTACTTAAATTAAACATTTAATTATATGATTTCCAATAAGTTAAATTATAAAAATAATTTTAAAAATTACTTTCTTGGAATCCATTTAACTTCGGCAGCTTTTAGGTCGTAACTCAACTTCCGTGCCAACACAAAAAGGTAGTCAGAAAGGCGGTTCAAGTACTTAATTGCGTTTTCATCTACCGGTTCATTATGATCTAAATGCACTGCTAAGCGTTCAGCGCGACGGCAAACACATCTTGCAATATGACAGTATGACACAGTCGTATGCCCGCCTGGTAATATAAAATGAGTCATTGGAGGAAGTGACTCTTCCATATGGTCTATTTCTTTTTCTAAAAATTCAATATCACTTTCAACAATTCCTAAATTTTTCAATCGGAGCTCCCCATTTTTTTTTACTGCCTTTTCAGGAGGTGTTGCTAATATTGCTCCTACAGTAAACAAACGATCTTGAACTTCAATCAAAACTTCTTGGTAATGAGCATTCATTTCTTGATCGCGAAGTAAACCAATATGTGAATTTAATTCGTCAACAGTTCCGTAACTTTCTATTCTAATATGGTCTTTTGGAACTCTTGTTCCTCCAAAAAGCGCCGTGGTTCCTGTATCTCCTGTTTTTGTATAAATTTTCATTTTACCGATTTAGTTTTTATTATTGGTATCGCTTTCAATTAGGCCATCCCGTAAACGGATCACGCGGTGCGCATAAGCTGCAACCTCTTCTTCGTGAGTTACGATAATTACCGTATTTCCTAATTTATGAATAGCACCAAATAATTTCATGATTTCTTCCGATGTTTTACTATCTAAATTACCTGTAGGCTCATCGGCTAGAATAATCGAAGGTTTGTTTACTAATGCTCTTGCCACTGCAACACGCTGGCGTTGTCCTCCTGAAAGTTGGTTGGGTTGGTGGTCCATTCTATCTGATAGTCCCACTTGCTTTAGTACTTCTTCTGCTCGAATCATTCTGTCTGCTTTGGAGTATCCAGCATAGACCATTGGTAATGCAACATTGTCTAAAGCGGTTGTTCGAGGTAACAGATTGAAAGTTTGAAATACAAAACCAATTTCCTTATTGCGAATTTCTGCTAGTTCATCGTCGTGCATTTTACTAACATCTTTTCCGTTTAATATGTAACTTCCAGAAGTAGGAGTGTCCAAACAACCTAAAAGATTCATTAATGTAGATTTTCCTGAACCTGAAGGCCCCATTAATGCTACATATTCTCCCTTATTTATTTCTAAATCAATTCCTTTTAGAACGTAAACAATTTCGTTTCCTAGAACGAAATCTCTTTTTATATTGGTGATTTGAATTAGTGGTTTTGCCATTTTTATTTGGAATTCAATAGGTGTTAGTTTTCTTTATTTTATTTTAGGCATTAAAAGTACAAAAAGGAAGTATCGAATTCCTAATTACTTGTCTTTTTTTAACGTTTTGATTTATACTCGAATGGTAAAATGTTCTTTTACTTGTTCCTTTCTAATAAAAGCGAAACCAAATGAATAGGTATCAATTGTAACATTAAAATTAGAATTTGCAACCGCTGATTTCCATTGTATTTCAGTTGCTTTGGAATAATGTGGGTTCTCGAAAATTACACAAGTATCATTATTTGCTAAAGCAATAATTGAATTTAATTCCATACTATTTGCTTTTAAGTAGTAGGAATCAATATAAATAAAATCAATTTTTGAAGGAAGTTTTTTATTATTTTCCGAAATATAAATCCCTTCTTGAAATTGGAAATAATGAAATAATCGATTTAATAATTTCCCTTTTTTAGTCTTGGTTTCCAAATGGGGAAAATAAGGTTTAAAGGTTGTTTTGTCGTAAAAACATTTGGTAACCAATAAAAACACAAAAGGGGAATGTACTCCATGTTCATTTTTGGAATTCCAAAGAAATTTCAGATATGATGTTATAAGTTGTATCACTAAGTTTCACTAAGTTTGGCACAAAATTACACAAAGAAATAAAAAGAAAGCTTTGAAAAACTTAATGTTTTCTCTTTGTTAATCTTTGTGAAATAGTAAAAAAATTATCCTTCCATTTTACTGGATAGTTCGAACCATCGTTCTTCTTTTGATTCTATTTTATTGAGAATATTTTTCAATTCATTGGCCTTTTTCTCAATAGCATCAGCTTCTATTTTTCCGTCTGAAAATAATTGCTCAATTTTAGCCTTTTCAATTTCTAAATCCTTGATATCTCTTTCAATTTTCTGAAATTCTTTCTGCTCATTGAATGTCAAATTTCCTGTTGGATTGTTTTGTTTCCAATCTTTCTTCTCTGTTTTGTTGTCCTCTTTTTGTGCAACGTCAACACTATCTTCATAGGCTCTAAAATCGGAGTAATTCCCAGGAAAATTCTCAATTTCCCCTTGACCTCTAAAAACAAATAAATGATCTACAATTTTATCCATAAAGTAACGATCGTGTGACACTACAAGCAAACATCCAGGGAAATCTAAAAGAAAACTCTCTAATACATTCAACGTTACAATGTCCAAATCGTTTGTTGGTTCATCGAGTATTAAAAAATTCGGATTCTGAATTAAAACCGTACACAAATACAAACGTTTCAATTCACCACCACTCAATTTCTCAACGTAATCGTACTGCTTTTTGCTATCAAATAAAAACCGTTCCAATAACTGCGATGCCGATATAATTTTTCCTTTGGTTAATGGGATGTATTCGCCGTACTCCTTAATCACATCTATTACCCGTTGTGCCGGTTTTGGGTTGATACCGCTTTGCGTGTAATACCCAATTTTAATAGTTTCTCCCACAACTACTTTTCCACTATCAAGTGGTAATGTACCTGTAAGTAAATTTAAAAAAGTAGATTTTCCTGTTCCGTTTTTACCAATAATTCCAATGCGTTCCCCACGTTGAAAATCAAAATCAAAATTATCTAAAATGACGTGGTCTTTAAATTTCTTTGAAATTTTGTGAAGCTCAATAATTTTACTTCCCATTCTTTCCATGTTTATTTCCAGTTCCACAACATTATCTTTTCTTCTACTTTGCGCTTTCTCCTTTATCACGTAAAAATCATCTTGTCGAGATTTAGATTTGGTAGTTCTCGCTTTTGGTTGGCGACGCATCCATTCTAGTTCCTTTACAAAAAGATTTTGGGCCTTGTCAATACTCGAATTTTCAGAAGCTATTCGTTCTTCTTTTTTCTCTAAATAGTAGGAATAATTCCCTTTGTATTGGTATATTTTTCCGTTGTCTAATTCTATAATTTCATTACAAACGCGCTCTAAAAAGAAACGGTCGTGCGTTACCATAAACAGCGTTATATTTTCTTTGGCAAAATAACTTTCCAGCCATTCAATCATTTCTAAATCCAAGTGATTGGTAGGTTCATCGAGGATTAACAAGTCGGGACGATTAATTAATATAATTGCTAATGACAATCTTTTTTTCTGTCCACCAGAAAGATTTTTAACTTTTAATTTAAAATCCTCCAACTTCAATTTGAACAATATTTGCTTGTATTGGGTTTCAAAATCCCAAGCATTGTATTGGTCCATTCCGTCAAAAGCTTTTTGATACGCTTCTTGGTCATCCGGATTTTCTAAAGCTTTTTCATAGGCTTCAATCACCTTTAAGGTTTCATTATCAGAAGCGAAAATGCTCTCTTCAATAGTCAATTCGTCCTGTAATTTATTATCTTGAGATAAAAAAGCCATTCTTATACTCTTTCTTAAAACCACCTGCCCAGTATCTGGTTCGTCAAAACCATTGATAATATTCATAATGGTAGTTTTTCCAGAACCGTTTTTGGCTATGAAGGCAATTTTTTGGTCTTTATTGATCCCAAAAGAAATGTTTTCAAAAAGTGTTTTTTCTCCAAATGATTTAGAGATATTTTCAACAGATAAATAATTCACAAGTGTAATTTTTTTGCAAAAGTAAGCTATTGTATTGAAACTTGTTGCTCTTAAACTTTGCAACTTTACAACTTAAAATATATCTTTGAAAAATGCAATTATCAGTTATCATTCTTAATTATAATGTACGCTACTTTTTGGAGCAATGTGTTGCGAGTGTTCAAGAGGCTCTTACCAACATTGATAGCGAAATTATAGTGGTTGATAATCATTCTTCGGATGACAGTTGCGAAATGATCAAGTCTAGATTTCCAGACGTCAAACTCATTAAAAACAATTCTAATCTAGGCTTTCCGAAAGGCAATAATATTGGGGTGGCTCAGGCCAAAGGAGATTATATTTGTATATTAAATCCGGATACTGTTGTTCCAGAAGATACCTTTGAAAAGATTCTCGCATTTGCTGAAAAGCAAGCAAATCTTGGAATTGTTGGATGTAAATTAATAGACGGTTCTGGTAATTTTTTACCAGAAAGTAAACGAGGTATTCCAACTCCTTTTGTAGCGTTAACCAAAATTTTTGGGCTTTATAAATTATTTCCAAATTGGAGATTTTTCAATCGTTATTATGCCGAACATTTATCGGAAAATGAAACGGGTGAAGTGGAGATTTTGGTTGGTGCCTTTATGGTAATGAAGCGCGATTTATACAATGAAATGGGTGGATTTGATGAAAATTGCTTTATGTATTCTGATGATATTGATTTATCCTACATGGCCTTGAAAAGTGGAAAATCGAATTATTACTTTCATGAAACTTCCGTTATACATTATAAAGGGGAAAGTACTGTAAGAGATGGTTTGTACATGAAGCGATTTCGAGAAGCGATGCAGTTTTTTTATAATAAGCACTATAAAAATTCAGTGGAATTTGTTTTTTTTATTGAAATAGGAGCGTTATTTTTTGCTTTGATTAAGAAAAATCAGAGAAATGTTAAGCCGATCGAGGTGGATGATTACATTTTGATTTCGGAAGATGAAAATTTGAAGAATAAATTAGAAAAACAATTGAATAAAAAATTAATTTGGGAAACTAAATTAGATTCAAATGCCTTATTTTCGCATAGAAATAATAGTAAAAAACAAACAGAGATTCTATTGGATAATGCTTTTTTTTCATTTAAAGCGATTATTTCCTTTTTAGAAATACATAAAAATCAAGGTTTTACCTTTAAAATTATTCCTAAAAACACACCATTTATGATTGGAAGTAACAATAGTAACGATAAGGGAATAGTTGTAAAAATTGATTAATATTTCATATAGTGCAGTAATTATTCATATTAATTAGTAATTTTGCAAAACGAATACACAAAAACAACTTTAGTTTAAGAATATGGCAAAGTTTGAATTGAAATTACCAAAAATGGGAGAAAGCGTTGCTGAAGCAACGATTACCAATTGGTTGAAAAAAGTTGGAGATAAAATTGAAATCGATGAAGCGGTTTTAGAAATTGCTACCGACAAAGTAGATAGTGAAATACCTTCTGAAATTTCAGGTGTTTTATCTGAAATACTCTTTAATGTAGATGATATTGTTAAAGTAGGACAAACAATTGCAATTATTGAAACTGAAGGTCAAAATGCCTCTCCAGTAATTGCGGCTTCAGAAGTTGCTCCTGAAAGTGTTGTTGCTGTCGAGGAAATTATCGAAAAAGCAATTGCTGTTGTATCTGAATCAGCTAATTTTTCAAGTTCAGACAAATTCTTTTCTCCATTAGTTAAAAATATTGCCAAGCAAGAAGGAATTTCATTGGCGGAATTAGAAGCTATAAATGGTTCAGGCAAAGAAGGTCGAGTAACTAAAGAAGATATTTTAAAATTCGTTGAGAATCGTAAATCTAATGTTGCTGCTCCAGTTTCAATTCCATCAACGAGCAACCAACAAACAAAAGCAGCTCCAGTTTCTGTAAATGGTGGTGATGAAATTGTAGAAATGGATAGAATGCGCAAGCTGATTTCTGGATATATGATGGCTTCAATCAATACTTCTGCTCACGTGCAGTCCTTTATAGAAGTGGATGTCACCAATATTTGGAAATGGCGTGAGAAAAACAAAAATGCTTTTGAAAAGAGAGAGGGTGAGAAGCTGACTTTTACTCCAATTTTTATGGAAGCGGTTGCCAAAGCGTTAAAAGATTTTCCGGGAATGAATATTTCTGTGGATGGCGAATATATAATCAAAAAGAAAAACATCAATTTGGGAATGGCTGCGGCTTTACCTAATGGCAATTTGATTGTTCCTGTTATAAAAAATGCCGACCAATTGAATTTAGTTGGAATGGCAAAAGCAGTTAACGATTTAGGAAACCGAGCAAAAGAAGGTAAACTAAAACCAGACGATACGCAAGGAGGAACTTATACGGTAACCAATGTAGGAACCTTTGGAAGTGTTTTTGGAACACCAATTATCAATCAGCCGCAAGTGGGTATTTTGGCATTGGGTGCTATTCGTAAAGTGCCAGCAGTTATTGAAACTCCCGAAGGAGATTTCATCGGAATTCGCAACAAAATGTTTTTGTCACACAGTTACGATCACCGCGTGGTGGACGGAGCGCTTGGCGGAAGTTTTGTGAAACGCGTTGCGGATTATCTTGAAGCATTTGATATCAATAGAGAATTTTAATAGTTCTTAAAATAAATTATATTTTTTTGAAACCCATCTGTTTATTCCGATGGGTTTTTTATTTTTTATATTGTTTTATAAAAGTATATTTGTTTTTTTTAAACAATAGAATATGGAATTAAAATTAACCCGACCGATTTGCTTTTTTGATCTTGAAACTACCGGTATTGATGTGGCTAAAGACAGAATTGTAGAAATTGCAATTTTCAAGGTTTTCCCAAATGGGAATAAGGAAAGTAAGACGTGGTTAGTTAATCCTACGGTTCCAATTCCACCACAATCCACAGCTGTTCATGGGATATCTAATGAAAAAGTGGCAAATGAACCTACCTTTAAAGAATTAGCGCCTGTTATTTACAATATGATTAAAGACAGTGATTTAGCAGGTTACAATTCCGATCGATTTGACATTCCGTTATTGGCGGAAGAATTGTTGCGTGTTGGAGTTGATTTTGATATGAAAGGACGAGTGTCGGTTGATGTTCAGACGGTATTTCACAAAAAGGAAGAACGAACTTTGAGTGCGGCATTGAAATTTTATTGTGGGGAAGATTTGGTCAATGCTCATTCCGCTGAAGCAGATACGATGGCGACTTACGAGATTTTGAAAGCGCAATTGGATCGTTATTCCGATTTGGAAAATGATATGAAAGTTTTATCAGAGTTTACCACGAGAAAAAAGAATGCTGATTTTGCTGGTATGATTGCTTTTGATGAAGATGGCGATGAGGTTTTTAATTTTGGAAAACACAAAGGAGTAAAAGTAAATGCCGTTTTGGAAGCAGAACCAGGTTATTACAGTTGGATTCAAAACGCTGATTTTCCGTTGTATACTAAGAAAATTCTAACAGCAATTAAGCTCAGAAAATTGAATACAAAATAAAAACGATTGAGTTAATTTAAACAAAATATCCTAGCCCCGATAATAGTGGAAATCCCTCGCTTTTTTGCGAGGATTGAAACGAATAGCGGGAAAAAGCTCCAAAAAAATGAAAATAATTTGTATCGGTAGAAATTATACCAAACACATTGAAGAATTAAATAATGAACGGCCAGATGAACCGGTGGTTTTTATGAAGCCCGATTCAGCGATTTTGTTAAAGCAACATCCGTTTGTGATTCCGGAATTTTCGGAAGACATTCACCATGAATTGGAGGTTATTGTAAAAATTAACAAAGTTGGGAAATACATTGAGCCTAAATTTGCTCATAAATACTATGATGAAATTAGCGTTGGAATTGATTTCACCGCAAGAGATTTGCAGCAAAAACTAAAAGACAAAGGACTTCCTTGGGAAAAAGCGAAGGCATTTGATGGTTCGGCGGTGATTGGGGATTTTGTTTCTAAAAGTGACTTTAAATCGTTAGATAATCTTAATTTTGAGCTAACGAATAATGGAGTTACTGTTCAAAAAGGGAATACGAGTTTTATGTTGTGGAAAATTGACGAATTGATTGCTTATGTTTCCCAATTTTTCACCCTTAAAATTGGTGATATTATTTTCACTGGAACACCTGAAGGCGTTGCTGTTGTTCATTCAGAGGATGTTTTAGAAGGATATTTAGAAGGAAATAAATTGTTTCGAATTCAAGTAAAATAATGGCACTACATTACAATTTAGCAAAAGTATACGCGATTTCAGATAATGATCCTGATTTTGTTCACCAAATAGTGAGAGTATTTGTTTTAGATACTCCAATTGATTTGGATCATATTAAGGGTGCTATTGAAGAAAAAAACCACCAAAAATGTTTTGAATATGCTCATAAGATAAAGCCGTCTTTGGATTTATTGAGTTTAAATATTGCCTTAGAGGAAGTGGTATTAATTGAACTTTGGGCAAAATCAATGGGCAAAAAGAAAGAAGTGATCGAATTATACAAAAGCGTTTCTGATCGAATTGAAAAAGCCATTAAAGAAATCAAAAAGGATTTCAACTTAAAAAGCGCTAAAATATAATCCTACGATTTATCAATTTAATTTATGAAAGCAGTAATAATCACCATTGGAGACGAGATATTAATTGGTCAAATAGTAGACACTAATTCAGGTTTTATTGCCAAATCATTGGATAAAATCGGGGTAGAAGTTCATGAAATGATTTCTATAAGTGATAATAAAAAACACATTTTGGAAACTTTTGCTAAACTCCAAAACGAAGTTGATTTGGTGTTAATTACCGGTGGACTTGGACCTACAAAAGACGATATTACCAAACATACTTTTTGCGAGTATTTTGAAGATCAATTGGTTAGAAACCAAGAAGTTGAAAAACATGTTATTGAATTGATAGAAAAAGCAATGAACCGACCTGCTTCGCAAATGAATAAAGACCAAGCTTTGGTTCCCTCAAAATGCACTGTCCTTCATAATTCGGTTGGAACCGCACCGGGAATGTGGATGAAAAAAGAAAATACCGTTTACATTTCTTTGCCGGGTGTACCTTATGAAATGAAGTATATTTTAGAAAATGGTATTATTCCAAAAATTGTTAAAGAATATGAACGTCCATATATTATTCACAAAACAATTCTGACTTATGGACAGGGGGAAAGTTTGGTTGCGGAACGTATTGAAGATTGGGAAAATAACTTGCCTGAATTTATTAAACTGGCTTATTTGCCAAGTCCGGGAAGAGTGAGATTGCGACTTTCAGCCAGAGGAATTGATAAAGAATTATTAGAAAAAAAAATCAATGAAAATGTACTTTCATTGACCCAATTAATAGGTGATATTATTGTTGGTTATGAGGAAGATGAAACGATTGAGGTAATGTTAGGTAGGTTGTTAACGAGTAAAAAGGCTACGTTGGCAACAGCAGAAAGTTGTACCGGAGGAAAGATTGCTCAGGTGATAACATCGGTTCCTGGTGCGTCAAATTATTTCAAGGGAAGTGTGGTGAGTTATGCAACCGAAACTAAAATTTCGGTACTTGGAATTTCTCCAGATATAATAAAAGAGCATTCGATTGTAAGTTTTGAAGTAGCTAAACAAATGGCTTTAGCAGTCAAAAAAATGATGAATACCGATTATTCAATTGCTACAACTGGTAACGCAGGACCTTCAAAAGGAGACGGAAATTCAGAAATTGGAACTGTTTTTATAGCAATTGCGACTCCAAATGATGTGATTGTTGAAGAATTTAACTTTGGTCAACCGCGTGTAAAAGTGGTAGATAGGGCTGTAAATAAGGCTTTTGAAATGCTTCAGAAAGAAATTTTAAAAAATGTACTTTAATAATTTTGTATAATAGGTTTATTTTTTGTTTCTTTGCACCCTGATTTTGAATAACGATAAAAGATAAGCATAATGTCAAGAGTTTGTGACCTTACTGGTAAAAAAGCAATGGTAGGAAATAATGTTTCCCACGCCATGAATAAAACTAAAAGAAAGTTTTCTGTAAACTTACTAAAAAAACGTTTTTATCTTCCTGAAGAAGACAGATGGATTACTCTTAGAGTAGCTGCATCTACTATTAAAACGATCAACAAAAATGGAATCGCTGCAGTTTTGAAAAAAGCACAGTCAGAAGGATTTATTAAATAATCCTCTCGTTACGAGAAGAATAATCATACAAAATGGCAAAAAAAGGTAATAGAATTCAGGTAATTTTAGAATGTACTGAGCACAAAACAACAGGTGTTGCAGGTACGTCTAGATACATAACAACAAAGAACAAAAAAAATACTCCAGATAGATTAGAGATCAAAAAATTCAATCCTATCTTGAAAAGAGTAACTGTTCACAAAGAAATTAAATAATTAGAGATTTTAATGTTAATCTCAAATGGTTTCATTTGAAGGTTCATTAAAATACACAAACAAAACAATATAAGTCATGGCAAAGAAAACCGTAGCAACATTACAGACCGCTTCTAAAAGATTGTCAAAAGCGATCAAAATGGTAAAATCTCCTAAAACTGGAGCTTACACATTCGTAGAATCTATTATGGCTCCTGAATTAGTAGACGAATTCTTGAAAAATAAATAAATTTTCATTAGCATTATATAGAAAAGCTACTTTCATTCGGAAGTAGCTTTTTTATTTTTTATATTTACCACATAATTTTTTGGTTTTAAATCATACCCGAATTATCGGGCGATAAAATAGAGTACAATGAGTTTTTTTAAAAAATTATTTTCTTCTGAAAAAAAAGAAACTAGTCTTCCCGAAGAAGTAAAAGTATCTTTGGATAAAGGATTAGAAAAATCCAAGATCACTTTTTTTTCTAAGCTTACTAAAGCCGTTGCAGGAAAAACTAAAGTAGATGCGGATGTTCTAGATAATTTAGAAGAAATTCTTATTTCTTCAGATGTAGGGGTGAATACCACTCTTAAAATTATTGAACGTATTGAAAACTATGTTGCGGAAAATAAATATTTAGGTACAGAAGAGCTTAACGAAATCCTTAGAACTGAAATTGCAAGCCTTTTATCAGAAACAAATTCTGGTGAAGGAACCCAATTTGAAATACCAACCACTACAAAACCTTATGTATTAATGGTAGTAGGAGTTAATGGTGTTGGAAAAACGACTACTATTGGTAAATTAGCGTATCAATTTAAAAAACAAGGTTTTAATGTAGTTTTGGGGGCTGCTGATACTTTTAGAGCGGCAGCGATTGATCAATTACAAGTTTGGGCGGATAGAGTAGGAGTGCCATTGATAAAGCAACAAATGGGAAGCGATCCAGCTTCGGTAGCTTTTGATACTTTACAATCGGCTGTTTCTCAAAATGCCGATATTGTGATTATTGATACCGCTGGACGTTTGCATAACAAAGTAAACTTAATGGCCGAATTAACCAAAGTAAAACGAGTAATGCAAAAGGTGGTTGGCGATGCACCACACGATGTAATGTTAGTTTTAGACGGGTCAACGGGTCAAAATGCCTTTGAACAAGCAAAACAATTCACAGCTGCAACGGAAGTGACCACATTAGCGGTTACCAAATTAGACGGAACTGCAAAAGGAGGAGTGGTAATTGGAATATCCGATCAATTTCAAATACCGGTAAAATATATTGGGGTGGGTGAAGGAATTGAAGACTTACAAGTTTTCAATAAATACGAATTTGTGGATAGTTTCTTTAAATAATTAACTGATGAATTTTCCCTCAATAAAAAAAATACCACCTATTTATTTGTACTTAATAAGTTTTTTATTATTTGTAATTTCCAATTTAATTAAAGAAAAAAGTCCTCTTTTATATGGAATATTATTTCCTGTTGGAACAATTTTCTTCCTTTTAGGACTTTACAATCGTATAACAAATAAATAATCATTGGTACAGTGCATTGATTTTCTGCCAAAGGACTTCATCAAATGTCGAAAGTGCTAAATTTGCAGAATCTGCGGCATCTCCCATCCGGATAACCACCATTTTTTTACTCGGAATAACGTAAATTTTCTGGTCGTCTTTCCCTAAAGCCATGTACATGTCATTTGCTCCAGAAGCAATTAAACTTCCATTAAATTGAAATTGAGTTTGTGGTAAACGGTAACTCGCTTTTCCATTGAGCCACCATAAATATCCGTAAGCTAAATTGATGTTTTGTGAGGTAGTTGTGGCTTGATTTAAAAACGCCGAATTAATTATTTGAGTCCCATTCCAATTTCCATTGTTTAAGGCTAATAATCCAAATCTAGCCATACTTCTGGTAGTACTAAAATAGATTCGCAACCCCAAATTAGCACCGGTTCCGTTAAACCAAAATCCGGTTGTACTCATCCCGATTTTATCTCTAAGTTTGGTATTGAAATAATTATTCCAGGTTTGTCCGGTAGCTTGTACAACCACATCCTGAAGTTTTACATAAGCATTGTGATACGCCCATCGGGTTCCAGCATCTGCAACATATTGTAGGTTCGTTGGAGCAACATCATCACCTAGAGTATCGTCCAAACCGGAGTTCATGCTTAATAAATTTTTGCAGGTGATCAGGTTTTCTTTTGCTATAGGTGCACTTGTCCAACCAGTTCCAATATAATCTGAAACTTTATTATTGGTATTAATGAAACCTTCCTGTTCGGCGATTCCTGTCACAGTAGCGGTTAGTGTTTTACCAGCGCTATTCCATTTCCAAAGTGAAGTAGGAGTATGACCGTTAAAGTAATTTTCCATCACAATTCTACCATTTACAAGGATCATAAATGATTTGGTATTCTTTAATAATAAATAATCCAGCAAGGGCTGAACGGCATTTTGGTTCCAACCTAAAGAAGAAATAGATTGCGTTTCCCATGTATCTGCTCCATTGGTAGGTGGAAAATACATGGTATTGTAATTGGCGTTAGAACTACTATTATTGTGGTCTGAACAATTGGTAAATGCAATGATAAGTAGTAAAAAGAAAATCGATTTTTTGATCATAACTTTACTTATTTTTAACAAATATATAAAAGTTAATTTGAAGTTATTTTTTTAAATATAAATTTGAGTTTAAAAACTATAAAGAAGTAAATTTGTAAAAATCATAAAATATGAAAAAAATAGTTGCTTTTGTTTTTCTCTTACTACTTTCTGCTTGTCATCAAAAAGTGACTTCCAATGATATTTCGAATTTAAATGGCTATTGGGAAATTGAAAAAGTTATTTTTTCAAATGGTTCAAAAAAAGAGTATACTTATAATGAATCGTATGATTATTTTCAAATAAAAGAAAATTCAGGTTTTAGGAAGAAAGTAATGCCACAATTGGACGGTCGTTTTTTAGTGAATAACCAATTAGAAAAAATTAAAATTACCTTTGAAGAGGAAGCGGCTTATATTAATTACACGACTCCATTTGCAAAGTGGAAAGAAAAAATTGAAGCTATTTCTAAAGATAAATTAATTATAATAAACGCCTCCAAAGCGGAATACCATTATAAAAAAGCAACACCCATTAATATTTTAGGAGATGGCAAAACGGCTAAATAACGAAAGTTCAATTGATGATGTTTTAAAAGAAATCATCCAGAACAATAAACTACAACCTGGAATTGACCAAATTTTGGTTAAAGAAGCTTGGATTTCTTTAATGGGGAATGGAGTCAATAGTTATACAAAAAATGTAACTTTAAAAGGGGAGACCTTGTATGTTGAGTTATCATCGTCTGTTTTGAGAGAAGAATTGAGTCATGGAAAATCTAAAATTATAACTATGATTAATGAAGAATTGAATCGGGAAATAGTAAAAAATATAATCTTAAGATAATTTAGCTTTTAAGTAAAAAAAAATCCCGTTTCATTGAAACGGGATTTTGTATTTTATAAGAATTCGATTAGAATTGCTCTCTTCCAGCAAAGTGGAAGGCACTTTCAATAGCAGCATTTTCGTCGCTATCAGAACCGTGAACTGCATTTTCTCCAATAGAAGTAGCATAAGCTTTTCTAATGGTACCTTCAGCAGCTTCAGCAGGATTGGTTGCGCCAATTAAGACTCTAAAATCTTCTACTGCGTTTTCTTTTTCTAAAATTGCAGCAACAATTGGTCCTCTTGACATGAATTCTACTAATTCTCCGTAGAAAGGTCTTGCAGCGTGAACAGCATAAAATGCTTGTGCATCAGCCACAGTTAATTGAGTTAATTTCAAAGAAACGATTTTGAAACCTCCGTTGGTAATCATTGCTAAAATGTTCCCGATGTGTCCGTTAGCAACAGCATCTGGTTTAATCATTGTAAATGTTCTATTTGTAGCCATTTTGTTTTTTATAAATTTTTTGCAAAAATAAGATATTTTAAACGAATTCCAATTATTATCGCATTATAATGTTAGAATCGTAAAATTAGTATCTAAAGGGTCTAGTTCATTAAATAATTTTTGTATTAGTAACTGGCCACTTTCCAAATAAAATTCAGAAAAATTGGCATGGCGTTCTTGTAAACTTTGATTTGGGAAAAGTTCCTTTTGTAAGTTGGTGATTCGTTCTAGTTCAGAATGGTATTTCTTTTTTTGAGCTTTTAAAAATCGCTTTTCTAAATTTGCCAATCCCTTTATTTGCTTTGCTTCTTGTGCTTTTACCGCTCCTAAAAAGGACTTATCGGTTTGATTTGCAATTGCATGTAATTCTGAGAATTGCTTTTGCAATGCGATTTTTTGCACTGAAAAATCAATTGGAATTTCAGTTATTTCTTTAACTTTTTGATGTATAAGTATCTCTTGTTTTGCAAATAACTGTTCCCAACTTAATTGTAGTTTTTCCATTTTCTCCTTTTGTTTTTTGGAAACTAAAAGGGCTGAATTTCTTAATAATAAAATAGGGAAAGTACATTTAAAAGCCTCAAATGTTGATTTTAATTCCAGCCAATAAGCGATTTCTCCACCACCACCAATGTAACATAAATTAGGTAATATTACTTCTTGATACAAAGGTCTTAGGATGACGTTGGGGCTAAATTTCTCTGGATTGGAATCTAATAATTCTAATAATCCATTTTGAGAAAAAGTTGTTTTAGTATTATTGATTTTGAAAATACCCTCTTCAAAAATAATTCTTTCTCTTAAGTTGTCTTCTATATAAAAAAGATTAATTTCACGAGGATTTACTTGCGTTGGATATTTCTTTAGCTTTTCAATCGTTTCACAAACATTTTTATAGGAAGTATTTTGTAACAGTTCCTCTTTAATATACGGAAAAAATTGACTTTTTAATTCGGAATTGTCTGCATCAATAATTACTAAACCGTAAGATCCAAAAAGTTCATTGGCCAATTTACGAGTTGCATTGGCTAACGAATCAATATTTGTGTAAGCGCTTTCAAAAAGTTTTTTTATTTCATTAGCATTTGAACCAGATCCTAATTCTTTCTCAAATACAGTTAGTATTTCTTGAAGTCCATCTGTTGAAAGCCTACCAACCGGTCCAGAACTTTCTTTATTCCATTTGAATTTTTTACCTTTAAAATTAAAGTAATTTATTTCATCAAAATCATGGTCTTCTGAAGCCATCCAATAGATTGGAACAAAATTATAGTTAGGATATTTATTCTTTAATTCCGTTGTTAATTTAATGGTTGAAATTATTTTATATAAAAAATACAAAGGGCCAGTGAATAAATTAAGTTGATGACCAGTAGTAATTGTGAATGTATTTCCCTTTAAAAGTGAAGTAATATTGTTTTTTGTTAATTCCGATACTGAACTGTTTTCATATTGTTTGTTCAAAACAGAAACCAGTATTTCTCTTATTTTAGGATTGTAATTTTGTTCTTTTTCCTTAATCTGTTTTTCGAAATTTTCAATTGTTGGGAAACGATTGTAAAATGATTGCAAGCTGGATTCCTGATTTAAATAATCATTCATCATAGGAGTGAAATATCCCGAATTTTGATAGCTAATACAATCCGTAGGCATAGGAAATTTAATTTTTGCTAAATTACAAAAAAAGCAATACAATTTCTTGTTTAGTAACATTAGGAATTAGATATTTGCCTGACTACATTAAATAAAAAATTAGGATTACTAATGGATTTTGTTATAATTCCAATTGATTTTTACATGTAGTTTTTTCTTTAAATCTTTTTTTATAAAATTTTTACAATTGTGTCTTTAAAATTTTCATATTATTTACAACTCAAAACAAACAATCATAAATTAATTTAAATTATACATGAAAAGAATCGTCTCTTTTATCTTTATTTTCGGAGCAATTTCAACTATTTTCGGTCAAGATATTACGGGTACTTGGAATGGAGTATTAAAAGTTCAAGGAATGCAATTGAGCTTGGTTTTTCATATTAATAAAACTGAAAAAGGATTTTCATCAACCATGGATAGTCCGGATCAAAAAGCATTTGGAATGCCAGTTACAACTACCAATTTCGAGAATTCAAAGTTAATTATTGCTATTGCAAATCCTAGAATTGAGTACGAAGGATTTTTGGGTGCTGATGGTAGCATAATTGGTAATTTTAAACAATCTGGGCAAAGTTTTCCAATGAATTTATCGAAAGGAAAAGTGGAAAAAGAAATAATTAAACGCCCACAAGAACCTAAAAAACCTTATTCTTATTATACTGAAGACGTAGTTTTTGAAAATAAGGTTGCAGATATAAGTCTTGCAGGAACTTTGTCGTTACCAACTAAAGAAGGTGTTTTTCCAGCTGTAATTTTAATTTCAGGAAGTGGTGCTCAAAATAGAGACGAAGAATTATTAGGTCACAAACCTTTTTTGGTAATTGCTGATTATTTAACTAAAAATGGAATTGCAGTTTTACGTTTTGACGATAGAGGAACGGCTATGTCAAAAGGGAATTATGTTACAGCAACTACTTTGGATTTTGCAACAGACGTAGAAGCAGCAGTTCTATATTTACTAACAAGAAAGGAAATAGATCAAAATAAAATCGGTTTAATTGGTCATAGCGAAGGGGGAATAATAGCTCCTATGGTAGCTGCTAAATCTAAAAAGGTATCATTTATAATTTTATTAGCAGGTACAGGAATTCCTGGTGACGAACTGTTATTGTTACAACAAGAATTAATTGGAAAAGCATCAGGAATTTCTGATGAGGATTTGAAGAAATCGGAAATAATAAATAAAGAGGTTTCTAAAATTGTAAAAGAAGCGACGAGTTCAGACCTGATGAAGAAAGAGTTAACTGATTACATCACAAAATCTGTTAAATCAGATTCAGGTTTAAAAATTCCAGATGGTATAAGTGAATCCGACTTTATAGAAGCGAAAGTGGCTGAAATAATGATTCCTTGGATGCAATTTTTTATTAAATACAATCCGGCGCAAGCATTGGAAAAAGTAAAATGTCCGGTTTTAGCACTTAACGGTGAAAAAGACATGCAAGTTCCGTCTAAAGTTAATTTAGAGGCAATAAATAAAGCGCTCGCAAAAGGTGGCAATAAGAAAGTAACTAGTAAAGAATTACCAAATTTGAATCATTTATTTCAAGAATGTAAAACGGGCTCGCCACAAGAATATTCAGAAATCGAACAAACATTTTCGCCTTTAGCATTAACAGAAATCTTAAATTGGATTCAAGTTCAAACCAAGAAATAAGTTTAACTGGTTGTTGTAATCTAAGTTATAAAAATATTGCCACGAATTTTCGAATAATGAATTTACAATTTTATTCGAATTTTATCAAAGAGGAACTAATTTTTACCTTTTTTTACCTATTTGAGAATTCGTGGCAAATAGAAAAAAAACTACAAATAATTTTATCACAACCTTGATCAACCATAATAATATATAGGCTAATGGGTTTTGAAATTTGATTATTCAATTCGTTTTATTTTAGTTATTTTTGTCAAAAACAAATTAATTGGAAACCAACGTTTTTATTATCACTCCTCCGTTCACACAACTGAACACCCCATATCCGGCTTCTGCCTATATTAAAGGTTTTCTAAATACGTTGAATGTTCCAACTGTTCAAGCTGATATGGGAATTGAGGTGATTTTAGAAATTTTTTCTAAGCAAGGTTTGACTAATTTGTTTAGCTATGCAAAGACTAATTCCCAAAACCGGACCCCCAATAGCCAACGAATTTTAGCTTTACAAGACGAGTACTTCAAAACGATTGACAGTGTTATTTCTTTTTTACAAGGTAAAAATCCAACATTAGCATTGCAAATTTGTCAAGGGGATTATTTGCCTGAAGCTTCCCGATTCGATCAATTAGAAGAAATGGATTGGGCTTTTGGAACTATGGGAACCCAAGATAAAGCCAAGCATTTGGCCACTTTGTATTTGGAAGATATTTCAGATTATATTGTTGAATGTGTCGATGAAAATTTTGGATTTAGTCGCTATGCGGAACGATTAGGCAGAAGTGCCAATTCCTTCAATGAGTTGTATGATGCTTTACATCAAGAAACCACTTATATAGATAACCTTTTGTTTTCGATATTAAAATCGAAAATTGAAACCATTCAACCGACCTTATTCCTTATTTCAGTTCCCTTTCCTGGAAATTTATACGCTGCCTTTCGATGTGCGCAATGGGTGAAGAAAAATCATCCTACGATTAAAATTGCAATGGGAGGTGGTTTTCCAAATACAGAATTACGTTCGCTTTCCGACAAAAGAGTTTTTGAATTTTTCGATTTTATCACCCTAGATGATGGGGAATTACCACTCCAATTATTAATTGAAAATTTAAATACAAAAGTTAGTGGGGAATTCAAAAGAACTTTTCTTTTAGAAAATGGTGAAGTGGTTTACAAGAACAATACTACAAAATCAGATTACAAACAAGCCGAGGTAGGAACGCCAGATTATTCCGATTTATACCTTGATAAATACATTTCAGTAATTGAAATTGTAAATCCGATGCACCGAATGTGGAGTGATGGACGTTGGAATAAGCTTACTATGGCCCATGGTTGTTATTGGGGAAAATGTACTTTTTGCGATATTTCATTGGATTATATAAAATTATATGAACCTGTTGCAGCCAATATACTGTGCGACAGAATGGAACAATTAATTGCTCAAACGGGTCAAAATGGATTTCATTTTGTTGACGAAGCAGCACCTCCGGCATTAATGAAAGCGCTAGCATTAGAAATAATACGGCGCAAAATGGATGTTTCTTGGTGGACCAATATTCGATTTGAGAAGAGTTTTTCAAGAGACCTTTGTCAATTATTGAAAGCATCTGGTTGTATTGCTGTTTCTGGCGGTTTGGAAGTTGCCTCTGATAGATTGTTGGAACTTATTGACAAAGGTGTTACTGTAGAACAAGTTGCAAAAGTAACCCGAAATTTCACCGAAGCCGGAGTAATGGTGCATGCCTATTTAATGTATGGATATCCGACACAAACGGTACAAGAAACGGTTGATAGTTTAGAAATGGTGCGTCAGTTATTTGAAGTTGGTGTTTTGCAATCCGGATTTTGGCACCAATTTGCGATGACCGCTCACAGTCCTATTGGATTAAATCCAGAAAAATATGGAGTGATCAAAAAGACAGAGGAAATAGGAACCTTTGCCAATAACGATATAAATTTTAAAGATTCGACTGGAATTGATCACGATCAATTTAGTTTTGGATTGAAGAAATCATTATATAATTTCATGCACGGAATTTGTTTCGATTACCCTTTGCAAGATTGGTTTGACTTTAAAATTCCAACTACAAGGATACCAGAAGATTTCATATACAATGCAATTACAGAAGAAACAGATTTATCGATTAAGCTCAATTTAAAAGTAGTTTGGTTAGGAGGAGAGCCGCAAGTTTCTACTTTTGTTAAAACAAAAAAAGGAAGTACTTGGGAAATGACAGAACTTAAATTTCAGGATAAGAAAGAAACTTTTTTGATTCAAATGAATAAAGAAGAGGGCGTTTGGCTGGTTGAAATACTAAATAAAATTACTGTTTCTAATACAAAACTTTACACTTTACAAGAGTTAAAATCTGACTTTGAAATGAATTTTGAAAACTTTGAGTTATTTTGGTTTTCAAAGCCGGTGGTTACTTTGAAGGAATTTGGCTTGCTAATTATCTAATTGTTAGATATTTGTTTTTTTTGTCAAAATATTATTATATTTTTGGGATTGTAATTAAATCCAATGAAAAACTTTTTTCAAATAATTCTTTTACTATTACTTTGTACTTCTTTGAAGGCGCAAGATAAAAACGTTTTTGATGTTGCTCGTAAAGGAACTATAACAGAAATTGAAGCAATTTATAAACAAAACCCAGAACTTGTAAACTCTATTAATGACAACAAAGCCACACCATTAATTTTGGCTTGTTATAGAAATAACGAAGCAGTTGCTTTGTATTTAGCTGATAAAGTGGCGAATATCAATTTCAATTCTGGTATGGGAACGGCTTTGATGGCAGCAATAATGTCTGGAAATAAAATAATTATTGAGAAATTAATTTCAAAAAAAGCAGATTTAGATCAACAAGATATTCAAGGGAAAACAGCGTTAATCTATGCAGCTTTTAATAATAATCTAGAAATAGCGCAATTACTAGTTAAAGCGGGAGCAAATTCTAAACTTGCTGATAATGAAAAGAGAACCGCATTAGATTATGCCAAATTCAATAAGAATACCCAGTTAATTATATTATTAGATCAATAAATCAACCATTAAAATTAATTATTATGAAAAAACTTTACTTTGCAATCGTCTTATTAGTTGGACTTAATGTTTCAATGGCGCAAACAAAATCAACAGGAGTTGTTAATTTAAATAGCTCAATGTCTATAAAAATAGACATGAATTCAGCAACATCTACTGTAACCCTAACCCTTACAGGTCCATCCGATAAATGGTTTGGAATAGGTTTTAATACTACATCTATGGGTAGTGGAGATTGTCTGTATTATTCATCCTCTTTAGTAGATTCATCATTAACGGGACAATCAGTTCCAACTACTGATGCATCAAATGAGTGGACTGTAGTTAGCAATAATTTACTATCTGGTACCACTAGATCACTAGTATTAACAAGAAGTTTTGCTGGCGGTGCAGGTGATTATACTTTTGCATACAATTCCAATTCATTGAATATTATTTGGGCTTACGGTTCAGGACTTACTATGGTTCAGCACGCTGGAACAGCTAGAGGTTCAAGTAATTTAGGATTTACCCTTGGAGTGGATGATTTTTCTTCATTAAATACTATTTCTATTGCACCAAATCCTTCAAATGGGATTTTTAACATTACAAAAAATATCCAAACTTCTATTTCTAAAGTTACCGTATTTGATATTAATGGTAAGGTTTTAAAAGTTATTGATTCAGAATTAAGCTTAGATTCAATTCAAATGAATTTATCGGATTTTTCTAAAGGGGTTTATTTCGTAGAAATCAGTAATGATATTGATAAAGTAGTTCGTAAAATTATAATTGAATAGTTTTCAATCCCAATAATGTAAAAACTCTATTTGATTCAAATAGAGTTTTTTTTGCTAAATAAACATCTTTTACCTGCACTATGTAGTCATACCAAATAATTTTTTAATTGTGAAAATCTTAAGATTATTAGTTAGTTTTCGGAATTTAATTTAGTAAATTTGATCGGTATAATTATTCAAACTATGTCTAAGAAAGTAAAAATAATAGTAATTCTATTGATAAGTGTTTTACTAGTTGCAATTTCGATTAATTATATTTTTCATGGTGGTGAAAGAGATTTAGCAACTGAAGAAGTTGAATTTTCTGTAAGTTCAAAAGCTATTATTTTAGAATTTGCCTCTAATGTCACTACAGCTACCAAAAAATATTCTGATAAAGCCATTGTTGTTTCAGGAAAAGTAACCTCAGTTACGGACAGTATTGTAACTATCGACAATTTAATAATTTGTAATTTCAAATCCCCAGATAAAAGTATCTCAAATGAACAATCCATTTCTGTAAAAGGAAGATTGGTTGGTTTTGATGATTTAATGGGTGAACTAAAATTGGATCAATGTTCAATAAATAAAAACAATTAATTATGAAAATTAAGAACGTATTATCGATCGTATTTTTTCTTTACACTGTAGTTTTTGCATATGCACAAGATGATTTATTGAATCAGTTGGAGGCAGGCGCCCCAAAGCAAGTAAATATTGAAATAGCTGCATTTAAAGGATTACAAATTGCAAACATGCAATCCACAAAGTTACCTGCAAAAGGGGAGTTTTACTTTGTTGTTTCTCACCGTTTTGGTGATTTAGCTCAGGGAATAGATAACTTTTTTGGATTGGATAATGCCTATACCAAATTGGGTGGTATTTATGGTGTTTCTAATTGGTTGGCTATAAGTGCCTCTCGTCATACATATCAAAAAACCTATGAATTTGCTGCTAAATATAAAATGTCAAATCAGGAAGTAGATGGGTTTCCCTTAACCATTGTGGGATATAACACCATGGACATAAATAGTGAATTGAAAAAAAATGAGCTGATGCCAGGGTTACAATTCAATCACCGATTAGCATTTACAACTCAATTATTAATTTCAAGAAAATTCAATGATTCTTTCTCTTTTGAAATAGCACCTATTTATGTTCACAAAAATTTATACGACGGAATTTTAGATCAAAAATCTACTTTATTATTGGGGTCAGGCGCGAGATATAAAATTGCAAAACGATTAAGTTTGAATTTAGAGTATGCAGCTAGATTGAATTTACCTGAGGGATTTGAATCAAATTATCATAATCCATTGACTTTAGGTTTGGATATAGAAACTGGGGGGCACGTATTTCAGTTGGTATTCTCCAATAGCCAAGCGATGAACGATGTTGCAGTATTTACCAATGCTCCTGGGCGTTGGGATGGTACTAAGCAATTGTATTTTGGATTTAATATGTACAGAGTATTTTAAAAAAAAGGCAATATGAAAAATATAAAAATAGTTTTAGTAGCATTTTGTGGTTTATTCCTTGTTTCTTGTGATTCAACAACGGTTCAAGATATTTCAGGGGAGGTAACTAATCCAACTTACAATGCCAATGTTAAACCTGTGATGACAGCAAAATGTACAGGTTGTCATTCTGGAGGAGGCCAATATCCAAATTTAGAAACCTATTCACAAGTAAAAGCTTCTTCACAAAATGGAAACTTACTTTGCAGATTAGATGCTTCTTGTGGAAATATAATGCCACAATCAGGTCCTTTACCTCAAGCAACTATTAATATGATCAATACTTGGGCTACTAATAATTTCCCTGAAAATTAAGATGAAAAAAATAATTTTGGTTGCGTTACTATTATTGGTAAACATCACTTTTGGACAAAGACTTTTAACTCGTTCTGGGGAAATTAAATTTGATGCTTCAATGCCCAACTTAATAGAAATTGCAGGGAAAAGCAACACGGTTTCTGCAATTTTAGACCAAGCAACCGGTCAATTTGCAACTAGCTTGATCGTAAAGTCTATCCGATTTAAAGTACCATTGATGGAAGAGCATTTTAATGAGAATTATATGGAATCTTCTAAATATCCTAATTCCACTTTTAAAGGTAAAATTGCAGGTTTTGATGCTAAGAAATTAGTTGTTAGCAAAGTAGCTTATGATATTGAAGGTGATTTAACTATTCATGGAATTTCGAAGAAAGTTAAAACTAAAATCTATTTATCTTCAAATGGAAATAAAGTTGCAGCTTCCGGAAATTTTTTGGTTCATGCTCAGGATTATGGTATTGAAATTCCAAGTTTAGTAAAAGAAAAATTTGCTGATCAAATTAAAGTGAGTTTTAACTTTGATCTTGATTCTAAATAATTAGTAATAAAAAAAACGCGAGATGTTTTCGCGTTTTTAATTTCAATTTATCTGTTTGTCCTTGAATAGGCTTCTTGTTGCTTTTTTGCATCCTCTGCGAGCAATTTGTATTTTGCTTTTTGGTCTTTATTAAGTAATATCATTATATCAAGGTCCATTTTTTCAGAAATTGCTTTTAGTTCATTTACTTTTTCTTCATTTCCACCCTCTTCTTTTTTTATTATTGCATTTTGTTTTTTTATATTTTCGGTGATAATATTAGAAATTGCAATAATTTGAAGTTCATCAAGCTTTAATTGTTGGTTGAGTCGATCGGTAACTTTTTTTACTGTTTCCTCTATTGCCGGTTCTTTAGGTTTAGAGCGTTGTGGGTTTTGCATGTTTGGATTTCCACCCATGCCATTTCCCATTCCACCACCCATGCCCATTCCGCCACCCATTCCACCTTGACCCATTCTACCTTGACCCATTCCACCTTGCCCAAATTGAGCTGATATTGATTGAATTGAAAAAAGTAAAATTAAACTGCAAATAAATTTTATTGGTTTCATATCTAAAAGTTATTTAAATTAATATTAAACTGGTTCACCGTATAAATCAAATTCAGTGGCTTCGATAATTTTTATCATTACAAATTCTCCGGTTTTTACGTAGTGTTTTGATGCATCAATAAGCACTTCATTATCTACATCAGGGCTATCAAATTCAGTTCTTCCTACAAAGTGAGTACCCTCTTTTCTATCAATTATACATTTAAAAACCTGGCCCACTTTTTCTTGATTCAAATCCCAAGAAATTTGCGATTGCAGCTCCATTATTTCTTCAGCTCTGGCTTGTTTTACTTCACTAGGAATAGCATCTTCTAGTAAATAGGCATGCGTATTTTCTTCATGTGAATAGGCAAAACAACCCATTCTATCAAATTTCATTTCTTGAACAAAATCTTTTAGAATCTCGAAATCTTCTTGTGTTTCACCTGGATAACCTACAATTAATGTTGTTCTGATTGCCATTCCAGGAACTGCAGCTCTAAAGTCTTTTAATAATTGTGTAGTTTTTTCTCTTGTAGTTCCACGTCGCATTGATTTCAAAATTGAATCTGAAATGTGCTGAAGAGGAATATCAATATAGTTGCAAATTTTTGGTTCTCGCTTCATGATTTCCAAAACATCCATTGGGAAACCAGTTGGAAAAGCATAATGCAAACGAATCCATTCTATGCCTTCCACTTTAACCAATGCCTCTAATAACTCTCCTAGATTGCGTTTTTTGTAGATATCAAGTCCATAATAAGTTAAGTCTTGGGCGATTAATATCAATTCTTTTACGCCATTTTTAGCCAGTCCTTCGGCTTCTTTAACTAATTTTTCAATGGTTTGAGAAACGTGTTTACCTCGCATAATCGGAATAGCACAAAAACTACATGGTCGGTCGCAACCTTCAGCAATTTTTAAATAAGCATAGTTTTTTGGGGTAGTTGTTAATCGTTCTCCCAATAATTCATGCTTGTAATCGGCTCCTAAAGCTTTCAATAATCCTGGCAATTCTGTAGTTCCAAAATATTGGTCAACATTAGGGATTTCTTTTTTTAAATCTGGTCGGTATCTTTCAGATAAGCAACCGGTAACGAAGACTTTATCTACAATTCCACGTGCTTTTTTATCGGCATATTCAAGAATAGTATTCACAGATTCTGCTTTCGCATTATCAATAAAACCACAAGTATTTATGACCACAATATTACCTTCTTCCTCATGTACTACGTCTTTTCCACTGGCTCGCAATTGCCCCATTAAAACCTCACTATCGTAAACATTTTTGGAACACCCGAGGGTAATTACATTGATTTTATTCTTTTTTAACGATTTCGTTCTCATATATGGTAAATCCTCAACTAATTTGAAGTCCGCAAAATTACACTATTTATTATTAGGAGCATAAAGTTGCTTTGTTTTTATGACGTTAATTCCCGCTATTCGCTATATCCTCGAAAGGGCGAGGGATGTCGCTACTATTGGGGCTATTAATAAAGTAATTAGTTACTAATAAATTATCTTTTCAGTGTGAAATGTCCTTTTTCGGTTCTACCGTCTTCAAAATAAATAGTATACCAATAATCATCCGTTGGTAAAGCTTCACCATTAAAAGTACCATCCCAACCTTTGCTAATTGGACTTAGTTCTTTTAATAATTTTCCATAACGGTCAAATATGTAAATAGTGGTATTGAAATTTTTAGAGGAAGTTAACCCAAGAACGTTCCATGTATCATTATATCCGTCACCATTTGGAGTGAAGAATTTTGGAATTCCAATTACATTAATAATTTGCGATGTCGTTCCACATCCATCTAAATCTTTTACATAAACGGTATGAACTCCTGGAGCTACATCAGTAAATATATTTATTGTTTGATAGGCATTTGGAAAATCTAAACTGAAAACATAATTCCCCAGACCGGTTACATTAATAATTACAGTGTTGTTATCACTCAAATCCATAATGGTTGGCATATTGAAATGAGCCGCATCTGAAGCTACTACTGTAATTGTTTTTACTCTAAAACAGCCCATAGAATTTATAACTTTGACGGTATATATTCCTTCAACATTTACATTATAGGTATAAGAGGTTGCGGTTGGAATTACTATTCCATTTAATGACCATTCGTAGGTGTAATTAGTTGTTGGAGTTCCATCAATAATACCGGCATTAAGTGTTGCAAAGAAAGTAGGATCATTGCCACAAACTAATGTTGAAGATTCTAATTCTATTACTGGAACTGGATTTACAGTAAATGGTAGTGTTTTAGTAATTCTACAAGTTGGATTTATCGGATTGTAAACTACAACAGTAATATTTTTTGTTAAAGTAACAGGCAATGGATTTGGCAGTGGAGTAGACATTAACACATTATTTTCATCATAATATTCAAACACCATTCCAGAAGGTTGATTCAAAGTTACAATATTATGAATCGCTTGAGAACTAGTGAAATCATACTGTCCGTTTTGCAATGCAGGATCTGTTTCATCGTCACAAATAGTTGTCAACGATGCTGGTATCGTATAATCTATTGGTGATTTATCTACAATAAATTGAATAGTTGTATCGAACCAACAAGCTTGAGGAGAGGTATTAGTAACAACTGCTCTGATTGTTTGAGAGGTAGAAGAGAAAGTCGCTGGAAACGGACTTGAAATTAAATTATTATTGGAATCTCTCAATGGGTTATTTGCAGCGTCGAAATACGTAACCACTACACCAGTTTGACCTAACAACAAATCTCTTTCTAAATTCGCAGTATTAAAATTAAAAATACCGTCCGTATTATCGTCACATTGTCTAGGAATGGTAACCGTGTGAGCAAATGGTTTTGCTTGGACATTTAAAGTCACCCATGGACCTAAGCCATAACAAGTGTTTAATATATCACTATCAATTCTAACCCAAATATTCTGGGTGGAAGGATAACCAATATTTCTATAATTAGTAAGATTTGTAATTTCATTTAGTTGCGCTAAGGCATCTGCTCTATTTCTATAATATTTTATGAAATAAGTTCCAGTGTTTGGTAATAAAGCTCTAATAGTTGGTTCAGTTGAACTAAAATTAAAAGTTGCAACACCATCACGATCATTATTGTTAGCATTATTATTACCATTAATATCCAAGAAGTCATCACAAACAGCTGGCATGGTAATATTATAGGTACTTGGAATATTAGGTGCGGCAACTCGTAAGGTTATTCTAGCCACTCTATAACATCCATTTACGGTTGTTACTCTTGTCCAAATGTACATTAGGGTCGGAGTAGTATTGGTAAATGCTAGTGGAGTAGTTATTAAATCAAAAGCTGGATTTGCGCTGGCGCCAGCTAATGAAGTATAATAGGTAAATGTTTCATTGGCAGCATCAACTGAAATCTGAGCATTATTTACTGTCAAATTAAAGGCAGTAATTGCATCTAAATCATCATCGCACTGAACTATTGTAACGTCATTTACTACGGGTAATGGATTTACAATTACTTCAGAAATATTAGTTGAAACGGTTCCGCAACCTCCATTGGCATAAGTTGCAATGCAATAGTAATAAAGAGAACCAACTACTGTAGTAATTGGAGTATAACTAAGTGTTGTAGCTCCAGTAATTGCTGTTCCTCCTGTATATGAATTAACAGAATTTATATACCATTGGTAGGTTGGTATCCCAGTTCCATCAATAAAAGTAGTAGTTAATGATATTGGTGTATTATTAATACATATTGGTTGACTTGCTAAAGGTTGGTTACTAACCGAAGGATTAGTCACTACTTCAACACTTACTATTGGACTTGTTACTGAACATGCTAATCCAGTTTGCGTGATAACACAATAATAAGATAGCGTACCCACAGTAGTTGTTGGAGGGGTGTAATTTGCATTTGTTGCTCCTGTTATTGCGGTATTGTTTGAAGAATTATACC
>JAIPAM010000009.1 GCA_021740105.1 Flavobacterium sp.
TAAATCAAGTACATCATCTGATATGAATGGTACAAATCCATTCACTTCATGAAATAATGCGTAATCCTCTTTTTTAATTATTAAAAATAAAGGTATCCAAAATTCAATGAATCCTTTTTTCAATTTAAAAGGTTTAGCTTTTAATATATCATATAATTCGCCTAGATTTCGTTTTGAAGATTTTGCAGAAATTAAAAATGCAGTGCATTCATCCCAAAGCGGCTTAAAAGTAATATCTGCTGGAGGATTAAATGAATAAATTCCTTTGCTTTCTTTATGAATTCCCGTATTCTTCAATAAACTTAAGTAAATTGATTTTTCAGGTGGAAATTTCGAATCTTCAAATCCTAAATAAGATTCGTTTTCAAACTCTAAAACTTTTCTCATCAAAAACTTCCGAGCAGTATTGATTTGAGGACTTAAATTTTCTCTGTTAAAAAGTTCATTTTTAATACTTGGTGCTTTTGCAAACTCTTCATCACAAATCTTGGATAATAAACTATTTAAATCTTTCTTAGATGTAACTACTTTATTTGATCCCAAATAATACCATAAATTCTCTTTAGCATCCGAAAATAAATTTTGTAATACTAACCAATTTAATTTATTAATATGATGTTGTAATTCTTCGTTTAATAATTTACTTGCATTAACATCTGAAATGAATTTTTTTAGTAAAATTTTATATTTGTTAACGGTAAAAATCTCGTTGTAAATTTCATCAGAATTTTTATAAAGAACAAATAAATTACTTTCTGTGTTTTTAGATAAATCTTTAATGTCTTTATTCTTGATTTTTGAATTAAAAATCAAGTTGATATAACCATCCACAGAACCTTCAGGAAATTTAATATCACTAATTTCATTTAATATTTTATATTCAAAGTATCTTGGGGTTCCTGTTTTAAAAGAATGTTTCTTTGCATTTTCTACAGGAAAAATTATTAATTTACCTAACTCATCAGCAATTGAAAAATTAACTTCAATTTCTTTTGAAACGTTAGTTAATTCTTGTTCAATATCAATGTCTGTTCCTTCTAAAAAATTTAATTTATTACTGTGCTTATAAAATCTTATAATACCAAACTTCTCTAACTTTTCTATAGTTTCAAGAATAGTTTTTGACGAGAATAAACTTGTAATATTAATGTATGCCGCGGCAAACTCTTTATCAAATTTTCCGCCTGATTTGCAAAAAATATTAACCAGACAAATTGTTTTAATTATTTCAGATGCTACAGAATAATCCTCAGAAAAATTCAGTTCTGCTCTTTCAAGTGCTCTCATTGAAGAAAGCCATTGCGGACGATGGGGATTGTTATAATTTTGGATATCTGTAGAAAGCGTTTGAATTAAATAATCATAAACTGAGTTAACATTAAAAAAATTCAATTCTTCCGAATTATCGTAGGATTTTGAAAAATCATTTAAAAATGTGAATAAAGACCTTTCATTTTGTCCATATCTCTGCAATGATTGAACCAAAATATTAGCTGATAACCAATCTAAAGGATATAGTTTATTAAACAAAGAAGATGCATTTGACTGACTGTAATTAACCAAATTAGAATGAATAATCTGATTGTTTAATTTTTCAAATTCAGTTGTTTTTGATTTAGGAATGTCAATATTTTCTAATTGCTTACTCGCAAAAAACAATAACTGCTCAACCGGTTCATTAAATAATAATTCTACGAATCTTCCTTTAATTTTTTCCCATTCCTGCTTTTCAATAATTTCAAGAGATGAAGAATAAGAAATAAAGTTTTGATGAAGTGTAATAACAAAATAAGTCTGCTTATCAACATCATTTACCCATTCTGAAACTAGTTGTAATAAATATAAGTCGTTACTTCCTTTATTTTTATTAATATATTCAAGGAATTTCCCAAATTCGTCTATTAAAATGACTAAACCATTTTTCTTTTTTTCTGCAGCTTGTCTTCTTTTTTCTAGCTCATCAATTATTTCTCTTGAACTTGATTCTGTATCTAATCCTAGTGATTTTTGGAATGCAAAAGTTAAACTAGTTGAATCACCCAGTATTTTAAGAAATTGATAGGATTTACACTTGTCGTTTGTAACAGAACTAAAATATATTTTCTTTTTAAGTAAGTTTTTTTCTAAAGCCCAAAGAAAAGAAGATTTACCAGTGCCATAATTCCCAATTATTGTAAAAGATTTAGTTGAACTTTTTTCATTACCAAAAATTCGTTTAAATATTTTTGTAGCATTTGGTGTGACAATGTAATTTAAATCCTTAGATGCATCACGAATAATGTTGGTTGATATATTATAATCCACGGCGGTAATATTTTTGTAAAAGGTTTAATTTAAATTCTTCACTAACTGCTTTTATTTGTATTTGTCTGATACCAGCATCGTCATTAAATATAAATTCTGAATATTCACGACATAAATTCTCTATAATTATTTCTAAACCTTCATTCGAAATTACAAAATAAGATCCAAGAGTTTTTCTAATATCTTTAAACTGGATTCCAGAATTATTTCCATATAAATCAAATAAACAGTAGCCGAAAATTTCTATTGGAAAATCCGAACGATTTTCCTTATTTAATTTATAAGTCATTACTCCATTTTCTCTACTAATAGACGAAATAAGATTTAATTCAATCAAAGGAGAATTAAAGTCATCCTCTAAAGATTTTAGAGTTCTAACTCCTGAAAAATAACTTTGAATAAAAACTTTAAAATCGGAACTTAAGGTATTTTCACTAGTCTCTCTCGAAGATGATTCAGCTATTTTTACTTTAATAAAATTTATTATTTGTCTTTCGTCAAATTCATTACTTATTCTTTCATTTGTAAAGTCCGAAAAAATTAGTTTATAAATACTTGCAACATCAATATTACAAATCAAATATTGCAACAGCCACAAAGTACCTTCGTCTTCTAAATATCGATCATAACCTCGATCAACTGAAAATATTAATTTTGCAATATCTGTAAGTTTTTTATCCTCATCAACTAACCCAAAAGCTCTAATCCAATATTGAATTGCTTGAACCATATTTTTACCAACACCAAGTTCTAATATAGCATCTTCTAGATTATGAAAACCTTTAAGATCTTTATTATCAATTAGTTCTACACCTTTTAACAACCACTGTTGTCTACAATGAAAGGTGTCATGACCGGAAAATTTTAAATTACTCATATAATTTATTTGAAACCGCAATTTAATAAAATGGATGAAGTTCTCCAATTTATATCAATATAATTTTTAATAAATCTGAATTATTTACAACTATTTGATTAACAATAGTTTAATTGTTTTTTTTAATTATTTGTTGGACAAATAAGGTCAAAATATAAATTAATTAATTTTATTATTTATTATTTTATAAATTTGTGAAGTATTTCGAACCCATTAAGGGTACCAACCGAGTGAAGACACCACGGTGGTAAAACAATACGGGCCCGTCCGGTCAAAATAAACGTAAGTTTACCCAGACACCTTATTTATCGGAATACAAATAACGATTGTTTAACTAAATCCTTATTTGTATGAAAAATTCAATGCAAATTACTTTGAAAAACCAAGTCTTAATAAAAATAGAGGCTACGGTAAAAAAAACAAATGACACTTTTATAAAAGTGCATGAACTTCAAGATGGTACTTCGCCATTATTTCTTGAAATTGAACATCAACAAATTAACACAGTTTTGGAGCTAAGCAAGGTTACTCCTTTTGTGCTATTGTATTTCGATGAAGAACTACAATTTACAGGAGCCGCATATAGCTTAAATGGCTCAGACAGTTCATTTGGTGTTGGTACTTTGTTCAAAAAAATTCTGTTACTTCATTACCCAATTGAATTTAAATTGGAAGAAGTAGCATGTCTAACTTTAATCTCATAGCTATGGAATATCTATTTATTCAACGTCCAGACGACAGAGAAAAGATTATGGAGTTGTTAGGCAACTTTAAAAAGAATTCCAAACAAGAATTAGTTTCAAGTTACAATAATTCGGTAACAACAGGTATTGTTGGAGTTCATGCTCAAGCACAAATGTTAGTGGCTATGCACAATGCTTTTGGAGCAACATTTGGAAAATCACCAATCAAAATAGAAGATAATATTATCATCAGTTTGACCGGTAAGATTGAATTGATTGGTGAGGAGTGGCAATATTGTAATAATCCAAAAACAGTTTAATATGCAATACATTATGTCTCGCTATGGTGGTCATGCTATGGTCATTGGTAAAGGAAAAGCAAGTAATGAAAAATTACCTGAAGATCAATCATTGAAAAATATGTTTGATAATTATGCTGCCGAAATTATTCCACAACTTTTTTTCATATCCTCTTATGATGCTCTTCCTGAATGGATGGGTGGAATGGATAAATTATATTTTCCTAAAACTGTAAAATTGGGAACAATAGAGCATCGATTTAATGAAGTATTCAGTCAGTATGATGTATCAGCTACAACAGATATTTACATTGCTAACCATCAATATTCCAATTTATTTGCGGTGTTTATTAAAACACACAAGGAATCATTGAAATGGGTTGTAGATGAATACCAAGAACGTTATGATTATGTTTTACTAGTCCTCATAAGAGAACAGGACTTAGATTATGATCAAAGTTTAAGTAAGAATACCGGTTACATCGAAAAAATTCTTCTAATACTATTTTACAAAATGGGATTAACATACGAAGGAGATATTGAAGGATTTAATGCTTCTAAAACTTATTTAGGAAAGAAAATATCAAAAGAATTTAAAGAAAGTATTACTGAAAAACTAGTAGGAATTGAAACCGATGAGGATTTAAGTAAAATTCTACTAGAATATGAAACCATAAAAAAATAAAACACATGAGCATCAATATAAAAAATTTAGACGAGAAATGGTATGAACATAGACTATTCATTAATGGGTATGGAAAATTTCCATATATAATTTTAAAAACAGGTCATGCAATTTACATGCAAATCCCAATTCAATTTAATATAAATGGAGATTTTGTCAATAATCCGGGTACCAACATAGAGAATGTTAGTAGTCAGTTACTTTCAGATTATGAAATTGACAAAAAATCTGAACTTCACAATAGGATAATTGAACATTGCAAATGGGTAAAATCTAGAATGGAAGCTGATAAAAATCGACAAGCAAGAATATGTCTTGTTGAGGGGCCTGAAATAGCATATTTCTTTGAAGAAAGTGAAATAACTTTTTCAACTTCAATTCCATATGGGGGTACACTTGTAACACAAGAAAATAAAATAATAGCAATGAATGTTCAACATTATATCTAAAAAAGATGGAACCAAATGTAAAACCTGTGTCCAAACTCCCAATTGCAACAATTGAAAAGATTTATTCCAATAACTAATGACAAAATACAACATAAAAGAAAAGGTTTTCAAAACTTGGGATGAATTATATTTCTTACTTGAACTAACCAGTTCAAAAACGAACGATAAAGAAGTTATTATGGAAATCATGAAAACCCAACTTTCAAAAAAAGAAAGTTGGGAATTGTTTTATGAACGTAAAGAATGGCATCCCATTAATGAAAGTCAATTGCAAACTAACTCCACTAATATATTAAAGACGTTGATATTAAAATGGGAAGAATTAATAATTGAATCCTATTTTTATCTTCAACAAGCAAGAAAATCAGGAGGAACATTGGGACATAAAATTGGCCCTATATGGTCATTTCATAAAAGGGAAAAAGAAAAATACGAAAACATCATATTAAAATTAAACATTTTATAAAATGAAAGAAGAAATTAAGAAAGATATAATAATAGGAATTATTACTCCATGGGGTGTATCTCTAATGAGTAAAAAACTTGAAAACTGGTCTGATGTAGATATTAATGGTTTTATGTCAATACATTATATTACAGTTAGAACTTCAAAAGAAAATTACGAAAAAGCCTATAGGTTTAAAATAATTCCGGTGGATGATAAATAATTTTTATATAACCAGTTGACTTTTAAAAATCTTTTATCTATTAATTAAAAAAGAGAATTACTCTGACGATATTAGTCAAAAACAAAGTGGTTATTTAATTCCTCAATAATTATCTAATTTCTTGTTTCTTCTATATCACAGGACAAATTCTCTTTAATTAAACTTTAATTAATAGAGATAGATTTACTATGCACACAAAAGAATGGTATAACAAAAAAGAGATATCAGAACTATACCCAATATCTTCATCAACCTACAAAAAGAGAATTAAGAATATTGATTCCTCTAAAACAAAATTCACTTCATCTAAAACAGGTTCCCCAACCAGATTAATTCATCATTCCATATTGGATGAACTATTCAGAAGAAGAAGAAGATTAAGTTCAAAAGAATTTGAACATACTATTAAATGGGTTAGAAATCACCATTGGAACTTCATTGGAAATATTGTTCCTGTAAGCTCCACCATTGAGGATATAAAAAACAAGATGAGGTTCTTATTTGAGGAACTCAAATCATTACAAATGGAAAAAAATCAAATAATCTTGTTTTACACAATCGAAATGAACCCAAATGACAATTGCTACCATGCACATTTTTTAATTGATTGTGCAAAAGATATGCTCGTTCTGGGGGATATTAAAGATAAACTTGCAATCATCTGCGAACCAAATTCAAAAAATGAGTCCAGAATTCATCTTGAGGAATATGATATGAAATTTGGAAAAGATGGAGCAATATATTCATCAAAAGAGGAGCGATATTTTTATGAAATATTGGGATAACTAAATTATATATGTAATGAAGTTAATCTCATTTAACCCCACTTTACAAAAACAAACTTCACTATCTAGAATGAGCTTAAATTGCCTAAAATTAGCACTTTAGGTAGTGCGAACCTAAAATATCCGCTCTAGATTTGTACTCGAATTCAGGAGGCCACCCATTCAAAAATTAAATAAATAAATTAAAAAAAATATAACTATGTACAATTGGTGTTTAAACAAAGTAAAAATTACAGGTGAAGAAGAAAACTTAAAAAAAATAAGTCAAATTATTAATAAAATACTTCATGAAAATGATGAATTAGAAATGATGGAAAGTTTAATTGGGAAAGATTCAATTAATGCCGAAGATTATTATAATGATGTCAGATGGCATGATGTAAAAATAAAGTATTGGGGAATAAAATGGAATATAAAATATGGCGATTGTATTTCAATAGATAAAAATGAATATATAATTCTTGAATTTCAAACAGTATGGCATCCAAAAGAATTTAGCAAAATGCTTTCAAAAATATACGATGTAAGTGTAACTATAAATTATTTAGAACATAAAATGGGGTTAAGTAGACTAATTGAAATTGATAACAATGGAAATATACTAAGAGATAAAACTTATCGATATGTATGGAAAGGTTTATACAACTATGACAAATCAATTTTATTTAAAAAAATTGATGAATTCGTAGGAGATTTTTTAAAAATTAAAAATGATCTCAGAGAAAATTACCATAATGATATTAATAAAGATACACGAAAAGGTTTCAGAGATAATCTATTAAGTCTCTTGAACCATAAAAATTGAATTTAAGTGTAAAAGTTTAAAAAGTAATTATAAAAATTAAAAAAAAATAAGATGTCAAACATTTGTAAAAACAAAATAGAAATAACAGGAAATAAAAATAATCTAAAAAAGATTGAGGATATATTAAATAATAATAGAATGAAAATCAGAATTAAGTTCTTTAATAAACTATGTGGTGACGTTTGCCATGTGAATTCAGAAATGGAACAAAAAATGATTGATTTTACAAAAAAACACATTGATAAAATAAATTTTTTGAAAAAATCACTTGGTTTTAGAAAACCTTATGATTTAAATAAAGCAATTAACTCAAAAGATACTCAAGAACTATTAAGATTTGGTGCTGAAGATATTAAATTTAATGAAGTTGAGTATGAGATTAACGAAGATGTAATTAAAATAAAATTCAAAACTAATAATTATTCTCCTATAGCATTTATTAAACAGTTGGCATCAAAATATGATGTGGTAGTAAAGATTTCATTTTATGAAGATTTTATGTTAGGAAATCAAACTTACATAATTGATAGGAACAACACTCAAATGATATAAAATGAATGAAGTAAAACAAAATAAGTACTTGCATATTGAAAAATTAGCTCCAACCTACAAATATGGTTTCAGAGCAGAATGTGTTCACGATATAATTGAATTTCAAAATAATTTAATTTCAAACAAATTATACAAATACAATGGGTGGAATTTAAATTATTCACGTCATAACATATTTCCTGATGTAGATTGTGAGTTAGAAATAGATTTAGAAATAGACAAAGTTCGGGAGATAATGAGATTACAATTAGATTCACACATAATGACACAATCAATTACAGATTATGAGAACTACTCGGGGGAAAGAGATTATACAAATAACTAAAAATGATAAATAAAATGGGAAATATACTTAAAGAAATGAAAATCACTAAAAATGATTTAATTGACTTAATACTTGACGAATTAATTAATTCAGAAACTATTAATGATGATGAATACAAATTGGCTATTAAAAACACCAATTTTGAATTATTACAAAAGCATTGTAAAAATAATATTATAGATGTTATACAAAGCATATCGTACATTGATGATATGGAGTTAGATGAAATTGAAGATCATTTTCAATTTGATGTAAAAGGATTTATGAATGAAATAAATGAAAAATAATGTGAAAACAAATTAAAAAAGAAAATCATGAATAGACAACAAAAAAGAAAAATGGAAAGAAATTCAAAGAAAAAACAAACGAGCAAGTTTAATATTATTTCAACTGTAATGGTGGATACAAAATCAATAATTGAAAATAAAAAACAATTTACTTTAACTGACGAAGAAAAATTAAATAACCATTTAAAGAATAATCAAAGATTAATGGAAACAAAAGTTCTCGTTAATTTCTTCAAAGAGAAACAACACAATTTTGGAATAATAAATATAATTCACGAATACACAAACGATTCAGATTCTAATAAATTAATTAATTCAGCAATATTTGAGCTGTTTAAGTATTCTTCAGAGCGAAATCTTAACACAGTATTACAAGATTCAGTAGGAGTTAAATTACTTTCCATTCTTACCGTGGAATTAGAATTTGATTCGACTAAATCAGTTAAAGAAAATATTGATGGTAATGTATTAGACGCAGTTGTTGAGCTAATCCAATTTAATGGAGAAATATCAGAAGGCACTCCTTATTTATTTGGTTTATCTGATTAATTGAAAACTTGAAAATAAAAATAAAAATAAAATTATGAAAACAATTTATGAATTATGGAATGAGTTAACAAATCATCCTGATTATGTTACTGGAAGTTTATGGACAATTGAAGATGTAGCTTCGAATTTTGAATGTGAAGTAGAAGATTACATAAAAGAAAAATTAAATCTTGAAAAAATAGAAGAAGTTGATGTTGAAAAATATACCCTTGATATTGTAAAACAAAACATCCAAATTTTTAAAAACAGTATTGACAAATTTGAATCATATTCATACTCATATGATTGTGATTGGGAGGTAAATATTGATAAACTCATCTTACCGGAATTTGAAGTAGTTGAAATAGCATAATTAAAGGGACTAAATTGAGTCCCTTTAAATTAACAATTACAATTACGTATTTCTACCCTAATATTGTTTTTCAAATCAATATTAAAGCCATTGGTCTTATCTCGCATGGATCGACCAAAATCTTTATCTTTATTTAAATCTAAAGATGTTTGAATTGCTGAAACCAATGCATCCAAAATTTGTTCATTGTTTTTAAAATCTTCAACATCAATTGTGAAGATTAGATTAGAAGTTTTAGAATTTTTCATAAGATATCTTTAATAATAAATATCATGAAATAATAAAAAAACTATATCATTAAAAGTATTAAATATTGAAAAATCCTTGATTAACAATATGCGAAGCACGCTCCTCGTCCTTTATTCTTATATATTTATAAAATTCTTTCTCCGTTTTATGTCCAGAAAACAACATAATATCAAAAACTGGCATTTTTTTTAAATACATATTTGTACAGAAACTTCTTCTAGCAGTATGGGTATGTATTAAATTATATTTAGATATCATTTCAACAACTCTTTTACCTCCTTTTGTATACTCACATTTAATTTTTTTTGAGAATCCCAATCTTTCTCCTAATTTTTTTAGTTCTTCATTAATATCTTGCTCATTTAGTTTTTTTGGAGGTACATTATTATGCCTTAATCTCATTATCTCAGAGATTTCTTTTGTTATTGGACATAGAACATCAGTTTTAGTTTTTGATTGTCTAATCTTGAAGTATTGTATTCCATTTTTAGTGACGATGTCGTTTTTTGTCAATCCATTATAATCACTAACCCTTTGACCTATATAACAACCAATTAAAAAAATATCCCTAGCCAATTCCATAATTTTATTATCTGAAAGATCTTCATTAAACATTTTTTTCAATTCATTTTCATCAAGATAAATTGCAGTAGTATCTTCTGTTTGATAACAAAAATCTTTTACAATAAAATTTGTGTTTCTTATTAACCCACGATTTGAAGCTTCAATTAAGTAAGTTTTCAAATTTTTAAAATGTTTACTAAGAGAATTTTGTTGATGATTATAATGTTCTTCAAGAAAAGCACTGAATGAATTGACAAACTTTTTATCAAATGAATCAAAGTTTATTTGAATTCTTTTTACTTTGGAATAAGTTTCTAATTTAACTAAGGTTTGTCTATACGAATTAAAAGTTGCCTTAGCAATTTTTCTCTTTTTATAATTTAATAATTCATACGCAAAATCAAAAAAAGTCTGAATCGTTTCTTCCTTTTCTATAACAATATTTTTATTTAGAAGTGTATCTAAATATGATTTTAATAATTCATTTGTTACAACAACTTGTTCTGAAATATATTTAGAATACTCCTTACTTAATGATGTGTCAATTAAATTCAATAAATTATTTACCTCACGAGCATTTATCAATAAAGATTTATTTGATTTAACACGCTGTTTAGTAAAATCCCAATCATCATAACAAGCTTTAAACCCTGTAGAATATTTAAATTTTTTTCCATTATAACTAAAAACTAAATTTATAGGACTTTCCTTTTTTTTGTTCTTTTCCATGTTTACATTTGTCTCTTTAAATGCAAATCGAACTACTCCGGAGCTATTTTTAATTGATTTTTCCATAAATTTAATTATCTATTACAAATATAGAAAAATAATGGGGGACTTGAAAGGGGACTTGAAAATCAATACCCATATTAATATAATTTAATTAAAAAAAGTTAAATTACATTAAAAACAATTGTAAATCAGATGTTTACAAATTAAAAAAAGTAAATCAAATTAAGGGAGATTAATAAAAAAAGGTACTGGAGGTACCACTTAAACCCCTCATAGTCATTTGATTATTAGGGGTTTTTTGTTTTTAATTACTTTATATGCCACACTTCTTGTACATTCTATTTTCAAAATCCAAAACTAAATATTATGTAGGGGAAACACATGATTTAAGTCAGAGACTTCTTCGTCATAACGATCATACTTACAATAATTCCTTCACCAAAATTGCGAATGACTGGGAAGTGATTTTGACTTTTGAATGTTCAAATAAAATAGATGCTTTGTATTTAGAACGTTTTATTAAACGAATGAAAAGCAAAATTTTCTTAAAAAAAATTATTCAAAACCCTGAAATTTTAAATGATATATTATCTAAAATATAATTTCTATTTGTCCCTGGTTCTCCCGAGGCTTCGGGACTGGAGGTACCACTTAAACCCCTCATAGTCATTTGATTATTAGGGGTTTTTTGTTTTTAATTACTTTATATGCCACACTTCTTGTACATTCTATTTTCAAAATCCAAAACTAAATATTATGTAGGGGAAACACGTGATTTAAGTCAGAGACTTCTTCGTCATAACGACCATGCTTACAATAATTCCTTCACCAAAATTGCGAATGACTGGGAAGTGATTTTTACTTTTGAATGTTCAAATAAAATAGATGCTTTGTATTTAGAACGTTTTATTAAACGAATGAAAAGCAAAATTTTCTTAAAAAAAATTATTCAAAATTCTGAAATTTTAAATGATATATTATCTAAAAAATAATTTCTATTTGTCCCTGGTTCTCCCGAGACTTCGGGACTGGAGGTACCACTTAAACCCCTCATAGTCATTTGATTATTAGGAGTTTTTTGTTTGATTTAAACAAAAAACCACCTGCCGAAACAAGTGGTCTTAAAATAACTAACAAAAATATCCGTAATCACTTATAATGTGGCAAGGAATTTTTTGATTTTTATTTACTTCTTTAATTAATTTTTTATCGACGTTAGTTTCTTTTTGTAAATATAAAAACTAAATAATACGCCAACAACTAACATAGGAATTAGGTAATCGTTTAAAGGAGCGGCAGCTTGATCGGTAGTAGTACTTTCTAAACCCCCAAAAGCATCATTTGTACCAGGTTGCGCTATTCCATTCCAACTAGATAAGGTTATCAAACAAACTAAGAAGATTTTTATTACATTTTTTTTCATGATTTCTATCTTTATTTATCTAGAGTTATTGGATTATTTTTTTAGTAACTTTAATTCCGCTGGCGGCAGTAATTTCTAGAAGCAACACTTGGTTTGTGACCATTGTAGTAATTTTAGTTTCAGAGGCATTGATTTGTTTTTTCTCTACTAACAAACGTCCTTGTAAATCATATACTCGAACTTGCTCCATTACAGTACTTCCTGAATTGATATTGATGTCGCCATTGTCATTAAACACTACTACGTTGTTGCTTGTAAACTCGGGATTGTTTACACCCAACATGTTTTGGTATACAATCTCAAATCTAGAATTAAAAGTTCCTGCTGCAGATGCAAATGAATAACTTCCAGCTCCTAAATTAGTAACTGTATTTAGCAGATTATCTTTAAGGTATATTGCTTGACCATTACCGAACAAACCGTCTAAATGGTCAATTGCAATAGTGTAGTTTTCTGCCTCATTGGTTTTAAAACCCAGAGGGACACTATCTGATATTGAAAAAGGCAAGGCACGACCCTGAATAGTGTATTCTTCTGAACCAATTAAAGAAGTTAAAGCAACCGGTGCATCGTTAAAATAGCGACCATCGATACCATTATCTATTCCTGAGGTAGCATTAGGCATATAAGCTAACAATGTTTGACAAAATGAACCGCCTAGAGAAGTTAAATTCAACCAAAAACGGCTTCTTTCTTCATTTGCTCTAAGAAATGTTGCAGAATTAATTGAAGTACGCATAGCATTGGTAAAGCGTAATGTTGAAGTGCCTGGTGAAACAATAAACCCTTGACCAATGGCAATATCTGTAGATGGAGTTAATCCAAACGAAGTACCTGTTGCACCTGCTCTATTTAGTGTTGCGTAAGCAGTTGTTGAAATATTGCCATTAGTTCTTCTCCAAAAATATAAGGTTCCAGCACTTGCATTTTCAGTGTAAAAAGCTGCAGCAGATATAGTTGAAGGATAAGGATTTCCTACCGCATAAAATTTCGCCGAAGTTAAAGGTGAAATCGTGATGGTTCCATTATTTGGAGTACCTGTAAAAGTTCCAATATAAGGGGCTGCAGTAGCACCAGCTGTCCAATTATTGGGAGCACGAATTAGGTAACCGGTTCCTGAAACGAAATCTGTATTTGTTGGATTTGAAACCACATTGTATTGATTAGTATCTGAGTTATACGAATAAAAACGAGCATCGAGAGTGTCTGGAGAAAACGCTTTTAATTTTTGACCTGCCACTGGCGAACTCCATAAAGTATAATCATACAATTGGATGTTGGCGCTATTTCTTTTTACAACTATACTCCCTGTATTAGCATTATTAGTTGTTGCAGCATTTTGAAGTAAATTAGCGTTGTTATTTAAAATAATTCTTCCGCTGGTATCGCTGTATGAGCCATTAATATTTAATGTTGCACCGCTATCAATAACAAGATTTCCTGAAGAATTTAAGTTAAAGTTACTCGTTGACCCAGCTGACAAAGTCCCTTTAATTATTAAGGTTGCGCCATTGTCAATTTGTAATGCTCCAGTTCCATTTAAAGTTAGGTCGTTAAGTGTTTGATTAGAACTTATTTTTAAAATTGCTCCTGCGGAAACACTGACGTTGTTAGTATTTGGAATAGTATTACCACCTGTTCGATTTAATTGTAAAGTTCCTCCTTCAACGGTAGTTAAGCCGGTATAAGTATTTTGGGCTGTTAACCCAATAGTACCATTTCCTTTTTTATTAAATGAATTTACCGAAATAGCAGTTGTAGAATTTGAATCAAGCCCATTGCTTAATACTTCATCAACATTAAAAGTTCCATTGCTTGCCCCAATAGATATATTTTTAGTGTTTTTGATATAATCTGAATTCGATGATGAACTTGTGTTCCAATAAACATCTCTATGACCTAATCCATTCCAATCATCACTCAAATAAATAGAATATTCAGTTATTGGAGAAGCGGTATTTAAAAATAAATCGTAAAAAACTGAGGTGGTTGTTCCATCAGTAATTGTTGCATTCATTCTGTTGGGAGCAGTTAATAAACAAGTAAAAGTAAAATTTTTATAGCTAGTTGAACCTCCAACATTTTGTGATCCTGCAGTGGCTAAATTATTTACTGTCGTACCGTCATAACATCTGGCATACCAAAATCCATAATTATCTAAATTAAAAGAAATTGCAGCATTATTTAAACGATCTCCCCAATTAGATCTTGAGGATGTTGGACTTGCTAATAGTGCAAAACCCATAGTTCCTACAACGGTGTTTGCACTAACTGAAATTCTGAACTCGTCACCTACTTTTAAGGATCTAAGGGCACCTGCATTAACGCCATCAGTTTTTAGGGTTCTACGCCCAAATATTTGTTTAGTTGTACCACCATTAGAGTACATTCCTAATTGATAATTACCACTATTAAAAGCTCCACTTGTTCCTGCTGTAAAAAATGGACTGTAATATTCTATCCTTTGTGAATAGTTATTTGTGAATTGCGAAAACCCTTTTGAAAATAGCAAACACAATAACGTTATTAAGTAAATTTTCTTCATAATAATTTAATATTTAACATTCTAAACATAAAATTAAATAAAATTAATACAAAAAATACAATAAATTTAACTACAACGTTTTCGTGTTAATAACTATTTTATTTAAATTAACAAAAAAACCACCTGCCGAAACAAGTGGTCTTAAAATAACTAACTAAAAAAATTATTTTTTTACTAACTTTAAAGTAACTTCTCTATCGCTAGTGTCGTTAACCTTAACTAGGTAAATTCCATTGGTTAAATCCCCAATTTCAAATTGTGATTCGCTACTAAAATTGCTTTTAAAAATTTTCACCAATTGTCCTGTCATTGAATAAATTTCAACATTATTGGTATTCGCACTTAATGTGAAATAATTTGTAGTAGGATTTGGAGAAAGGCTTATCGTTTTAGTGATTTCATTGTCACTGATACTCAAATTAGGGAGTTTGTTTCCATAAACAAAATACTGACCCGCATTTATGGCAATAGGAGCGTTAACATCGGTAACGCTAATACTTGAATTATCCATCAAATTGTACCATGTCCCAGCATACGGAAATGAAGGTACAATAGTCAAATTGGCTACAGAAAAGTTGGCCAGTACGACCACATTTTTCAATTGAGTTGACGGCAAGGCATTGTCGAATATGTAAATTCTTTGCTTTACATTATTCCCATCAGGGCTGATAGCATAACTACCTTCAAAAACTGGTTCGGTAATTTTTAAAGCATTCATTTTAGCCCAATCGTTATAAATTTTAGCTCTTTCTGATACAGCTAACCAGTTTCCAGTCCATTGAGGCTGAGGCTTTGTGTTCAACTTGCAATCTCCAGGTGTAGGATCAAATTCGGTATTTACGGTTCCGTTATTACAGTCGTAAATAGAATTCTGCATCCCTAAAGCAGCAAAATGCCAAATCATTTTTGGACCTGGAACTAATAATGAGGTAGCTCCAATTGCGGACATTCTTCCTAAAGCGTTATTCAAATTTCCAAATGGAGAAGCCGTTCCACCAGAATTTCCATAAGTCATCGCACTATACATTAATCTTTCTTTATCATGACTTTCTGGATAACCCATTACCCTTTTTCCTAAAAATCCGGAATGTGCATCACTTCCAATTCTATAAATATCTGCTCCATTAGCATAACCTTCAATAAGTTGAGTATAGGCATAAGTCATTTCGCTCCACATCATTACTCCTTTGCTTGGGGTTTCTGATAATCTATAGTTTGCCCATTCTTTTTCTTCATTATCCGCACCCAAATGTTCGAAAATAGCATAATGAGTAGGATCTAAACTCCAAGAATAATCGGCATAGTTTTTCAAAACATCTACTCTATCTTGCTGATAGGCATTGGTATTAGCTTCACTACCAGTAGCGTTTTGGGTAAATCCTTTGGTTAAATCCCAACGGAATCCATCAATCTTAAACTCTTCAATCCATTGCTTTACAACCCGTCTTGTATAATTTTGAGTACGCGATTGTTGGTGATTAAAGTCACTACCCACGCTATAACTATGAGTTGCAACCATATTAAAATAGGGACTGTCGGATGCAGGTTCGCCCCAGCCATCGCCATCAGGATCATTCATCCACATTCTGTTCATTGCGTTTCTTCCAAAAGCATGGTTTAATGCAATATCTAGAATTACAGCAATTCCGTTTTGGTGACATAAATCTACAAATTCTTTCATTTTCTCTTTTGGACCGTAGAATTTATCTAAAGCCATATGATACGAAGTGTTGTAACCCCAGCTTTCATTTCCTTCAAATTCCATTACGGGCATTAATTGAATAGCATTTACCTTAAGATTTTTAAAATAATCAATTCTATTGATCAATCCTTGAAAACTTCTCGTTTGGTCAAAATCTCTAATCAAAACTTCATAAACTATTAAATCTTCTTTTTTAGGTTTGTTGAAATTTGTTACCTGCCAATTGTAAGGTGTTTCTCCAGTTTTTAATACCGTAACTTCTCTTTGTTGACCTGCTGGGTAAGCAGGAAGATTTGGATAGGTAGAAGATGGAATATAGGGGTCGTCAAATGGTGATAAAACCAAAGTTGAATAAGGATCTGCGGTTTTTACTAAAGCAGGAGAACCTGCAATTGGTGTCATATCTACTACCCAATATTGGTAATTGTAATTTACTCCAGGAGTTAACCCTGTTAATTCTAACCAAAATTTCCCTGAAGCAGGGTCTTTTTTCATTGCATGGCTAGTCGTAGGTTGATAATTATTAAAGCTTCCCGCCACATAAATAAAATCTTTTCCAGGTGCGTCTAGGACCAAAGTTGCCTTAGACGTATCTGAATTATAATTTATTCCATCTACTAATGTGCTTGATGGTAGTGCTTGACTTACTGTGCCTGGGTTAACCATTACATTAAAAAACCTTGATTGAGAAGCACCTCCCATGGAAATTACCAATTCATAGTTTTGGTTGGTTGTAATATTAGTGTGAGTATAAGTATAAGCTGAAGCACTTGCCACTGTATTGATACTTACACCGTTTGCCTTTAAATTATAACTTGCATTTCCACCCGTATTATTGGCAGAAACAGATAGGCTACCCCCAGAATTTATTACTGTGGTGCTATTTATCGTTGGTTGAACCAATGTAGATTGGAATGCACCAACATTTAATTCTAAATCTACTGTTTGTGCGGTACCGCTATCACTTCTAAAAACTAAATTGATTTTTGTAACAGAGCCAGAAGTAACACCATAATAGGAAAGAATGGTAGGGGTTAATGTTAATCTATAAATATTCCCTGAAACTAAAGTCAATGCTGGTTGTGCGGTATTACTTCCCCAACTACCAATTACATTTGACCAAGCAGTTCCATTTAAAGTAACTCCTGTGTGCGCATAGATTGTTCCGGTATAGGAAGCTAGTCCTGTTCCAGTTTTATCAAATAAAATCGTTGCCGTCTGATTTGATTCAGGGGTTGCCCCTCCTTGCCAAGAGACTTGAGAAAATCCTAAGGCAGTAATAAAACAAAAAATAAAGTAAATTTTTTTCATGATATTAAACTATTTTAAAAAGGGCTTTCCTAAGAAAGCCCTTTTAAATAAATAATAATATAAATTATTGGATTGTGTAAGTGTAAACTCTTGGGTTACTTAAGTCTAAAGTAATTGTTTTAGTTCCCGCTGGAGTACTGATGTTTGTTCCACCTTCGTCAAGTGAACCATCAGCTCCTGTATCTCCATAGTTTAAAGTCCAAGAACCATTAGCTCTAAATTTCATTCCATCGTTTGGAGCAGATTGAGCAGATAGTGTTACTGTTACAGTCCATTTTCTAGTCGTTGGATTGTAGGTCATTGGAGTATCAGTTCCCCAACCGCCTGGAGTACCGTTTCCGATAATAGCCCAAGTTGTTCTTTCTTGAGAATAAGTAAGTGCAGTTGTATTGGCTCTCAATCTGTAGTATCCAGCTGGTACAGCGTTACAATTTACCTCATTTGTTAATCTCAATTTGTTAGTGAATGTTCCGTCATCACCCCAATCGTCATTACCCCAGTTGAAGTTTCCTGCGTTATCAGGAGCAACAAATTTAAATCCACCATCTAACCAAACATAACCTTCATAGTTTGTTTGACCAAATCCTGCAGATGCCAATTTAGGAGCTGTTCCTGGTGACCAGTTTTGATGATTTCCAGGTACTGCAATAGTTGGTAAAGCAGTAGTGTAAGGAGTAATTAACACATTGATAGTGTTTGAATATTGAACTACACTTCCCACAGCCGCTTTAACACGAATGTCAATACTTCCTTGAGTAAATGGTCTTAAACCAGCAGCAAGTACCGCTCCGTTTAAATCCCCAACGCTCCAAGTAAGGTTAGTTGCAGTTGTAGTTCCAGCTGGAGTAATCGCAGCAAAGCTAGTTCCAGTTACAGCAATTTCTACTGTGTAATCCACTTGTGTTGGAGTAGTGAAGTCAGCAGGACTCCAAGTCATTGTAATAGCAGGGTTTGTTGCTAAAGCAGGAGTTAATACTGTAGAAGCACCGGTTTGTGGTGTTAAAATTGAGAAACTACCTTTAGCCTCAGCTAATTGGAAGTTTTGTTCATCCGAACAAGATCCTAAAGTTGCAAATACAATTGCAGCTATAATTATTTTAAATGTATTTTTCATTTTAAAGTATTTAATTTATTAAACTTAGTGATTAGTAACCTGTATTTTGAGTTAAATTTGGATTAGCAGCAACACTTTCAGCTGGTAATGGAAATAATTTAAAGTGAGAAGGAATAGCAATTCCATTTACTCCGTTTCCTTTCCAAGCCCAGTTGTAGCTTCCTCCTGTAAATTTACCAAAACGAATTAAATCTTGTCTTCTGTGAGCTTCCCAGTGTAATTCTCTTAAACGCTCATCTAAAATAAAATCTAATGTTAAATCTGCAGCAGCAATCGTTTGTCCGTTAGCTCTTGTTCTTAATGAGTTAACAAATCCTAAAGCTTGTGCAGCGGTAACTCCAGTTGCTCCTCTTAATTGACATTCAGCTAGCATTAAGTAAACGTCTCCTAAACGGAATAATGGGAAGTCTGTATCAACAAAACCTTGATCTGAACCATTCGCTCCTGTTGAAGTTTTGTTAGAAAATTTAGTGATGATATAACCACTATCTCTATCCGATACAGTTGTAATAATTGGATTTCTACCTGCTGTGATTAACGTTTTTCTAGCGTCATTTGCAAATGCAGCATCAGCAAATTTATCTCCAAATTGTTTTCTTACACGTAGAGCACCACCCCATCCGCCTACGCCTAGAGCTGCTCCGTTTCCTTCCATTGAACCAACTTGACCGTTAATGATTACCGTAGTTGGACCATAGTTTTGAGTTGTTCTTCCGTCTGATTGTAAAGGGAAGATAATTTCATTTCTAGCACTATTAGTATCACTATCTGCCATGAAATTATGTCTGTAGCTTGTTGCTAATGAATAACCACCTCCAATTACTTTGTTAGCATACGTAACGCACTCATTGTATTTTGGAGCTCCAAAATAACTTTCGTGGTTCAAATACATTTTAGCTAAAATCATCCATGCCAATCCTTTGTCCGCTCTACCAAATTCATTGGCTTTTGCGTTAGTTAAATTAGCATCGTTTTCTAAAGCTACTAACTCCGATTCGATAAAATTAAATAATTGCTGTCTGTCGTATTGTGGTCCTCTGTAATCTCCAACTGGATCATTTTCAGTCACAAATGCCGCTTTTCCAAACATATCCATAATATGGTAGTAAGCTAAAGCTCTAAGCACTCTAACCTCTGCACGGTATTTTTGAATATCCGCTCTAGTAGCAGCAGAAACTCCTCTAGAATTTAATTTAGAATCGGTAGTTTGTCTTAAATATTCATTTACTAATGCTACTTGGAACATTGCTCTTCCATACATTCCTCGGAATATTGGGTTAGAAGCCGTCCAGTTAGTTCTTTGAATATCTGCAGTTCCTGGGTCATTTTCATACGACCAGATTACTTCGTCTGTTGATAAATCTTGCATGTACCAAAGACATCTTCCATACTGGCTCGTTCCAGCATCGATTCCCGAAATATTTGATGATCCTGCTCCTGTGGTACCAGTTAATGATAAATTACCATAAACTCCTGCCAAACCTTGTTTGTACGAAGCATCAGTAGAGAAGAATTCATCAGATAAAAATTGATCATCATCTTTAGGGATGGTGTTCAAATCGTCAGTACAAGAAAGTACAGACAATGCCAACGCTAAATAAGATAGTTTAAATAGATTTTTCATTTTTTTCTGTATTAAAATTTAATATTAGCTCCAAATAAAAGCGTTCTTGGTCTTGGATAAATTGTATTATCGATACCATTATTAGTAATCTCAGGATCTAATCCACTGTATTTAGTTATTACAAATGCGTTTTGTACACCTGCACTAATACGTAAACTAGCTTTTCCTTCTAACCATTTTGGGAAACTATAACCAAGAGTTATGTTATCCATTCTTAAGAAAGACGCATTTTCGATAAAAATATCAGATTGCGTTCCTAAACTTCCTGGCTGAATAAAGTTGGTATCCAAAACAGATGTAGGAATGTTCCCTAATACGGTGTTGTTTTGAATTAAACTATAGTAAGCACTTACTGAATTGATGTTGTTGTAAATGTGATTTCCTAAACTTGCTCTTAAGTTGAAAGAGAAATCGAGGTTTTTGTAATTAAAATTAGAAGCAAATCCGAAAGTAAAATCTGGATCTCCATTGTATTTAATATATCTATCACTGTTATTTACGATACCGTCACCATTCAAATCAGCATAAGCTCCTTGAATTGGCGCTCCGTTTACATCGTATAATTGTTTGAAAACATAGAATGAATTAGGAGTATATCCTTGGCTTAAAATTTGAATAGTTCCTCCAGTTCCACCCCCAATTCCTCCAGTAAGAACATCTGATCCTAAAGCTAGTTCGTCTATTCTTCTTTCAAATTTAGTCGCATTGAAATTTACATTCCAGCTAAAATCATTAGTTTTAACAATTTCAGCATTTAAAGTAACCTCAAAACCTTTAGAGCTTAATGTTCCTATGTTTTGAAAACCTGCATTACTAAAGTTAGATCCGTCAGATATTGCTGCATAAGATAATAAATTTTTAGAAACTTTTGAAAAAGCTTCAACGCTTCCTGTTAATCTATTATTAAAGAAACCAAAATCAAAACCTATGTTGGCAGTAGTTGTTTCCTCCCATTTAATATTAACATTTCTAAATTGTGGAACCGCAAGGTTGGTTGGCAATGTTCCAAACACGTATTGAGAATTGCTGTTTCCGATTGAATAAGGCTCTAAATATAAGAAGTTAGCTGTACCCATATCTTTTTGTCCAGTAACACCCCATCCTAAACGTAATTTTAAATCACTAAATACTTTTGAATCTTTCAAGAAGGTTTCTTCTTTCATTTTCCATGCTAAAGCAGCAGCTGGAAAATTACCCCAACGATTTTCTGGACTAAATTCTGATGAACCGTCTCTTCTGTACGTTAAAGTCATTAAGTATTTGTCTTTTAAAGTCAAGTTAGTTCTTCCGAAGAAACTCACTAGCACTTGATCTCCATAAGTAGTAACATCTGGTTCTTGAGAGTTAGGATTTAATACGTTAAAACTATTAAATGTTTCTCTTTGGAATTTTTGGTAAGAATAACCTGCAGTAGCTTCAAATGCTAAATCAGAGAAATTCTTGTTATAAACTAAATAACCGTCAAACAACTTATTAGTTTTAGTTTCTGTTTGATCTTCTTTTACTCCTTGTAATACGTTACCATTGTAAGCAGATCTACTATTAGAATCTACTGTTCTCATACGATCACCATTACCGCTGTCGTAACCAACGTTTACAACTGCTCTTACCGCAGGAAAAAATGGTAATTTATAATCAACTTCTAAGTTTCCAAAAGTTCTTCTATAAGTTCCATGATCGTGTGTTTGCATCAATTGAGCCACTGGATTCGATGGTGCATTAACTACTGGCAAACCATTAGGAGAAGCTAAATATTGAAAGTATCCACCATAATTTGTATTTGCAGGCGCATACACTGGTTGAGTAGGGTCAAAACGAATAGCAGAACCTTCTACACCGTCAGCAAATCTATTTTTCTCATTAGAATAGTTAGCGTTCAATCTTACTTTTAAATGATCTTTCAAGAAAGTAGGGTTCATTGCTAAACCAACCGTATTTCTTTCAAATTGATTGGTTAAGCGCAATCCTTCTTGAAATGTTTTACCTACTGTTAAACGAGTTGGGATTTTATCTAATAAACTACCTTTTACAGTAAATGATTGATCAACCATTTCAGCAGTTCTGTAGATTTCATCTTGCCAGTTGGTATTTGCAGTTCCCAATAAGTTAGGAAGGTTAACTCCGGTATTTGGATCTACAGCAAGCAGTTGATTTTGTCTAACTCCTACAATATTTCTGTATTCGTCAGCGCTAAATACACTTACTTGATTTACTCTTCTACCAATACCCAATTGTACATTGTATTCCACTTCAAGACTTTTACCTCCTTTTTTAGTAGTAATAATAATTACACCATTGGAAGCTCTTGATCCATAAATAGCCGTTGCAGATGCATCTTTTAATACGGTCATGGATTCAATTGTAGATGGGTTAAGAGAAGATAAAATTGAAGTAGCCCCAACTGAAGTACTATTATCAATTGGCAACCCATCAATTACAATTAACGGATCATTACTTGCACTTAAAGAAGCACCTCCACGAATTCTAATTTGTGATCCTGAACCAGGAGCACCACTAGTATTAATAGAAAGACCTGCAACTCTACCGTTTAATAAGTTTTCGGCAGTTACATTGGCTCCTTTGTTGAAGTCTTTAGTAGTAATGGTAGTCAAAGACCCCGTAGCGTCTTTTCTCTTAACTGATCCATAACCTACTTGAACTACAACTTCGCTTAATTGGTTAGCATCTTCTTGAAGACTAACATTTATTGAAGTTTGATTGGAATAAACAATTGTCTCGGATTTATATCCAATAAATGAAAAAACGATTTTGTCGCCTTTCACTACTTTTGACAATTGAAATTTTCCATCTAAATCTGTGGCAGCACCTTTTGTTGCTCCCGACACTACTACATTTACCCCTGGTAAAGGTTGTCCTGATGCTTTATCAAGTACAACTCCACTTAAAGTGCTCTGAGCCAGAACACTAAACGGAAGTAGTAAGAATAAAAATAACAACTTTTTGTAAATTGTTTTCATACATTTTGTTTAAGTTAAAAATTAGTTTTTTTGCTTATATTTATACTTCGAAAAATAAATTTATAAATTATTTAACAAATTCAAAACAAAAATATAAAATTAAGTTTACGAAAACGTGATAGTGTTGAAAAGTTTATTAATAATCTGTCATTTTAATCCTAATTTTACGCATAATTAAAAAAAATGTAAACTTAATTATCAAATATTAATTTATTATTTTCTCATGAAGAAAAAAATTACCTTAAAACAAATTGCCAGAGAACTGGATGTTTCCATCTCAACAGTATCTAAATCATTGCGTAACAGTGAGGAAATCAGCGAGGAGACGAGACAAAAAGTACAAGCTTTTGCAAAATTTTATAATTACAAACCCAATAATATCGCATTAAGTTTAAAAAACCGAAAAACGAAAACCATTTGCATCATAATCCCCGAAATTATTCATCACTTTTTTACCACCATTATTAGTGGTGTTGAACAGATCGCAAATGAAAATGGCTACAATGTAATCATCTGTCTTTCAGATGAATCGTTCGACAAAGAAGTCATCAATATGGAAATGCTTGCCAATGGAAACATCGATGGTTTTATCATGTCTTTATCAAAAGAAACTCAGCAAAAAAAGGACTTTCACCATATTACCGAGGTGATTAACCAAGGAATGCCAGTGGTGATGTTTGACCGAGTTACCAACGACATTCTATGTGATAAAGTAATCATAAACGATCATTTAGCTGCCTTTAATGCTACCCAATTTTTTATCGATAAGGGTATAAAAAAGATTGCTCTTATTACTACGGTTGATTATGTTAGTGTGGGGAAATTAAGAACAGAAGGCTACATAAATGCCTTAAAAAATAATGAGCTAAAAGTAGATGAAAGTCTCATCATTAGAATTGAAGATACCGATCATTACGAAGATTCTATTGAGCAGTTATTAAAAACAAAATCTCCTGAAGCGATTTTTGCGGTGAACGAATTATTTGCGGTTACAGCAATAAAAGTAGCTACCCGTTTAGGAATAAAAATACCTGATGAATTATCAATTATTGGATTTACCGACGGTTTAATTTCTAAATATTCCTCTCCAAGCATCACAACCGTAGGCCAAGACGGGATTAAAATGGGGGCCAAAGCAGCCAAAATGCTCATCGATAGATTAGAAGCTGAAGAATTTGAAAATGCCGATGGCGAGATAGAAGAACACTACCGAACCGAAGTAATAGAAACCGAATTGGTACAAAGAGAATCGACAAAATCATAATAAATTACTCCAATTTATTTTTGTTTTAAAAAAAATTATATATTTACGCCTTATTATCAAAGCTTATATTTTTACTTCGAAAATTTAAAATAAGTTTTGATAAGCATCGCGCTTATCGTTCAAATCATTTTTAAAAAACGATAATGGAAAAGCGTAAATTAAGTTTCTGGGAAATTTGGAACATGAGTTTTGGTTTCTTAGGAATACAATTTGGTTTTGCTCTCCAAGGAGGATTCATGTCCCGAATATTCCAAACATTAGGAGCAGAACAAGATGAAATCCCAATGCTTTGGATAGCAGCCCCACTTACAGGTCTAATTGTTCAACCGATAATTGGCTATTTATCTGACAATACTTGGCATCCCAAATTCGGAAGACGCAAACCGTTCTTTCTGATTGGTGCGGTTTTGAGTACACTAGCTTTATTTTTAGTGCCCAATTCCCCTTCACTTTGGATTGCCTCCGGATTATTGTGGGTTTTAGACGCTTCCATTAATATCAGTATGGAACCTTTTCGGGCGCTTGTTGCCGACAAACTTCCCAACTCTCAAAGATCGTATGGTTTTGTTATGCAAACATTAATCATTGGAATTGGAACTTGGATTGCCAGTAATTTGCCATGGATGATGGATCAATTTGGTGTTCCAAATGAAGCAGAAGCAGGCATTTTGCCAATGTCAGTAAAAGTGGGTTTTGCAATTGGAGCTTTTGTATTTATTACAAGTATTTTGTACACCATATTCACCACCAAAGAATATCCCCCAGAAGATATTGCCATTTTTGAAAAAGAGAAAAAACAAGCTAATTTTTTTAAGGATATTTCTATTAGTTTAAAAGGAATGCCTTCTACCATGAAAAAATTGGGACTCATCCAGTTTTTCAGTTGGTTTGCGTTTTTCACAATGTGGAGCATGGCCACGCCAGCATTAACAGAATATGTTTTTAAAGCACCTGCCCCAATTGAAAAAAATTATGATTTATCCATTGCTGGTGAAAAAGCAGCTTTTGATGTTGCCAATACCAAATACCAAGATGCTGCAAATCTCGTAGGTTCCTCAATGGGAGTTTACGGATTGTCATCGATGGCATTTGCTTTATTGCTAACATTTTATACTGCAAAGAGAAAAATTAACAGAAAATACATTCATAGTATTTCCCTACTATTGGGAGGACTTGGATTTATTATGATGTTTTATTCTACACCAGACACCTTACTTTATTCCTTCATATTGATAGGAATTTCGTGGGGTAGCATTTTATCCATGCCGTATGCCATGTTATCTAGTGCTGTAGATCCTAAGAAAATGGGAACTATGATGGGATTATTTAACATGTTCATTGTAATCCCGCAAATCGTTGCCGCTTTAGGAGGAATCAATTTACTATACAAACTTATAGGTAGCAATTCCATTCACGCGATGACTTTAGCAGGGATTTCTTTAGTACTAGGTGGAGTTAGCACCCTTTTAATCACAGATAAAAACGCCATTTCAGACTAAATACAGCATGAATAAAAAAGCCTTTATTTTCGATTTAGATGGAGTAATTGTTGACACTGCAAAATATCATTTTATTGCTTGGCAGCAAATAGCAACCCAACTAGGAATCGAATTTACAATACATGACAATGAACTTTTAAAAGGCGTGAGCCGAGTTCGATCACTTGATATAATTTTAGAATTAGGAAAAGTGACCGCTTCGCAAGAAGACAAAAACAAATGGTTGATTCAAAAAAATGAAACCTATTTATCCTATTTGGTTACCATGGATGAAAAGGAATTGTTGCCGGGAATATTCCCAATATTAAAATTTTTGAAAGCCAATAACCAAAAAATTGCTTTAGGATCTGCGAGTAAAAACGCAAGACCTATTTTAGAAAAAACAGGAATATTAAATTATTTCGATGCTATTGTTGATGGAAATGATGTTACAAATGCCAAACCCGATCCTGAAGTTTTTTTGCAAGCTGCAAGAAAATTAGGGATTGAAAATGAAAATTCAATTGTATTTGAAGATTCTGTGGCTGGAATTCAAGCTGCCAATACTGCAAAAATGATCAGTATTGGAATTGGCGAAAAAGAAATATTATTCGAAGCCAACTATATTTTTGATAATTCTACTCAAATAAGTAATGAATTTATTCAAAAATTGATTGACAATTAATCGATTCAATGATTAAAAGATTCAAAAAAATATAAATTTTTGAATTTTTCAATCTTTAAATAAAAAAAAATGAACCAAGATTATATAAAGCCAAATAACTGGTCAATTATAGAAGAAGGATTTGACAAAAGTAGCGTAAAATCTTCCGAAAGCCTTTTCAGTATTGGAAACGGAGCAATGGGGCAACGCGCTAATTTTGAAGAGAAATATACCGGGAAAACATTCCAAGGAAGTTATATTGCGGGTATATATTACCCAGACAAAACAAAAGTAGGATGGTGGAAAAATGGCTATCCTGAATATTTTGCTAAAGTATTAAATGCGCCAAATTGGATTGGAATTGACATTGAAATTAATGGAGAAAATCTAGATTTAAATACCTGTAAAGCAGTAAATAATTTTCGTAGAGAATTAAATATGAAAGAAGGTTGGTACCACCGTTCTTTTGAAGCTACTTTACAAAATAACACTGAAATTTCAGTTAATATTCGTCGATTTCTATCCTTAGATATAGATGAGTTAGGAGTTATTAAATATGAAATTACCCCTCTCAATAAAGACTCAAAAATTGTTTTTAAACCCTACATAGACGCTGGAGTAACCAATGAAGATGCCAACTGGGAAGAAAAATTCTGGGAACCTTTATCAGTGAAAAATTCTGGTAATGTAGGATATGTAACGGCGCAAACTTTTAAAACCCATTTTGTTGCTACTACATTTATGCAAAATACCATTTTCATAAATGATCAAAATCAAAATGCAATACCCGATAATAGCGAATCTGATTCAGAAAAAATTCAGTTTGAATACAATGTAAATACCAATAAAGGGGACGTTGCATCCATCGAAAAACTAGGCGGATATACCGTTTCTTTAAATCACAAGGATACCGAAAGCGCTGCTACTAATTTAATTAATACCGCTTTGGCTATCGGTTACCACCATTTATTAGAAAACCAAATTCAAGCTTGGGCTAAAATTTGGGAAATGTCCGACATCACTATTGATGGAGATATCAAAGCGCAACAAGGAATTCGATTCAATATTTTTCAGTTAAATCAAACCTATTTAGGAAAAGATTCCCGATTGAATATTGGACCTAAAGGATTTACTGGTGAAAAATATGGCGGATCCACTTATTGGGATACGGAGGCTTATTGTATTCCATTTTACATGGCTACAAAAGATCAAAATGTAGCTAGAAATTTATTGACGTATCGCTACAATCAGTTGGATAAAGCGATTGAAAACGCTACTAAATTAGGTTTTAGTAATGGGGCTGCATTGTATCCAATGGTTACAATGAACGGTGAAGAATGCCATAACGAATGGGAAATTACATTTGAAGAGATTCATAGAAATGGAGCTATCGCTTTTGCGATTTTCAACTACTATCGATTTACTGGCGACTATTCCTATATACCCGAAAAAGGGTTGGAAGTTTTGATTGGAATTGCCCGATTCTGGCACCAAAGAGCCACTTATTCTGACAATAAAAAGAAGTATGTAATTCTAGGAGTTACTGGCCCTAATGAATATGAAAACAACGTAAATAATAATTTCTACACCAATTATATTGCAAAATGGTGCTTGGATTATACTTACGAGCAAATTCAAAAAGTAGCATTGGAATACCCTTCAGATCACAAAAGAATTTCTGAAAAAGTGGCCATTTCAGACGCTGAATTGCAATCATGGAAAAAAGTGGCCGATACTATGTATTTTCCATTTTCAAAAGAATTGGATGTTTACTTGCAGCAAGATGGATTTTTAGATAAGGAATTAGTTGAAGTTTCTGATCTTGATAAAAGCCAACGCCCAATCAATCAAAAATGGTCTTGGGATAGAATATTGCGTTCCCCATACATAAAACAGGCCGACGTACTACAGTGTTTTTATTTCTTTGAAGATCATTTTTCGAAAGAAGAATTACAAAGAAATTTCGAATTCTACGAGTCCTTTACTGTTCATGAAAGTTCTCTTTCTCCATGTGTTCACTCCATTCAAGCAGCTGTTCTAGATAAAATGGATATGGCGTACACCTTCTATTTAAGAACTTCCAGATTGGATTTAGATGATTACAATAAAGAAGTAGAAGAAGGTTGTCACATTACCTCTATGGCGGGAACTTGGATGAGTATTGTAGAAGGTTTTGGCGGAATGAGAGTCAAGAACGACTGTCTTCACTTTGCCCCTAAAATTCCCAAAGAATGGGGTGGTTATTCCTTCAAAATCAATTTCAGAAATCAAATTCTAAAAGTTACTGTAAACCAATCTGAGACTCAATTTTCATTAGAAGGAAGTCAAAGTATTTCGGTTTTTGTCGATGGAAAAGAAGTAGTTGTAGCGCCAAATAATTTAATAATAGTATAATTTATATCAAATGAAAAAATTAATTCAATTCCTTTTTGTCTTATTAATTGTTTTAAATAGTAATGCACAAGAGTTAAAATCGCCAAATGGGCAATTTTCAATGGCCTTTTCTCTATTACAAGATGGTACACCGACTTATGAGCTTTCTTATAAAAATAAGCCTATAATTAAATCTAGTAAATTAGGATTTGAACTTAAAAATGATAAAAACTCGTTATTAAATGGTTTTGTTATTACCAATTCAAAAACGGTTACTTTCGATGAAACTTGGAAACCAGTTTGGGGCGAAGTGGGACAAATTAGAAATCATTACAATGAATTGGCGGTTACCTTAAATCAAAAATCTACTGATCGATCGTTGGTAATCCGCTTTCGTTTATTTGATGATGGATTAGGATTCAGATATGAATTTCCACAACAGAAAAATCTAGTTTATTTTGTAATAAAAGAAGAAAGAACACAATTTGCAATGACAGGAAATCATACTGCATATTGGATTTCTGGCGATTATGATACGCAAGAATACGATTATACTACGTCTAAATTATCAGAAATTAGAGGATTGTCTAGCAAAGCAAGATCAGAAAATGCTTCTCAAACTTGGTTTTCAGATACAGGAGTTCAAACAGCTTTAATGATGAAAACTGCCGACGGAGTTTACGTCAATTTGCACGAAGCAGCATTGATTAATTATTCTCTAATGAACTTGAATTTGGATGATAAAAACATGATTTTCGAATCGTGGTTGACACCAGATGCTAGAGGCGATAAAGGACACATTCAAAGTCCAAGTAATTCTCCATGGAGAACTATTATTGTTAGCGATGACGCTCGTGAAATTTTATCGTCAAAAATGACCTTAAACCTAAATGATCCATGTAAAATTGAAGATACTTCTTGGATTAAACCAGTGAAATATGTTGGCGTTTGGTGGGAAATGATTACTGGAAAAAGTTCTTGGTCGTATACCAACGATTTTCCTGCAATTCAACTAGGCATCACTGATTATTCTAAAGCGAAACCAAATGGAACCCATGCTGCAAATACCAATCATGTAAAAGAATATATTGATTTTGCATCAAAACATGGATTTGATGGTGTTTTAGTTGAAGGTTGGAATCAAGGTTGGGAAGACTGGTTTGGGCATGAAAAAGATTATGTTTTTGATTTTCTAACTCCCTATCCAGATTTCGATGTGAAAAGAATTCACGAATACGCTAAATCAAAAGGAGTGAAAATGATCATGCACCATGAAACTTCTGGTTCAACCAGAAATTACGAGCGTCACATGGATAAAGCTTTCAAATTCATGAACGACAACGGTTATGAAGCGGTAAAAAGTGGCTATGTTGGGCCAATCTTACCTGTTGGCGAACACCATTACAGCCAATCGATAATTAATCATTACCAATATGTAATTGAAAAAGCTGCCGATTATAAAATTATGGTCAACGCCCACGAAGCAGTTCGTCCTACTGGAATTTGTAGAACGTATCCAAATATGATCGGAAATGAAGCCGCTCGCGGAACAGAATTTCAAGCTTTCGGAGGTTCAAAACCAAACCATGTAACTCTTTTACCATTCACAAGATTAATCGGTGGCCCAATGGATTATACTCCTGGAATATTTGAAATGGACATCAAAAAATTCAGTCCAAATAACAATTCCCATGTCAATAGTACCTTGGCCAATCAATTGGCATTATATGTTACGATGTATAGCCCGTTGCAAATGGCGGCTGATTTAATTGAACATTACAATCAATTCCCAGATGCATTTCAATTTATAAAAGACGTCGCTTTGGATTGGGAAAATAGTATTTACCTAGAAGCGGAACCTGGAGATTATATTAGTGTTGCTAGAAAAGCAAAAGGAACTAATAACTGGTTTATTGGTAATGTAAATGGGGAAACGCCAAGAACATCAAACATTAAATTGGACTTTTTGGACAAAGAAAAAAAATACACTGCTACTATTTATGCAGATGGAAAAAACGCACACTATAAAAACAACCCACAATCGTATGTAATTCGTAAAATGAAAGTTACTAATACAACTAAATTATCGCAATTATCTGCTGCTGGTGGAGGTTACGCAATTAGCATTATTGAAAATAAATAATTATGAAAAAATCCATTTTAACCTTAGCCTTACTGTTCAGTTTAGTTTCATTCGCACAAATAGATAGAGTTGAACCGCCATTTTGGTGGAGCGATATGAATTTATCAGAAATTCAAATTATGTTTTATGGGAAAAATATAGCGCAAAATGAAATTTCGGTTTCAAATGGTTTGACTATAAAAAGTACACTAAAAACAGAAAATCCAAATTACCTCTTTGTTACCGTTGATACTAAAAATGTAGCGGCACAAGAATTTGTATTTACATTTAAAAATGGAAAAAATTCCTTCACTCAAAACTATTCTGTAAAAGCAAGAAGAGAAAATTCAAAATACAGAAAAAGCTACGATTCCTCGGATGTGATTTATCTTCTTATGCCGGATCGTTTTGCCAATGGAAATCCTTATAACGACAATTCAAAATCCACTAAAGAAATTACTAATCGTTCCCTTCCTGGCGGAAGACACGGTGGTGATATTGAAGGGCTAATTAAAAACTTAGATTATCTAAAGGAATTAGGAGCTACAGCGGTTTGGCCAACGCCACTTTGCGAAGACAATGACGAAGCCTATTCTTATCATGGTTATGCTCAATCTGACGTATATAAGATTGATCCTCGTTATGGAACCAATGAAGAATATGTTAAATTAAGTGCTGAATTACACCAACGGGGTATGAAGAATATCATGGATTATGTGACGAATCACTGGGGTTGGAAACACTGGATGTACAATGACTTGCCAACTTATAATTGGATTCATCAGTTTCCAGGATACTCACAATCTAATTATAGAATGACGACGCAGTTTGATAATAATGCTTCTAAAGTGGATTCTAAACAGTGTATGGACGGATGGTTTGTTCCTTCTATGCCCGACTTAAATCAATCGAATCCAATGGTGTTGAATTACTTAACTCAAAATGCAATTTGGTGGATCGAATATGCCGACTTAGATGGTTTTAGAGTCGATACTTATTCTTATAATGATAAAGAAGGAATTTCAAAATGGACGAAAGCCATCACCGATGAATATCCTCATTTTAATATTGTAGGGGAAGTTTGGATGCACGATCAAGCGCAAATGTCGTATTGGCAAAAAGACAGTAAAATTGGTGCTATCCAAAGTTACAATTCGAATTTGCCTAGCGTAATGGATTTTACTTTACACGATGCTATTGGCAATGTTTTTAACGAAGACCGTCAATCTTGGGATCGAGGAATGATTCAAGTTTATGATAATTTCGCTAATGATTTTCTCTATCCAAATCCAAATAATTTATTGGTATTTGCAGAAAACCATGATACGGGAAGATTAAATGAAATTTACAAAAGTGATTTCAAAAAATATCAACTGGCAATGACATTAATTGCAACCGTTCGAGGAATTCCACAATTGTATTATGGTTCAGAAATCGGGATGAAAGGAGACAAAGGTAAAGGCGACGCCGACATTAGAAGAGATTTTCCTGGCGGATGGAATGGCGATACAAATAATGCATTTACCAAACAAGGAAGAACTGCAGAACAACAAAAATACTTCGAATTCTCTTCTAAATTATTCACTTGGAGAAAATCAAAAGAGGTAATTCATTCAGGTAAAACGACTCATTATGTGCCTGATAATAATGTTTATGTGTATTTCAGATACAATGAAAAAGAAACTGTTATGGTAATTATCAATAACAATTCTGAAAAACAGATATTGAAAACGAACCGTTTTAAAGAGTCAATTCAAAATTTAAAATCTGGAAAAGAAGTGTTATCAGGAAAAACTTTTGATCTAAACAATGACATTGAAATCGAAGGGAAATCAGCTTTAATATTAGAATTAAAATAAAATGAACCGATTTATAATTTACTTTCTACTCATGAACTTCTTAACCTTTGCACAAAGCAAAATGGAGATGGTAGAACTTATTGATTCTAGTAAATTTGAGGGTAAAATTTATCGAATTGAGAATTTCTCAACCAATTTTATCAAACCTAGAACAGTTGATATTTGGGTTCCAACCAATTACTCCAAGGATAAAAAATACAGCGTTCTTTATATGCACGACGGGCAGATGTTATTTGACGCAACCACGACTTGGAACAAACAAGAGTGGATGGTGGACGAAGCTTTAAACAAATTAACCTCAGAAAATAAAATTAATGAAGTGATTGTAGTGGCAATTTGGAATATTCCTGCCCTACGCCACGCCGATTTTTTTCCGAAAAAACCTTTATTAGAACTAACTCAAGCAGAACAAAAACTCATTTTTGAAGAAGCGCATAAATTAAATTATCAATTCAATTTAGAAGACATCAATTCAGATAATTATTTGAAATTTATCGTTAAAGAGTTAAAACCATTTATAGATTCAAATTTTTCGGTTTTCACCGATGCCAATCACACTGCAATAATGGGATCTAGTATGGGCGGACTGATTTCTATGTATGCTATTTGCGAATATCCAAGGGTTTTTGGTAAAGCTGCCTGCCTTTCTACACATTGGATTGGTTTTCGAGAATTTGATAATAATCCAATTCCTGAAAGTTTTTTTAATTACATGAATAAGCATTTACCAACTTCAAAAAACCACCAACTTTACTTTGATTATGGCACTCAAACATTGGATGCCGGTTATATTAAATATGCCTATCGAGTTGATGAAATTTTAAAAGAAAAAGGGTATACCCAACAAAATTCAAGAAATCTAAAGTTTGAAGGAGAAAATCATTCTGAAGCTTCATGGCAAAAAAGAATTCCTATTCCACTTGAATTTATGTTTGTTGAATAAATACATTAAAACTTATGAAAAAGATACTTTTAACCGCACTCCTACTCTCCACTTTATTAAGTTGTAAAAAGGAAAACGAACAAAATTCGAAAAACAATTCTAGTTCGAAAATAGCTGTAATTACTACTGAAATAGAAGAAAATGCAGTAATTTACGAAGTAAATATCAGACAATATTCTGAAGAAGGAACTTTCAACGCCTTCACCAAAGACATTCCCCAACTTAAAGAAATGGGTGTGAAAATTCTCTGGGTAATGCCCATTTTTCCTATTTCACAAACCAAAAGAAAAGCAACGGGTGGCGACAACAGTAAATTTGCATCGGAAATGCCAAAGGAAGAGCAATCAAAATACTTAGGAAGTTACTATGCCGTTTCCGATTTTAAGAAAGTGAATCCTGAATTTGGTACTATTGAAGATTTTAGGAATTTGGTAAAAACCGCTCATGAAAATGGCATTTATGTGATCTTGGATTGGGTACCAAATCACACGGGTTGGGACCATGTTTGGATCAAACAGCATCCTGAGTTTTATACCCATAACGAAAAAGGAGAAATTGTAGATCCATTGAATCCTGAAACAGGTAAAAGTTGGGGTTGGACCGATGTAGCCGATTTAAATTATGATAATAAGGGGTTGCGAAAAGCAATGTCGGGCGATATGATGCATTGGATAAAAAACGAAAATATTGATGGTTTTCGTTGTGATGTAGCAGGAAATGTACCCACCGATTTTTGGAAAGAAACCATTCCAAAACTTAGAAAAGAAAAAAATATTTTCATGCTTGCTGAAGCTTGGCAACCAGAGTTATTAAAATCGAATCTTTTTGATATGTATTATGGTTGGGAAACGCACCATATTATGAACCGAATTGCAAAAGGTGAAAATACGGTAACAAACTGGGATAATAACATCTTAGACAATACTAAAAAATACGAAGCCAACGATATAGCAATGAATTTCGTTGATAATCACGATGAAAACTCTTGGAACGGAACTATGAAAAGCCGATTGGGAGCTGCGGAAGAAACCATGACCGCTTTATCGTATATAACTCCGGGGATGCCTTTGGTTTATAGTGGTGACGAATATGGATTGGATAAAAGTTTGAAATTTTTCGAGAAAGATTCGTTCACAAAAGTAAAAGGGAAACAATGGGAATGGAGAGTAAAATTAGGAAAACTTAAAAATGAAAATTGCGCTTTGAATGGTGGAAAAAAATCAGCATCTTACACTCGAATTTCTACTTCCGACGATTCGAAAATTTTAGCTTTTGCTAGAGCAAAAGAAAACAGTAAGGTAATTTATGTTGGAAATTTATGCAAAACCAATACATCATTCACTTCGTCATTTGAAGGAAAATTCACTGATTATATGACGGGTGAAAAAGTCAATTATACAAAAAATCAAAAATTAAATTTCAAGCCTTGGGAATACAAAATTCTTATTGCAAATTAGTTTACTTTAAATAAACTAAAAAGCACAAATCAATCCGGTTTGTGCTTTTTTAATTTTAGCTTTGTGCTTTGAAAAAGCAACTATGAATCAGAACTTCGATATACTAATTGTTGGTGGAGGTGCAGCCGGTTTTTTTACAGCTATTAATATAGTTGAAAAAAATCCGTCTTTCAAAGTTGCCATTTTAGAGCGCGGTTCAGAGGTGCTAAATAAAGTTCGGATTTCTGGTGGGGGCCGATGTAATGTAACCCACGCGTGTTTTGAACCAAATGAATTAGTGAAATTTTATCCACGTGGCGAGAAAGAATTGCGAGGTCCGTTTCATCAATTTTGTTCCGGCGATACAGTGGAATGGTTTGAAAAACACGGCGTGGAATTAAAAATTGAAGCTGACGGGCGAATGTTTCCCATATCCAATTCATCGCAAACTATCATAGACTGCTTTTTAGAAGCAACAAAAAAACTCGGTATTTCAGTGCTTACCAATCAAAGTGTACAATCCATTTTCAAAAAGGATTCCCATTGGAAAGTAGAAACACAATCGGAAACTTACCTATCAGAAAAATTAATTTTAGCCACAGGCAGTAACCCTAAGGTATGGGAAATGCTTCAAAATTTTGGACACGCCATAGTTTCCCCTGTTCCTTCCCTATTTACCTTCAATATAAAAGATCCTAGAATTGCGGCATTACCAGGAGTTTCAGCACAAGTATCTGTTAAAGTAAATAGTACCAAACTCGAATCTTCAGGTCCCCTTTTAATTACCCATTGGGGAATGTCGGGCCCTGCAATTTTGAAACTATCGGCTTGGGGAGCAAGAATTTTACATGATAAAAACTACCAATTTTCAATTTCTATTAATTGGTTGAACGATATTGATACAGACGATGTAGAGAAAATTCTCAAAGAGTTGAAGTTAGAACATGCCAAAAAAGCCGTTTCAAAAAAATCTCCCTTTGAATTAACCAACCGATTATGGGAAAGTTTGGTAACAGCTTCCGGTATTGATACTGACACTAAATGGGCTGATTTATCGAAAATCCAACTTCAGAATTTATCTAATCAGTTAACCAATGGCCTATTTCAAGTGAATGGTAAAAGTACCTTCAAGGAAGAATTTGTGACCGCTGGGGGTATCGATTTAAAAGAAATCAATTTTAAAACGATGGAAAGCAAACTCCACGAAAACTTATATTTTGCAGGTGAAATTGTAAATATCGATGCGATAACCGGTGGATTTAATTTTCAAAATGCCTGGACAAGTGGTTTTATAGTTGCCAATTCAATTTAGCGATTCAACCACCAAATACTTGCATTCAAAACAGTGGCAAAACTAACCCACGCTAAATACGGTATAAATAAATAACCCGCAATTTTATCAATTTTTTTGAATTGAATGTAGGTTTCATATATCAGTAGCCACATTAATATTATTTCCAATAATGCCAATAAAGGATTGTGTAAGGCAAAGAATAAAATGGACCATAAAGCATTTAAAGCCAATTGAATAGCAAAGAAAACCAATGCTTTTTTTACTGCTTCTTTATTGGTTTCAATTCTATTCCAAACCAAACCTGCAGCAATCCCCATCATAATATAAAGCATCGACCAAACAGGAGCAAAAATCCAATTAGGTGGATTAAAAATTGGTTTAACCAAAGTAGGAAACCAAGTGGTAATACTTGATCTTGTGGCCATTCCAGAAAAATAACCAATCGCTAAACAAGTAGCAACAACCACCAAAATTCTCTTATATTTGTTCATCTGATAATAATTTAGATAACAAATTTAAGGAAACTTTGCTTGGAAAGGGCGATTTTCATCAACGTATGAATCAAAAAAAGTATCTTTGTGAAAATTTTCATTATTTATGAATTCATCTAAGAATTTTATACCTTCAAAATATACCCAATTTATAGAAAAAGGATCTTTTTCATGGAGTGCACCTAGTAATATTGCTTTGGTAAAATATTGGGGTAAAATTGAAAATCAATTGAACGAAGAAGGGGAAATTCTGACTCAAATTCCAGCAAACCCTTCTGTTAGTTTTACTTTGAACTCATGTAAAACGATAACTAAATTGGCTTTTGCCAAAAAAAGTAACGACGGGAAATTTTCATTTGACTTGTTATTTGAAGGAAAACCGAAGGAAGAATTTAAACCTAAAATTCAGAAATTTCTAGAACGAGTTGAAATTTACTTGCCTTTTTTAAAGGAATATCATTTTACAATTGACACTCAAAATACTTTTCCACACAGCTCAGGAATAGCTTCGTCAGCATCAGGAATGGCCGCATTAGCAGTTAATTTTATGAGCTTAGAAAAATTGCTATCCCAAAACTTGGGGACTGAAATGACTGAGGATTATTTTAACCGAAAAGCTTCATTTCTTGCTCGTTTGGGTTCGGGAAGTGCCTGTAGAAGTATTAAAGGGAATGTTGTGGTTTGGGGAGATCATCAAAATATTAAAGGAAGTTCCGACCTGTTTGGAGTTGAATTTCCACATAAAATACACGATAATTTTAGAAACTATCAAGACACCATTCTATTGGTAGACAAAGGTGAAAAACAAGTTTCAAGCACGGTTGGACATGATTTAATGCACGGACATCCATTTGCTGAAAAGCGATTTGCTCAAGCGCATGAGAATTTAGATGCTTTAATAAAAATATTTGAAAGTGGGAATTTAACTGAATTTATCAAAATTGTAGAGAGCGAAGCGCTAACATTACATGCCATGATGATGACTTCACTTCCCTATTTTATCTTAATGAAACCAAATACTTTAGAGATAATTAACGCAATTTGGAAATTTAGAAATGAAACTCAAATTCCAGTTTGTTTCACTTTAGATGCCGGCGCCAATGTGCATGTGCTCTACCCTGAAGACGTAAAAGAGGAAGTTTTAACATTTATTAAGAACAATTTAGTTGGCTATTGTCAAAATGGTCAGTACATTTGCGATGAAATTGGATTTGGATGTCAATTGATAATTGATAATTGATAGTTGATAATGTAAAATTTAGAGATGTAGAAACGGAACGTTATCAAAAAAAATCATTTTTATTTGCAATTGAAATTGTTAGTCTTTATAAAGTTTTAGTCGATAGAAAAGAATTTGTATTGTCAAAACAATTGCTTCGTTCTGGGACATCAATTGGAGCAAATATTAGAGAATCAGAACATGCTCAAAGTAAGGCTGATTTTATACATAAATTATCGATTTCATTAAAAGAAGCTAACGAAACAGAATATTGGTTAGATTTATTGTTTGAAACTAAATTTATAAATCTAATTGAATTTGAAAATATAAAGCCAAAAATAATAGAATTATTAAAATTGTTAACCAGCATTATAAAAACTTCTAAGTCAAAATAATTATTAATTATCCATTGTTAATTATCAATTAAAAATTATGAAAGGACCATTGTTTTATTCTAAAATATTACTTTTTGGTGAATACGGAATTATTCAAGACTCCAAAGGGCTATCAATTCCTTATAACTTTTATAACGGGGCACTAAAAACCGACAAAAATTCTTCCGAAGAAGCAAAGAAATCAAATGAAAATTTGAAACGTTTTGTAACTTACTTAGAAACACTTCAAACGGAACAGCCTGAATTAGTTACTTTTGATTTACTGACCTTAAAAAGCAATGTTGATTGTGGAATGTACTTCGATTCTAGTATTCCCCAAGGATACGGCGTAGGAAGTAGCGGGGCATTAGTAGCCGCTATTTACGATAAATATGCACAAAATAAAATTACCGTTTTAGAGAATTTAACACGTGAAAAATTACTTACATTAAAGAGTATTTTCTCACAAATGGAATCTTTTTTTCATGGGAAAAGTTCCGGTTTAGATCCTTTAAATAGTTATTTAAGTATTCCAATTTTAATAAATTCTAAAGACAATATTGAGGCAACAGGTATTCCAACACAAAGTGTGAATGGAAAAGGGGCTGTGTTTTTATTGGACTCAGGAATTATAGGAGAAACTGCTCCAATGGTGAATATATTCATGGAAAACCTTAAAGACAAAGGCTTTAGAACCATGTTAAAATCACAATTCATAAAACATACAGACGCTTGCGTTGAGAATTTCCTTGGAGGTGATGTGAAATCGCTATTCCAAAATACCAAAAAATTGTCAAAAGTAGTTTTGAATAATTTTAAACCAATGATTCCAGAACAATTCCACGGAATATGGCAAAAAGGAATTGACACCAACGATTACTACTTAAAACTTTGTGGTTCTGGCGGCGGAGGTTATATCCTCGGTTTTACTGAAGATTTAGAAAAAGCCAAAGCTTCATTAAAAGATTACAAATTAGAAGTCGTATACCAATTTTAGATTTCTTTCCCCATTAAAAATTAAGGATGAACAGAAAAAGCAAACTTTTAATAATGAAAATTGTGAGTTTGTTCTCGGTAATTCGTGGCTACAATATTCCTATAATTATTCTTGCACAATACCTTTCGGCCATTTTTATTTTGGCACCGGAAAAAAAACCAATTGATGTAATATTAGATATTAATTTATTTCTAATTGTCTTTGCGACAGCATTTACTATTGCATCTGGATATATTATCAATAGTTTTTATGACAGCAAAAAGGACTTAATCAATAGGCCAAACAAATCCATTTTAGACAGATTGGTAAGTCAAAAAACAAAATTAAATGTGTATTTCACTTTAAATTTTGTAGTTGCTTTATTAGCGTTTTTCATTTCATTGCGTGCCTTTTTATACTTTTCAGTTTATATATTCTTAATATGGTTTTACTCGCATAAAGTGAAAAAATTCGTTATCATCGGAAATTTAATGGCCACCTTAATGGCTATTTTGCCCTTTTTTGCACTGCTATTATATTACAAAAACTATTATGAAGTAATTATATGTCATGCGATTTTCTTGTTTTTGTTACTTCTAATTAGAGAAATGATCAAAGATTTAGAGAATATAAAAGGGGATTTGGCCAACGATTATAAAACCATTCCAATATTGTATGGTGAAATAACCTCTAAAAAAATTATAACCTTTTTAACGCTTTTAACTGTAATTCCAGTTTATCTATTAATTGAAAAATTTGAAATTGGAAACATGGATTTATATTTCTATTCTTGTTTGCTATTTTTATTACTATTTGTATTAAAACTATGGAAATCAGATCTTAAAGAACATTATTTATTACTTCACAACGTACTTAAATTTCTAATCGTAGCTGGCGTTTTTAGTATTATCCTGATAAATCCGAGTTTGATCTTGAATTTTTGGCACAAGATGGCTGCACTATTTTAGATTAACTTCAATATTAATCGCATTAAATTCTCAATTATAGCTTGTCAAATTTATAAATGGTATATTTGCAAAAATTATAGAATATTATGAATAACAAGGAAGGCAATAATAAAAGAAGTGGTACTAGAACAAATAGTTCAAGACCCAATTCTAACAAGCCAAAACCTGCGATGCAAAAACGGGCACAAGGTCCTAAAAAAGTAAAAGTTAACGCTAAGGCAGCTGAATTAGCTACAGAAAAAGTAGAGAAAAAACCAAATCAAGCGCCAAAACGAGCTAAAGCCAAAGACGAAATTCGATTGAATAAATACATTTCCAATTCTGGAGTCTGCTCTAGACGTGATGCTGATATTTACATCCAATCGGGGAATGTAAAAGTAAATGGTGTTCCAGTTGTCGAAATGGGTTACCTAGTAAAACCTGGCGATGTAGTCAATTTTGATGGTAATGTATTAACTCCTGAAAAGAAAGAATACATTCTATTGAATAAGCCAAAGAATTTTACAACTGCCTTAGACGAAGGTCAGGAATATAGAAACGTTCTTGAATTAGTTAAAGGATCAACCACTGCAAAAATTGGAGCTGTTGGGAGAATGGACAAAAATACAACTGGTTTATTATTGTTTACCAATGACACGGATATGATCCGAAAATTTACTTTACCCAACCAAAAATCATCAAAAATTTACCAAGTATCCTTAGATAAAAATTTGAAATATGAAGATTTAGAAAAGATAAATAAAGGCTTGGTTTTAGATGGACATCGAGTATTTGTTGAAGATGTAAGTTATATTGAGGGAGAGGCAAAAAGTGAAGTGGGATTAAAATTACGCTCTTCTAATGTTAAAGTAGTCCGTTCCATTTTTGAAAATTTCAATTATGATGTATTAAGAATTGACCGCGTGGCTTTTGCAGGATTGACAAAGAAAAATTTACCAAGAGGCAATTGGAGAAAGTTAACCGATCAAGAAATAATAAATCTAAAAAACGCTTAGTTTTTTAAAACACCATTAATTTAATAATTCCTGCTAAACTTTAGCGGGAATTTTAATATAAAACAATTATGACACCTGAAAATCTTCAATCAATTGCCTTTAAATGGTTTGATGCATTCAATAATCATCAATTAGAACAACTTTTATCTTTGTATGACGATGACGCGGAGCATTACAGTCCAAAATTAAAAATTCGAAAACCAGAAACCCAGGGTATGATTATTGGAAAACAAGCTTTGTGCGAATGGTGGCAAGACGCATTCGATCGTTTACCAAGTTTAAATTACAAAGTCACTTCGCTTACCGCAAATGGTGATCGCGTATTTATGGAGTACGTTCGTTCAGTTGATGGGGAAGAAAATATGCTTGTTGCAGAGGTTTTAATTGTGAGAGAGGGTAAAATAATTGCATCAAGAGTTTATCACGGTTAGAATATGGTAAAATTATTAATAAATTAGCCCTTAATTCAAATAATTTATATTTTTAAATCAAGAACTACTATTTAACAATTGTTAGATAATAATCTTATCTTTTTAGATTTTTATAAACAAACTTTTCAAGCTATCTTTGTACTCGAAATTTACAATTGATTTTGATCAAGAAAAAGAATATGAAATTAGATAAAAAAGACATTCTCAAAGCTTTAGAAACTATCACAATTGCGGGAGAAGGTAAAAATATGGTGGAGAGTGGCGCTGTTAAAAATGTAGTCACATTTGGAGAGGAAGTAATAATCGATTTAGTGTTAAGCACTCCAGCGATGCATATTAAAAAAAGAGCAGAAGACGATATCAAAAGAACAATCCACGAGCTGGTTTCTGCCGATGCAAAAATCCAAATAAAAAGCAGCGTAGTTGTTCCTGAACCTAATGAAATAAAGGGGAAAGCTGTTCCTGGAATGAAAAATATTATTGCAATTGCCTCTGGAAAAGGAGGTGTTGGAAAATCTACAGTAACCGCAAATTTAGCAGTTACATTAGCAAAAATGGGATTCAAAGTTGGTATTTTAGATGCTGATATTTATGGGCCTTCCATGCCAATCATGTTTGATGTAGAATCTGAAAGACCAATTTCAATCACCGTTGACGGAAAATCAAAAATGAAGCCTGTTGAAAGCTATGAAATAAAAATGCTATCGATAGGATTTTTCACTTCTCCCAGTCAAGCGGTTATTTGGCGAGGACCAATGGCTTCAAAAGCCTTGAACCAAATGATATTTGATGCCGATTGGGGAGAATTGGATTTTATGTTGCTTGATTTACCTCCAGGAACTGGAGATATTCACCTTTCCATAGTTCAATCGCTACCAATAACAGGAGTTGTGGTAGTAAGTACGCCACAAGCAGTAGCTCTTGCCGATGCTAAAAAAGGAGTTGCCATGTTTACTTCAGATAGTATTAATGTTCCTGTTTTAGGAATTATAGAAAATATGGCTTACTTCACACCAGAAGAATTACCAGAAAATAAATATTATATCTTTGGAAAAGAAGGGGCTAAAAACCTTGCTGAAGATTTAAATGTGTCTTTCTTAGGAGAAGTTCCAATAGTGCAATCTATTCGTGAAGCCGGAGATATTGGAAGACCGGCAGCATTACAAGAAGGTTCAATAATTGAAAAAGTCTTCCAAGAAATTACTAGAAATGTAGTTCAAGAAGTAGTAAGTAGAAATGAAAATCTACCTCCAACAGAAGCAGTTAAAATAACTACTATGGCTGGATGTTCTGCAGTAAAAAAATAATTTATTTCGTCCAATTGGAACAATAGAAATTATGACTATAGAAGAATTAACAACAAACGTCGAAAATGCACTTCAAGAAATTAGACCATTTCTAAATTCTGATGGTGGCGATATCGCTTTGATTTCAATTGAAGATGGCAAACATGTAAAAGTGCGTTTACAAGGTGCTTGCGTTGGCTGCAGTGTCAATCAAATGACTCTAAAAATGGGCGTAGAAACAACTATAAAAAAGTTTGCACCACAAATTGAAACGGTAACAAATGTTGATTAATATTATTGGTTAAAACCAATATTTGAAATTATAATAAATTTGAATTCAATACCATTATTAAAATGATTGAAACGGATATTCTCATCATTGGCGCTGGCCCTACAGGATTATTTACTGTATTTGAAGCCGGGCTTTTAAAGTTAAAATGCCACATCATTGATGGTTTGCCTCAGCCTGGAGGCCAACTTTCCGAGTTATATCCTAAAAAACCCATATTTGATATCCCAGGATTTCCATCTGTTTTAGCCGGTGATTTAGTTTCCAATTTAATGGAACAAATAAAGCAATTTCAACCTGGATTTACCCTTAATGAAGTTGCTGAAACCATCGACCAACTTGAAGACGGAACATTCATTGTTACTACAAATAAAGGCACAAAACACCATGCCAATTCAGTTGCAATTGCAGGAGGATTAGGAAGTTTCGAACCTAGAAAACCACAGCTCGACGGAATAGAATTTTATGAGCAAAACGATCGAGGTGTAGAATATTTTGTAAAAGATCCCGAAAAATTTAGAAATAAAAAAGTAGTCATTTCAGGTGGTGGAGATTCTGCTTTGGATTGGAGTATTTTCCTTTCAAATGTAGCTTCAAGCGTTACATTAGTTCATCGTAGAAATGAATTTAGAGGCGCTTTAGACTCTGTTGAAAAAGTTCAAGAATTAAAAGAATTAGGAAAAATTAAACTAATTACTCCTGGAGAAATTGTAGGTTTTAATGGGAAAGATCATTTGGAATCAGTTATTATTGAAACCAATGGTGAAAAAATTACAACCCAAACAGATTACTTTATTCCTTTATTTGGCTTAACTCCAAAATTAGGACCAATAGCCAACTGGGGATTAAAAATTGAAAAAAATGCCATTAAAGTAGACAACTCTTTAGATTATCAAACTAATATTCCTGGGATTTATGCCATTGGTGATGTCAATACCTATCCCGGAAAATTAAAACTAATTTTGTGCGGATTTCATGAAGCAACTTTGATGGTTCAAAGTGTTTACCAAAGAATGAATCCAGGTAAAAAATACGTGCTGAAATATACTACCGTTTCTGGTGTTGACGGATTTGATGGAACTAGAAAAGAAGCCGAAAAACAAGTTGTAAAATCGATTGATTAATTATGTCGGCAGATATCTCAATAAAAATTACAGATCGCGATGGTCTAACTCACGAAGTCCTCGCTCCTACCGATATGAATTTAAACATAATGGAAGTAGTTCGAATGTACGAATTAGCTCCTGAAGGTACTATTGGTATTTGTGGCGGAATGGCCATGTGCGCTTCTTGCCAATGTTATGTTCAAAATTCAATTGCAATTCCGGAAAAAGGTGATGACGAAGAAGCCATGCTTTCCGAAGCTTTCAACGTTAAACCCAATAGCCGATTGGGTTGTCAAATACATATTACTGAAGAAATAGAAGGGCTTGAAATTGAACTAGCTCCAGAAACATAAAAAAAAGCGAGATAATTATCTCGCTTTTTATTTATTTAAACCAATTCGGTTGCTGACTTTACTATTTTCTCTTCTATTGCATCCCAAAGTCCGATGCGTTTTTCAAGAGCTAATTTTGAAATTTCTTCCACTTCCTTCCATTTGTTTTCGCTGTTTTCACAAAGCTCGGTGATCATTTTCATTGCCATTGGACCGTGTTCGTCTGCATCTAGTTCAATATGTCTTTCGAAATAATAGATTAATTTTCTTAAATCAGTTTCAGGAAAATTAGCTTGAAAATTTCTTAAAATCTCCGTAAACATCGCTGGAATTAAATCTTCTCTACCAAAGGTAAATGCTGCAGCGATTTCATGCGGCTTACCTTCTTCAATTACTCGGAAGGTAAAATCTAAAAATGCTTTTATATTTGGATGTAAATCACTTTGCTTAATAGATACAAATATGTTTTGTGTAGCTACTACATTCTCAATAAACGAATTAATCATTTCAGTATTAGCACCGCAAGAAGTCATAGCTTCTAGATACATTTCAAAATGACTTTGCCTTTTCCCGTCTAATGTCAAATCAGATTCTTCCGCCAAAACGATTTCATTAATTAAATAACGAGTTTCCGGATTTTTAGAAGCAACCCACGGAGTAGTTGTACACGTTAGCTTTGACTGCAGCGCTTTCAACAAGGACATGAAATCCCAAACGGCATAAACGTGACTTTCTAGAAAACAACGTAAGTCTTCTACCGTTTCCACTTTTTCGTATAACGAATGCTGTAATAAGGCACTTTTTTGAGTTTCAATACTCCTATTTATAGATTGGATATCCATTTTTGTAAATTTTATACAAAAGTAAAAAAGCTTCTCGTTTCCAAGAAGCTTTTGCTATTAATTTTATCAATACTTTAATAATTGTTAACTTCTATTTAAATGCTGGGATACCCGTAATATCCATACCCGTAATTAGCAAGTGAATATCGTGAGTTCCTTCATAGGTAATTACCGATTCTAAATTCATCATGTGTCTCATAATTGAATATTCACCAGTAATTCCCATTCCACCTAATATTTGTCTGGCTTCACGAGCTATAGTAATGGCCATTTCCACATTGTTTCTTTTTGCCATAGAAATTTGAGCGGTAGTTGCTTTTCCTTCATTTCTTAAAACTCCTAAACGCCAAGTCAATAATTGCGCTTTGGTAATTTCGGTAATCATTTCTGCTAATTTCTTTTGTTGTAATTGCGTTCCAGCAATAGGTTTCCCAAACTGAATTCTCTCTTTTGCATAACGCAAAGCGGTGTCATAGCAGTCCATTGCAGCGCCAATTGCTCCCCAAGCAATTCCATATCGAGCAGAATCTAAACATTGCATTGGTGCACCAAGACCAGTTTTCCCTAATAATAAATTTTCTTTAGGAACTTTCACATTATCAAAAATCAATTCTCCAGTTGCCGATGCACGTAACGACCATTTGTTGTGCGTTTCAGGAGTGGTAAACCCTTCCATTCCACGTTCCACAATTAATCCGTGAATTCTTCCTTCTTCATTTTTAGCCCAAACCACTGCAATATCTGCAAAAGGGGAATTCGAAATCCACATTTTAGCCCCATTTAATAAATAATGGTCGCCCATATCTTTATAATTGGTAATCATACTTCCAGGATCAGAACCATAATTTGGCTCGGTCAAACCAAAACAACCCATGAATTCTCCCGAAGCTAATTTTGGTAAATATTTCTTTCTCTGTTCCTCATTTCCAAATTTCCATATTGGATACATCACTAATGACGATTGAACAGAGGCCGTTGAACGAACACCAGAATCTCCTCTTTCAATTTCTTGCATAATCAAACCATACGAGATCTGATCTAATCCTGCTCCACCATATTCTTCTGGTATATAAGGACCAAAAGCACCAATATCCGCCAAACCTTTGATAATTTGAGTAGGAAAATCAGCTCTTTGAGCGTAATCCTCAATTATTGGTGACACTTCTCTTTTTACCCATTCTCTAGCGGCATCACGAACTAATTTATGTTCGTCCGTCAATAATTCATCAAGGTTATAGTAATCTGGAGCTTGAAATAAGTCTGGTTTCATGTGTTCTATTTAGGTTGAATCGCTAAAAGCGAAGTTCACTTTTTATTAGTCAAATGCAAATTTACACAAAGAAATGTAACAAACCGATTAACAATTGTTATATTTTTTTCAATGTTTTTTTTGGAGCTATTTACTTCGTCAGTTCGCTACGCTCATGTCCTGCTTTCCTTTGCAATCCTCGCTAAAAAGCGATGGATTTCCACTGTAATAAGTGCTAAGCTACATTTTTAAATAGAAATCTTTTGTAAGAGAAATATATTCAGGGGTATATTCGTGTCGGCTAATTTCGATTACCAGTTCATCTGCTGTTAAAACTGATAATTCATACCTTTTAAAAGCCAACAAACTCCGAACTATTTTGGTATTTTTGGTGCCTTTAACACGAGTAATTTTTATAGGGAAAAGTTCAACTTCTGCACACAATTCTATAAACCGAACTTCTTCATTAAATGGAATTATTACCGAAAAAATCCCATTTTCAGATAGTAATAAATCGGCAGCTTCCACTATTTCTTCAAAAGGCATTGCTTCTTGAAATCGAGCCAAGTCTCTTTGTTCATTTGCTGAACGGTAGTCTTCTGAAAAAAAAGGAGGATTGGATACGATCAAATCGTATTCGTCTTCAGGGTCATCTACAAATTCGTCTAAACCCGCATGAAAACAAAACAATCGATCTCCCCAAGGAGAATTTTCAAAATTTTCAACGGCTTGTTCATAAGCACTTTCATCAATTTCTAAAGCGTCAATTTGTTCGGCTTCGCTTCTTTGTGCCAACATTAAAGCGATTATACCCGTTCCGGTTCCAATATCTAATACAGATTTCGGATTATTATCTATTGGGGTCCAAGCGCCCAGCAAAACGCCGTCTGTTCCAATTTTCATGGCTGTCTGGTCTTGAATTACAGAAAAGTGTTTGAATTGGAAGATAGACATCGTTATTTCTGATTTAAGAATTAAGATTTTTAGATTTCAGAATTTTCGATTAACCGATTTAACAAATAACCGAATAACCAATTTTAAAGGTACATTTCAATAAGTCCATCTGGCAAATCCATCATCACTTTTTTATTTTCTCTGTCGATTTTCAATAGAAAATGATCCACCATTGGGATTAACATTTCCACATCGCCATTCAAAACTTCAAAAAGTGGTTGTGCGGTTGTATCATTCACAGATACAATTTTGCCAATAACGCCATGCTTTTTATCATCGATTTCAAAACCGATAACTTCATGGAAATAGAATTTCTTACCTGTGAGTTTAGGCAATCTATCTAAAGGAAGGTAAAGGGCATTGCCAAGAATGGCTTCAGCCTCTTCTTCAGTAGTAACATCTTCAAAACGAATTCTTAAGAAATCATTTTTGTGTAGGGAACTACTTTCAATAAAAAAAGGAACCAAGTGTTTGTTGCATTCAACAAACACTGATTCCAAATTTTCGTATAACTCGGGTTCGTCTGTGTCTAAATAAGCTAAGACTTCCCCTTTGAAGCTAAATTTTTTTGCGATTTTACCTAAATAAAAACATTCGTCTTTACGCATTGAATCGCTAAATGAATTAAGCTTGTGCTTCTTCGTTATTCTCTTCAGCAGCAGGAGCCTCTTCAGCTTCAGCTACAACTTCTTCGGCTACAACTTCAGCAGCAGGAGCTTCTTCAACATCAGCAACAGTTTCCTCAACTACAACTTCTTCAACCTCAGCAACCGCTTCTTCAGCTACAACTTCAGCAGCAGTTTCTTCCACTTCTACTTCAGAAATCGCTTCTTCAGCTACAACTTCAGCAACAGTTTCTTCCACTTCTACTTCAGCAGCAGGAGCTTCTTCTACTTCAGCAACAGTCTCTTCCACTTCTACTTCTTCAACTGCAGACGCAGCAGCAATTGCATCTGCTTCCGCTTTAGCAGCATCTTCTAAGCGTTTTGCATTTACAGCTTGTTCCGCTTTGAATGCTTTTGCTTTAGCAGCAGCTTGAGCTTTAGATAAACCATCTTTTTTAGCATCTACTTTTCCAGCTTTTGCTTCTAACCAAGCAGCTAATTTTGCATCAGCTTGTTCTTGAGTTAATGCCCCTTTACGGATTCCTCCATCAAGGTGGTGTTTCAATAATGCTCCTTTGTAAGATAAAATTGCTTTCGCAGTATCCGTTGGTTGAGCACCATTATGTAACCATCTTACAGCGCTATCCAAATTTAAATCGATAGTTGCAGGGTTAGTGTTTGGATTGTAAGTACCAATTTTTTCTAGGTATCTACCATCTCTTTTTGAGCGAGCATCAGCTGCTACAACCCAGTAAAAAGGTTTTCCTTTTTTACCGTGTCTTTGTAATCTAATTTTTACAGACATAATCTTATGATTAAATTTTGAGGTACACGACCTCTGTTAATTAAGGGTGCAAAGATAATTATTTTTTTGAATGTAACTAATCTACTACTGTTAATTTTATGATATTGAGTAAAATAATATTAATCGTACTGTAATTTATTTTAAAAATTTTAGCTTTTTTATTTAATTAGTCTATTTTTGTAAATCAAATTAATTAAAATGAAAAAATTAATCATCTTATTCTTAGCAACAATCACCTTAACTGGGTGCACTCAAGAGGTAACTTTTAATAACCCTTCCGTACAAGGTGTAAAAGACAATTATTTTTGGAGAGCCAAATCATATAGCGCAACTATTGACCCAGTAAATAATGTTATTTTGATTGAAGCGGATAGTCAATTTGAAACTTTAACATTAAAAATGCCACTGCCAAGCGCTACCAATCCTTACCCGATAACCACCATTTTGGGAACTGGATCAACAAGTGAAGCTACTTTTAGTTATGTGGTAAGCGGTCAAAATTTATTCTATGCTACAGGTTCTAATGCCGAAGATGGGCAAATTGTCCTTACAGAATATGACCCAATAAATAAGACTGTTAGCGGAACTTTTAGATTTAATTCTTTTAATTTAGGCAACAACCCACTAGGAAATCCAATAGTTAATTTCACTCAAGGAGTCTTTTATAAGATTCCGGTTGTGAATTAATAAATGATATAAATACAAAAAAGGCTCAATAAATATTGAGCCTTTTTTTATGTTATGCAATTATCTATTTAATCTACTAAAACAATCACCTTGTTGTCTTTTAACTCAATCGTTCCAGAATTAATGGCTAAGGTATAATTTTGATCGTTTACTTTGCTGAATTGCTCTTCCGTACCTTTATTAAAATCGAAACTCAAAGCGGCAATTTTAATTAATCCCTCTTTTAAAGTGGAAACAATTGGTGCGTGATTATTTAACAATTGAAAGCTACCATCTACTCCTGGAAGAGAAACCGAAGTCACTTCTCCTGAAAATAATTTTGCTTCTGGTGATACTATTTCTAAAATCATTTTTTAATTGATAATTGATAATTGATAATTGATAATTTTTAAATTGCCAATTGTTAATTATCCATTGTTAATTGTATTAAGCTTCTGCCAACATTTTTTCTCCTGCTTCGATAGCGTCTTCAATGGTTCCTTTAAGGTTGAAAGCTGCTTCTGGCAAGTGATCTAGTTCCCCATCAATAATCATATTGAATCCTTTGATAGTATCTTTAATGTCAACTAATACTCCTTTTAATCCTGTAAATTGCTCAGCAACGTGGAAAGGTTGAGATAAGAAACGTTGAACACGTCTTGCTCTTGATACTGCTAATTTATCTTCTTCAGATAATTCTTCCATACCTAAAATCGCAATAATATCTTGCAATTGTTTGTATTTTTGAAGAATCTCTTTTACTCTTTGCGCGCAGTCGTAGTGCTCGTCACCAAGAATTTGAGGAGTTAAAATTCTAGAAGTAGAATCCAATGGATCTACCGCAGGATAAATTCCTAACTCAGCAATTTTACGAGACAATACTGTTGTTGCATCTAGGTGAGCAAATGTAGTTGCTGGAGCCGGGTCAGTTAAATCGTCCGCAGGTACGTATACCGCTTGAACTGAAGTAATAGATCCTTTATTAGTTGAGGTGATACGTTCTTGCATCGCACCCATTTCTGTAGCTAACGTTGGTTGGTAACCTACAGCAGATGGCATACGACCTAAAAGTGCCGATACCTCAGAACCTGCTTGTGTAAAACGGAAAATGTTATCTACGAAGAAAAGTACGTCTTTCCCTTGATCAGAACCTGCACCATCACGGAAATATTCAGCAATAGACAATCCTGAAAGTGCCACACGAGCACGAGCTCCTGGAGGTTCGTTCATTTGACCGAAAACGAAAGTAGCTTTAGACTCTCTCATTCCTGGCTTGTCAACTTTTGATAAATCCCATCCACCTTCTTCCATAGAATGCATGAATTCTTCACCATATTTAATAATTCCTGACTCTAACATCTCACGAAGTAAGTCATTTCCTTCACGTGTTCTTTCTCCTACTCCTGCGAATACTGAAAGTCCACCGTGACCTTTTGCGATATTGTTGATCAACTCCTGAATCAATACTGTTTTACCAACACCTGCACCACCGAACAATCCAATTTTTCCTCCTTTAGCGTAAGGCTCAATTAAATCGATTACTTTGATTCCAGTGAATAAAACTTCAGAAGAAGTTGATAAATCTTCAAATCTTGGCGCTTGACGGTGAATTGACATTCCGTTGTCACCTGTTTTTGGCAAATCTCCTAATCCGTCAATAGCATCTCCAATTACATTAAACAAACGTCCGTAAACATCTGGTCCAATTGGCATTTTAATAGGATTTCCAGTACCTACGACCTCATATCCTCTGCTCAAACCGTCAGTTGAATCCATCGAAATGGTTCTAACCGTGTTTTCACCTATGTGAGATTGCACTTCTAGTACTAATAAGGTACCATCTTTTTTAGTGATTTCTAATGAATCATAAATTTTTGGAAGTTCTACATCTTTACCGTTGAATACTACGTCAACTACTGGCCCAATGATTTGCGATACTTTTCCTATTACTTTTGACATTGCTTATGTATTTATTAAATAGCTAATTAGACTTATGAAAAGCAAATTTTCTAAACGGAATATTTAGGTTTGTTTTTCAAGGCGCAAAGATAATTTTTTAAAACATAAAAATCAACACTATTCTTATAAAAAAATCGTGTTTTTTAAATATTTTATTTTTTTCGATCTGTAGATGGTGAAAATTAAGGCAAAAAGGTAATTATTTAGGATAATTAATTTGATAAAATAAAAAACCTCAAAATGCTAAAATTGCATCTTGAGGTTTTTTTAGTGCGGATAATAGGACTCGAACCTACACGCCTTGCGGCACCAGATCCTAAGTCTGGCATGTCTACCAATTTCACCATATCCGCAAAATTGAGAGTGCAAATATACAATTAAATATAAATTATGGATAAAAATTTATAAAAATATTTCAAACTCTTTTTTGTATTTTTGGAATTCTAAAAAACGAATCTATTAATATGAATACAATAAAAACCTACGTTCAAGAAAATAAGGCTCGCTTTATCAACGAACTAATTGAATTATTAAAAATCCCTTCTGTAAGTGCCGATCCCGCTTATTCTCAAGATGTGTTTAACACTGCCGATGCCGTAAAATTGAGTCTTAAAAATGCCGGTTGTGACTTGGTAGAAATATGCGATACTCCTGGATATCCAATTGTTTATGGAGAAAAAATTATCGATAAATCGCTACCAACCGTTTTGGTTTACGGACACTATGATGTGCAGCCACCAGATCCAATCGAACTTTGGACTTCACCTCCATTTGAACCCGTAATTAAAACTACAGCTATTCACCCTGAAGGTGCCATTTTTGCTAGAGGTGCTTGCGATGACAAAGGACAAATGTACATGCACGTTAAGGCTTTAGAATATATGGTGCAATCCAATTCTTTGCCTTGTAATGTAAAATTCATGATTGAAGGCGAAGAAGAAGTAGGTTCCAAAAGCTTAAGCTGGTTTGTGGAACGCAATCAAGAAAAACTAAAATGCGATGTGATTTTAATTTCCGATACCGGAATGATCTCCAACCAGCAGCCATCAATTACCACAGGTTTACGTGGCTTGAGTTATGTAGAAGTGGAAGTTACTGGTCCAAATCGTGACTTACATTCCGGCTTGTACGGTGGGGCTGTTGCCAATCCTATCAACGTGCTTTCCAAAATGATTGCTTCGCTTCACGATGAAAATAATCACATTACAATTCCAGGTTTTTACGATAATGTAGAAGAATTATCACTTGAAGAACGTGCTGAAATGGCAAAAGCACCTTTCAATTTAGAAAATTACAAAAAAGCATTGGACTTAAATGACGTTTATGGAGAAACGGGTTATGTAACCAATGAAAGAAATTCCATCCGACCTACCTTAGATGTAAACGGTATTTGGGGAGGCTATACTGGTGAAGGTGCTAAAACAGTTATTGCTAGTAAAGCTTTTGCAAAAATATCGATGCGTTTGGTTCCAAATCAAGATTGGGAGAACATCACCGAATTGTTTACTAAACATTTTACCAATATTGCGCCTGCTGGAGTTACCGTAAAAGTTAACCCACACCATGGCGGTCAAGGTTATGTAACGCCAACAGACAGTATTGGTTACAAAGCAGCTAATATGGCTTACACCGAAACTTTTGGAGTGCCTGCAATTCCGGTTCGTTCCGGTGGAAGTATTCCAATTGTAGCATTATTTGAAAAAGAACTAAAAAGCAAAACCATATTAATGGGATTTGGCTTAGATAGCGATGCCATCCATTCACCAAACGAACATTTTGGAATTTTTAATTACCTAAAAGGAATAGAAACAATTCCCTTATTTTACAAATATTTTGTTGAATTAAGCAAATAATAGTCAACTTCAAACCAATAGAACCCATATTTAATTGTATGGGTTTTTTTATATATTTGTTTCATTAACATCAAAAAATTTATAGTATGGAAATGAATTTCTTATCGCCAGTAGTTGCTGCATTTACTACCTTGTTAGTAGGTTTTATTTGGTACCACCCAAGTGTTTTAGGATCAGTTTGGATAAAAGAAGCTGGACTTACTAAAGAGGAATCGGAAAAGGGAAATATGTTTAAAATCTTCGGACTTACATTTATTTTTTCAATTTTCATTGGAATGATAATGCAAACCATTACGATTCATCAATTAGGGGCGCTTGGAATGATAGGAGGGCCAACAAAATTAGCAGAAGCGAAACCTTCATTTATGACTTTTATGGCCGATTACGGCACCGCTTTTAGAACAGCCAAACACGGTGCTTTACATGGCTTTTTTGCCGGATTATTCTTTGCTTTCCCAATGATTGCTATCAATGGTTTATTCGAAAGAAGAACTTGGAAATATATCTTTATCCATTCCGGATATTGGATTGTTTCTTTAACCATTATAGGAACAATTGTTTGTGCTTGGATCTAAATAAATTAAAACAAAAAAGGACGGTTTCGATGGAACCCGCCTTTTTTTATATCTAATAAACTATTTTAATAACCCGTCTAATTGCTCTGATAGTTTTGGAGACGAAGGTCTTGAAGCATCTGCACTTATAATTTTCCCTGTTGGGTCAATCAAAATAAATCTAGGAATACTATTGATACTGTAGCTTTTCATAAAATCAGAATTCCAATCTTTATCCGCAAAAAGCTGAACTCCTCCTAGTTGTTTTTCAGCTACAAATTTTTTCCATTTCTCAAAGTCTTTTTGAACATCTACAGAAATACTCACAAAAGCAATATTCTTACCTTCATATTTCTCTTCTGTCTTTTTCAAAAATGGAATTTCAGCACGACATGGACCACACCAAGTTGCCCAAACGTCTATGTAAACGTACTTCCCTTTAAAATCGGATAGCTTCGTATTTCCTCCTTTAAAATTCAAATAATCAAAAGGTGCAGACATTGTATTATTAAGCAATTGCTTTTTTTGAGCTTCTCCATAATATTGCTTCATTCCCAATTTATTACCCTCAATATTCTTTTTTTGCAATTCAATAAATGCAGGATCTAAATTACTACTTTCTAATTTTGCCAAGTTAGCATTGCTTATTTCATCAACCTTGTCATTAAATTCTGCTTCTTTTAATGCAAATATTTTATCGTAATCTAACTTGCTGTCTTCAATTGTTGCTTGCGCTAAATAGTTATTTTCATTTGCACCAACACCTGTATAAACAATTGATTCGTCAAATTTCTTCGCATCCATTTTCAAACTTAAGTCGTACCCATTTTTCAAATACATACTAGTCACTTCTACACCATCATACATTTGATACAAACCGTCTTTCACATTTAAAGTGTCTTTAAAAAATCCGTCTTTATTAATTTGGATTTTTTTATACACCTTTTTATTGTCTCTAATAGATATAAAATCTGTGTTTTTATTAGCGATTTCTGCTTTAAAAATTACAAAGTTATTGGTTTGAGACAAACTCAAAATTGAATATCCAAATAACATTCCGATCAAGAATATTTTTTTCATTAGTTTAAAAAATTAGAATTAGACTTCAAATATAAGGTATTTAAATTTTTAAAATAAATTTTATCTCTAAAACCTTAATCAAAAACAAAATAGTATTTTTGCAATCTAAAATTACAATAATGTATAGAAGTCATTCTTGTGGCGAGTTAAACGCTACTCATATTAACACCGAAGTTACACTTGCAGGTTGGGTTCAAAAATCGCGCGATAAAGGATTCATGAATTGGGTTGATTTACGCGACCGATATGGAGTTACCCAATTACTATTTGACGAAAGTCGTACCGAAAAATCCATCTTTGAATTGGCGAAAACACTAGGTCGCGAATTTGTAATTCAAGTGAAAGGAACTGTAATTGAGCGTGAATCTAAAAACGCAAATATGACTACTGGTGAAATTGAAATTTTAGTTTCGCAATTAACGATTTTAAATGCGGCTTTAACTCCGCCTTTTACCATTGAAGATGAAACGGACGGCGGTGAAGACATTAGAATGAAATACCGTTATTTAGATATTCGAAGAAATCCGGTTAAAAATAACTTGCTTTTTCGCCATAAAGTGGCCATGGAAGTTAGAAAATACCTTTCTGATTTGGATTTTTGCGAAGTGGAAACACCTTATTTAATTAAATCGACTCCGGAAGGGGCAAGAGATTTTGTGGTTCCTAGTCGAATGAATGCTGGGCAATTTTACGCCTTACCACAATCACCACAAACTTTCAAACAATTATTGATGGTGGGTGGAATGGATAAATATTTCCAAATTGTGAAATGTTTCCGTGATGAAGATTTACGTGCCGATAGACAACCAGAATTCACCCAAATAGATTGTGAAATGGCGTTTGTTGAGCAAGAAGATATTTTGAATGTTTTTGAAGGATTGACACGTCATTTACTGAAAGAAATCAAAGGCATTGAAGTGGCTAAATTCCCAAGAATTACTTACGATTATGCGATGAAAACCTACGGAAATGACAAACCAGATATCCGTTTTGGAATGGAGTTTGGCGAGTTAAACGAAGTGGCTCAACACAAAGATTTTTCAATTTTCAACTCTGCAGAATTGGTCGTAGGAATTGCTGCTCCAGGAACTGGAGATTATTCTCGGAAAGAAATTGACGCATTAATAGAATGGATGAAACGCCCACAAATTGGTGCTTTAGGTATGGTTTATGTGAAATGCAATGAAGATGGAACGTATAAATCATCTGTAGATAAATTTTATGATCAAGAAGATTTGGCAAAATGGGCTCAAATTACCGGTGCAAAACCTGGCGATATGTTATTTGTACTTTCAGGTCCAGCTAATAAAACAAGAACACAACTTTCGGCTTTAAGAATGGAGTTAGCTACTCGTTTAGGATTGAGAAATCCATCGGAGTTTGCGCCATTATGGGTAGTTGATTTCCCTTTATTAGAATTAGATGAAGAATCGGGAAGATGGCACGCCATGCACCATCCATTCACTTCTCCAAAACCTGAAGACATGGATTTATTAGCTACAAATCCAGGAAAAGTTCGAGCCAATGCTTATGATATGGTTTTGAACGGAAATGAGATTGGCGGTGGTTCCATCAGAATTCACGATAAATCAACGCAACAATTGATGTTTAAATATTTAGGATTTACCGAAGAAGAAGCTAGAAATCAATTTGGTTTCTTGATGGATGCCTTTCAATTTGGAGCGCCACCACACGGAGGATTGGCCTTTGGATTGGATCGATTGGTGGCTATTTTAGGCGGCCAAGAAACCATTCGTGATTTTATCGCCTTCCCTAAAAATAATTCAGGTCGCGATGTAATGATAGATGCCCCTTCAATTATCGATGAAAATCAGTTAAATGAGTTACATATTCAATTGAAATTGTAATAATTTCTTGGGGTAAAACCATAGAAAACACTGAAAATCAATAATTTTAAGAAAAAAATTACACACAATTGATTTTCGTATTACAATATAGTTTACATTTGTGACATTATAAATTATTATTATTTTTACAATGCGTACAGGAACAGTTAAATTTTTCAATGAATCAAAAGGTTACGGATTCATTACAGACGAAGAAACAGGAAAAGACATTTTCGTGCATGCTTCAGGAATCAGAGCGGAAGAATTACGCGAAGGTGACCGAGTAAGTTACGAAGAAGAAGAAGGTAGAAAAGGTAAAGTTGCTGCGCAAGTTGCAGTAATTGAAGACTAAAATATATATATTTTTGTTACCTAATGTTTAAAACGTTCCGATTAATTTCGGAACGTTTTTTTTTGCTTTTTTTGAAAAATCTCTCAAAATAACGCTCCACTGAAATCTATTTTTACCTCATAAGACAGGAACATAAAACCTTGAAAATTAGATTTATTTATAATCTATAAAAATTTTAAAAATACTTTCATAAATTTTTATTTTTTCGTTGCTAAATCAATTATTGAAAGTTATCTTTGCATCCGAATTCTAAGGTTTAAAACTCATAGTATGCAAACAAGTTTATCAAGTTATTTACCAATACTAATGCAAATGCTTTTGGCGGTTGGATTTGTAGTGGGAATGATCATTGCTTCTGGCAATTTAGGACCAAAAAGATCGTCAGCCACAAAAGACAAAAATTTTGAGTGCGGAATCGAATCTCAAGGAAATGCTAGAATCCCCTTTTCAGTAAAATATTTCTTAGTAGCGATCTTATTCGTGCTTTTTGATGTTGAGGTTATCTTCTTATATCCTTGGGCAATCAATTTTAAAGAATTGGGAATGGAAGGAATGGTGAAAATGGTGATTTTTATGTCTTTGCTTTTAGTTGGTTTTTTCTATATCATCAAAAAGAAAGCGTTAGAGTGGGAATAAATAAATTATTTTAAATGCTGAATTTTAAATGTCTCAATTATTTTATAATTCAAAATTTATAATTCAAAATAATAATGATGACTGAATCTAAAACAAAAATGGTTGAGGCTCCAGAAGGAGTTGTAGGAGAAGGATTTTTCGCTACGAAACTAAATGATGTCGTAGGTCTTGCTAGAGCCAATTCGCTTTGGCCTTTACCCTTTGCAACTTCTTGTTGCGGAATAGAATTTATGGCTACTATGGCCTCTCATTATGACTTAGCACGTTTCGGATCTGAAAGAGTGAGTTTTTCACCTCGTCAAGCGGATATGTTAATGGTTATGGGAACCATCTCCAAAAAAATGGCGCCAATTTTACGTCAAGTATATGAGCAAATGGCTGAGCCTCGTTGGGTAATTGCCGTTGGAGCATGTGCTTCATCAGGTGGTATTTTTGATACTTATTCTGTTCTTCAAGGGATTGACAAAGTAATTCCTGTTGACGTTTATGTTCCTGGATGTCCTCCAAGACCTGAGCAAATTGTAGATGGCGTAATGAAATTACAAGAATTGGTTAGATCTGAATCGGTACGAAGAAGAAGTTCTCCTGAATACCAAGAATTATTAGCTTCTTATAATATAAAATAATGGCTTTAGAAACCTCTGAAATTCAAGAAAAATTAACAGCAACATTTGGAGAAAGTGTGTTTAATTTCACTCAAGAAAAATCTATTTTCTCACTTGAAGTTGCTTCCGATAAAATTACCGCCGTTTTACTTTTTTTAAAAAATGATGAAACTTTGCGTTTTAATTTTCTTACTGATTTATGTGGGATTCACTATCCAGATAATGAGGAAAGTCATCAATTTACTGTAGTTTATCACCTTCATAATTGGATTGATAACGTTAGAATAAAAATAAAAACCTACTTGCCAGGTTCCAATCCAGAAATCAAAACGGTTTCTAATATTTTTCTTTGCGCCAATTGGATGGAAAGAGAAGCTTACGATTTTTACGGGATTAACTTTGTTGGTCATCCACAATTGAAAAGAATTTTAAATATGGATGAGATGATTTCTTTTCCTATGAGAAAGGAATTCCCAATGGAAGACGGAGGAAGAACAGACAAGGACGACCGATTTTTCGGTAGAACAATAGACAATTGCTAAAAAAACAAAATATATAATTTTTCACATTAAATAAATGTCAGAACTATTATTACCACCAGAGCATCGATATGCTGAAATTGTAAAAAAACGTCAAAATGAAGATGGAAGCGAGCTTTCAATTCTGAATTTAGGCCCAACCCACCCTGCAACTCACGGTATTTTCCAAAATATTTTGTTGATGGATGGAGAGCGAATTTTAGAAGCGGAACCTACCATTGGATACATCCACAGGGCGTTTGAAAAAATTGCTGAAAATCGACCTTTTTACCAAATCACACCACTTACAGATCGTATGAATTATTGTTCCTCGCCAATTAACAACATGGCGTGGTGGATGACTGTTGAAAAATTATTAGATATTGAAGTTCCGAAAAGAGCACAATATTTAAGAGTTATCGTAATGGAATTGGCAAGAATTACCGATCACTTGATTTGTAATTCTATTCTTGGTGTAGATACTGGAGCTTATACTGGTTTCTTATATGTATTCCAATTTAGAGAAAAAGTATATGAAATCTACGAAGAGATTTGCGGTGCTCGTTTAACAACTAATATGGGAAGAATAGGCGGTTTCGAGAGAGATTGGTCGCCAGAAGCTTTCCGCAAATTGGATGTGTTTTTGGAAGAATTCCCAGTGGCTTGGAAAGAGTTCGAAAACCTATTTGAAAGAAACAGAATTTTTATTGATAGAACGGTAAATGTGGGTCCAATAACTGCTGAAAAAGCAATTTCTTACGGATTTACAGGTCCAAATTTACGTGCAGCGGGCGTAGATTATGATGTTCGTGTGGCACAGCCTTATTCTTCTTACGAAGATTTTGATTTTAAAGTTCCTGTAGGAAAATCAGGGGATACCTACGATCGTTTTTGCGTTCGTAATGCTGAAGTATGGGAGAGTTTGAGCATTATTCGTCAAGCTTTAGATAAAATGCCGGCTGGAAATGAATTCCATGCAGACGTTCCTGCTTACTATTTGCCACCAAAAGAAGATGTTTATCACGATATGGAATCTTTGATTTACCATTTCAAAATTGTAATGGGTGAAGTTCCTGTTCCAGTTTCAGAAGTTTACCACGCCGTTGAAGGTGGAAATGGAGAATTAGGATTTTATTTAGTTACTGACGGAAGTAGAACACCTTACCGATTGCATTTCAGAAGACCTTGTTTTATTTATTATCAAGCTTATCCTGAAATGATTGTGGGAGCGTTGTTATCAGATGCGATAGTTATTTTATCGAGTTTAAATGTAATTGCAGGAGAATTAGACGCATAAAAAAATTATAAATTTTGAATTATAAATTATAAATGATCTCATTTAAAATTTAAAATAATAAAAAATGGAACATACACATTACAAACAAGAAATTAATATCACTGATGCTTTGATGACTCGTATCAATGAATTGATCAGTCATTATCCTGAAGACAAAATAAAATCGGCTTTATTGCCTGTTTTACATGAAGTTCAAGATGCTCATGACAATTGGTTGAGTATAGAATTAATGGATAAAGTAGCCGAAATTCTGACTATTAAACCGGTTGAAGTTTATGAAGTGGTTTCATTTTATACCATGTACAACCAAAGACCAATTGGAAAATTCATGTTTGAATTTTGTCAAACTTCCCCTTGTTGTTTGAATGGCGTAGAAGATTTAATGGACTATACGTGCAACAAATTAGGAGTAAAAGTGGGTGAACCAACTGCAGACGGCCTTTTTGAAGTTCGTGGTGTAGAATGTTTAGGCGCTTGCGGTTATGCTCCAATGATGCAATTAGGTGATTTCTATAAAGAACATCTTACCAAAGAAAAAATCGATCAATTAATTGTTGATTGTAAAGAAGATAAAATTACGTTACACGATAAATAATATGTCACAAAAAATATTATTAGACAAAATTAATGTTCCAGGAATTCGTACCTACGAAGTATACCGTAAAAATGGTGGTTACGCTTCTGTGGAAAAAGCGATTAAAAAAATGACCCCTGATGAAGTAGTTGAGGAAGTGAAAACTTCAGGACTTCGCGGACGGGGTGGAGCAGGATTTCCAGCTGGAATGAAATGGAGTTTCATTGATAAAAAATCAGGGAAACCAAGACATTTAGTTTGCAATGCTGATGAGTCAGAGCCAGGGACTTTCAAAGACCGCTATTTGATGGAATACATCCCTCACTTATTAATTGAAGGTATGATTACTTCTAGTTTTGCATTGGGAGCCAATTTATCCTACATCTATATTCGTGGTGAATACATGTGGGTTTACAAAATTTTAGAAAGAGCCATCGCCGAAGCGAAAGCAGCGGGTTGGTTAGGGAAAAATATATTAGGATCGGGTTACGATTTGGAATTGTATGTTCAAATTGGAGCTGGAGCTTACATCTGTGGAGAAGAAACGGCATTGATTGAATCGTTAGAAGGGAAAAGAGGAAATCCTAGAATTAAGCCTCCATTTCCAGCAATTTCAGGGCTTTGGTCCAATCCAACTGTGGTGAACAATGTCGAAACTATTGCTGCTGTTCCTTGGATTATCAATAATTCAGGGGAAGATTATGCTAAAATTGGTATTGGTCGTTCTACAGGAACCAAATTAATTTCGGCTTCGGGACACATCAAAAATCCGGGAGTTTATGAAATTGAATTGGGATTAAGCGTATACGAATTCATGAATTCTGATGAATATTTAGGCGGAATGAGTTCTGACCGTCCCTTAAAAGCATTCGTTCCTGGAGGAAGTTCGGTTCCCGTTTTACCAGCTGATTTAATTTACAAAACAGCCAATGGTGAAGATCGATTAATGACCTACGAATCATTGAGTGACGGTGGGTTTGTTTCCGGTTCCATGTTGGGGTCAGGAGGTTTTATAGTCTATAACGACACTTCTTGTATGGTGAGAAATACATGGAATTTTTCTAGATTCTACCATCATGAAAGTTGTGGTCAATGTTCTCCTTGTCGTGAAGGCACAGGTTGGATGGAAAAAGTATTGCACCGAATTGAAAACGGTCACGGGCGTGAAGAAGATATCGATTTGTTATTGAGCATTCAAAGCAAAATTGAAGGAAATACGATATGTCCGTTAGGTGATGCTGCAGCTTGGCCAGTGGCTTCTGCAATTCGTCACTTTAGAGACGAGTTCGAATACCATATTCGATTCCCAGAAAAAATAAAAAATAGAGATCACTTTGTAGCAGAGCCTTTTGTTAATTCGAAAGTCGTAATTGAAAGCTAAAATATTGACATGAAAAAAATTTTAATTTTATTCTTTTATTTTTTGTTTATTTTTAACTCTCAGGGTCAAAAATTTAATGGCTATGTTGTTACAAATGAAAACGACACTATAAATTGTAAATTTTTTGTGGGAACAAATTTTATAGATAAAAAAATTTTTTATCCGTCAAGCGTTAAAAGAAAAGTGAAAATACTAAATAATAAAGGAGAAAAAATCACTTACAAACCATTTGAACTAGTGAGTTTTTGCATTAACGAGACTGATAGAGGAAGTTATAAATTTGTGAGTGTTCAAGCTGATAATTATAGTGATTTTTTTCACGTTGTAGTTGAAGGAAAAATTACATTGTTATGTACTTATATACAAAATATGGACACATCAGAAATACCTCGAGAATATTACTATAAAAATAATGAGCTTTATGAAACAGATTGGTTTGATCAACGAAATCAATTTGGTCTTTTAATTAAGGACAACAAGGAGCTTTATGAAAAATGGATGGATTCGAATAATTTTTTTAAATTAAGACAAATCCCCGAAGTAATAAAACTTTACAACGAAAGTTTAGTCACTAAAAATAATTAAATGTATAAAATTTCGGTTAAAATCAATATTAGCCAGAAACTTTAAACCAAATAGAAAATGAAAGTAACTATAGATGGTCAAGCGATTGAAGTAGCACCAGGAACAACCATCCTGCAAGCTGCGCGTATGATTGGTGGCGAAAGCGTTCCTCCAGCAATGTGCTATTATTCAAAACTAAAAGGAAGCGGTGGAAAATGCCGTTGTTGTTTAGTTGAAGTAGCCAAAGGAAGCGAAGCAGACCCAAGACCGATGCCAAAACTAGTGGCTTCTTGTGTAACAGGATGTCAAGATGGAATGGAAGTGAACAGCACCTCATCGGAAAGAGTAACGGAAGCGAGAAAGTCGGTGACAGAATTCTTATTGATCAATCACCCTTTGGATTGCCCAGTATGTGATCAAGCGGGAGAATGTGATTTGCAAAATTTAAGTTTCAAACACGGAAAATCTGAAACAAGATTCATTGAAGAGAAAAGAACTTTTGAACCAGAAGATATTGGTCCAAATATTCAATTGCACATGAATCGTTGTATCCTTTGTTACCGTTGTGTGATGGTTGCAGATCAATTGACCGACAATCGTGTTCACGGGGTAATGGATAGAGGTGACCATTCTAATATTTCCACTTGTATATCAAAAGCCATCGACAACGAATTTTCAGGAAACATGATTGACGTGTGTCCTGTGGGTGCTTTAACCGATAAAACCTTCCGATTTAAATCTAGAGTATGGTTCAACAAACCTTATAATGCGCACAGAGATTGCGATAAATGTTGTGGAAAAACAACTGTTTGGATGTTTGGTGACGAAATTCAAAGAGTAACTGGTAGAAAAGACGAGTACCATGAAGTAGAAGAATTCATTTGCAACGGATGTCGTTTTGATCATAAAGAAGTTTCGGATTGGGTAATTGAAGGACCTAGAAAATTTGAGAAAGATTCTGTTATCAATCAAAACAAATACAACAGAGAATTACAACCGGTTCATATCGCAACGGAAATGGGGATCTTAAAAGGTAGAGACCAAGACCGTAAAAAAATCAGTATGACTGAAGTGCCGATGAGTAAAGATGAAGAGCAAGAATTTCAAAAAGGTAATCTTTAGATGATGGATACAACTATTATAATCGAAAAAAGTGTCATTATTTTTGTTGTTTTTGCAATTACAATGTTGATGGCGATGTATTCTACTTGGGCAGAGCGTAAAGTGGCTGCTTGGTTGCAAGACAGAATTGGTCCCAATAGAGCGGGTCCACTTGGATTATTACAACCACTTGCCGATGGATTAAAATTATTTGCTAAAGAAGAATTTGAACCAAATACTCCTAATAAATTTCTTTTTGTAGTTGGCCCTGCAATTGCAATGAGTACAGCGTTAATGACGAGTGCTGTAATTCCGTGGGGGGATAAACTGCACCTTTTTGGACGAGACATCTTACTTCAAGCTACCGATATTAACGTTGCTGTTTTGTATATTTTTGCAGTTGTCTCAGTGGGTGTTTACGGAATTATGATTGGTGGTTGGGCTTCCAATAATAAATTTTCCTTAATAGGAGCCATTCGAGCTGCATCACAAATGATTTCTTATGAAGTGGCGATGGGACTTTCGATAATTGCATTATTGATGATGACGGGCACCTTAAGTTTAAGAGAAATCTCGGCTCAACAAGAAGGATTGAACTGGAATGTATTTTACCAACCTTTATCTTTCTTGATCTTTTTAATTTGTGCTTTTGCAGAAACCAATAGAACTCCTTTTGATTTAGCGGAATGTGAAACCGAATTAATTGGTGGATATCACACCGAATATTCTTCCATGAAAATGGGATTTTACTTATTTGCTGAATATGCGAATATGTTTGTCTCTTCTACCATTTTAGCTGTTTTATTCTTCGGCGGATACAATTATCCAGGAATGAGTTGGGCAGTGGAAAATTGGGGAGTAAATATTGCCAATGTATTAGGAATTGTGGCCTTATTTATTAAAATATGTGGATTCATATTTTTCTATATGTGGGTACGTTGGACGATTCCAAGATTTAGATACGATCAATTGATGAATTTGGGATGGAGAATATTAATTCCATTATCGATTGTGAATATTATGATTACGGGAATTGTAATTTTAAGACACGGAATAATTGCTTATTTAGGATTTTAATTTAAATACGAAAAGCCCTAGCCCTGATTGCAGTGCAAATCCCACGCTTTAAGCGTGGATTGAAACGGAAAGCAGGATTAAGCTTCAAATAAAAAAATAAAAATGTCAATACAAAGTATCTCTTTATCGGGAAGAAAAAAAGAAGTTTCTAATAAGAAAATGACTTTTTTGGAAAGCATGTATCTGCTTGCGATCATTAAAGGTTTGATTATTACAATCCAACACTTGTTTCGTAGAAAAGTAACTATTCAATACCCGGAGCAAGTTCGAGAAATGAGCCCTGTTTACCGTGGTCAACATATGTTGAAACGCGACGAACAAGGTCGTGAAAATTGTACAGCTTGTGGATTGTGTGCTTTATCATGTCCAGCAGAAGCAATTACAATGAAGGCCGAAGAACGCAAAGCCAACGAGATGCATTTGTACCGTGAGGAAAAATATGCTTCGATTTATGAAATTAATATGTTGCGTTGCATTTTCTGTGGATTGTGTGAGGAAGCGTGTCCGAAAGATGCTATCTACCTTACTATTTCTAAGGAATTGGTTCCTTCAAACTATGAAAGAGAAGATTTCATTTTTGGAAAAGACCGCTTAGTGATGCCTTTGGACGTCGCTATGCAAAACGCTCAACTTAACAACGCCAACTAATGACTCCATTTCTAATTATTTTTAGTGTATTAGCAGCGATAACATTATCGACCGCTTTTTTGACGGTTTTCAGTAGAAATCCGATTCATAGTGCTATCTATTTGGTGATTTGCTTTTTCTCCATTGCAGGTCATTACCTATTGTTGAATTCTCAGTTTTTAGCTGTAGTTCATATTATAGTCTATTCCGGAGCCATTATGATTTTGTTCTTGTTCACGATCATGTTAATGAATTTGAACAAAGAAAATGAAGTCCATAAACCTCGTGTAACCCGTTTAGGAGCAATCATAATGTTTGGTTTAACTTGTGCTATTTTAATTGCGCTATTTGTAAATTCAAAACCAATTATGGGTGAGTATGATGCAACTGGCGAAGATTTTCAATCTATTAATAAATTAGGAAACGTTTTGCTAAACGAATACATGGTGCCGTTTGAATTTGCATCTATTCTACTTTTAGTAGCTATGATAGGTACGGTTTTATTGTCTAAGAAAGAAAAAACAGAAAAATAATATGAACAATGTTTTAAATCAAATTGGGATTGAAAACTATATATTCCTTGCAGTAATACTTTTTAGTATTGGAGTATTTGGAGTATTGTACAGACGAAATGCCATTATCGTATTTATGTCTATTGAGATCATGCTCAACGCGGTAAATTTGCTATTTGTAGCCTTTTCAACTTATCATCAAGATGCCCAAGGACAAGTCTTTGTATTCTTCTCAATGGCTGTTGCAGCTGCTGAAGTTGCGGTTGGATTGGCAATTTTGGTTTCAATATTTAGAAATTTAGGTTCGATTGATATCGATAATTTAAAAAATTTAAAAGGATAATTTAATGGATACCAATTTAGCTTTAGTCTTACTATTATCCCCTTTTGTAGGGTTTCTATTCAATGTTTTCTTCGGAAAAAAAATGGGGAAAACGCTTTCTGGAACTATTGGAACGCTAACAGTAGTGGTTTCTTTTGCTGTTTCAATTTTCTTTTTTCTAAAAGTAAACGAATCACATCAAGCCATTGTAATCAACTTATTTGACTGGATAAAATTTAGCAATTTCGATGTGAAATTTGGATTTCTTTTGGACCAATTATCTCTTTTATGGTTGTTATTCGTAACTGGAATAGGTTCGTTAATTCATCTGTATTCCATCAGTTATATGCACGATGATGAGAACTTACATAAGTTTTTTGCCTATTTAAATCTGTTTGTCTTTTTCATGATTACACTTGTAATGGGTAGTAATTTACTAATTATGTTTATCGGATGGGAAGGCGTTGGACTTTGCTCTTACTTGCTAATTGGATTTTGGCATAAAAACCAAGACTATAACGATGCCGCTAAAAAGGCGTTTATCATGAACCGTATTGGTGATTTAGGATTGCTTATTGGAATGATTATTTTAGCAAGTTTATTCAATACCACTGATTTTATTGGAATTCATGAACGCATTTTAGAAGGTACTAATCCAGCTATTCTTTTTTGGGTTGGCATTGCCGCTTTTGCTTTATTTATTGGAGCAACAGGAAAATCAGCACAAATTCCTTTATATACTTGGTTGCCAGATGCAATGGCGGGACCAACTCCTGTTTCAGCATTAATTCACGCTGCCACGATGGTAACTGCTGGTATATTTATGATTACAAGGTTAAATTTCTTGTTTGATTTAGCACCAGAAGTTCAAAATATAATTGCAATTATTGGAGCTATTACAGCTTTGGTAGCCGCTACTATTGGATTGCTTCAAAATGATATCAAAAAAGTATTGGCCTACTCTACCGTTTCTCAATTGGGATTAATGTTCCTAGCTTTAGGGCTTGGCGCCTATCAAGTAGCGGTTTTTCACGTAATTACTCATGCGTTTTTTAAAGCCTGTTTGTTCTTAGGTTCAGGTTCTGTGATTCATGCATTGCATGGCGAACAAGACATGCGCAAAATGGGAGGATTGAAAAAAGCAATGCCTATTACCTTTATCACCATGTTAATTTCTTCGTTGGCCATTTCTGGAATATTTCCATTTGCAGGTTTCTGGTCAAAAGACGAAATTTTAATGACTGCATTCCACGAGGACCTTCCGCTTTGGATCATTGGTTCTGTTGCTTCAATCATGACGGCTTTTTATATGTTCCGTTTGATGTATCTTACGTTCTTCAAAGAATTTAGAGGTACAGAACATCAAAAAAGTCATTTGCACGAATCTCCAGCATTAATTACTATTCCATTAATTGTATTGGCACTGTTAGCTACTTTTGGAGGGTTAATCAATTTCCCAGGGAGCTACTGGTTGAACCACTATTTACAACCTATTATTAGTAAAGTAAGTCACGAAGAAGCTTTGAATTCAACTTCTTATATTTTAATGGGAATTGCATTAGTAGGCGCTATTGTTGGAATTACAATTGCCTATGTGAAGTACATTAAGAAAAGTGAAGTTCCTTGCGAAGATGAAAATATTTCGGGTATTTCAAAAATAATTTACAACAAATATTATGTAGACGAAGCCTACACTCTACTAATTGTAAACCCAATAAATGCTGCTTCTCGTTTCTTTAGAGACACCCTTGAAACTGGATTATCCAATGTTGTTTTCGGTTTTGGTAAAATAACGGAGGCGATTGGAACCCAAGGAAGAAAAGTTCAAAGTGGAAGTATCGGATTATACCTTTTTGCTTTTGTTTTGGGAGTTTGCGTGATTTTAACCTGTTTATTTATAGCTCAATAATAATACTATGAATGTATCAATACTTTTAATTTTACTTTTAGTTGGCGCACTAGCTACCTTTTTGGCAGGTGATAAATTAGCTTCAAAAGTGGCCTTATTCTTTAGTGTAGCCGTTTTTGGTTATGCTCTGCTATTGTTAAACCAATTGAATATCGGTTACGACATCAGTTATATCAGCCCGTGGATTTCCAATCCTAACGTATTTATGATTCTTCAAGCGGATGGATTGTCAATGGCAATGATTATTTTGACTTTAGCTTTAACACCAATTATAATCTTTTCCTCATTTGCAAATAATTTCAATAACAGCAAAACTATTTATGCTTTAATTCTATTTATGGCTTTTGCAATGTGCGGAACTTTCCTAGCAGGTGATGGTATTGTTTATTATATGTTTTGGGAATTAGCATTGATTCCGATTTATTTTATAGCCTTAATTTGGGGGAATGGCGATGCGGAAGAGCGCAAAAAAGCAGTGGTAAAATTCTTTATATATACTATTGCAGGTTCGCTTTTTATGTTAGCGGCATTTGCTTATTTATATACTAAAACGAACAATTTCCTTTTGTCAGATTATGCACTGTTGAACCTAACAGCAACGGAACAATTTTGGATTTTCCTTGCCTTCTTTTTAGCTTATGCAATCAAAATTCCATTAATACCATTTCATTCTTGGCAAGCCAATGTATATCAAAAAGCACCTACGGTAGGAACCATGTTACTCTCTGGTATTATTTTAAAAATGGGATTGTACAGCGTGCTTCGTTGGCAATTGCAAATTGCTCCGCTTACGGCTAAAATTCATGTTTATATTTTTGTGGCTATTGGAATTGCAGGTACCATTTATGGTTCAATTGTGGCCTTGCGTCAAAAAGATTTAAAACGATTATTGGCCTATTCTTCATTAGCACACGTGGGGCTAATTACTGCTGGAGCCTACACCTTAACACTTGACGGTTTGATTGGTGCCGTACTTCAAATGATTGCCCACGGATTTGTTATTGTTGGGTTGTTTCTTGCTGCTGAAATTATCAACCGCAGATATCAAACAAATGCCATTAACGATCTAGGAGGAATTCGCAACCATGCGCCTAAATTTACTTCGCTATTCCTGCTGTTAGTTTTAGCTTCAGTAGCCTTGCCTCCAACATTTAACTTCATAGGTGAATTTACCTTGCTTTATAGTATTTCTCAAATTAATATTTGGTTAACCTTATTGGGAGGAACAACTATTATTTTAGGAGCCTACTATATGTTGAAAATGTTTCAAACAGCAATGTTGGGAGAAACAAATACAAAAGTATTTTCAGATATTACCTTAAATGAAGGGATCTCACTTTCTATAATTGTGGCGGTTTTGTTCTTTTTTGGATTGTATCCAAAACCTATAATTGAACTAATTTCACCATCATTAGAATCGATATTGGTGAGCATTAACAGATTTGGTTAAGAAATTAAATTAATAATAATATAACGATTTACAACTAAAGTACGCTTTAGGTTTAGAATCAAAAATTTAAAAAATGAATACATTAATAGCAATAATAGGATTAGGTGTTTTATGCCTTTTATTTGAAATCATGAATTTCAGAAAAGCAATTATTCCAATAACAATTCTTGGATTAATGGCAATATTAGGACTAACACTTTCCGAATTAAATTCGCCTGCAACTTACCATAATAATATGATTGTGGTCAATAAATTCTCGGTTGCATTTTCAAGTTTATTCATTGTTTTAACTATTTTCTTAGTCGCGTTAAGTCATAATTTTTATGAAAAACACCAAACTAAAATCTCCGATTATATTGCTATAAAAATATTCTTATTGTCGGGAGCGGTGGCCATGGTTTCTTTTGGTAATTTATCTATGTTCTTCCTAGGTATTGAAATTTTATCCATTTCACTTTATGTTTTAGCGGCATCCGATCGAATGAATATCAAAAGTAATGAAGCAGGATTAAAGTATTTTCTAATGGGATCTTTCGCTTCAGGAATATTGCTATTTGGTATCTGCTTAATTTATGGTGCAATGGGAACTTTTGACATTGTAGAAATAAGCGAACTTTCACAATCAGCGGAATTACCGTCTTGGTTTTTTATTGGAATCGTATTGTTGACCATCGGAATGTTATTCAAAATTGCAGCGGTACCGTTTCACTTTTGGGCACCTGACGTTTATCAAGGAGCACCTGCATTAACAACTGCTACAATGAGCACATTGGCAAAAGTAGTAGCGATGGCCGCATTATATAAATTACTAACTGCAATGAATGTTGAAATTACTTATGGATTTCAAATTGTTATTGTAGTAATTTCAATTGCTTCTATGACCGTGGGTAATATTATGGCTTTAAAGCAAACCAATGTAAAACGCATGTTGGCATTCTCAGGTATTTCACATGCTGGATTTATGTTAATGGCCTTGTTAAGCGCCACTACGGCTGCAGGAAGTTTGTTGTATTATGCTACTGCTTATTCCCTTGCAGGAATTGCAGCCTTCAGCGTTTTATTATACGTTTGTAAAGACAAAGGAAACGAAGAAATTTCTCACTTTAACGGATTAGGAAAAACCAATCCAATTCTAGCAGCAGTGCTAACCGCTTCACTATTATCGATGGCAGGGATTCCTGTTTTTGCAGGATTTTTTGCTAAGCTAATGTTGTTTACCCAAACGATAGAATCAGGTTATTTAATTGTAGTTATTGCAGCTGTAATCAACTCAATTATCAGTATTGGCTACTATTTCAAACTAATTTTGGCCATGTACACTAAAGACGCGCCAGAAGAAAAACAGGCAACGCCATTTGTATTCTATGCAGTTGCAGTTCTTGCAATCGTAATGAACTTGATTATTGGATTATATCCTAGTTTAATCTTACAATTGTTGAGTTAGGGCAATATAAATAATTTATTCTAACATGAAGAATTTAGAAAAACTTCTAGACCAATTAGAATCTAGAATTTCGCTTTTTGAAAAGGAAAACATTGCCATTTCTAAATCAAATGTAGGCTGGCACATAGAACATTCCCTATTAACCCTTAATGGAGTTACAAAAGTCTTGCTACAATCGGATCCTAAAGATTACCAATGGAAATTCAATTTTACAAGATTTCTTATATTAAAAACAGGCAAGATTCCTAGGGGAAAAGTAAAAGCTCCAAAAGTTGTGGTGCCCCAGACAACTATTGATAGAGCAACATTACTTACTCATATTAAAGAATCTAGAAATAGTTTACTAGAATTAAAAACGATTTCAAAAGACCATTATTTTGAGCATCCTTTTTTTGGAAAAATAAAACGAAAGGACACGATCCGTTTTCTAGAAATCCACACCAATCATCATTGGAAAATAATGGAAGACATTATTAAGTCGTAATTATTCTTCTTGTATCGCTTTCTTTTTTTCAAATGTTAATACCAATGCTGGTAAAACCAATAAGTTGGCAAACATTGCAAAAAGTAACGTACATGAAATTAAACCTCCTAATGCAACCGTCCCACTAAAACTAGATAGTGTGAAAATAGCAAAACCGAATATCAAAACGATAGAGGTATAAAAGGTGCTCACCCCTGTTTCTTGCAAAGCACTAAACACCGATTTTTTTATTTTTCCGTCATTCATTTTTAAGTCGTGACGGTATTTTGCCATGAACTGAATGGCATTGTCTACAGAAATACCAAAAGCAATACTGAATACTAAAATAGTAGACGGTTTTAATGGTATTCCCAAATACCCCATTAATCCAGAAGTAATACATAGTGGTAAAATATTGGTAATAACCGATACCAATATCATTTTAGCCGAACGGAACATATAGGCCATTAATCCTGCAATTAAGAAAATGGCAAATATCAACGATTCAATTAAATTATTTATCAAATACGAGGTTCCTTTTTGAAACACCAATGCTTTCCCAGTTAAAGTAACTTGATAACGGTCATTTGGAAAAATGGCGTTAATTTTAGTTCTAAGTTTATCTTCAATAGCTGCCATGTCTTTAGTGCCAATATCCTTCATGTAAGTGGTGATTCTAGCGTATTGACCCGTTGAATCAA